>CAZQCG010000011.1:0-132502 GCA_964592425.1 uncultured Chloroflexaceae bacterium
TGCTACGCAGGAGGAGCAAGCACAAGCCCAGCAGCTTTAGCGCTGGGTTCTTGACTAGCGCACCTCCGCAGCGGCAAGCTGATAGGCCAGCAGGCGCAGTTGGCCCACTTGCGGCCCCTGCTGGGCGATCAGGTCGAGCGCCGCGGGCACAAAGCTAGGCGCATCTAGCTGGACGACCAGGTCTGTTTCTGCCGGGCGTGTCGGCAACTCCAGGCAGACCTGCTCCAGGCTGCGGGTGAGGCCAAAGCTGCCGAGCGGCTCACCCGCGAGGCTGGCATGCACCTGTGGCAAGGCCAGATCCTCGGGCCAGCCACGCCCGCTCACCTCCAGGCAGAGTTGCTGGGGGCTCCCACTGGCCGCGCCAGGGAAGCGCAGGGCCGCCTTGCCGGTGGCCCAGCGCACGGTCGCGCCCTGGCCACCGTCGAAACGGGGCATCGCAGCGTCGTAGCGGCCCAGGTAGAAGCCCTGAATGTAGCCAAGGTCGTTATCCTGGGCCAGCACAAGCCGGTCGGTGGGCAGCCGGGGGGGATAGAACCAGGCCCAGGTCCAGGCCACCGGATTCTGGCTATCGACCAGGGTCGGCCCGAACTCGCGCCGGGCGGCCTCCAGGTCACCCAGCTGGCGGAACAGTTCGCCCGCAACGACGGACGTCTGCCAGGCTTCGAGCGGGCGTTCGGGCTGGCTGGCCAGCCGGTCAAGACCGGCGGCGGGGCGACCTTCGAGGCTGTCAAGCAGGGGCGCACCAACGGCAGCAGCATAGGCTGGCAGATCGGGAGCGGCCAGGGCAACTCGGGCAGCTGCGACCTCACCTGCGCCAAGAGCTGCGGCCAGCTCCGCTTCGCGCAGGTAGCCAGCACGCGACTGCAGGGCCAGCCGTGTCGCAGCCAGGCTCGAGGGGTACGGGCCAAGCAGCGAAGCCCAGCGCGCGTCGGCACTGGTGGCGCGTGGCTCCAGGTAAGCATGGGGCGAGGCGGCCACCAGCAGCAACAGGGCGGCCAGGCCAGCGCAGGCCAGCCCGTAGCGGCTACGCAGGAACGGCAGCAGGCCCGGCAGATCGGCCAGGGCCGCTGCCGCCAGAGCCAGGGCGAAGGGCATCAGCGGGACGCGAAAGCGGTTGATCGCAAAGAGTAACGGCGCAACTGCCAGGTTGTAGAGCAGCCAGAGCCCAACCAGTAGCAGCAGGGCCTGGCTCGCTGACGAAGGCCGGTCGTGGCTACTACGCAGGCGCGCCCAGCCGAGCAGGGCCAGAGGCAGGGCCAGCACATAGAGCAGATCATCAAGCAGGAAGAGGGCCAGAGCATACCAGGGCGGCAGGCGGCCCAGACTGAAGCCGCCACTCAGACGCTCGTCGCCGCTGTAGTTGATCATAAACAGGTCGATCAGCTCGACCAGGCTCTTGGCGACAAAAGCGAGGGGCCGTGCCCGCAGCAGGCATACAGCCTCGGCGTTGAGCAGGCGCTGGCGATCGGCCTGGCTGAGGGCGGGGGCGTTCACCAGGGCCGCCCGCAGCTGCGGGTCGTCCTGGGCATAGAGGCAGGCGGCGGCGCGCTCCAGGGTGCCATCGGCGCGGCGGCGCTCGGCCAGCAGGGCCTCACGCTGCTCCAGGCTCAGCTCCGGCAGCAGCAGGGCCAGGACAAAGTTGCGGGTCGGCTCGTCGCTGCGCCCGCCGTCATAGGCCGTGCGGGCACCCAGGGCCAGGTTAAAGGCACCCGTGGTGTCGATCAGGATCGGCCCACCATAGGTGCGCGTGGCGTAGAGTGACCACGGCGCGACGACCATCACGACGGCGGCAAGCAGCAGGCTCACCTGGCCTAGCGCCGGCCCGAGCCAGGGCTGGCGATTGTGGCGGCGATCTTGCCTGACCCGCAAGAGCAGCCAGAGCGCACTCATGGGCACAAAGCCCAGGGCCAGGCCGCGCGTCAAGGTCGCCAGGCCCAGCAGCAGGCCCGCCCCAGCCAGCCAGAGCATCCGCCGACCTGATGGCCCTGCTTGCCCGGCCACCCTGACGTTCCCCAGCAGCAGCAAGGATCCCAACAGCAGACTGACGAAGAGGGTTTCGCTCAACAGCAGCTGGGTGTAGCTGGCCAGGGGTAGGTAGAGCGCAACGAGCAGCGCGGCGATCCCTGGTGCAGCTGCCAGGCGCACCCGCCCTGTGCTCAAGCGGCGGGTGAGCAGGTAGGTCAGGCCGATGTTGAGCATGCTCAGCAGGCCCTGGCTGACAAAGATCGGGGCAAGGCTGCGCCCGAAGAGGGCCAGGTGGCTAGCGAGAAAGAGCGGGTAGAGCGGTGCGCGTGTCCAGAGGTAACTGGTATGCCAGGCAAAGCCACGCCCGTTGGCCAGCCAGTCAGCAGCGGCCAGATACTCGGCTTCGTCGGAGACCAGGCCCTCACGCGGGAGGCGCTCCCAGAGGGCTATGCGCAGGAGCAGGCCGAGGCCGAGGGCCAGCAGGAGCGGCCAGTGGGTGACGAGACGGCGCAGGAAGGAGCGGCTCATGGCTGATTCACCGCCGCTGCTGGCGCATCAGCCGCGATGATCTCGACCGTGGTAAGCACAAGCCGGTCATCACCAAGGGTGGCCTCGCCACTGACGCGCAGTCGCCCCGCCGCACTCGGATCGTGCGGAGCGTAGCTGCCGAGCAGCAGCGTATAGTGGCCCAGCGGCAGATCAGGCGGCAGCACAAGTGCCCGGTCGTCGCGGGCTGGCTTGCCCGGCAGCCATGTACTGGTTGGCAGGTAGCCCTCAAGTGGCGGGCCATCCTCGGCCGCCAGGGGCGGCTGTTCACAGTCACGGCAGAGGTGCAGGAAGAAGCTATAGTCGCTCGCCAGCGGCTCGTCCACCGCCCAGAAGAGACTGATCGGCAGGGTGCCGCCGGCTCGGTAGACGCCCGGCCCCTGGGGCGTAGTCGCTTTGAGCGTATAGCCAAGCAGGTGCAGCTGTTCACCAAAACGAGCCTGGCGGAGGGTGGTCGGCTGTGGCACGCTGCCGGTGGTGTAGGCTTCGGGCG
This sequence comes from uncultured Chloroflexaceae bacterium, assembly GCA_964592425.1. Lineage (GTDB taxonomy): Bacteria > Chloroflexota > Chloroflexia > Chloroflexales > Chloroflexaceae > Viridilinea. The sequence goes on from CAZQCG010000011.1 coordinate 3,005, forward strand.
CCTCCTGGCAGAGCAGATGAGCCCCGTTGTAGCGCCAGACTCCACAGGGCCAGGTAGCCTGCTCACGGCTGAAGCGCCAGTAGTTGCCAACCAGGCCGTACTCGTCGCCGAGGGCCTGATTGGGGGGATCAACAATGCGGGCGTGCTCAGGGGCAATCAAAAGGAAGCTGCGGGTCAGGCCAGCCAGGGCCGCCTGGCGTTCCAGATCCCACTCACGCTGACCGTAGCGGGTTTCGCCTTGCCAGAAGTTGAAGAAGAGCAGCGGTGTCGGGGCCGGATCGGCGCTGAACCGACCCATGTAGTAGTCATACAGCGGGCGCAGGTAGGCTGGCTGGAGCACCACGCCGTCGTCGGGATGCACACGGGCAGCCAGCTCGCTGATCGCCTCGCGGTACTGCTCTTTGACCGGGTCGCCCGAGAAGAGACCAAAGACCGGCTGCACCAGGGCCAGCACGCCAGTGAGCAGGGCCGCAGCCAGCAGGGCCGCATAGAGCCGGTGGAGGATCGGCTGCACCACCCCGGTCAGGGGATAGCTCAGCAGCAAGGCCCAGGCGGGGTAGATGACGATCAGGTAACGCGCCTCGTAGAGCCGGGTAAAACGCAGCTGGGCCAGAAAGATCACCAGCGGCACGCCGAGCAGACTCAGCAGCAAGGCCGCCGCTGCGCGCCTATCTGGGTGACGCAGATCAAGCAGGGCCCGCACAAGACCCCAGAGGGCCAGGGCCAGCCACGGCAGCAACCACCACCAGGGGGCATCGCCAGGCCAGCGGTCAAGGCTAAAACGCACAAAGGTGAGCCCGAAGGCGGTCAACGGGCCAGCCGGGATGGCCGCACCAGCCAGCGAGCGTCCGGCAGCCTGTTCACCCCCCAGGCCACCGACCATGGCGGCCACGAGGCCGAAAGCCAGCAGTATGGGCAGGGCCAGCAGGGGCCATCTACGGCGTGGCGCGGCGGCGACCAGCCGTAGCACCAGCACCCAGACAGCCGCAACCAGCAGTAGGATCATCAGCCGATGTACAAAGAGGCCCACCAGGCCGAGTAGCGCAACCAGCAGCCAGTCACGCAGGGCCAGCGTGCGGTAGGCACGGATGATCGCCCAGCTGGTCAGGGTTGCACTGAGCAGGAGCAGACTGTAGACCTTGGCCTCCTGGCTGTACCAGATCGCAAAGGGAGCAAGCAGCACAAGCAGGGCGGCGGCAAGCCCATGGCGAAAGCCCGGCTCGCCCCACACCGAATGCGTTTCCAACTGCTCATCGTCAGCATCGATGCGCCCCAGTGCGATCCCGGCCAGGTAGATCGCAGGCACGGCCAGCGCCCCGGCCAGGGCCGAGGGGAGGCGCAGGGCCGCCTCACTCGCCCCAAAGAGGATCATCCAGCCCTTGAGCAGCAGGTGATAGAGCGGGTAGGCTGCGCTGGGGTTGAACAACTCGGCCAGCAACTGCGCCCAGCCGGCCTGGCTCAACTCCCAGCTGCTGCCCTCGTCAAGCCAGAGGCTCTGAGCATCAAGGCGATAGAGGCGCAAGGCCAGGGCCAGGCCCAGCAGGACTAGGCCGATCAGCAGCCCGCCTTGCCTGGGCGTGATCCGCTTGAGACGCGCCACACGCTCAGACATGGCTGGTTGAGGCCCCAATCGCGGCAAGGAAGAGCGCCTCGAAACGTTCGGCGCAGCGCTCCCAGGTCAACTCGTGTACCACCCGTTCACGGGCGGCCCGGCCCAGGCGAGCCGTCAGGGCCGGATCGGCCAGCAGCCGACCAATGGCCGCCGCCAGCGCCGCCGGGTCACGCTCAGGCACCAGCAGGCCATGCACACCGTCAGCGATCACATCGGGCACACCGGCCACCGCCGAGGCCACCACAGCGCACCCGGCCCCCATCGCCTCCAGCAACACATTCGGCAGACCATCAACGCCTTCGCGCACAATCGGCAGGGCGAAAAGATCGGCAGCGGCAATGAAACGGGCGGCCCGCTCACGCTCGAGCTGACCAGTAAAACGCACCCTGCCACCCAAACCCAACGCCTCAGCCTGGCGCTCAAGGCTCTCACGCAGGTCGCCATAACCGACAATTACCAGCGTCGCCTCGGGCGCGTGGCGCAGCACGGTCGGCCAGGCCGCGAGCAGCACCCCAAAGCCCTTTTTGGCCACCAGACGTCCCAGACCCAGCACGAGCGGCGCACCAGCGGCCAGCTCAAGCTCGGCCCGCACAGCAGCACGCGCCGCAGGGTCGGGCCGAAACTGCTGCGGATCCACCCCGTAGGGCACCACGCTACTGGTAGCCACATGGGCACCCAGGGCAACCGCCCGGCGGCGCAGATCGCTACTGCATGCCGTCACCGCAACAGCGGCGCGAAAGGCCCCTGCCGCCGCCAGAGCCAGGGCCCAGTGACGTTCAGCCAGGTAGATGTCGCTGCCATGCAGACTGATCACCAGCGGCAAGCCGTTGAGCGCCGCAGGCAGACTGGCGGGCGGCCCGTTGGGCAATACCCAGTGGGCCTGCACAAGATCGTAAGGGCTGCCAGCACGGCGGGCCGCAGCCAACTCAGCGCCCATTGCCAGCGTCGCGGCACCGAGGGCGAAGGGTACCGCAGCCAGGGTGCGCGTCTTAATCTGTGTATCACTCAGCAACGATTGGGCATAGCCCCAGATATTCAGGGCCGGGTGGGGCGCGTAGCGATAGAAGCGCAGGCGCACCCCACGCTCCTCAGGCGCACGGCGCAGATCGGGATGGTGCGGCAGCAACACCGTCACACGATGCCCCCGCGCAGCTATGCCCGCCGCAATCTCTTCAAGAAAGGGGGCGGTCGTCTCACCGGGCCACTTGGGAAAAGACGACGCCAGCATAAGAATACGCATACACGCTGCTACTGTTCAATGCGGTAGACAAAGGCGCGATAATCGGGGGTCGGGCTGGCATAGATCAACTCAAAGCCGTCGATCACCTGGCCCACCTGGTTTTCATGGTTCAGCAACGGTGCCAGCAGCCGCCCTGCCTCGCCCTTGACGCGCTGCTGATTCTCCAACACCAGGTATTGGACATCGTAGTGGCGGGCAATCGTCAGAAACAACTCACGCTCAGCCGTGTTGGGAATCATCACGGCGGGCCGCCCGGTATGCCAGTTGAACTGCCAGGGGATACGGGTCATAACCACGGCGTCCGGCTCAAGGTTGGCCTCGATCCAGGCATAGGCGGCCAGGTCAGGCGCCCAGACGGTCGGGCCGGGCTCGACCCGCACCTTGCGGGCGATGTCGGGCCGCGAAAAGCCGATCACCCCGACCATGGCTACGCCGACCAGGACAAGGCCCAGGGGTGCCCAACGCCGGTCGCCAATCGCGGCCAGGGCATCATAACCAGCCCAGAGCGCCCAGGCTGCCAGCAGGGCCAGCCAGGGGATGAGGATCACCCAGTAGCGCTCTTCGTCGGTGCGCCAGTAGGTGAGCATAAAGAGCATATAAGGGCTATAGGCCATCGCCAGCAAGCCGAGCAGCCGCCGGCGGAAGCGCAGCGCACCGAGCAGGCCGATCAGCGCTAGCCAGGCCCCTACGTCCGAGAGAATATTCTTACGCTCGTTGGCACTGAAGAGCGCCTCGGCTCCTGCTGGCAGCCCACGCCACACCGGCAGCAGGTAGTCACGCAGGGCGCGGATCTGCACCTCAAGCTTGGTCAAACTCTTATCGAAGCCCCAGCGCAGGATCCAGCTACGGTCGGGCAGACCCGGCCCGCCCAGGGTCGGATCAAAGACCTGATAGATATCCTCCCAGGCATCGCCACCACCACCACGGTAGCCAAGCACCCAGGCGTCATAGCTCTCGGTCGAGTAGACTGGCTTGCCGAAGAGCAACATATTGCGCAGCAGGTAGGGCGAGAGGATGAGCAGGGCGATGCCAGCCCAGATGACGACAGGAGTGAGCATGGCCCGCAGTCGCGGCCAGCGCGGGCGCTGCCACAGCTCACCCAGGGGGGTTGGGCGACGCTGCCAGAGGAACCAGAGACCCATGCCCAGGGCGATCATCGCCCCCGACGGTTTTTGCAACAGCATCAGCCCAGTCAGCACGGCGGCAGACAGCAACCAGCGCCAGCTGGCCCGTGACATAGTTGGGCTAGCTGTTGCTGCCTGACTATGCCAGCTATGCTCCTCGTTGAAACGGTAGAGGCAGTAGAGCGCAGCAAAGCTGAAGCAGACGAAGGCCAGGTCGCTGGTGGCGTAGATCGTCAGGCGAAAAAAGAGATAGTTCGTCAGGGTGAAGATCGCCGCCGTCAGGCCAACGCGCCGATCCCAGATGCGCGTACCGACGTGGTAGATCAGCAACAGCAGGGCCAGGTTGGCAAGCAGATTGGGCAACTTGGCGGCCCAGGCACTCGGGCCGAAGAGTACGAAGAAGGGCGCGATCCAGACTGGCTGGAGCAGCGGCCAGGTCTCCTGAGGCCGGGTCGTACCCTCAATCAACCCGAAAAACTGGGTCACATAGTCGACCACCCAGCCACGCCCACGCACCAGGTTGCGGGCGACCACGGCATTATCGGCATAATCGGCGTGGCCGACATAGGGCAGGCTAGCGATCACCCAGGCTTCGTAGCCCAGCCAGATCAGAGCAAAGCCAGCCAGCAGGATCAGTGCGCCGCGGCGTGAGCCAAACCAGGCAACCAGGCGCTCGGCAAGCTGCGGCAGGCCCTCCCGGCCCAGCACGAGCACCAGGGCCAACAGGCCGGCCCCCAACAGGCCAAAGAGCAATGAGTCGGGGAAGATCTGCCAGAAAAGCGGGCTACCAAAGGTGCCTAGCCAACCAAAGAAACGGGCCAGGGCATAGCCGAAGAGCACCAGGGCCGCAACGATCAGACCGTAGCCAGGAGCCTTTCCATAGGTATAACGCCGCACCAGGGCACGCAAACTGGCCAGGATCGGACGCTGCCAGACCAGGCTCAGCAGGAGGGCCAGGCTCAGCAGGGCCAGGCTCAACGTAGCGCCCATCCAGATGCGCAGCGTAGCTAGGCCCACGCCTGCGAAGGCCACCGCCAGGGCCGTCCCAACATAGACCTGGGCGGTTGTGCTGAGCAGGCGCGCCAGCAGCAGGTAGAGCAGCAAGGTGCAGGCCATCAGCAGGGCCACCGCCCGCCAGGCTGGCGGATAAAAGGCCGTCAGCGGCTCGGCAGCGGCACGCACGCGCACCTCGGCCAGGCGCACGCCCTTGGGCCGCGGGTCGGCCCCATAGCTAAGGGTATCGGTGAAGACATGCGAACTATCAAGATCAAGCTGTAGATCGGCGCTGCTGCGGATGCTCGCAGGCACCGGCAGGGTATAGGTAGCCCAGGCGGGAGTGGGCTCAATCGTGCCAAGCACCACCCCGTCGACGCGCACCGTCAGGCGCGGCTGGGCCACGGGTGCCGCCAGCACATCCTCCGGCCAACCCTGCACCGTCAGGCCCAGTTCGAGCGGCGCAGCGGCCCCCAGGTTGGGCAGGCTGATGCGGGCATGCTGGCGCGTCCAGCGGCTACGCCCGGTCGGCGAGCCAGGGGTCAGGTCGTCGGCAAAGAGATCGCCGCGCTCGACCGCCTCGGCCCCCAGCCCGGCCGTCGCCCCCAGGAAGAGCCGGTCGCCCAGCCAGCCAATAGCAACCCGCCCGGCAGGGGGAGTCTGGTAGGCCAGCACACCCACCAGCAGGCTGAGCACCAGGCTCAGCAGTACAGCACTGAGCGTTGCCGCCACACGGCCTTCGTTGAGGGGTGTGGCCGTCCGGGCACGGCTACGCAGGCGTCGGGCGCCCTCACGATGAAGATCCGGTTGCAGGTCAAGAAGGCCCATGAACGGCACACCTCGCGGCGCCCGCGTCCGGGCGCTCACGCAGCCATTATACAGCCTTCACTCTGCCGGGGTATATTATGGCATAAGATTTGCCGCAATACACTCCGGCTGCTATCATGCAGCCGGAGTGTCGTTTGCAAGGCAAACCCATGATCTGGACTATCTCCGACCTCCACCTCTCCCACGCTCAGCCGAAGCCGATGGATATCTTCGGATCGCAGTGGAGAGATCACCCGCAGCGCATTGCCGCAGCCTGGCGTAGCCGTGTCGCCCCCGAAGATGCTGTCCTAATCGCGGGAGACATCTCCTGGGCGATGCGAATCAGTGAGGCCCTGGTCGATCTGCGCTGGGTTGACGAACTACCTGGGCGTAAGGTGATCATTCGCGGTAACCACGACTACTGGTGTCCACGCCAGGTCGGGCCGCTGCGTCGGCACATGCCGCCCAGCATTCACCTGCTTGGCGGTGATGCCTATGACCTTGGCGCAGCCGTGGTTTGTGGCACACGGGGCTGGATTACCCCTGAGACGCCCGGCTATGTGCCAGCCACCGACACCTCGATCTACCAGCGCGAATTGAAACTGCTCGACCGGGCCTTAGCCCACGCGCAGACTCTTGCCGAGGGTACACGCCCGATCGTCGTGATGATCCATTACCCGCCCTTCGTCAACCAGCAGCCCACCGAATTTGCCCACCGCATTGCGGCCGCTGGCGTGCGCGCCTGCATCTACGGTCACCTCCATCGCCGCCAGGATCACGCCAACGCAGTCAACCGCGTCATCGACGGTGTTGCCTACCAACTCACCTCCGCCGACTTCCTCGACTTCGGCCCGGTAGGCGTGCGCGGCCTTGGGTGACAGCGCAGACAGCACATCAGTACCACTATTTACTGGACAAACCAGCCCGCCTCGGGTATAATACAGGCGGCATATAACGCATTCCAAAGCGGTGGAGTACCCCATGGAGATCGGCATCGTTCGGCCCGTCAGCATTACCAGCGAAGTGCGCACAGCCTACCTGAGCTACGCTATGAGCGTGATCGTCTCGCGGGCCTTGCCTGACGCACGTGACGGGCTCAAGCCGGTGCAGCGGCGCATCCTCTACGGCATGTGGGACATGGGCTTTCGCAATAATCAGCCCTACAAAAAATGCGCCCGCATCGTCGGCGATGTGCTCGGCAAGATGCACCCCCACGGTGATAGTGCCGTCTACGACGCCCTCGCACGCATGGCCCAGCCATGGAGTATGCGCTACCCCCTCGTCGATGGGCAAGGCAACTTTGGTAGCGTTGACGGCGACCCGCCGGCAGCAATGCGTTACACCGAGGCGCGCCTGGCGAAGATCGCCGAAGAGTTACTCTTCGATATTGATAAAAATACCGTCGATTTCCGCGATAATTTCGATTCCTCCTACCGCGAGCCCTCCGTCCTACCGGCTATGCTGCCTAACCTGCTACTCAATGGCGCAGCCGGGATCGCAGTCGGGATGGCCACGAATATTCCGCCCCATAACCTCAACGAGCTCTGCGATGCGATCAGTTTCCTGATCAATAACCCTGAGGCAACGGTTGAGGAGTTGATCAAGATTATCCCTGGCCCCGATTTCCCCACCGCCGCCAGTATCCTTGGCACCGATGGCATTCTGGCCGCCTATTCCACCGGGCGTGGCCAGATTACCTTGCGCGCTAAAGCCCATATCGAAGAGGCGAACCGCGGCGCTTTCAATATTGTGGTCACTGAACTGCCCTATCAGGTCAACAAAGCCCGCCTCCAAGAACGCATGGCTGAACTGGTCAAGGATAAAAAGATCGAGGGTGTGCGTGATGTGCGCGACGAATCGGATCGCACCGGGATGCGCCTCGTGATTGTCCTGAAACAGGATGCCCAACCTAAAAAGGTGCTCAACGCCCTCTATAAGCATACGCAGATGCAGACCACCTTCGGCATCAATATGCTGGCCCTGGTTGAGCATGGCCGTCAGCCCAAGGTGCTCACCCTCAAGCGGATGCTGCAGGAGTATATTAGCCACCGCCAGGACGTCATCCGCCGCCGTACCGAACACGACCTGGAGAAGGCCCGCGCCCGCGCCCATATCCTTGAAGGGCTCAAGATCGCTCTCGACAATATCGATGCGATCATCAGTACTATCCGCGAGTCGCGCACTACCGAGAGTGCCCGTAATAACCTGATCCGCAATTTCAAGCTGAGTGAGATCCAGGCCAATGCCATCCTCGAATTGCAACTGCGCCGCCTCGCCGCCCTCGAACGCAAGAAGATCGACGATGAGTATAAAGAGGTCATCAAGCTGATCGCCGAGCTTGAGGATATCCTGGCCAACCCACACAAGGTGCTGGAGTTGATCCAGAAAGATCTGCGCACGCTCAAAGAGCAGTACGGCGACGAGCGCCGAACTCGGATCATCCCCGATGTCTCGGGCGAAGTCTCCGACGAAGATCTCATCCCCGATATTCGCGTGCTGATCAGCGTGACCGACCGTGGCTATATCAAACGGCAGGCCGCTGATGTCTATCGTACTCAGCGTCGTGGCGGACGCGGCATCAAAGGCATGCAGACCCGCGAGCAGGACATTGTGCGCTACCTGCTCAACTGCGGCTCGCTCGAAAACCTGCTCTTCTTCACCGACCGCGGCAAGGTCTACCAGCTTAAGGCCCACGAGGTACCCGATAGCTCACGCACCGGCAAGGGCCTGCCCCTGGTCAACCTGATCGCCCTCGAGCCCGGCGAGCAGGTCACCAGTTTGCTGGCTGTGCCCGACTTTAACGGCGAGTATCTGGTGATGGCCACCCACGGTGGCAAGATTAAACGCACCACCCTGCGCGAGTACAGCCAGGTACGCTCGAACGGCTTGATCGCTATTGGCCTCGAAGAGGGCGACCGCCTCGGCTGGGTGCATGTCAGCCATGGCCAGGAGGATGTGCTCCTGACCACGGTGCGCGGACAGACGGCCCGTTTCCGCCAGAGCGAAGTCCGCCCGATGGGCCGCCCGGCTACCGGCGTCAATGGCATCAACCTCGACTCCACCGACCGTGTAATCAGTATGCAGCTGGTGCAGCCCGACCGCGACCTGCTGGTGGTCACCGCTCGCGGTATGGGTAAGCGCACTGCCCTCGACGAGTACCCGACCAAGGGCCGCGCCACCGGCGGCGTGATTACCATGCGCCTGCGCCAGGGCGACGCCATCGCCGGGGCGGCGATCGTCACCGACCGCTCGTTGCTCACCTTCATCACCGAGGCTGGCGTGGTTATGCGTACCACCGCCGATGATGTCTCACGCCTCGGCCGGGCTACCCAGGGCGTGATCGTCGTCAACCTCGACCCCGGCGACCACCTGGCCGCCCTCTCGGTTGAAGAGCTTGAAGAGCAGGAGCCAGACCCGCCAACGCTGATCAGCCCAAATGGGAACTGAGCTGAAACTACTACTCCGTCCGAGCCACTTTGACCGATCAAGCCAGGTGCAGCCCCGGTCGGGCCACGCGTAAAAGGGTCGGGGCACAACCCGCTGCGCCCCGACCTCACGTAGGACTTACTGCTGGCGAGCGAAAAAAACCTGCACGCGATGCTCAAGCTCCTCAAAGTCAAAGGGCTTGGTCAGGTACTCGTTGACTCCGGCACGGAAGGCATGGCGCTCTGTCTCGGGCGTCCCGAAGGCTGTCACCATGATCACATAAACATCGGAGTTCTTCTGGCGCAGGGTGCGTACGAGGTCGATCCCACTCATACGCGGCATATTCATATCGGTGATGATCATCTCGCACGAGTCGACCGCCAGCCGTTCAAGGGCAGCCTGGCCATCTTCGGCTTCAAGTACGGTATAGCCGCTGTTTGAGAGCAGAAAGCGATAGAGTCTGCGCGTTGCCGGATCATCTTCAACAATCATCACCGTCTGTGCCACGCCCACCTCACTTTGCGTGCTACTTCCACGCACGATTAGCGCAAACGCGTCCCATCCCGATACGGCACATGGCAAAACGTTGCGTTCCCTGACTTTAACTATACCACATCCCCCCCTTGCACCCGCATGATGAGTGCAAGAGGCTCAGGCTGTGCGATAGCGATCCAGATCGTGTATCTCGATCAACGGCAGAAAGCGCTCGATTTCGGCATGTTTAAACATCCGCCGGTGGTGCGGAGGCAGGTTGAGCGCAAAGAGTTTGGCCCCATCGGCACGGGCAGCAACCGTCAGCCTGAGTAGCGCCGACATACCGTCGGAGTTGATAAAATCAACCTCGTGAAAATCGAGCACCGTGATCGGCTGAAATGGCTGACACTCGGCAGCAATCGCGGCGGCGGCGATTGCATCAATCGCAGTGGTGGTAATCTGTAGCACCACCGCCTCGCCAAAATCCTCACGCCGAATGATGTCGTTCATACTTTGTGCCCGTGGGTGATCAAATGGGGCTGGCGCAAAGCCCTAACCAGCGAGCGCCTGAATGTCTGAGGCTGGCATCGTTCCTTCCGCCCCAGCGGTGCTACTGAACGTCAACTCTTCGTAGCGCCGCAGGTAGTGCTGGCCAAGGCTGGTGCTGCCGATCTGCAGGTGGCATGCGCCCACATAATAAAGGGCCTGGATATGCTGGGGATCATGCTCAAGCACCTGCTCGAAGAGCGGGATAGCTCGTGCCGGATCGAGTAACTCTTTGTAACAGAGACCTAGTAGAAAGCGTGCATCGTGATCGGCGGGATTGCGGGCCAACACCTGCTGCAACTCATGGGAGGCCGCCATATAACGTCCACGCTGCACAAGCAGGGTAGCCAGATCAAAGTGCAGGGCCTCATCGTCGGGGGCAAGCAGCACGGCATGGCGCCATGCCGCAGTCGCCCGACCGCTATAGCCCAAAGCGGCATAGGCTAGGCCCAGACGATAGTGGGCCTGTGGCTCACGAGGCAACAGCTGTACGGCGCGCTTGAGCGCACGCAGCGAGGATGGGTAACGCCCCAGGCCCTGTAGCAGCTTGCCCATCTGTAGCCAGAGGTGGCCCTGATCGGGGTTGCGTCGAGCACAGGCAACCAGCAGGGCATAGGCCCGCCGATCCTCACCACGCAGATGCAAGACCGTCGCCATGCGCAAGCGCGCATCAACATAGGCCCGATCACCAGGGGGCACAGCCGCATAGTGTACCAATGCCTCGTCAAGCTCTTGCTGGCGAGCCCGTAGGTTGCCAAGCAACACATGAGCCTGATACTCATGGGGACGCCATTCGAGCAGAAGCCGATAGATCCGCTCGGCCTCCTCCTCGTAGTGCTGTTGCTTGAGCTTCGCACTGAACTGGTAATACCAGGCGACCACCTCGTCCTCGCTACGACTGAGCAAAGGGTTGGCCGGGTCGGCGCTGAGAGGAGGCAGATCCATATGCAGAGCCTCAGCAAAGCAGCGCTGGGCCAATTCGTGGGCCCCATGGCTCTGGTGCATCAAACCTAGGGCATAACGCGGCTCAGCGGCATCAGGGCGTGCCGTGCAAGCACTGGTGTAATGGATATAGGCCCGCCCTGCATCATCAGCCTGCTGGTAGCAGCATCCGAGGGCAAAATGGGCCTCGTAAAGCCCTGGGTTGTACTCCAGGGCCTCCTTCAAAGCGGAGATCGCCCGCTCAAGCTGGTCGACAGCGGCGAAGGAGATGCCCAGGTTGTAGTGAGCCTCGGCCAACTGCGGATCGATCTGCACTGCTTCAAGATACTCGCGCAGGGCCTCTTCCCACTGCTCATTGACGGCAACACAGTTACCCAGGTAGAGGTGAATGATCGCCCGCTCACGTGCGAAGATCTGGGTCGCCTCCTCACCCTCGACATAGGCGCTGATCAGCGCCGCCTTGAGTTGCTCAGCTGCCTCATGGTAGGTACCCTGGAGATAGGTATGCATGCCCTGGCTAAAGGTTGCCCCCAGGCGCATCCCGACCATAAAGCGCTCACTGCTGGCAAAGGTGTCCAGATCAAGCGGCACAAAACGTAGCGGCACCTGACCCAACATAGCACCCTCCCCACCCATGCAGAAGCTTGAAGCGACCGTGTCCGTAATGCGCCTGGCCATCAGTAGCGGTGGTACAGGTTCAACCCTGCGTAGCATACCGCACCGCTGTAACCAGGGCGTACACTGCCACGATGCGGCCAATCACAGCTTGCCAAGCCGCACGAGCCGCAGTATCATCACTAGGGCCGACGCACCGTGCGCTACTGGCCCTAAATGGAACCACCATAGTCTATCGGAGCGGACAGGAGGAGCACCACGCGCTGCGCCCCTACCCATACCGAAAGATAGATATGGCCCTCTCTCGTGATGAAAAGGCAGGCGTACAGTGAGTAAGAAGATCCGTGTAGCGATCATTGGGGTGGGCAATTGTGCCTCGTCACTCGTCCAGGGCGTCCATTACTACCGCGAGGCTGCACCAGATCAGAGCATCCCCGGCCTGATGCATGTCAACCTCGGCGGGTATCACATTAGCGATATTGAGTTTTCGGCTGCCTTTGATATCGCCGACACCAAAGTCGGCAAAGATCTCGCTGAGGCGATTTTTGCCGAGCCAAACAATACCTATAAGTTCACGGCTGTCCCCCTGCTTGGTGTGCCGGTCGCCCGCGGGATGACCCACGATGGCCTTGGCAAGTACCTGAGCACAGTCATTCGCAAGGCCCCCGGCCCCACTGACGATATCGTTGGTATCCTGAAAGCGACCCACACCGATGTGGTGATCTCTTACCTGCCGGTGGGCAGTGAGATGGCGACCAAGTGGTATGTCGAACAGATTCTTGAGGCTGGCTGTGCCTTTATCAACTGTGTGCCGGTCTTTATTGCCAGCCAGGCCTACTGGCGCAAGCGCTTCGAGGAGCGTGGCCTGCCAATGATCGGCGACGATATTAAGAGCCAGGTTGGCGCAACGATCACCCACCGCGTGCTCACCACCCTCTTCCAGGAGCGCGGCGTGCGCCTTGACCGCACCTACCAGCTCAACTTCGGCGGCAATACCGATTTTCTCAATATGCTTGAGCGCGAACGCCTCGAGAGTAAGAAGATCAGTAAGACCAACGCTGTTACCAGCCAGCTTGACTATCAGCTGCCCGATGAGGCCGTACATGTCGGCCCGAGCGATTATGTGCCCTGGCTTGGCGACCGCAAGTGGGCCTATATTCGTATGGAAGGAACAACCTTCGGTGATGTGCCGCTCAATGTTGAGCTCAAGCTAGAGGTCTGGGACTCGCCCAACTCGGCGGGAGTGGTGATCGATGCCATTCGCTGCGCCAAGCTAGCGCTCGACCGTGGCATCGCCGGGGCACTCTACGCGCCAAGCAGCTACTTTATGAAGACGCCACCCCAGCAGTACACCGACTACGAGGCCCGCGCCTTCACCGAACGCTTCATTGCCGGTGAAGCCACACCAGAGTAGGTATATGACGCCTCTATGCTGAAGCTCCGCTGGACAGCGACTCTACCTCATAGCTGGTATTCCCAGGGCCTGGCCGGCAAGCCACAAACCAGTGCGACGATCTATACGTTTGCTATCGGGCACCTCGCCTATATCATCCCCGAAGGTGCCCACAGCTTCTCCGAATTCCGTACGACCTTAATCCAGAAGCGGCAAGCAAATATGGTGGAAGCCGATGCAGACTGACCCGATCGCCGAGGCCGATGCGCTGATCGCCCATGGGCGGGCCCTGATCGAGCAGGACGACCTGCCCCAGGCAACCAACCTGCTCAATCAGGCGGTGCGCCGCTACTGGGCGGCAGGCGCGCATTATGCCGCTGCCGCCCAGATCGGCAACTATGGCTGGGCTTTGCGCCGCAAAGAGCGCCCTGATCTGGCCCGACCCTACCTGCAGGAGGCGGCCCGCCTCTTTGGGCAACTCGGCCTGGCCGAGATGGCCGAGCGCCACCGGCTGGCCGCCGAAGAGGGCCAGAGTCTGCTCACACCAGAGCTGTTGACCGGGCTACCACCGGCAATCCGCGGCGCACTCGAACGCAATGACGGGGCTGGCCTACAGTTCGCCCTTGATGCACTGCCCGTCGCCGAGCGTGAACTGGTGCTCAACCGCCTGGTCACAGCCGGGGTAATCAGCCTGGGTGACGACGACGAGGGCCGGGGCGAGGCAACCCAGCAGTTCGAACCGCTGCTGGCCGACATTGCCGCTATCGCCCGTGGTGAGGAGGGCGACCAGGCGGCCATTGAGCAGACCCTGGTCGATCTGGAACGCAAAGGGTGGTGTCTACGCGAGGCCGTGACGCAAATCTGGCAGGGTGAACGGGATAGCGCCACCCTTACCCACAACCTTGATGCGTTGGATCGGGCCTTGGTCGAACGCATCCTGGGCCTGGTTTGAAGGCAAAGAACCCATGTAGGGGCGCAGCAGCGGACGCTGCTGCGCCCCTACGGGCCGCCCTGACACCCCTCGCGGGGCACCATCCCATCGGGCCCCGCCCTGACACCCCTCGCGAGGCACCATCCCATCGGGCCCCGCCCTGACACCCCTCGCGGGGCACCATCCCATCGGGCCGCCCTGACACCCCTCGCGGGGTGCTGACGCTATGGGCGTTCGGGCGACCCTACGCGGGGCGGGATATCACGATGCCGCGAAGGCATCCTCCTGCGTAAAGAAGCTACGCAGGGCCTCATAGGTCGTATTGGGGGCCTCTTCGGCCAGGAAATGGCCACAGGGCAACGGCCAGCCATGCACCTCTGCGGCCCACTCGCTCCAGATCGCCAGCAGGTCGTAGTTGCGCCCGACAAAGCCCTTATCGCCCCAGAGCACCAGCAAAGGGCAGGCCAGCTTGCGCCCACGATCCTCGCCATCATGCACCAGGTCGATCCCCGCAGCGGCCCGATAATCCTCGCAGCTGGCGTGAATCACCGCCGGATCACTAAAGCAGCGTACATACTCATCCACTGCCTCGGGGCTGAAGGCACTCTCATCGGCACCCCACTGGGCCAGCTTGCGACGCACCCAGTAGGCCGGGTCGCTGCCGATCAGGTGCTCGGGCAGGTCGTAGGACTGGCTGAGAAAGAACCAGTGGTAGTAGGCTTCACCAAAGGCGCGGTCAGCACTGGCGAACATCGTATAGGTCGGCACAATATCAAGCACGGCCGCCCGTTCAACCCGTTCGGGGTAATCGAGGCAGAGTCGATGTACGACCCGCGCACCACGATCATGCCCAGCAACCATAAAGCGCTCATAACCCAGACTTGTCATCACCTCGGCCATATCGCGAGCCATGGCCTGCTTGCTATAGCTACTATGATCAGGCACACTTGCTGGCCTGCTACTATCGCCATAGCCGCGCAGGTCGGCGGCGATCACCGTAAAATGGCTCATCAGGCGCGGTGCGACCTTATGCCACATCACATGGGTCTGGGGATAGCCGTGCAGCAACAGCAGCGGCGGCCCCTCGCCCCCACGCACCGCAAAGATCTCTGCGCCATCGGTGGTGATCCGCAATTGCTCGAAGCCGGTAAACATTATGATTCCTCCTACCAGACTGCTGAGACGAGGTATCAGTTCGAACGCATTGAGCATGTAAAGCATCCCAGAGCCATGTTATACCATAACTGGTCTGGGACGAAAATCTTCCTGCTCCTTGCGCCCCGCCTCCTACACTCCACAACTCCACACACTCACGCGGTTGAGATGAGGCCTACAAGCAATACCTTAGCTATGAACCTTGGCTTACCACCCATCAATGGCTTGCGTGGGAGGGATCGGCGGCGTATAATCCGATCCATTCAGCGAGAGGAAACCTATGCGCGAGTATCTGGAGCGTATTGATGCCTGGCTGGCCCGTGGTGAGACCGTTGCAGTGGCGACGGTCGTACGTACCATAGGATCCGCGCCGCGCCAGGTGGGCGCACAGATGTTTGTCGCCTCAGGCGGCGGCATAGCTGGCTCGGTCAGCGGTGGCTGTGTTGAAGGGGCCGTCTTCACAGCCTGCCAGGAGGCCATCAGCACAGGCCAGGCACGCCTACTGCATTTTGGGGTGAGCGACGACGATGCGTGGGCAGTCGGCCTCGCCTGCGGTGGCACGATTGAGGTGCTGGTTGAAGTCCTGGCTACCCCGCAGGAGCAGAGTACATACCACACCCTTAGCGAGCTGATCACCAACGGCCAGGCGGTGGCCATCGTCACATTGATCGAGGGTGGCGAGACTATCGGTGCCCGCCTTTTGCTTCACCCCAATGGGCAGGCCAGTGGCAGCCTTGGTAATACAGAGCTCACCCAACGGGCCTGCACTGAAGCCCAGGAACTGCTTGCTACGGGGATCACACGCAGCCTGAGCTACCCCGCGCATGACGCCACAATCTTTGTGCAGAGCTTTTTGCCACCACCAACCCTGGTGATGATTGGTGGTGTCCATATCGCCGTGGCCCTGGCAGCCATGGCGCGCATCGTCGGTTTTCACACTGTGGTGATCGACCCCCGCACGGCCTTTGCCAACGACGAACGTTTTGCCCACGTCGATGAACTGCTGACGGGCTGGCCCGACGAAGGGTTGGCGCACTACCTTGATGCCCGCAGTGCAGTGGCCGTCTTAACCCACGACCCCAAGCTGGACGACCCGGCCCTGCAGGTGGCCCTGGCCTCAACAGCACGTTATATCGGTGCCCTGGGCAGCCGCAGCACCCACCAGAAGCGCCTCGAACGCCTGCGTGCTGCCGGTCTGGACGAGACGCGCCTGGCCCGCATCCACGGGCCAATCGGCCTGGCCCTGGGAGCAAAGACGCCCGAAGAGATTGGTGTCAGTATCCTGGCCCAGATCATCCAGGTCTACCGGGCCTAGCGCAGACCGGTTCCCTGCGGAGGTTTTTATGGATCCCCAACTGGCCGCGTGGCTTTATGACGGCGCAGTAGCCCTGACCAACGGTGACAAAGAGCAGGCACGCACCTTGCTCCTGCGCGTGGTAGAGGCCGACGAGACAATTGAAGAAGCCTGGCTCTGGCTAAGTGGGGCCGTAGACGACCCCGACGATCAGCGCACTGCCCTCGAAAATGTCCTGGCGATCAACCCGCAGAACGAATTTGCGCGCTTCGGCTTGCAGGTGTTGACCGACAAGAACTGATGATCGCGTAACAATCTACCGCCGACGCGAAACCGCCCGCCCCGAGGCCGCACCTGCCCGCCGGTTGGTAGCAGGGGATGGCGACGTGACTGGCAAGGGCTGCGGAACAGGGGATGCCGTCGGCTCAGTGCTTTCATCAAGGCCGACCCAGTAGGTATGCCGGCGCACATTGGTGGCACTACGTACGGCGACCCCGGCAACCTCGGTGAGCTCGGCTTCGTTGACGAGCACAAGTGTCGGATGGGTACGAAACCGCTGATAGTAGGCATCGATCGCATCAGCGATCTTGTTGCCCAGACTCAGCTTGGGGCTGTCGTCGTACCACATCAGGAAAGGGGTACTTCTGACACTCATGGCTCGCTCCTCTGGGGCCAGATCACCTGCCACGTACCGACATGCAACTCCTGAACCAGGGTACAGGGCTGCGCCCCGGCACAGTGTACGGCAAAGAAGCGCCGCGCAGGGTGACGCCCACGCCCACGATGCTCCCAGATACGCTCGATGCGTGCGACCCGGTGGACGGTGCCCCGATGACGGAAACAGGCTGGGAGAAAACCATAGCGGAGCGCACAGAGCTCGACTGGCACTACCAGGGCCCGGCGGGGAGGCCAGGCTAGCCAGTTCATGATCGCGACAGCGGGCTGACGGGTCAGGATCATAAGGGCCTCGCAGGGGGATATGAACAACTGTTCTATCCCCCAGTATAAACGAACTCTCGTTCGCCGTCAAGCCCCATTGCGATCTTGCGCTGCCCGCTATTCGAGGATGAGCTCGCCGCTGCGCCCGCCGCGCTTCTCGGCCAGGCGGATCTCGCTGATGCGCATGGTCTGGTCAATCGCCTTGCACATATCGTAGATCGTCAGCGCCGCAACACTCACCGCCGTCAACGCCTCCATCTCAACCCCTGTCTGGCCCCTGGTACGCACAATCGACTCAATCCGCAGGGCGCTACTGCTACGGTCAAGGTCGAAGCGCAGGCTGACATGGGTCAGCAACAGGGGATGGCAAAGCGGGATGATCTCAGGGGTGCGCTTGGCCGCCATAATCCCCGCGACCCGCGCCACGGCCAGCACATCACCCTTGGGTAGATTGCCATCACTGATGATGTCGAGGGTAGCGAGCTGCATCAGCACCGCCCCACGCGCAATCGCCTCACGTTGGGTCTCCAACTTGGCCCCGACATCAACCATCCGCGCCCGGCCTTGCTCATCCAGATGGCTCAACTGGCGCTCAACTCGCTCTTCCCCCATATGAATACTCCTGCTCATCTCAACTAGCCGGGGTGATGTACTAGACATATTGTACCCTATGCCAGGCACGGCCCTAAACATGGCTCAGCAAGGTGATCCTAATGTAAAGATGTTGTAATAGCCCTGACAGGAGAATGAACCAAAATCCAGGCTATGCGCCTTGAAATGGGGGGGTGAGTGGTATATAATGGGCCGAACCGTGGGGCAAAGTGGGGCAAAGTGGGGAATACGCACAGGCGTTCGGGCAAAATGTCTGACGGGGTAGCAGGCTGTGTTTCTCGGAGAGTTCGAGCATACGATCGACGAGAAGGGCCGCGTGGCCATCCCTGCCCGCTTTCGTGAGGAGTTGGGTGAGGGTTTTGTGCTGACCAAAGGCTTTGAACTCTGCCTCCAGGCTTTCCCTCGCTCGATGTGGAATGAACTTGCTGAAAAGGTAAACCGGCTCCCCCTTGGGAGCCCGCAGGCCCGCAACCTGCGCCGCATGCTCTTTGCTCCAGCTATCGAGGTTGAGGTTGACCGCCAGGGGCGCGTGCTGATTCCTCAAGGTCTGCGTGAATACGCTGGCCTGAGCGAAGAGGTGTTGATTACTGGAATGCATACCTATTTTGAGCTCTGGTCGGCACCACGCTGGCGGACGCTCCAGGAGGAATTGAACGGGAACGGTGCCGCCATCGCTGAACAACTGGCAGACCTGGGTATCTAAGGTGCAACCGTCCTTTCACCACCTGCCGGTCTTACCCAGCGAGGTTGCCGAAGCCCTGGCCCCTCATCCCGGCGGCATGTATCTCGATGGGACCCTCGGCGGGGCTGGCCACGCCCTCGCCACCCTCCAGGCTGCCCAACCCGGCGGCAGCTTGCTCGGTATCGATGCCGACCCAGAAGCCCTCAGCGCCGCTCGCACCCGCCTGCTTGCTGCTGGACTGCCCGCAACCAGCTTCATCCTTCATCACGGACACTTCGCCGACCTGACGACTATTGCGCAACACTATGGCTTCCCACACCTTGACGGCCTCCTGCTTGATCTGGGTGTGTCTTCCTATCAGCTTGAAAATCCGGCCCGGGG
This sequence comes from uncultured Chloroflexaceae bacterium, assembly GCA_964592425.1. GTDB lineage: Bacteria > Chloroflexota > Chloroflexia > Chloroflexales > Chloroflexaceae > Viridilinea. The sequence continues at coordinate 22,171 of CAZQCG010000011.1, forward strand.
TTTTAGCTTCAACTATGACGGGCCCCTCGATATGCGCCTCGACCCGACCTGCGACCCGACGGCTGCCGACCTGATCAATAGCCTTGAGGAGTCGGCTTTGGCAGACTTGATCTATCGTTATGGTGAAGAACGAGCCTCGCGACGGATCGCCCGCATGATCGTCGAACGTCGGCGCACGGCTCGCTTTGAGCGCACCGGCGACCTGGCCAGCCTGGTGGCCCGTGCCGTTCGCCAGAGTGGCCGCGAGCGCATTCACCCGGCGACCCGTACCTTCCAGGCCCTACGCATCGCGGTCAATGGCGAACTCGACCAGCTCGAGCGAGCCTTGCCCCAGGCCCTTGATCTGCTCAAACCAGGCGGACGGTTGGCCGTGATCAGCTTCCACTCGCTGGAAGATCGCCTTGTAAAACAGTTCTTCCGCGACGAGTCGGGCTATGGCGGTAGCGCCAACCCGCGCCCGGCCCGCCTACGCCTGCTCACCCGTAAGCCCGTGATGGCAAGCCTCGACGAACTTGCGCAAAACCCGCGCGCCCGCAGCGCCCGTCTGCGTAGCGCCGAACGGATCTAACCCCCTTCACCTAGAAGCAGTGGAGACGCGACGATGGCGCTCAACACTCAGCGTAGCTCAACCCTTCAGGGAGCCCGCGCCCGGCGGCTGGCCCTCCCGCGCTATCTGCGGCTCGATGGTAGTCGCTACCTGCTCGGCCTGGTGGCGATCCTGAGCCTGATTAGCCTGATTGTCCTGGCCCAGACGGGCGTGGTCGCCACGAAGGGCTATGCCATTGCCAACCTTGAGAGTGAGAAGGTGCTTTTGCTCCGTGAGCGTACCCTCCTGCAGGAACGCCAGGCCCGCGCCCAGTCGCTCGAACGCATCCGCCTCCAGGCTGAACAGGCCGGACTACGCCCAATGCAGGATAACCAGGTACGTTACCTCGAGATCCCTGTGCTTGCGCCACCAAGCAGCCAGAGTCTCCCGCCGACTACGTCCGCTGAGCAAGATCTCGCGCCCTGATGAATGACTGAACGATGGCCACACGCACCACAAGTCGGATCGCACCCCGCCAGCCCGCAGACTCTGCGCCTGTGCGGGTGCGTCTGCCACGCTGGCGGATCAATGCCCTCCTGCTGCTCTGTATGCTGCTGAGCACAGGGGTCTTCTTGCGCCTGGTTGAGTTGCAGGTCGTGCGCCATAACGAACTGCGCGAACTCGCTGAGGGTGAATTTGATCGTATGATCACCCTCCAGCCGACCCGCGGCATGATCACTGATCGCCTCGGCAATGTGTTGGCTATGGACGTTGACCGCGAGAGCCTCTGGGTTATTCCCGGTCAGGTCATCCCCGAACGCGCCCCGCGCCTGTCCGTGATCCTCTCCTCACTCGTTGGCAAAGATTCCCAGACGATCCTTGAAGCCCTCACCAATACTGACTATTACTGGCTGCCCATCGCTCGCTGGCTCGATCCAGAAGTCGCCGCCCAGATCGAGGCCCTGAACGAGCCCGGCCTGCGCCTTGAATATGAGCCGCGCCGGGTCTATCCCCAGGGTACCTTCGCCGCTCAGTTGATCGGCGCAGTGAACAATGAGGGCACCGGCATCAGCGGGATCGAGAATTTCTTTAACGATGAACTGAAGGGTATCACCGGAACCCTGCAGGCCGAGTTCGATGGAGCCCAGAACCCGATCGCAATTGCGCCCTCCCATACTGTGCCGCCCCGCAACGGCGTCAATATCCAGACAACGATTGATCCGCTAGTGCAGTATGTGATCGAGCGTGAGTTGAAGATCGCCGTTGAACAACATAACGCCGATGGTGGCTCGATCCTTGTAATTGATCCGCGCACAGGGGCGATCCGCGGCATGGCTTCCTGGCCACCCTTCGATCCCAACGAGTATAACAACTACCCTGAGGCGGTCTATGGGCGCAATCCGGCCGTGAGTGATCTCTACGAGCCCGGTAGCACCTTTAAGATGATCACCGTAGCCGCCGGTTTGCAGAGCCGCGCCTTCACCGCCGATAGCCAGGTCAACGATACCGGCGTGATCTATCGCTATGACCAGTTACTCAAGAACTGGAATGGCGGGGCCAATGGTATGCTCACGCCCGGCGGGGTGATCTACTTCTCCAGTAATGTCGGTGCATTGCAATTGAATGAACTGACCGGGCCAGAGGCTTTCTACCGTGCGGTCGCCGATTTCGGCTTTGGCCGCCCTACCGGCATCGAGCTGGGTGGCGAAGAGAGCGGGATCGTCCACCCGCCTGGCAGCCCTTACTACAACGATCTCTCCTTCCTGATCAATGCCTACGGCCAAAGCATCTCGGTCACACCGTTACAGATGGTGCAGGCAGCGGCGGCGATTGCCAACGACGGTGTGATGATGAAGCCCTATATCATCGAACGCACCTGTGAAGATGATGTCTGTACCACTACCGAACCAGTGGTGGCCGGGCGTCCGGTTGAGCCCGGTGTGGCCTGGACGGTACGGCGCATGATGATGAACTCAGCCAACCACTATGCACCGGTGGTCTGGGCCGGGCAGACCGGCAATTGGGGCGATCAGTGGCTGGTGCCGGGCTATCAGGTGGGCGCCAAGACCGGAACCTCGAGCATTCCCATTCCCGGTGGCGGCTATGACCCGAATTATACGATCGGCTCGGTGCTGGGCTTCGGCCCGCTTGATGGTGCTCATTTCGCGGTGCTGGTCAAGATTGACCGGCCCAAAGATGATATCTGGGGCGTCGGTACGGCGATCCCGGTCTTCTACAAGGTGATGGACGAGTTGCTGCGCTATGAGCGCATCCCCCCCGATCCATCCCTGGTAAGCCCTGGCCAGGAGTAAACTCAGAGCGGCCAGGCATCCCGCCGGGCCGGTGGTTAAAGAGGAGGTGCTATAATTGCCCCCGATTGGTACGTGCGGAGGGCAAGGTGCTGCAACTTTACGATGTGCTCTACGCTGTGCAGGAACGGTGGTCACGCCGTCGGTCGCAGCTTCCGCCTCACTGGCATGAAGCGCAGCTGAACGAGGTGGTGACCGACTCACGCGAGGTGGGTCCAGGCGACCTCTTCCTCGCCCTGAGCGGCGAACGCACTGATGGACATCTTTTTCTGGCCGATGTGATCGCCCGTGGTGCCGGGGGAGCCCTCGTCTCCCGTACTGCGGCAGAGGCGCAAGCCGCGAACCTGAGTGGCCTTACCCGTCCCTGGGTTATCGTGGATCCCGCCTCTGACGCTGAACTGGCCGCTGTGCCAGCCAATGCGTGCCTCCTCATCGCCGTAGACGACCCGCTTATGGCTGTCCAGCGGCTGGCCGTCTACCATCGCAGCTTGTACACGCCGACCGTTGTTGGTATCACCGGGAGCGTGGGCAAGACCTCCACTAAGGAGGTAACCGCGGCAGTTCTGGCAAGCCGCTTCCGTACCTTAAAAAGCAAACGTAGTTTTAACAGCGAGGCCACACTCCCGACCAGCCTGCTCCGCATCAGACCTGACCACGAAGTCGTCGTGCTGGAGATGGGCATGTGGGCGCCGGGTGAGATCCGTTTTCTGGCGGATCTTGCCCGGCCCCAGGTCGGGATCGTTACCAATGTTGGCCCTTCGCACCTTGAACGGATGGGTAGTCTGACGGCGATCAGCAATGCGAAAGCCGAACTGCCCGAGGCCCTCCCGGAGACGGGCTGGTGCCTGCTGAATGCCGATGATCCCTACGTCGCGGCGATGGCCGAACGTACCCGCGCTCAGGTGCTGCGCTTCGGGCTTGGCCCGCAGGCTGAGTTACGGGCAAGTGATCTGCAGAGCTTCGGCCTGGAGGGCATCGCCTGCCGCCTGCACCATGCCGATACCAGCCTGGATTTACGCCTGCCCCTGCCTGGCAGGCATAGCATCTATACGGCCCTGGCTGCCGCCGCCGCCGGACTGGTGCTCGGTCTCACCTGGCCTGAAATTGTCGCCGGTCTGCAGCATGCTGTGTTGACCGAGCGCGTGCAGACATTGCCGGGGCTCAGTGGGGCCACCCTGATCGATGACAGCTACAATGCTGCCCCTATTTCGACCCTCGCCGCGCTGGATCTGCTGGGCGATCTGCCTGGCCGCAAGCTGGCTGTGCTGGGCGATATGTTGGAACTGGGGGCCGCCGAGGACGAAGGGCATCGTGCGGTGGGTCGGCGGGCCGCCGAGGTGAGCGACTGGTTGATCACCGTCGGGCCACGCGCTCGCCTGACCGCCAAGGCCGCCCGCGAGGCTGGCATGCATGCCGCCTGTGTGCTAGCCTGTGCTGATACTGACGAGGCGAGCCGCATCGTGCGCCCGCTCCTCGGCCCCGGTGATTATGTGCTGATTAAAGGCTCGCGCGGCATGGAGATGGAGCGTATCGTCGCCGCACTACGACAACGCCCGGAGGAGAAATGACGTGGAAATGCTACGTGCGGTCTTGGTGCAGGATATGGCCCGCGCGCTGCTGCTCGCCGCCACAGCCTTCGGCTTGACTTTGCTGATCGGTGGATGGTGGGTGCGCTTCGCCCGTCGCCGTAAACTCGGCAAGCAGATCCGCCTTGATGGCCCCCAGAGCCATATGACCAAAATGGGCACGCCGACCATGGGCGGCGTGATGATCGTCAGTACGGTCGTCCTGCTGACGGTGATCTTTAACCTGGTTGATCGCTGGTCGATGCTGCTGCCCCTGGCGGTATTACTCAGCTTTGCAGTGCTTGGCGGGCTTGATGACTGGATGACTCTCACCGGCTCGAAGTCGAAAACCTACGGCTTCACGGTGCGCTATAAGTTCTTGCTGATGGTGTTGATCGCCTTCATCGCCAGCCTGGTTCTCTATTTACCTACACCCTTCGGCCTCGACCACGATGGCCTGGTGCAGATCCCCTTCGTCGGCGAGCGCAACATCGGGCTGTTCTTCATCCCAATCGCCACGCTGATCATCGTCTTTGTTGCCAATGCTGTTAACCTCACTGATGGACTTGATAGCCTGGCTGGCTGGAACCTGACCCTTGCCTTCGCCGCCTATGGCGTAATGACCCTGCTGGCCGAGCCGCAGCTAACCAACCTGATGGCCTTCAGCTTCACCCTGGTTGGTGCCTGTGCCGCCTTCCTCTGGTACAACGCCCACCCGGCCCAGGTCTTTATGGGTGACCTCGGCTCGCTGGCGCTTGGCGCCACGCTGGCCGTCGTGGCCCTGCAATCACAGCAGTGGCTGCTCCTGCCAGTGGTGGGGGTGGTCTTCTTCGCCGAAGCAGCCTCGGTAATCCTGCAGACTGGCTATTTCAAATGGACCCGCCGCCGTTTCGGTGAAGGACGCCGGATCTTTAAGATGGCCCCGCTCCATCACCATTTTGAACTGCTCGGCTGGAGTCAGGTGCAGGTAACCCAGCGCTTCGTACTGATCGGCACCGTCGCTGCAATGGTCGGCATCTCACTGGCCCTGATCTTCGCTGCCCCGCGTAGCCCGACCACAGTTGACCAGGCCAGGCCGACCCAGGTTGTTGAGAGCGGCTCGTGATCGATCTCTTCGGCAAGCAGGTGCTACTCATGGGCCTCGGCGTGCATGGCGGGGGCCTCGGCGCGGCCCGCTGGCTGCTTGGCCAGGGCGCACACCTGACCGTCACCGATATGGCGAGCCCGGAGGCGCTGGCCGCCTCGCTTGCTGCCCTTGATGCAGCCGCTGCTGCGGCTGGCACAACGGTGCGCTATCGCCTCGGGACGCATCACGCAGAGGATTTTACCAACACCGACCTGCTGCTGGTCAACCCCGCCGTGCGCCCCGACTCGCCCTGGCTAGCGCTGGCTGCCGCCCACGGGGTACCCGTCGAGACTGAGATGACCCTCTTTTTTCGCGCCTGTCGCGGGCCGATCCTCGGCGTCACCGGCACCAAGGGCAAAACGACGACCGCCCTGCTGCTGACGGCAATGCTGCGTCAGCAGTATCCCGATACGGTAGCCGCTGGCAACCTGCGGGTCTCGGCCCTGGAGGCCCTGGAGCGGATCGGCCCCCAGACGCCGGTGGTGCTTGAGCTGTCTAGCTTCCAGCTCGAACGGCTTGGTGCAGTAGGCCTGAGCCCCCACTACAGTCTGATTACCAACCTCGCCGTCGATCACCTCAACTGGCACGGCTCATTTGAGGCTTATGCCCTGGCCAAACGGCAGATCTACCAGCACCAGCCTCCCACAGGAGTGGTGGCCCTCAATGGTGCCGATGATGGGACAGTAGAGTATTTCAGCCCCAGCGGGCAAGGGCGGGTGATCTGGGTCGCCGCTGGCCCAAATTGGTCACGCGCCCGCAGCCGTTCGGCCCAGGCGACGGTACGCGCCATTGATCTGAGCGTCGAGTTGCGCAACGGCCAGGTGCGCTGGTACGACCTGGGTGGACGGATGGGGGCCCCTACCCCGCTGCAAGGCGAGATGCTCTTCAGCCCTGACGATCTGCGCCTGCCTGGCACACATAACCTGGCCAATGCGATGCTGGCCGCCAGCCTGGCCCATACCTTCGGGGTGGCCCCTCAGGCCATCCGCACCGCCCTGCATAGCTTCACCGGCGTAGAGCACCGCCTTGAGTTGGTGCGAACCCTGAACGGGGTCGCCTATATCAATGATACGACGGCAACCAACCCGAGTGCGACGCTGGCAGCCCTGACAGCGATCAAGACACCGCTGGTACTGATCGCTGGCGGGGCCGACAAGGCCCTGGAATTTGCCCAACTCGGCACAGCAATTGCCAGGCGGGTCAAAGCCCTGGTGCTGCTAGAGGGCAGCGCCACCGGGCAGTTGGCAGCGGCTGTGACGGCAAACCCTGGCACCCCACTGATCAGAGGCCCCTATCGTGACTTCGCCGAGGCCATCCACGCCGCCCAGCTTCTCGCCGCCCCCGGCGACAGCGTCATCCTTTCACCGGGCTGTGCCAGCTTCGGCATGTTCCGCAACGAATTCGACCGGGGCGAGGAATTCCGGCGTATCGTCGGCGAACTTGAGGCCCAGTAGCGCCCTGCCGAGCCAGAGGGGAGAAGCGCATATCGTGAGCCAGCCAGGTGACGACCGCAACGATCTTGAGGCAAACCTGCGCCGTAGCGAGCAGGAGTTTGGGCCACGCCGCCCACCGGACGAATTCGGCCCAGGCCAGCCGCCCAGCGTGAACAGGACACCACTCGGCCAGCGCGTGAATAGTAGCCTGATCATCCTTGGGGCGATCAGCCTGATCTATCTGCTGAGCCTCGTCCTGAGTGGACGCCTGTTCCAGCCCAGCCTGGAGGTGCTCATCCTGCTGGGGGCCAAAGAGAACAGCCTGATCGACCAGGGCCAGTACTGGCGGCTGATCAGTGCGACCTTTCTGCACGCCAACCTGATACATATCTTCTTTAACGGCTACGCCCTCTACGCCCTGGGTCCAGAAAGTGAACGCATCTATGGCACCGGGCGTTTCCTGGGCCTCTACCTACTCGCTGGTCTGGGGGGCAGTGTTGCCTCCTATCTGCTCTCGCCAGCCCCCTCCGTCGGGGCGAGCGGTGCCATCTTCGGGCTAATCGGCGCACTGGGCGGCTTCTATTTCCTCAACCGCAAAGTGCTCGGTGACTTCGGACGGGCCCAGGTACAGAATATGGTCGCGATTGTGATGATCAACCTGCTGATCGGTTTTTCAGCAGCAGGCGTGATCGATAACTGGGGTCACATCGGCGGGCTGCTGACCGGGCTGGCCGCCGGGGCGGCCCTGGCCCCTCGCCTCAGTCTCGACCAGCGCTTCTTCCCGCCCATCCCCAGACGCACCTACCTGCCGCAGGGCGCGATCCTCGCCGGCCTGCTCGGCCTCGGCCTGCTTGGCCTGGCGGTCATCTTGCCGGGAGCGTAGCAGTGACGGCTCCCCTCGCCCGCTACGCTGGCGAGGGGAGTCCAGAAATTTCCGAGTCTGCGTCCTGATACCGCAAAGGGCGGGGTGTGAACGCATACTCTGTCCGCAGATCCTACTTGTCACTCGTCACTGGTATAACAGGAGGCGCGACGGTGTCCGAACACAGCCACAAACCCGACTACGCCCTGTTAGCGACAGTCGGGTCGCTGGTGGCCTTCGGCCTGGTGATGATCTACAGCTCCAGTTTTGTCGAGGCCTTCACCCAGCACGAAAACCAGTACTACTACCTGCTGCGCCAGATGGTCGGCGCAGTAATTGGCGGCATAGGTCTACTGGTCGTTCAACGGATCGATTATCGGATCTGGCGGCGCTACTCAGTTCACCTGATGGGAGCCTGTCTGCTGGCCCTCTTCCTGGTACTAGTGCTGCCGGCCTCGATGACCGAAGTCAACGACTCGCGCTCCTGGATCCGTCTCGGCCAGGGTGGCGTCTTCGGTCTCTTCAGTATCCAGCCGTCCGAGATCACCAAGCTAGCCATCATCATCTACTTCGCCGACTGGCTCTCGCGGCGGAGTGAGAAACTCGGCAACGTCAGCTACGGACTCATCCCCTTCAGCGTGATGCTCGGCCTGATCTGCGGCATGGTGATGCTCCAGCCCGACTTAGGCACTACCATCATTCTGATCGCCATCGGCGGGATGATCTACTTCGCCGCCGGGGCCAACCTGCTGCATATTGCCGGGGCCCTGGGGCTCGGAGCCGTGGCCTTCTGGTTCCTCATCGCCGTGGTTGGCTTCCGCAACTACCGGCTGCTGGCCTGGAGCGACCCCTGGAAGTACTACGACTCCTTCGGCTTCCAGCCCATCCACGCAATGTACGCCCTGGGCAATGGTGGCATCTTCGGGATGGGCCTCGGCCAGGGCCGTCAGAAGTTCCAATGGCTGCCGCAAGCCTACACTGATACCATCTTCGCAATTATCGGTGAAGAACTGGGCCTGGTGGGTTGTCTGGCCGTGCTGGTAGCCTTTGTGGTGATTGCCTATCGTGGTTATCGCATCGCCGGACGGGCTCCCAACCCCTTCGCCGCCCTGGTCGCGGTCGGCATCACCAGCTGGATTGCCATCCAGGCTCTGCTCAATATCGCCGTCACCACCTCCTTGCTGCCCTTCACCGGCCTGACGCTGCCCTTCCTCTCCTACGGCAGCACCTCACTCTATACGCTGATGATCGCCGTCGGTATACTGCTGAACATCTCACGCCACACGGTCCAGCGCCAGCCCGAGGAGATCACCGATGCGCCGAGCGCCCCCCGCCGCACTAACCTCGCCTTCCTCAATGCTCTTCCTGTGTGGCGGCGGGACAGGCGGACACGTCTATCCAGCCCTGGCAGTGGCCGCAGCTATCGCCGCCGCTGAACAGCAAACCCCCACCGCCAGCCTCCCGGCCCCGCCACGCCCCTGGCCATTGCTCTACGTCGGCGGGGAGGGGGGCATGGAACAGCAGATCGTTGCTGCCGAGAGCCAGTTGCCCTTCCGAGCCCTGCCGGCCGCCGCCCTGCGTGGGCGCGGACCGCTGGGCCTCGCCCGTGGGCTCGCCGTCACGCTGGCTGGCTTGCAGGCCGCCCGACGGCTGATTGCCACCTTACGCCCGGCGGCGATCCTGGGTACAGGTGGCTACGTCTGCGTCCCCCTCTTCCTTGCCGCCCGGCTTAGCCGCACGCCAACCCTGATCTACCTGCCCGACGTAGTGCCCGGCCTCGCCGGACAGATCCTGGCCCGCAGCGCTACCCTGGCCGCCGTGAATGTAATTGATGCTCTGCCGCACCTTGGCCTGCACGCCAACCACCCACGCGCCCTTGTCACCGGCTACCCGGTACGCCAGGAACTCTTTGGCCAGGATCGCAGCCGCAGCCGCCACAGCTTCGGGCTTGAGGAGGAATTGCCGGTACTGATCGTCTATGGCGGCAGCCGCGGTGCTCGCAGCCTGAACCGGGCCATCGAGGCGCTTTTACCCGATCTGCTGGAACGCTGCGCACTGATCCATATCTGTGGACGCGAGGGCGACGAAGACTGGCTCCGCGAAGCAAGCACGCGCTTGCCGGAACGGTTACAATGGCGCTATAAACTATACCCATACCTGGCAAGCGCCCCGGAGGGCGAGGCGCAGGCGCACACCCCGACAATGATCAGCGCATTCGGTGCCGCCGACCTGGCGATCTGCCGCAGTGGAGCCTCGACCCTGGCCGAACTGCCTGCAGCACACTTACCGGCCATCCTGGTTCCCTACCCCTACGTCCACCAGGACGAAAACGCCGACTACCTGGTTCGACACGGTGCAGCGCTCAAAGTCGCCGATAACGCAATGCTTGGCAACGGCTCACCGCGGACAGGCCCTCTCTTCCGCGCAGTAGCCCGGCTGCTGGAGGACACCGAGGCGCGACAACGCATGGCGGAGCAGAGCGGGGCGCTGGCCCGGCCAGCAGCGGCCAGGGATCTGGCTCGGGCGCTCCTCGGTCTCGCCGCAAGGAGTGGTGGCTGATGTTTTCTGCTGAGGCTGGTCGCCTATTACTCGCCTGGATCACCTCGCTACCCGTGGCCCAAACCCAGATCATCGTCCCCCTCAGTGGTCCGGGGATCATGCTGATCATGATGGCGCTAGGGGCCTACTGGGGCTTCCAGCAAGGCTTCCGCAATCTGGTGACGATTGCCCTCTGGACGATCATCGCCTACATCCTGACGGTACAAAGTAACAATTTTGTCGTTGAAGTGATCAACCGCGTCTGGGAGAACGGCCCAAAGTTGGCAGCCTTCGCGGTCGGCCAGGATCCCGCCCTGGCCCCCATCCTTGACCCGTTGATCAGCCCCGATTTCCAGATTCCGCTCTTCTTTCGTGTCATATCCTTCGCCGTAATGGTACTGCTCGGCTTCTTCTTCGCCCCTCGCTCCACCTGGCGCGGTGCCCCCAACGAGCCCCTGTCCAAGCCGCTCGGCCTCTTCGTCGGTGCCCTGATTATCCTGCTCTGGATCAACGCCCTGGTGGTCTTCTGGAGTAATTTCCAGGATGGCGGCGGCAACCTGGGTGGCCCCATCGCCGAGGTGCTGAACCTGCTACCGAATGTGAGCCAGTTGATGCCTTCACTGATCGCTATCTTCTTCCTGATCATTATCGTGCTGCTCGTCTTTAACTTCCCCAAGGTCTGGCAGGCTGGTGGCGGTGGCGGTGGCGGCAGGAGATAAGTGTGGATTACCATATTGTCGGCATTGCCGGCGCCGGTATGAGTGCCATTGCCAATCTGTTACTCGACCAGGGCCATCGGGTTAGTGGCTCCGACCTGGCGGCTAACCGCCTTAGCGCTGCCCTCGCCGCCCGCGGCGCAACCATCTACCAGGGCCATCACCCGCACCATGTGGCCGGAGCCCAGGCGGTACTGGCCACCGCCGCCCTGCGCGGGGATCATGTCGAACTGGCCGCCGCCCGCTCAGCCGGCATCCCTATCCTCAGCCGCACCGATCTCTGGCGCGATTGGTCGCAACAACGCCCGATCGTGGCCATCGCTGGCACCCACGGCAAAACGACCACCAGCGCCATGGTTGCCGTGGCGCTGCGCGCCGCCGGAGTGGCTGCTGGCTACCTGATCGGCGCTGAGGTACCCGACCTGGACGGCAATGCGGCCTGGGGCGACCCCGCAGCTCCGCTGGTGATTGAGGCCGACGAGTATCAACGGGCCTTCCTCGCCCTGAGCCCCTCCGTCGCCGTAATCACCAATGTCGAGTGGGATCATCCCGATATCTATCCCTCACCCGAACGCTACACGGCTGCCTTTGTCGAATTTGCCGCCAGGGTCGCTGAGCCGCACCGGCTCATTCTCTGTGGCGATGACCGCGGTGCCCAGGAGCTTAAGCTGCCCGAGGCGCAGATCTACGGCATTGAAGAGCGGCTGGCTAGCGACCCGGTCTCCTGCCGACTGGCCCCCCTCGACTGGAGCGCCAGCGGCGTCGTTGCCAACACGATGGGTGGCATGGCCTTCGATCTCTGGCGCTTTAACCGGCGACGGATGGCCCAACAGCGCCTGGCAAGTCTGGAGTTGCAGCTGCCGGGGGTACACAATGTCCGTAATGCCCTGGCCGCCCTGGCTGTCTGTGCTACCCTTGGGGCCGACCTGCGGGCCGCCGCCGAGGCCCTGGCCCACTTTCGCGGCAGCGCCCGCCGTTTCGAGCTCAAGGGCGAGGCTGGCGGGGTGACGGTGATCGATGACTACGCCCATCACCCGAGTGAGGTGCGCGCTACGCTCGCCGCAGCCCGCGCCCGCTATCCCCACCGGCGCATCGTGGCCTACCTCCAACCCCATACCTTCAGCCGCACCACTAGCCTGCTTGAAGCCTGGGCCGACGCTTGCGGCGACGCTGATCTGCTGCTGGTCGGTGATATCTATGCCGCCCGCGAAGAAGGCGACACTCACAGCCTGGCCCAGACCCTCGCCGCCCGCATCGCTGCCAGCGGCGTTGCCGCCCAGCCCGTCGGCGACCTGGCCGCTGCCGGCGTAGCCCTGCTCACGAGCGTGCAGCCAGGTGATGTAGTCTTGACCCTCGGTGCTGGCGATGGCGACCGCCTCGGCCTACGCCTGCTTGAACACCTGCAAACAGCCAGGTGAACTTCCCCCAACAGGTTTACCCTATGCCCCTTGCGCTCCCTGGAATTCGCGAGTACGAGCCAATGGATCGCCATTGCTCATGGCGCGCCGGCGGCCCGGCACGCTACTACGCCGAACCAACCCACCCCGATCAGGCTCGTGCCCTGGCCGCCTGGTGCCATGCGCAGGATCTGCCCCTGGTCTGGCTGGGCCGCGGCACCAACACCCTCGTGCGCAGCCAGGGCTTCCTCGGCCTGATTGCCGTCTACCGTGCACAGGCCTGGCAGTTTGAGCAACGCGGTTCCAGTACCCTCCTGCGCATTGAGGCTGGCGCAACCATGGCTGGCATGGCCCGCCGCCTGGCAGCCATGGGCCTTGCGGGCCTGGCATGGGCCGAAGGACTGCCCGGCACTGTCGGCGGGGCCGTGATCGGCAACGCTGGCTGCTACGGCGGCGATATGGCCGGGATCAGCGAGCAGGTGGAGTTGCTGATTGACGAAGAGGTGCAGACCTGGCCGGTCGAACAGCTTGGTTTCGGCTACCGCACCAGCCGGCTCAAGCAACTGCTGAGCCAGCCAGAAGCGAACACCGCTGCCGCGATCCCACCCCTGGTGCTTGCGGCAACCCTGCGGCTGGAGCAGGGCGACCCGGTGGCCCTGGCCGTCCGTATGGCTACCATCGCCGCCGAGCGCAAAGGGAAAACTCCGGCGGGCAGTTCATGCGGCAGCGTCTTTAAGAATCCACCCGGTACCAGTGCGGGCCACCTGATCGAACAGGCTGGCCTCAAGGGCCGCCAGGTTGGGGCAGCCCAGATCAGCCCCTTGCACGCCAACTACATCATCAATCGTGGCGGGGCCGACGCCACCGACATCCTCGCCCTGGCCGAACTGGCCCGCGACGAGGTCTACCGCCAGACCGGCATCGAGCTTGAGTTTGAAGTACGCCTGATCTAACGGCAACAGGAAACTTGGATGGCTACGAAACAAACCATTGCAGTCCTCTTTGGCGGCCAGAGCGGCGAGCACGAGGTCTCCCTCGTCTCAGCCCAGGCAGTGATGCAGGCCATCGACCCGGAGCGCTACAACCTCCTGCCCATCGGCATCACCAAAGATGGGCGCTGGATCGCCGGGCGCGAAGCCCACGCTACCCTCGTCGCCGCCGCTGATCAGCGCCGCCTGCCAGCAGGTGCCGCTGCGGTAAGTCTGGCCGGGCATACGGTCGAAGTCGGCCTGGTTGAAAATTTTTCGCCGCTGCATTCCCCGTATGCAATTGATGTCGTCTTTCCAGTGCTGCACGGGCCAATGGGCGAAGATGGCACAGTGCAGGGCCTGCTAGAACTAGCCGGGCTGCCCTATGTGGGTTGCCGGGTCGCCGCTAGTGCGATCGGGATGGACAAGGCCCTGATGAAAGCAGCCTTTAGCGCCGCCGGGCTACCCGTCCTTCCCTGGCTGCTCGTTCGCCGCAACGTGTGGCAGGCCGCACCCGAAGCCACCTGTGAACGCATCGAAGCGGCGCTGCACTACCCGCTATTTATCAAGCCAGCCAATATGGGCAGCAGCGTCGGCATCAGCAAAGCCCACGACCGGGACAGCCTGCTCGCCGGGCTGAGCGAGGCCGCCCGCTACGACCGGCGGATCGTCGTCGAGCAGGGCATTCCGGCCCGCGAGATCGAGATTAGCGTGCTCGGCAATCAACAGCCTGTTGCCAGCATCCCCGGTGAGATCGTCCCCTCGGGTGAGTGGTACGACTACGCTGCGAAATACCTTGATGGCCAGTCACAGATTCACATCCCCGCCCCGATCAGCGCTGCGCTCGCTGCACAGGTAGGCGAACTGGCCATACAGGCCTTTCAGTCCATCGACGGAGCCGGCCTGGCTCGGGTCGATTTCCTGCTCGACAAAGAGCGCGAAACCCTCTGGCTCAATGAAGTCAATACGATGCCCGGCTTCACGCCAATCAGTATGTACGCCAAAATGTGGGCCGCCAGCGGGCTCAGCTATCCCGCATTAATCGAACGGCTAATCGAACTGGCCCTTGAAGGTAAGGCGTAAAGACAGCGTATCAGTCGCCCTTTTGCGCATACGCTACCGGCGCTCTAGAGCAGATCACAAGAGCAAGCCAACCCTATGCAGTCCAACTTATCTGACAGCAGCCAGCCGGTTGCCGCTCGCCGGCAGCGCCAGCGCAACGCCCCCGCAGGTCAGGCCCAACCAGGGCCACGAGCCAGCCTGCTGGCCTGGCTCAAGAGCGGACGCCTGGTAAGCCTGGTTATCTTCCTGGCCAGTTGTGTGGCCCTGGGGCTGCTCTTCAGCGACCCGCGCTTCAGCATCACCCGCATCGAAGTCGAGGGCAACAGCGCCCTCAACGCCGAGGCCATCGCCGAGTTGGCCAACCTCGAGGGTCGCTCGATCTGGTTTATCGACCGCGAACTGGCCGTGGCCCGACTCAAAGAAAATGCCTACATCGCCTCAGCCGCCGTGCAGGTGATTATGCCCGACCTGGCCCGCATCAAGCTGGTCGAACGCCGACCCGAAGTGCGCTGGCAAGCGGGTGGGATGCAATACCTGGTTGACGGCACCGGTAAAGTGCTCTCTGCCGCGCAGGATGTCGCACCCCAAAACGTGCTCGTCATCAATGACAACTCACACCTGCAACTCAACCCCAACGACGAGCTCGACCTCGATGCGATCCGCCTGGCCCAGGCCCTGGCCCTGCGCCTGCCGGTCGAGCTTGGCTTCAACCCGTCCCAGATCGGCTGGGACTATGGCCTGGGCATCTATGTACGCTCGACCAGTGGGCAGACGATCATCTTCGGCCAGAGTGAAGCGCTCGACCGCAAGCTCGCCATTTTCAAAGCGCTGCTCAACGACCAGACCGCCTTCAGTTACCTGGATCTGCGCCCGGACAACCCCTTCTACCAGTACAACCCTGCTGCCCTTGGGGGCGGCACGCCCGCCCCG
This sequence comes from uncultured Chloroflexaceae bacterium, assembly GCA_964592425.1. Taxonomy (GTDB): domain Bacteria; phylum Chloroflexota; class Chloroflexia; order Chloroflexales; family Chloroflexaceae; genus Viridilinea. The sequence goes on from CAZQCG010000011.1 coordinate 37,603, forward strand.
TAAACGCAGGTATGCATCCTGCTCCGAAAACGTTTCGGAGCACACGCGCCCACCCATCGGCGAAACCTTGAGGGATCTATGCAGCGTACGATCGTCGGTATCGATGTCGGAACCACCAAAGTCTGCACACTCGTCGCCCAGGTCTCCGATACAGGCAGACTGAACATCCTGGGCGTCGGACTGACGCCCAGCAAGGGCCTCGATAAAGGCGTGGTCGTCAATATTGACGACGCCGTGAGTGCGATCGAGGCTAGTGTGGAAAAGGCCGAGCGCCTGAGCGGCTACCGCATCGGGACGGCGTTTGTGGGGGTAAGCGGACGACATATCTCGTCGCTCAACAGCCGTGGTGTGGTGGCAGTGCAGCGCCCCGACCAGGAGATCACCCGTAACGATGTCGCCCGGGCAGTCGAGTCGGCCCAGGCGGTGGCCATCCCCACCCAACGCGAGATCATCCACGTCATTCCCCGCGCCTATGTGCTGGATGGTCATGAGGGCATCCGCGACCCGATCGGTATGAGTGGCTTCCGCCTCGAAGTCGAAACCCACATCGTCACCGGCGAGGTGATGGCCATCCAGAACCTGATCAAGAGTGTACAAAAGGCCGGCGTCGAGATCGACGATCTGGTGCTCCAGCCGCTCGCCTCAGGCGAGGCAGTCCTCAGCGCCGAAGACAAAGACCGCGGCGTCATGCTGGTGGACATTGGCGGCGGCACCACTGACGTTGCCATCTTTGTGCAGGGTGGCGTCTGGCACACCAGTGTCATTTCAGTGGGAGGCAATCACTTCACCAACGACATTACCTATGTGTTGCATACGCCCCACAACACTGCCGAGTATCTCAAGATGCGCTATGGTAGTGCGCTTGCCGGTGACCCACCGGGGGAGGACGTTGATGACCAGATCGAGATCGAGACACTGACGGTTGGTGAAAAGCAGAAGATCAGCCGCCACCTGCTCAATGAGATCGTCCAGGCCCGCGCTGAGCAGGTGGTTGAGCTTATCTATAACGAGATCCGGCGGAGCGGCTATGAGGGGATGCTGCCAGCCGGAATCGTGCTCACCGGGGGGGCCGCCCAACTCAATCGCTTTGACGAACTGGTGCGCGATATGCTCGGCATACCCGTGCGCATCGGTACGCCGAGCGACCTGAGCGGCCTGGCCGACTCGCTCGACAGCCCCAGCTACGCCACCGGCGTTGGCCTGCTCCGCTGGGGCTCACGCCACGGGCTCGCAATGCTGGGCCCGACCCATCGCTCCGAGGAGCGCGAGCGCTGGGGCAACGTCTACGAACGCTTTAAAGGCTGGCTGCGGGAGTTCTTACCGTAGCCTGTGGCCCTTCCTGTCGGGAATTCAGCGATGCCCTCATCGCCGACACCCGGCACTACCGACCGCTAACAAGTGACCGATGACCGAGCGTGCTGATTATTGACAACACAGGACTGACAAGGGAGGCCAGGGTTATGGTGGATCGCAGCAACGGTAACTTCAGCTACGAGGACTTCGCCCAGATCAAGGTGGCGGGCGTCGGTGGTGGTGGATCGAACGCCGTGGATCGTATGATCGCCGATGGCGTGCAGGGCGTCGAGTTCATCACCGTCAACACCGATGTGCAAGCCCTGATGCATTCGCTGGCCCCGGTGCGGATCCGCATCGGTGACAAACTGACCCGCGGGCTCGGCTCGGGCGGCAACCCGGTGATCGGGCAGAAGGCTGCCGAGGAAAACCAGGAGGATGTCTACGAGCAGCTCAAAGGTGCCGATATGGTCTTCGTCGCCGCTGGCATGGGTGGCGGCACCGGCACCGGTGCCTCGCCGATCATCGCCGGTATCGCCCACGACCTGGGAGCCCTGACGGTGGGCGTCGTCACACGGCCCTTCACCTTCGAGGGCAACCACCGCCGCAAGACCGCCGAGGCGGGCATTGACCAGCTGCGCCCGGTGGTAGACACCCTGATCGTCATCCCCAACGACCGCCTGCTCCAGACGGCCAGCAAGAACACCACCTTCACCCAGGCCTTCCAGATGGCCGATAATGTGCTGCGCCAGGGTATTCAGGGCATCAGCGACCTGATCACCCAACGCGGCCTGATCAACGTGGACTTCGCCGATGTGAAGACGATCATGGCGCAGCAGGGCTCGGCCCTCATGGCTATGGGCTTCGGCAAAGGCGACAGTCGTATGGTCGATGCCGTCAACATGGCCATCGCCAGCCCGCTGCTCGAAGTGAGCATCGACGGGGCCAAGGGCGTGCTCTTCAACGTTACCGGCGGCGAAGACCTGGGCATCCTCGAAGTCTACGAGGCCGCCGATATTGTCGCCAAGCAGGTTGATCCCGAAGCCAACATCATCGTCGGCGCAGTGATCGACCCCTCCTACGCGCCCGGCGAAGTCAAAGTGACCCTGATCGCCACCGGCTTCGACCTGAGCAAGCCCCATGCGAGCGCACGCAGCCGATCCTACCCGGCCGCCGCCACCTCGACCCAGGGCCACCTCACGCCTCCGTCGCAGCCCCAGATCCAGCGCCCTGCAGCACAGCAGCCCCAGTCCCAGCCCCAGCCGCGCGTGGCCCCCAGCTTCAATAGCGCCGACGACCTTGACATCCCGCCCTTCCTGCGCAACCGTGGGCGCGGGCGCTAAGTCATTCCTGCGGCAAGTTTGCTGCCACGCACTTGCCGATGCCTAGGTTCTTGAATCAAGGGGGTGCAGCGCGTCGAATGCGCGGCACCCCCTTGGGCATGAATCTCACTAAACCGCTCCAAATGACCCAATAAGAGTTGACAACTCTCCATTGACAGACAAGTGAACTATCTGTATAATGGCGCACATATCTTCGCAATAGAGAGCCTGATTAACCAATTGGATCTGCTTAGATGCCCTCCTGGCATAAGCAAATAACCTGGCACTCTCTATCACAAACTGTCAAGCTTTATCTATAGCAATCCTATCGGGGCCGTAAACCTGTCAGGTGCGGCCTCTGACGCATCAGAAAGCGCTCATTCAATGCTGGCCGCACCTGACAGGTTTCATAACTGGCGTAGGATCGCTATATCCCTGAACGCAATGGCGTGCCGCGGAGCCGTTCACATGAAGCCTCGTCGTTGGTACAGCAGTCCGGAGTTTCAGCCCAACCCACAACAGCCCGCCACCACCTTTATGCCAACGACGGTCTATTGGAAGCTCGCTTCACGGACGCATTTTGGGCAGGGGGCTGTGATCAAAGCCAGTCTGGGGCCGCAACCGGGGCAGTGCAGTGAACCAACCGAAGCCCCTGCCACCAGGTATGGCGAGCCGTTCCGGCGCACGAGCGCGGCATAGAATCAAGCCATTGCCGCATTCCCGAAAGGTCATGGCAACCTTTCGGGAATGTTTGTGCGGGTGGGCTCAATCGCCCCCGCGCGACGGCAGATGTTCACGCCGGGCCACCCCGGCGCGAATCGCCTCATAGGCCACCGCTGTGGCAATGGCTGGCACAACCGCCCGATTGAAGACGCTGGGGATCAAATACTCTTCGCTCAACTCCTCAGGCGGAATCACGGAGGCAAGCGCCTCAGCAGCGGCCAGACGCATGCCCGAGGTCATCTTGGTCGCCTTCACATCGAGGGCTCCGCGAAAGATGCCGGGGAAGCTCAAGACATTGTTGATCTGGTTGGGCTGATCCGAGCGCCCGGTCGCGACGATCCGTGCATACCGGCGCAACATCTCGGGATCACCCTCAGGGACAGGGTTCGCCAGGGCGAAGACAATCGGGTCGGGAGCCATCGCCTGCACCAGCTCAGGGCTGAGGATGCGCCCCCTTGAGACGCCCACAAAAATGTCAGCGCCCCGCAGTGCATCGCTTAGGGTGCCGCGCCGACCTTCGCGGTTGGTCTGCGAGGCGATAATACGCTGCATCGGCGTCTGCAGATGGTCATCGCCACGGTAGAGGATGCCGTGGAGATCAACCGCCGTCAATTCACCAATCCCGGCCTCAAGTAAGGCCCGGATGATCGCCGTGCCCGCCGCACCGACCCCGTTGACCACCGCACGCACTTCTGGCAGGGCCTTACCAATCACACGCAGGGCATTGCGCATGGCCGCCAGCACGACTACCGCCGTCCCATGCTGATCGTCATGCATCACCGGGATGTCCAGGCTCTCATGCAGGCGTCCCTCAACCAGAAAACAGCTTGGGGCAGCAATATCCTCCAGGTTGATCCCACCGAAACTGGGCGCGATCTGCTCAACTGTCTGCACAATCAGATCGGGGTTCTGCGAGCGCAGACAGATCGGCACCGCGTCAATATCGGCCAACTCTTTGAAGAGGATCGCCTTGCCCTCCATCACCGGCATAGCCGCTTCGGGCCCCAGGTTGCCCAGACCAAGGATGGCGCTGCCGTCGCTGACCACCGCCAGGCTATTACCCTTCCAGGTCAGATCAAAGACCTTCTCATGGCTCGCGGCAATCGCGCTACAGACCCGCGCCACGCCGGGTGTGTAGACAAGCGAGAGATCATCGCGGTTCTTCAGCGGCACCTTGCTCTGCACGGCCAGCTTGCCACCCGTATGGGCCAGAAAGACCCGGTCATTCACCTCAAGCACCGTAATACCGGGCAAACCTTTGAGTGCCGCCGTAAGCACCTCACCGTGATGCTCATCCTGCACCCGCACCGTAATGTCGCGCACCAGCACATGGCGCTCGGCACGCACCAGATCAATCGCCCCAATATCGCCACCTACCTCGCCAATGCGCGTCGTGAGCCGGCCGAGCATACCGGGACGGTTCTCAATCTCACAGCGCATCGTCAACGTGTAGGCTACTCCCATTGACATTGCGGTACCTCAACTCTATCTGAACCACAAAAAAGAGCCTGGCCCTGCGGCAGGCGACGGCACATCTGCGTATGGTACCATAGGCCTGACAGGCGTGCAATATCGTGAGGAGAGGCCAAGATCATGCATAGTGACCTGCAGCGTAGCCTAACGGCCCCCTTTCTGCCTCTGGCACAACGGGTCAGCGCCGAAGCGACGGTGGTGGACGACCGCATCCTAAAGATTGACCACTTCCTCAACCACCGCATCGAGCCAGCGTTGATGGCCGCCATTGGCCAGGCCCTCGCCGAACGGCTACGGCCCCTGGAGCCGAACCTGGTGCTCACCGCCGAGGCGAGCGGGATTGCCCCGGCGCTGGTCACCGCAATGGCCCTGGGTACCCCGATGGTCTACGCCAAAAAATACTCGCCCGAAGTCGAAGCGCCGGCCCTCTCGCGCCTGGTGCCCTCACCCACCAAAGGTGGCCAGATGCGCCTGGTCATCTCGGCGCGTTACCTACCAGCCGGCAGTCGGGTGGTACTCGTCGACGACTTTCTCGCCAACGGGCGTACCGCCCTGGCCCTGGCCGAGCTCGTCGCCGAAGCCGGGGCCGAGCTCGTCGCAGCCGCCTTCGTCGTCGAGAAGCTCTTTCAGCATGGCCGGGCCGCCATCGAGGCCCGCGGCATCCCCATCGCCGCCCTGGTGCAAGTCGAGCGCCTGAGCGAAGGGCGGGTGATCCTGCGTGGGATCTGAGACGGGCTTGACACAACTGCCGTAAACGTATCGTCTGGCCAAAGCCAGGTAAGAAACCGAATGCCCTTGCCTACAATTCCGCCACGAGCGACCTTGTGCTTCCTAATGCGCCATATGTACTTGTCAAGCGCTTTTCTTCAAAGGAAGAACGCGGAATGGCTTCCCTGCCACCACCTGACCGGTCTCAGCGAGGGGATACCCTATCAACGCTCTAGGTCGAGGCAAGATCCCCGCCAGCCAGTAATTGGGCGACTGAGATATCTTCATCCAGTTCTGACCAATGCAGGGAGCGACCCCCAGCACCGATTTCGCAGTGACTACGCTGTTCAGAAGTTGCGACGTACAATAGCGGAAACCAGATTATCGGCACGCTCACAATCCGTCCATCCGTTAAGGTTACATGCATGAGCGCATCGTCAAAAGTGACCTCTTTCGCAAACGCAGTTGTCGGAACATATGCTCGTGTGTGGCGGAGATTAGATCTGGCTGAAGTAGTCATGCCATGCCTCCAAGAGTTCCGTTTGATGATCCACGATAATCTGTTCGATCTGATTCAATTCACGCGCTGCAAAACCATAATTGGCGGCGAGGGCGAGCGGATCAAGCCAGAACTTTGCTTGATCCCCAGCTGCTTTGACGTGAATATGCGGTGGTTCTTGGCGCTCATTGCTGAAGAAATAGAAGCGGTATCGGCCAACGCGCAAAACGCTAGGCATACGCCACTTCCTCATACCCGCGAGCGTGACGCACACTTGCTTGCAGAATCACCATCCCACTTGATTCACTTTGATGGTGAGCGTTTTCTCGGCCCGTACCCTGATGCGTAGCTCACACCTCATCGCCGCCGATCGCCTCAAGCTGTTCGGCTTTGTTGCGCTCAGTAAGATCACGCACGGCGCTGAAGAGGGCGTTGAGCCGGTTGATCTCACGACGCTCGATCTCGACGATGCGGACAATGTGGGCCTGTTGCACCACCTCGATCCGTGAACTGTTGCGGGTAATTCGCTGCTCGATCTCGCGAATATAGCTGTCGATGCGCTCGAGCCAGGCCGTCAACTGGCGCAGGTGAACACCGTCAATCTCCTGCAATTCGCTGATCTTCTCATCAGCCTGCTGGCGCACCTCTTCAAGGCGCTCCTGGTTCATCAGGAAACGCTCAGTCGAGATGCGCTCGACGCGCTTGATGTCGGCAATGATATCCGGCAGCTTCGCAGCTACTTCAACGATCTGGCCCGGTAGAGTCTCGGCAAAGATGTCCAGATGCTGGCGGATCTCATCAATACGGGCAATGCGCGAGGCATGCTCTTCGAGAATAGCATGCACATCGACGACCAACTGCTGTGCCTCAACCGACTGGCGCCGCAGGCTCTGTTTCTCGATCTGCAGCTCGTCGCCAACCTTGCGCGCCTCTTGCACCGCAATCGTGTCGGCCTCGCGCAGACGATCAAGCTGGAGCAAGACCTGGCGCTGGCGATCATCAAGCTCTTTGATCTGGGCCTGCAAGCCAAGGATCTGTTGCTCGGTCTGCTCAATACGGCTCAGCCAACCCACCACATAGTCACGGTCAGCCTTGCGCGCCTCGGCCACCTGGATGATCTGGGCTTGCATATCGCGGATCGGGCGCACCCCCTCCTCGATCTTCACCAACGCCCCGGCGATCTCTTTGCGCAACGCAACCACGTCACGCCGTACCACTTCACCTGCCTGGAGCGTATCAGCGGCATGGCGCTCAAAGAGGCTCTGCACCTGCACCACCGTCGCCTCGGTCTTGCGCACCTGCTCCATCGCCCAGTTGTACTTATTGCCCTGCTCCTTCAACTGGCGGCGTAGTTCGTCGATCTGGCCCTGCAGGTAAATAATTTGCGACTGCTCATGGGCACGCAGACGCTCTTCTTCAAATTTTGCCGTCAGATCAGGGTTGCTCATGGCTGTGATTACCTGTTGAACCAGGCGCGGCTGCCAGGGCAGCCAGGGCCTCGGGAAGGGTAAAACGCTTCGCGTAGAGAGCCTTGCCGACAATCGCACTCTCGGCCCCAAGCTCGGCGAGCTGCCGCAGATGCTCCAGCGTGGCAATCCCGCCGCTGGCGACGATGGCCGGGCCGCCGGGGCGCATCAACTCGGCCAGGGCCGCAAAGTTGGGCTCGGTGAGCGTACCATCACGGCTGATGTCGGTATAAATCACCCGAGCCACCCCCAGCGCCGCCATCTGCTGCACCAGGTCAGTCGCCCGCAGGTTGGCCGTCGTCATCCAACCATCGGTGGCAACCATGCCGTTGCGGGCATCAACCCCAACGATCACCCGCTCAGCGAAGCGGCTGAGCAGGCGTGGCAGCAGCGCGGAATGCTCCACCGCGGCCGTCCCAAGGATGACCCGGGCGACCCCCAACTCGAGGGCCACTTCAACATCCTCTTCACGGCGCAAACCACCGCCAAGCTGCACCGGAATACGCAGCGCTTGCACAATCGCCAGCACCGCCGCCGTATTGACCGGGTGTCCACTCCGCGCTCCGTCCAGGTCAACCACATGCAGGCGTTGGGCTCCCTGCGCTTCCCAGCGCCGGGCCACCGCCACCGGGTCTTCATCATAAACCGTGCGCTGGGCAAAATCGCCCTGGTAGAGCCGAACACAGCGCCCGTCGTGCAGGTCAATCGCAGGTATAAGTTCCATCACTGGGTGGGGGTAGGCTGAGCCGAAAGCGGGTCGGCAGCAGCAGGGGCGGGCACAGCCGCTGCGGCTGTGGCCAGGCCAACAAAATTCTGTAACAGGCGCAGCCCGTAGCGGCCCGACTTTTCGGGGTGAAACTGAACCGCCGCCATGGCCCCGCGCACCATCACACTAGGGAAACTCAGACCATAGCTGGTCTGGCCAGCGACAAGTGCTGGTTCGTCCAGGTCACAATAGAAGGAATGGACAAAGTAGAAGTCGCTCCCGTCGGGAATCCCGGCAAAGAGCGGGTGATTGGCAAAGGCTGACGTATAGTTGACCTGATTCCAGCCGATCTGGGGAATCTTGCCTGCCGTAGTGGGCAGCCGACGGACGGTACCATCAACAACCCCCAGGCAGGCGTGGTCGCTGAACTCGGTACTGGCAGCCAGCAGCACCTGCATGCCCACACAGATGCCCAGGAAGGGCCGCCTGGCAGCGATCACCTCCGGCAAAACGCTGGTCATACCCAGGCGTTTAAGGCTCGCCATCGTATCGGCAGTCGCCCCGACGCCAGGTAGCACCACCGCCTCTGCCGTGCGCACCACCGCCGGATCGTCCGTCACCAGCAGGTCAGCCCCAACGGCCCTGAGCGCACGTACTGCATTGGGCAAGTTGCCCGCCCCGTAGTTAATCACTGCAATCGTCATAGTGCCAGCAGAGGATGGCGCGCCTGCAGGGTCTCGATCACCCGATCAATCTCCGGCAGAGGCTCAGGCGAATCGACTTCACCAATCGGGTCAGGGCCAGGTGTGCGCCCAAGCAACTGGCGCAGACCGGCAACCACACAGGCCCCCAGCGCCTCAAGGTTATAGCCGCCCTCAAGCACATAGACCAGCCGACCGTCGCACAACTCGTCGGCCAGATCGATCAGCATCCGGTTGAGCTGGGCATAACCGCTGACCGAAAGCACCATCGGGCCGAGCGGGTCGCTCCAATGGGCATCGTAGCCCGCCGAAACCAGCAGCAGGTCGGGCCGAAACCGGCGCAGCGCCGGGGCAAGCACCTGCGCAAAAACACGGGCATAGCCCCGGTCGCCGGTGCCGAAGGGCAGTGGCATATTGAGCGTTGCGCCGGGCGCAGCAATGCGGTCGCCCATCTCGGCGGCACTGCCTGAACCGGGGTAAAAAGGCGCAGCGTGGGTCGAACAGAAGAGCACCGCCGGATCATCGTAGAAGATGTCCTGGGTGCCATTGCCATGGTGTACATCATAGTCGACGATGGCTACGCGCTGCACCCCAAGCTGGCGGATGGCGTAGCGGGCGGCGACGGCAATATTGTTAAAGAGGCAAAAACCCATCGCCCGCGCTGGTGTCGCATGATGGCCGGGCGGGCGCACCAGAGCAAAGGCATTGCGCACATGGCTACCAGCGACCGCCTCAACCGCACCGATAGCCGCACCAGCCGCCATAAGTGCGGCATCCCAAGAATCGGCAGTAACATAGGTGTCTGAATCAAACTGGCCGCCTCCGTAGCTGACCAGTTGGCGGACCAGCCGCAGCAACTGCGGCGTATGCACCGCCTCAAGCTCAGCCATCGTCGCCGGACGTACCGTGCGCTGGTGCAGATCGTCACGCAGACCAGCCGCGCCAATCGCATGCCGGATCGCCTCAAGCCGCGCCGCCTGCTCGACATGTCCATGCCAGGTGTGAGCGTCAAATATCGTATCGGTCAGCATTGCTGTGCTGCTCATAGGCACCTCTTCCAGCAGTATCGGGTGACTCTATTGTACCGCAGGATGAGCCATAGGTGCGCGGATCTCCGTTTGACATTCGCCGCCGTTGCTGCTACCCTAGAGTAAGCACGGGGCGTGGCTCAGCCTGGTAGAGCACCGCGTTTGGGACGCGGGGGTCGTGGGTTCAAATCCCTCCGCCCCGACCAGTATGATCGCTGGATCGACCCTCTCCGCACACAGTGACCGACGCCGGCGCATTCTACGCCTTCGTCGGTCACACCTTTTTCATCGCTGAACCAGGCAAACTATGGCTAGCATCCTGATCATTGAGGACGAGACGACCCTCGCCGAGACCCTGCGCTACAATCTCGAGCGTGAGGGCTACAGCGTCCTGCTCGCTGCCGACGGCATCCAGGGCCTTGATCTAGCCCGGCGCGATCAGCCCGACCTGATCGTGCTCGATATTATGCTTCCGCGCCTCGATGGCTTCTCGGTCTGCCGCATCCTGCGCCAGGAAAGTGATGTCCCGGTGATTATGCTCACCGCTCGCCAGGACGAGGTCGACCGTATCGCCGGACTTGAACTGGGTGCCGACGACTATGTCAGCAAACCCTTCAGCCTCGGTGAATTCCTGGCCCGTGTACGGGCGATTATGCGCCGTACCGAACGCCAGCCCCATCTGCACAACCGCGAAGTACTCGAGGCTGGCCCGCTCAAGGTCGACACCAGCAGCCGCCGCGCCTGGCGTGAAGGTGGTGAACTGACCCTGCCCCAGAAAGAGTTTGACCTGCTCACCTGCCTGATCCGCAACCGCGGTATCGCGCTCTCCCGTGACCTGCTGCTTGAGCGGGTCTGGGGCCTCGATTTCATTGGCGATAGCCGCACCGTTGATGTACATATCCGCTGGCTGCGTGAGAAGATCGAGTCCGACCCCAGCCATCCCCGTTACATCCAGACCGTGCGTGGCGTCGGCTATCGCTTCGAGGCGCCCGGCGACATGTGAAACCTGCCAGCCTGTGCCAAGTATCACCCCTCTTACGATCATCCTGCTGATCAGCCTCGCCCTCAGCCTCTGGCTCTGCTATCGAGGCCGGCAGCGCACTGCGCTCCAATCCGCCCCTCGCGATCTGCCCCCCACGGCGCTCAACAACGACCCGCTCGCCGCCCTGAGCCTGCCACTCTTAAGCGCCACCACCACCAGCCTTGATGCCGGGGTCATCATCATCGATACCGAACGCCGCGTGCGCCACCTCAATCCCCCGGCTATGAGCATGCTTGATCGCAACGACGGGCCAGTCGGCCAGAGCCTGATCGCTACCCTGCGCGACCATCAGGCCGATGCCCTGGCTGGCGAGGTGCTCCACGACAGTGAACCACGTGAGTTGACCTTGCGCCCGATTAACAGCGGCCGCACGCTCCACCTGCGCTGCACACCGCTGGCGCCAGACGGCCAGGTCGTTGGTGCCATCCTCATGATCCGCGACATTACGCAGATCAGTATGCTCGAACGCTCACGGCGCGACCTGGTGGCCAACGTCTCCCATGAGCTACGCACGCCCCTTGCCTCGCTCAAGCTGCTGATAGAAACCGTGCAGTCCGATCCGCCGCTCGAGGTCAGCCAACGCATGCTCGGCCAGATGGCCCAGGAGATCGACGCCGTAACCCAACTGGTTGATGAATTGCACGAGCTTGCGCAGATCGAGTCAGGCCGGGTGACCCTCAAACTGGCCCCGACCGCCCTCGGACCAGTCGTCGACCGGTCAATCGAGCGCATTCGCCCCCAGGCCGATCGCAAGCAGATCCAGATCAATGCCGACCTGCACGACCAGACGGCAACCGCCCTGATTGACGCCGACCGGATCGGCCAGGTGCTGCTGAACCTGCTGCATAACGCCGTGAAATTTACCCCGCCCGGCGGAATCGTGATCGTCCGTACCACCCTCCTGCCGTCGCTCAATAACATCCCCGACGACCTGGCTGGCGGGCCATGGCTGCAAGTCAGTGTCAGCGACACCGGCATCGGTATCCCGCCCCAGGATCTGCCGCGCATCTTCGAGCGCTTCTACAAAGTTGACCGCTCGCGCACCCGTCACGCCGGTGGCACCGGGCTCGGCCTGGCCATCGCTAAACACCTGGTTGAAGGCCACGCGGGCCACCTGACCGTCGACAGCACTGAAGGTCGTGGGAGCACCTTCAGCCTGCTCCTGCCCATTGCCTAGGGATCTACCTGTGGCCCATACCCTCAACCCCGCCTGGGTGATCGAGTTGCCCGACCAGGCCCCGCCCCCCGCCCGCATGGCCGCCGATGAACTGCGCACCACCCTCACCCGCCTGGGTGGCCCCGATCTGCCCATCCTGCCGACCGCCCCCGGCCAGCGCATCAAGCTGAGTTATGGCCCTGACGGCGATGGTTTCCTGCGTGCCCCCGATGCCGATGGGCTGCACCTCGCTGGTGACGGGCCACGCGGCCTGCTTTACGCTGTCTATGACCTGCTCGAAGCCCTCGGCTGCCACTGGCCTGCCCCCGCTGCCGCCAGCGTGCCGCCAGCCCAACCTGCGATCCAACTCCCCTTGGTAGCTGTGGCCGACCGGCCTGCGCTGCCCATCCGCGGCCTGATCCTCGGCCATGATCATATGCTTGCCCAGGCCGAAGCCTGGATCAACTGGGCCGCCCATAACCGGCTCAATACGATCTTTGTCCACACCACCATCCACGAGCCAGCCCTCGGGGCTTGCCGTCTGAGTTCCTGGCGCAAACGGCGCCGTGCATTGTTGCCCCTGATCCGCTCCTATGGCCTGCGGCTCGAACTCGGTGGCCATCACCTGCGCGACCTGCTCCCCCGCCGGCTCTTTCGCCACGACCCCACTCTCTTCCGCCACAATGGAGCATACCGCACGCCCGACCACAACCTCTGTGTGAGCAACCCTCAGGCCCTCGCGTGGCTGCGCCGCAGCGCTACGGCCTTCTTCGCCGCCTACCCCGAGGCTGAGGTCTATCACCTCTGGCCCGACGACCTGCGCAGCGGGGGGTGGTGCTACTGTCCTGCCTGCGCCCACCTCGGCCCCGCCGAGCAGGCTCTGATCGCTGCCAACACCCTGGCCGCTGCGCTGCCCATCGACCGCCCTACCGCCCGCGTCAGCTACCTGGCCTACCACGATACCGAGACGGCCCCGACCATCACCCGGCCCCACCCTCAGCTCAACCTGCTCTTCGCCCCCCGCCTACGCAGCTACGCCGAGAGCCTTGCTGGGCCAGCCAATGCCTCTGTGGCTGCCGCCCTGACTGGCTGCGTCACAACCTTCGGTACCCGGCCCGAACCGACGGTTGGGCCACAGGCTGGCCTGGCTGCCTTCGAGTACTACCTCGACGGCCTCCTCTTCAAATCTTCACCACCACCCCTGGCAGATGTGATCGCCGCCGACCTCGTCCATTACCACCGCACCTGTATCGGTGCCGTCTACGCCCTGCTAACCGGTGACCGTCCCTTCAACTGGGCACCACCCAATGCCTATTGTTTCGCCCGCCTGGCCTGGGCCCCCACAAGCGATCCGCAACAAATCCTGGCCGCTTACGCTGCCGCCCGTTGCCCCGCCGCACCCGCCAGGCTCATCTGCGCCTATGAAGAACTGGCCCTGGCCTGGCGTCCGGCCCTGGCTCGTGACCCGCGCCGCATCACCGGCAGTGGGTGGCACCAACCCAGCGACCCGGTCAGCCTCCCGCCAACCGACGTGCTTGACCCCATCGACGAGCTTCCGCTCGAACTCCAACGCCGCCTCGAGGCTATGCGCCTGGCCGAGGGCCACCTGGCCCTGGGCCAGGTCGCCTGGGCTAGCCTTGAGACATACGTAGCTGGCGACCCCGACCTCGCCGCTGAGCACGCGGAATGGGAGTTGAGTGCGGCCCTGTTACACTTCTTCTACGCCCGCCAGCAACTCTATGTGCTCGAAGCCCGCGACGCCGCACCGACCCTGCTCAGCGAAGCCCTGGCAAGCGCCCAGGCGGCCCTGGACACCCTGCTGACCTGGGCGAGCCACCACGTCCCCCCACAGGCCCGAGCAGGCCACCTGCTCCTGCGAGCGGTCTTCCAACTTCAGCTTGACCATCTCGCCGACCGCTACCTGCTGACCCCCTGGGGCCGCCTGGGACTGCGTGCCCGGCGCGCTGGCGACCTACTGCGCCTACTGCCGCACCTCCTGCGTTAGACGCAACCTCAGAGCAGCCCAAAGGCCACAAAGCTCCCCACCACACAAACCGTCGCCAGCGCTATCCCAGCCACTACCTGCAGCGGGGTGTGGTTACGCGTACGCACACGCGCCCAGCCCAGCAGCAGGGCAGCTAGCCAGAGTGCCAGGCCAAGTGGCTCGGCATAGAGTGCGCCCAGCGTTGCTGTCGTGCCCATACTCGAAGCATGCACACTGATCTTCCAGTAGCGATTGATCACCCAGGCAATCACACTCATCACCACCCCTGCCGTAACCATGGCCAGCATCGGGTCTGGCGCACCAAGCAGCCAGAGCAAAACCAGGCCGACAGCCAGGTTAATGATGCCAAAGAGGTACAGCTCGTTGCGCTGAGTGCGATCCGAAACATCATCATCGGTGTAGGCACCCTGACGCAGGCGGATCGTAAAGAAGATCATCGGCGGCACAATCTGCAAAAAGATGCAGACAATGGCCCAGATCAGCCCTGTTCGCGGTGGCGCGATCCCCAGCAGGCCGACGATCAGCACCCCCGCGACACCCAGCACGATCGGGTGCAATATCTGTGAGACAAGCCGGGCAAACGCGTACCCGCGACCAGGAACCGCACCCCGGCGCAGCGCCTCGGCGGCAAGGTCATTCTGTCGTGTCATGAGCCTCTCTCTCAGACGAGGTTTCAAGTGTTATACCATTTTGGATTCCAGCTCATCAGAAAGCCATGTGCTGCAATCCAAAATCGGTAAGCCGAACTGGTCTTAGTTGCTGCTGCCGAGATCACGATAACAGGCCATTAACGCCTGTGCTGCGGCACTCCAGCTGAAGTTGCGCGCCTGCAGCGGGCCAGCGCTGCGCAGGCGCGGTGCCGCCTCAAGCGCCAGCCTGATGCCGTCGGCAATCGCCTCGACGCTCAACGGATCAACCAGGATCGCCGCCTCGCCGGCCACCTCGGGCAGACTAGCAACCTTAGCCGTGACCACCGGCGTACCGCAGGCCATAGCCTCCAGCACCGGTAGACCAAAGCCCTCATAAAGTGATGGGTAAACCAGGGCTCGTGCAAGATTATACAACGCTGGCAGGTGACTCTCGGCAACAAAATCAAGCAACTGCACCCGTTTCTCAAGCCCCAGGCGGCGAATGGCCGCAAAGATCTCTTCATAGAGCCAGCCCCGCCGCCCGGCGATCACTAACTGGAGCTCCGGCGGCAGCGTGGCATGGGCAAAACCTTCGAGCAGGCGCACCAGGTTTTTACGCGGCTCGAGCGTGCCGACAAAGAGCAGAAATTGGGCCGGTAGGCCCAACGCAACACGCACCGGCTCTATGTTATGGGCAGACAAAGGCTGGAAACGCTCAGCGACACCAGGGTAGATCAGGCGCACACGACGCCCGCCAACACCCAGCAGGCGGTCAAGATCGTTGGCGGTGGCCTGTGAGTCAACGACCACCAGGTCGGCACGGCGCAAGGCCTGCGGCACGGCCCGCGTCAAGTAGGCCCGCAGCCCGGCCTCGGCACACTCGGGGCGCACCAGAAAAGTCAGGTCATGCACCGTAAGCAGCGTGCGGGCATGCGTAGGCGGCAGCACGAAATCGGGGGCATGCAGCACGTCAAACCGGCCAACCAGCCACTCGGCAAGCAGCGGTAAGCGCAGCCGCTGCCAGATGATCGTCAACTGGCGCGGGCTGAGCGGGATTGGGTGAGCCCGCACATGAGGGTAAAGCCGACAGAGCGCCTGCAGGTCAGCCAGGTGTGGCGAAGTGGGCGGTAAGCCCCCGGCAGCATAAAAGAGTGTATAACGTAGCGTCGGGTCAAGCGGCACCATCGCACGGATCAACTCACGCGTGTAGCGCCCGATCCCTGCACCTTGCCAGGCTGCGGCAGTGTAGTCAACCGCAATGATCATAACAAAGGAGTACGACCATCATCAGCGAGCGGGAACAGGGAAGAGCCAAAGGCCAGCCCCTGAAACCCCCACCCATGTCCACGCTGTTTGGTCACGCTCGTTTAGCCTCACTTACGCTTTGAGAAGATGTAGAGAAGAAAGCCGCCGAAGACGATGCTCCAGAAGTTGATCATGCGGTCGAGCAGGGTCACGGCGATACCAAGATTCTTATCAATGCCGAAGAGTGTCAGTACCACCGTGATCGTGCCTTCGACCACCCCCAGGCCAGCTGGTGTGATCGGCAGGGCCGTCAACAACGACGAGGCCAGGGCTACAAAGATGATCGCCGAGAGCGAAAGCGTGGCTACCTCGGGACCAAAGGCCTCGATCACGAAGTAGAGCCGGAAGCCTTCAAGCAGCCAGATCACCCCCGTGAAGGCGATCAGGCGTGGCAGCACCGCCGGGCTAAACGAACTCAGCGCAGCATGCTCGAAGCGCCCGTAGAAATCATGCAGACGCTGGGGGATAAAGCGACGAATAAAGGGGCTCAGCCAGCGCATCCCGGCCAGGCCGAGAATGATGACCACCACCAATAAAGCCCCGAAACCAAACACAATCTGCGTTCCCTCAGGCATACGAGCACCAAAGGTGAACCATGCCGAGAGGACGAGCATACCGAAAAGCCCGAGCATGTCGAGCAGACGTTCGGCAAAGATCGTTCCGAATGCACTCGAGAACGAGACCTTACCGTTATGCTTGAGCAAGTACGCCCGATAGGCGTCGCCAAGCTTGGCTGGCACAATACAGTTGGCAAACCACGACAGGTAGATGTACTCCATCAACGCTGGCAGCGAGGCCCAACTGTCGCGGCCCTCGTCTACCGGCACCCCGGCGTTGCGCAGCAACAGGCGCCAGCGCAGGGCGCGCATCGGAAAGGTCGTATAGAAGACTGTCAGGCCCAGCAGTAAGAACCAGGGATTGGCCTGCCGAATATACTCTGCGGTCAACGCCAGATCAATATTCAGCCCACGCAAGGCAAAGATAATAATCGCAAGCGCCAGGCCAAAGGAGATCAGCGTACGTGGGCTACGCAGCCGTTCCCAGAGTGAAAATCCGCCTCGCTCAACCTCTACCTCCGGTGACAGTTCGGATCCAACCTCTTCAGCGGTGACAAGCGGGCCTTTCGTGTCGTCAATCATCATTATCTTGTCGCCTTCATCCACTTCTACGATCCTCAGAAGTGACCCGAACCCAATACATCAGCCTAGTATACCCTGGATCGGCTGATCACACGATGAGTTATACATCGCTATGTGACTACAGCTTTGTCATCAGGCCCGGTGCTACCTCGGCTCGATACCAACGCCAAAACTGCTCTAACCCCTCCTCAATCGTTGTCTGGCTCGCAAAACCTAGCTCACGCCCGGCATATTCAGTATTGGCAAAGGTGATCGGCGGCTCGGTCGGGGGCAGCGGGCGGCGCTCAATCTGTGCTGGCAGACCTGTCACCTGCTCAAGCAACGCAACAAAGGTGCGTAGTTCAACCGGACGTGCGTTGCCCAGGTTAAAGATCGCAAAGGGCTGCGGTCGGTCAAGTGCGGCAAGCACCCCGGCGATGATGTCATCAACATAGGTGTAGTCACGAAAGAGATTGACCCCACCATCGAAGAGCACAAACGGCTCGGAGCGCACCATCTTGTCCACAAAGAGATACGGGGTCATATCCGGGCGACCCCGCGGCCCGTAGACGGTAAAGAAGCGCACGACCGTCGTCGGGATACCGTAGAGCCCATGGAACGTATAGGCCAGCACCTCGGCAGCCTTCTTCGTAGCGGCATACGGTGAGAGCGGTCGGTCGGTCGGGTCATCCTCACTGAAGGGCACCCGCGCCGCCCGCCCATAGACCGATGAAGTTGAGGCAAGCAAGAAACCCTCAACTCCATAACGGTGCGCCAGTTCAAGCAACTGCACCGTCCCACCCACGTTCACCTGCTCATACAAGACCGGGTTGAGGATCGAGGGGCGCGGGCCAGCCATTGCCGCCAGGTGAGCAACCCGCCGTGGCCGGTAGGCCGCAAAGACCGCTTCCAGCGCCTCAGCATCGCGCAGATCTGCTTCGACCAGGCGAAACCCTGCCTGCGTACTGGCCCAGGCCAAATTGTGCCGCTTGCGCGCCGGGTCGTAATAGGAGTTAAAGTTATCGACACAAATAACCTGCTCGCCACGCCTGAGCAGGGCATCAACCAGGTGACTGCCGATAAAACCAGCTCCACCAGTCACGAGATAGCTCATTGGGGGTGCCCCTTCAAGCCGCACTCCATCGCGGCACGCTCAACGATCACCAGTAGCGCCCAGATTGATCCGAGTTGCAGGCCCATGTTCAGCACATGCAGATTCTCAAAGAGATTGTGAATCGCCACGGCTGCAATCACGCCGGTTGCCCCAACGGCGATCCCTTGCCAGGCCCATCCCTGCGCTGCCCGCAGCGCCCGCAGCGCCTGGCCCGCCACCGCAAGCAGCAGCAGCAGATAGGCCCCCAGTCCGACCAGGCCAGCCTCAGCGGCAATGTGCAGGTAGTAGTTATGGGCATGACCCCGCGAGACATACCATGGCCGTACGTTGATTGGACGCTCGTCAGGACCTGGTTCAATGGCATAGACCAGGCTGTAGTTCCCCGGGCCAACCCCGCTCAACGGGTGGCGCTTCAGCATATTCCAGCCCGCCTGTAGATGGGCCATGCGCTCAACCACGGCAAAATTGGCCGGTGTGACGGCAACCCCACGCGCATCAAAAAGGCGCAGGCTGCCGACCAGGCTGGTCAAACGCTCGCCGACGGCCGCAGGCAATAGCCCCCCCCCCCCAAGCAGAGCCAGCAGCACCAGGCCAAGCGGAAGCACCAGCACAGCCCGACGGGCGTACTGCCGCAGTTGATCGGGCAGCAGCATTAGGGCAGCCATGATCATCACCAGAGCCCCGCCCAGAGCCCCCAGCCAACCCCCACGTGAGAAACTGACCAATAACGCCGCCCCCGTCAGGCCCAGGGCCACCCCTGCACCGAGCAAGGTTGTCCACGCCGTCCGCCGCGCAGTGGCCGTTCGCAAGCCCACCAGTGCAAAGAGCGTCACGCCTGCCGCCAGCGGCCAGGCCTGGTTCATATAGCCAGCGAATGAATTGGGCTGCCCAATCGTTCCATAGGCTCGTACATGGCCCCCACCAATGGCAAAACTGGCCGGGCCAAGCCCGAACCAGTACTGCACCAGGCCCACCACCGCCGTCACACTCGGGGCCAACAGCAGACAGCCAACCAGACCCCAGGTGCGCCAGAGGCGACCCTCGCTGGCGCGTAGCGCCAGTAGGTAGACCAACGGCACCGTCGCCCAACGAACCGTCTCACGCAGCGCCTCAGCCCTGCTGTAGGGTGTCAGCACCGTCGCCAGAGACAACGCCCAGACAAAAAGGGCCAGCGGGGCCAACAGCCGCCCAAAATACAACGGCTGCTCAGCATAGGCCAGGCTATGCAGGGCCAGGCTGGCCAGAGCTAACAGCAGGGCTACCTGGGTCAGACTCAAGCCGCCCGGCAGGCTCAACCACTCCTGCACCGGCACCGAGAGGACGGCCAGGTAGAGCGCCCAGACCGGGTCAAGCAGCACCAGCGGCACGCCAAAGGCCGCAACCAGCAGCACTGCTGCCGGACGCAAAGGCAGTAAGACACTGGCACCAAGGACAACCAGCGCCGGCAGGCCAACAAGCACCCATGCTCGCCCCGCGTCCAGCCATCGCGGCAAACCCAGCCCCACTGCTACGCTTGCGCCTTCCAGGCTGTACGTCGCACAAAGGCCACTACAATTCTCCCCGCCGTTGCAACTCCTCGCGGAACCAGGGAATCGTCTGGATCAAGCCGTCGCGCAGGCTCACCTGCGGCTCCCAGTTGAGTAGATTACGCGCTTTGGCGATCTCCGGCTGGCGTACCTGCGGATCATCCTTCGTCCGCAGATCACGGGTCACCGTACCGGCATGGTTATTGGTCAACTCGTTGACCAGGGCCGCAAATTCGGTAATCGTGAACTCACCAGGGTTACCGATATTGACCGGCTCAACTTCATCTGCGTGCAGCAGACGGTAGACCCCTTCAACCAGGTCGCTCACATACTGAAAACTCCGCGTCTGCATACCATCGCCATAAAGCGTCAGTGGTTCGCCTTTGAGCGCCTGGGCGATAAAGTTAGGAACTACCCGCCCATCACGCAACCGCATACGTGGGCCATAGGTATTGAAGATCCGCACAATGCGCGTCGCCACCCCATGATAGGTGTGGTACGCCATCGTCATCGCTTCGGCGAAACGCTTGGCCTCGTCATAGACCCCCCGCGGGCCAACCGGATTAACATGACCGTAGTAGCTCTCTGGCTGGGGATGAATTTGCGGGTCGCCGTAAACCTCGGAGGTCGAGGCAAGCAAAAAGCGCGCCCCCTTATCGTGGGCGAGGCCAAGGGCTTTATGGGTACCCAGTGCACCGACTTTGAGCGTCTGGATAGGCAACTCAAGATAGTCAATCGGCGAGGCAGGTGAGGCAAAATGCAGGATTGCATCGAGCGGCCCGGCGATATAGATATAGTTCGTAACGTCCTGTTTAATGAAGCTGAAGCGCGGATGACCTGCCAGGTGGGCAATGTTGTCAGTTGTGCCGGTGATCAGGTTATCCATCGCGATCACCTCGTGCCCCTCGGCCAGAAAACGATCACAGAGATGTGAGCCAAGGAAGCCGGCACCGCCGGTGATCAAAACCCGCATAGCAACTTTCTCCGCAGTTCAATACGCGCCGCGCCCACCGATTACCGCCGGGATGACCATCAGCAGAATACGCAGATCCATGCCGACCGACCAGTTTTCGGCATAGTAGATATCGAGACGCACCTGCTCATCAAAAGACATATCGCTACGCCCGAGGGCCTGGGCCAGGCCAGCGAGGCCCGGCTGGACCTCGAGCCGACGCATATGCCAGGGCAAGTAACACGCCACCTCTTCGGGCAAGGCAGGGCGTGGACCAATCACACTCATCTCGCCGCGCAGCACATTCCAGAGTTGGGGCAACTCGTCGAGGCTACTGCAGCGCAGCAGACGGCCAACCCGCGTCACCCGCGGATCGTCGCGCATCTTAAAGAGTGGCCCATCAGCCTCGTTATGCTGCACCAGAGCTGCCTTCCGCGCCTCGGCATCAGGCACCATCGTACGAAACTTGTAACAGGCGAACAGGTGTCCACCTTTACCGACACGCTGCTGACGAAAGATCACCGGGCCGGGCGAGTCGAGACGGATGGCCAGCGCGATCAGCCCAGCTAGCAGCATTGTCAATGGCGCACTGAAGGCCACCGCAATCACGTCAGTCACCCGCTTGAAGGCCAGATTTGCCCCTCGCAAGCGGATCTCTTTTGGCCGTAGCAGGGGTACCCCGCTCAATTGGTGCAGATCGACCCGATCAAAACTGATCTGGTAGAAGTCGGGGGCTAGCAGGTAGCCGACATTATACCGCTGACAGGTCTCCACCAATTCCGGCAGACGGCCCTGCTCCCAGAATGGTAATGCCAGGATAACCTGATCAACGCCTGTCTGTTGCAGCGTGCGCTCCAGATCATCGAGCCCACCGAGGTGGCGATAGACCCGCGTTGCGCGCCCCTCTTCGACAATCGGGTGTTCATCAAGGTAGCCGGTCAGGCTATAACCAAGCCCAGGCGAAGAGACAATCCCACTCATCACCTGCTGGCCCAACCCCGTGCCACCAACGACCAATACCCGCTCGCGCCCGATCCCGCGTGACCACTGCCAGTGCTGCACACCCGAACGCAACAGGCGCCAACTGCTGAGCAGGAAGATAATCGAGGCCCCGGCGAAAGCGAAGATCAGCCGCGAGTAGTAAAACGGGCGGTAGAGAAAAACAAACACGATCAACAGCGCGATCACCGTCAGCGTGCTCGTGAAGATAATCGTGAGTTGATCGATCAGGCTGAGGCGCGGTGAAGGCCGGTAGAGCCCCCGCGTCGTGAAACGCAGCGCCAGCAACAACATCAGTGGCAGAATCACCGGCCAGAAGGCGCTTAATTCAACCTGGTTCTGCGTCGCCACCTCTGAAACGATGCGCTCAAACGGCTTCGGCCAGTTGGCGACATAGCGTAGCCAGTAGGCAAAACCAAAACCAGCCAGGATCAGCAACTGATCCCAGAGCAGCATCGCCAGGGCTGCCTGACGCCTGGTTCGACGCAAGGCCCCCGACGCGGCGTTTTCGGCCAGCGCTGGCCCCAAGCTGCGACGGATGCTTCTATCCACAGGCCGATTGTACCATACCTGCACAGGTGTGGCACCCTATTTGATAAAGATCTGCCTGCCTCGCTTAAGAGGCACCTCGCACAGGCGGCTCACTCTCCACCGACTCAACCGTGCCAGCGCTGCGCAGATGCTCAAGGTAGATCGAAACACCAGGGGCCGCAGCAATCATCAACATCAGGCCAAGCAGGGCAATCCAGGTCATAATATACCAACTCCATCCGGCGCAGACAGGGCGCCGGTGTAACTAACCCGTTTCAGACCGGTACCTAAGCCACTACCGGCGGCGTATCCTACCACAGCTTTGCCAGTTCTGCACACGCACTTCGCAGGTGGGTTGAGATAACTCAGGCCGCCCGGGCTGGCTTGAGCTCCTCGGTTCCCTCAACTGCGTTCTCAATCCGGGCCACAGTGTCACGCGGCAGCACGAGCTTAAATAAACCTCGGTAGGACTCCCAGCGCGCCAGCAACTCCGCACCACGGGCACTGCCGGTCAACTCAACGTGACGCTTGAGCATACCCTGGATAATGGCCTCGTCACGAGCGCTAAGCAGACAAATCTCGATCAGCTGCGGGTTGTAGCGCTGCGCAAAGTTGTCCCCCTCGTCAAACACATAGGCGGTGCCGCCAGTCATACCGGCACCAAAGTTGCGCCCGGTCGCCCCCAGGATCAGTACCGTGCCGCCGGTCATATATTCACAGCCATGGTCGCCTACGCCCTCAACCACCGCCGTGGCCCCTGAGTTACGTACCGCAAAGCGTTCACCCACCCGCCCCGAGGCATAGAGCTCGCCACCGGTCGCCCCGTAGAGCAGCGTATTACCGGCAATCACATTCTCGTAGGCGGTAAAGCGCGCCTGGGCAGGCGGCGTGATCACAATCATACCGCCAGCCATGCCCTTACCAACATAGTCGTTGGCTTCACCAACCAGCAGTAGATCCATCCCCGGCGCATTAAAGGCGCCAAAGCTCTGACCGGCACTCCCATTGAAGCTGATTGTGATCGTGCCAGTGGGTAAGCCCTTACCGCCGTAGAGTTGGCCGATCGAGCCAGCCAGCCGTGCACCCACCGAGCGATCACGATTGCGGATCTGGTAGCTCAGGCTCAAGGGGCCACGGGCAGCCAGCGCCGTGCGTGTATCCTGGATGATCCGCTCGTTGAGACTCGCCTCGGCAGGCAGCAGGTTGTCGCCCCCGGCGTGGCGCAGCTCGGCACCTGGCGTAAGATGTGCCGTGCCGATCACCGGGCTCAGATCGAGCATATCGGCACCCGGCATACCTGTCTGCCGCTGGTGCAACAGATCACTCCGCCCGATCGCCTCATCAAGCGAGCGCAGCCCCAGTCCAGCCAGGATCTCGCGCACCTCCTGGGCCATGTAGCGGAAGAAGGCCATCACCATCTCAGGCTTGCCAATAAACTTGGCCCGCAGGTCGAGCCGCTGGGTGGCGATACCGACCGGACAGGTGTTGTTGTGGCAAGCGCGGGCCATAATACAACCTTCGGCCACCAGCGCCGCCGTACCGAACGAGTATTCGTCGGCACCAAGCAGTGCCGCAATCACCACGTCCCGTCCGGTCTTCATCCCACCGTCAGCGCGCACGCGCACCCGCCCACGCAGCCCATTCAATACCAGGGTCTGCTGCGTCTCAGCCAGGCCCAACTCCCAGGGAATGCCGACATTCTTGATGCTACTGAGCGGCGCGGCCCCGGTACCACCGGCATGCCCGCTGATCAGGATCACATCGGCGTAGCCCTTCGCGACTCCTGCCGCAACCGTCCCCACCCCGGCCGTCGCCACCAGTTTGACACTGACGCGGGCCGTCGCATTCACCTGCTTCAGGTCGTAGATTAACTGGGCCAGGTCCTCAATGCTATAGATGTCATGATGCGGCGGTGGGCTGATCAGCGCCACCCCCGGCACGGTGTGGCGGATGCGAGCAATCTCCTCGTTGACCTTGTGACCAGGCAACTGGCCACCTTCACCAGGCTTGGCCCCCTGGGCCATCTTGATCTGCAACTCGACCGCACTGGCCAGGTAAGCCGGTGTTACGCCGAAACGCCCCGAAGCCACCTGCTTGATCTTGCTGTTGCGCTCGTCCTTGTAACGCTCGTGTGCCTCGCCACCCTCACCGCTGTTGCCCATACCGCCCAGGCGGTTCATCGCAACCGAAAGGGTCTCGTGCGACTCGATGCTGGTCGAGCCGTGGCTCATGGCCGCCGTGCTAAAACGGCGCACAATCGCCTCGATCGGCTCAACCTCGTCTAGCGGCACCGACGGGCCAGCCGGGCGTAGGTCAAGCAGATCACGCGGCTCCGTCGGCGTCCGCCCGTTGACCAGGTCGGCATAAGTGCGATAGATTGCATAACCCTCGCTACTCAACCCGGGACCCTCACTGTCGCCGTTGAGCGCATAGGGACTCTGCACCGCCCGGTGCAGGGCATGGATGACGGCCGGGCTGAAGGCATGGTACTCGCCATCCTTCTTGAACTTGTAGAAACCCGGGTGCGGCAGCGTTGACGACGACAAGGCCCTGGCCGAGTCCGCAAAGGCCCGTGCGTGCCGGGCGCGCACATCCAGCTCGATGCGCTCCAGGCCAATCCCTCCAATCCGCGAGGGTGTACCAGTAAAACAGACATCGACCAGATCCGCCGCCAGACCCACCGCCTCAAAAATTTGCGCCCCACAATAGCTATCCAGCGTCGAGATACCCATCTTCGACATCACCTTGAGCAGTCCCTTTTCAAGTGCCTGCACAAAATGATGCACCGCCTCTTCAGCCAGAGTCAGTGAGCGTGGGTCAGAGGCAACCTTCTCGACCACCGCCGGGCTCCGACTGGACTTCTGTTTGACGGCCTCGCGCTCAATCGCCAGGGTGCGCACACTGGCCAGAGCCAGGTAGGGATTGATCGCCTCGGCACCGTAGCCGACCAGACAGGCCAGGTGATGCACCTCGCGCAACTCGCCCGTCTCGGCCAGCAGCGAGCAGAAGGTGCGCAGGCCAGCACGGATCAGGTGATGATGCACCGTACTGACAGCCAGCAGGATCGGAATGGCTGCATGCGCGGCGTCAAGCCCTTTGTCACTGATCACCAGGATCGCCGCCCCACCACGTACCGCCGCCTCAGCCGCTGCCCGCAACTGATCGAGCGCCTCGGCCAGAGAGTGCCCAGCAGGCAAGCGTGCGTCAACCGTTGCCACTGGCAGATCAGGGTCATCATTCGCACGCAGGGCCGTAAGCTGCGCATCGCTAAGAATGGGCGACGTCAGCTGCAGCAGGTGGGCATGGGCGGGCGTCTCAGCCAGGATATTGCGCCGCCGCCCAAGCGCCACACTCAGCGACATCACCAGATCCTCGCGGAGCGAGTCAATCGGCGGGTTCGTCACCTCGGCAAAGCGCTGTTTGAAGTACTGGAAGAGCGGTCGGCCCAACTCAAGCTGTGAGAGCACTGCAGCTGGCGTATCATCGCCCATCGAGCCGACCGGCTCATGGCCAGTGCTGCTCATCGGCTTGAGCACCACACTCAACTCTTCGCTGGTGTAACCGAAGGCCACCTGCAAGGGCTGCAGGCTGAAGACAGCAGGTTGTGCTTCAACCCTGGCTGGTTTGAGACTCTTGAGATGCTGACCGATCCAGGCTTCGTAGGGTTGTAATGAGGCCAGATACGCCTTCACATCCTCGTCGGTGAAGAGTTCACCGGTGAGCGTATCAACTGCGAGCATCTGGCCGGGGCCGAGTTTGCCCTTATGGACTATCCGTGCCTGGTCGATCGCCACGGTACCTACCTCAGATCCGGAGATAACCAGGCCATCTTCGGTGACTAGATAACGCGCCGGGCGCAGTCCGTTGCGATCAAGGGCCGTTCCGACAATCCGTCCATCGCTGAAGGCCAGAGCCGCCGGACCATCCCACGGCTCGACCAGACAGGCGTGATACTGGTAGAAGGCCCGCAACTCCGGGCGCAGATCAGCGATCTTTTCCCAGGCATCGGGCACCAACATCGCCAAAGCATGGCGGATATCGCGCCCGGCGATCACCAGCAACTCAAGAGCATTATCAAGCATCGTCGAGTCAGAGCCAGTCAGATCGAGCACTGGCGCAAGCAACGAGGCATCCTGATCATGCAGACTCTCCGGCAACTCCAACACCGCCTCACGCGCACGCATCCAGTTGGCGTTGCCCTGCACCGTATTGATCTCACCGTTGTGCGAAAGCATACGGAAGGGCTGAGCACGATCCCAGGTGGGGAATGTATTAGTCGAGTAGCGCTGGTGATAGACCGCCAGCGCTGTGGTGAAGAGCGGATTGCACAGGTCGGGGTAGAACTCAGCCAGGTTGGCTCCCAGCAGCAAACCTTTATAGACCACGGTGCGGGCTGAGAGCGAAGGCACATAGGCGGCCAGGCCCTGAACCCGGAACGATCGCTCCATCAGCTTACGCGCAAAAAAGAGCTGTTGCTCGAAGCTACGCTCATCCATATTGGCGCGGCGCTGCACAATCGCCTGCCTGATCTGCGGCATCACCTCACGAGCGCTGATCCCAAGTGCCTCAGGGTTCGTCGGCACCTCACGCCAGCCCAGCAGAGTCAGGCCACGGGCGGCCAACGCCTCGGACACCAGCGCCGAGGCAGCCGCACAGTCTACTTCGTCGGCAGGCAGGAAAAACATCCCCAACCCAAGCTCAGCCGGGTCGGCGCTCAGGCCTAGATTGATCAGCTCACGCCGCAGCAACTCGCGCGGGATCTGGGTCAAAACGCCAGCACCGTCACCGGTCTTCGCATCAGCGGCCACGGCACCACGATGTTCGAGATTGCCGAGGGCCTCAAGCGCCATCATCAGGACGGCGTGACTCGTCTCACCGCCAACCTGGGCGACAAAACCAACCCCACAGGCGTCATGCTCGAAACGCGGGTCGTAAAGACTGTCGGGTGCGGGCGCAGGGAACTTCATCACTACCACCTTGCTGACTCGCTCAGATAACGTAGGGACGTTCGTGCGGGCTGCTGGCAAAGACCCATGCATACCACAGCTTCCAGGGCTGCCGATTGGCCTACAAAAAGACAGACGCCCGCCATGCCTCAGATCGCTGAGGCGAGGGCGAGCGCCATTGTCGCAGTTCTTAACTACAGCCAGATCTTGATGATCGGACGGCCCCCGCTGCGCTGCACTGCGCTGACGGAGGCCAGGTGGACGCCAACGGGGCGTCCCGCCGATCTTGATCAGATCGGGCGGTTGAGGAGCCGGGTTTACAGGGGAGAAACCATCTAACCGCCCACAGACCTGCTGTTGGGTAACCGGCGGCATCACTGCCTGGCAGCAGTTGTGAGTGCAAGCAACTCGGTTGGATATTAGCGTGTACTATACACGTCTCACCTATGCTTGTCAAGCGTTTTTGTATAGTATATCCAAGATAGTAGTACAAGACTCGCCTTGATGACCAGTGTCTTGTACAAAAATGACAACCAGACCACCCATGGTAGAATAGACTTGCTATGAAGCCCCCGCGCATCGCCTACTGTTCGCCGGTCAACCCGGCCCCTTCCGGCATCTCCGACTACAGCGAAGAGTTGCTGCCCTACCTGGCGCAGTATGCCGAGATCACCCTCTTTGTCGAGCCCGGACTGAAGCCAGATAATCCGCAACTGGCCCGCCACTTCGAGTTGTTGCCGCTGCACAGACTCGATCGTGAGTTGCGCCGACACCCCTACCAGGGGCTGGTCTACCACATGGGCAACAGTGCAGCCCACGCCGCGATCTGGCACCAGGCCCGGCGTATCCCTGGTGTGGTGGTGCTGCACGACTTTGTGCTGCACCATTTTATGCTCTGGTATGCAGCCAATGTCCAGCACGACGTACAAATCTATGTACGCGAGATGGCCACACGTTACGGCTCGCAGGGCGAACATATCGCCCAGTTGATGATCCGCTCGCGCTTTACCGATGCCGCGTTTGACTTTCCATGCTGCGAGCCGGTGCTTGAAACAGCGCGTGGGCTGATCGTCCACAGCGCCTATGTGCATGAGCGGGCCGCTACCATCCGCCCCGACCTACCCGTGGCCATCGTTCCAATGGGTGTGCCCTTGCCACCTCGCCAGCAGCGGGCCGCCGCCCGTAGCCAGTTGGGGCTGCCGCCTCACGCCGCCATTCTGGCCGGTTTTGGCCATATCAACGCATGGAAACGCGTCGAGCCGACCCTGCGCGCCCTGGCCACCCTGCGCGCCGAAGGCCGCGATGCACGCCTCATCCTCGTCGGCAGCGTCTCGCCCAACTACGACCTGCACGGCCTGATCGCCCGTACCGGTCTGCACGACGCCGTCACCGTCACCGGTTACGTGCCCCGCACTGCCTTTGAAGCCTATGTGGCCGCCGCCGACCTCTGCGTCAACCTGCGCTACCCCACGGGCGGCGAAACCAGCGCCAGCCTGCTCCGCCTGCTTGGTGCTGGCCAGCCCACCCTGGTTAGCGCCGTCGGATCATTCGCCGAACTACCTGCCGGGGTTGCCGCCCAGGTCGATCCCGGCCCCGCCGAAGTTGAACAGATCCTCGCCTACTGCCGGCTCTTGCTCGACCGGCCCGAACTGGCTGCCGCAATGGGAAGGCGCGCCCGCAGCTTTGTCACAACCGAACATACCCTCAGCCGCGCCGCCCAGGGTTACGCCCGCGCCCTGGCCCGCTTCTACGGCTGGCCCGCGGTGATGCGCTACCATGAAGCACCCCTCTGGAGCGAGCCAGCCACGCCCGTAGCCGCAAGCCCAACACCAGCACCGCCCCCCGTTGCCACTTCCCCGGTGATCCCTACGCCCCCCCCCGGTCCCCTCGTGCGTGCCATGGCCCGCGCCGCCGTCGAACTCGGCCTGAACGAGCACGACCCGATCCTCCAGAGCCTGGCCCAGCAGATCGCCGTCCTCGATCCTCCCCGCTAATTCAACCTGGCTATGCCGCAGCGCGTTGTAACTCCTCCCACTACACTGCGCATGGCCCGTTCATGTTATTGATAGCAACTGAACAATGCGAGACAAGATGCCTATCAGCGCCGTGCGAACGTATCGAGGAGGTTTCGAGCCTATGCTCACGACATCACAGCGCGAGCGTATCCTCAGCCATATCCAGCATGGCTGGAAGTTACCCGACAGCCTGGTGGTTGAGCTCTGGGAAGCTTACGAGGCGCTCGAGCAGAACTGCCATCCTGATTTTCCGTCCATCACCGCCACGAACTTTAGCCAGCCGCATCCCGGTGACAGCGATAACGATCTGAGCCGGGTTCATCCGTCGTCCCTAGGGGCGTAGTACAGCGTCCGAGTTGCAGGCAGTACCCGCACAGCCATCTACGGCTGTGCTATTCCCCTGGTCGCCACGCTGGTGGCCTGGCCAGTGCTCGGTGAAACCCCCACCTGGCTTCAGGCGGGTGGGGCCCTGCTGATCATCGCCGGAGTGCTGCTCACCCGCCGGAACTAAGGGCGCTGCGCATACACCCGAGCCCGCGCCCTACCGCTCACGCTTGAGCACCACCATCGTAATATCGTCGGCCTGACTCTGCCCGCTGGCAAAATCCGTCACGGCGGCAAGCACCGCAGCGATAATCGCTGCGGGGCTGCGCTGATGGTTAGCCCGCAACACCTCGGCCAGGCGCTCATCACCAAAGAGCTCCCGCTCAAGATTCATCGCCTCGGTGACGCCATCGGTGTAGAACAACAGCACATCACCTACCGCCAGGGGCACCTGACGCTGCTCAAAATGGGGCTGGGAGACAATACCAAGCACAATGCCTTGCGCACGCAATGGGTGGATCGCACCACTGGCCGCTTCCCAGTGCAAGGGATAGTTATGGCCACCGTTAGCAAAGGTAATCAGGCCAGTCTCAAGCTCAACCACCGCGTAGAAACAGGTCACAAACAGCCCCGCCCGCGAGTCGGCCAAGATCAGTCGATTGGCCCGTTCAAGCACCTCAGCAGGCTGGCGTCCATCGATCGCCGTGGCCCGCAGCAGTGTCCGTGAAAGGGCCATAAAGAGCGCCGCTGGCACACCTTTATCGGTAACGTCGGCAATCACCAGGCCCAAGCGACGGCTTGTGCTAAAGTCAGCCGGCTCAGGTAGCGGCAGGTGTTTACCGGCCCGCAGCACCACCGAGGTCGGCGGCGGCGGGTTGGGTGTAGGCTGGCCGGGAAGTGGTGGCAGGGTAATAAAATCGTAGAAATCGCCGCCTACCTGACGAGCCGCCCGGTAATAGGCCTCGATCTGGTAGCCGGGCACAATCGGGCAACAGTTGGGCAGAAAACTGGCCTGGATCTCGCGGGCCAGATCAAGCTCCTGCTCGAGCTTCTCGCGCGCCAGAGCTTCCTGGGTCAGCCGTTCACGCTCAAGGGTCTGCACAAGCAAGTTCGCCAGGATCCCCAGGAGTTGGGCCTCATCCTCAAGAAAGTGGCGCGGGTTGCGCGTATTGACCATCAGCGTCCCGACTGGCGCACCACCAAGCTCGACGGCCAGGCCCAGGTGACCAGCAAAACCTTGCTGCGCCAGCAGGGGCGGCAGTTCGCTGAGGGCCTCCGTCGCCAGAGTTGCGGCCCGTTCAGGCAAGTACCAGAGATGCGGGCTGGCGGGATCGAGCAGCAGGGGCCAGGCCAGGTTGCGCGCAAGATCCCAGCCATAGGCGGCCCGTAAGACGGCCCGTCCGGCAGGCTCATCGGCCTCGACAAAGGCGCAGGCATCCGCTTCAAGCAGGCGTGACCCAACACGCACCAAACGCTGCAAAGCTGGCTCCAGCCCCTCACTCAGGAGGAGATCCTGTGAGAGGCTGAGCAGGGCGCGCTGTTCCTGCACCCGCCGCACCTTGGCCTGCTCATAGAGGCGTGCACGGGCGATCGCTGTCCCGAGCATCTGGCCCACCGCCGAAAGCAACTGCCAATCGGCGGGGGCCATCCGACCCCACTGGGTCGTGGCTAGGTTGAGGATGCCCAGATCCTCTTCGCCGCTCGTTAGCAGCACCGAGGCGTGCTGCGCCAGGCCACGCTTATCACCGACCGCCGCCTGCAAACGCGAGCAGCGCACCATATTGACCGGCTTATCGAGCTTGCTGGCCAGGCAGAGGCCCTGGCACTCACACTCAGCCTGCCAGGAGGGGCCGGGGTAGAGCAAGGCAGGCGGCAGATTATGGCGTGCCGCCAGACTGTAGTTCGTCCCGTCGCCTTTAAGAAAGATCCATCCTGTCGCCAGACCCATCAACTCAACAATCTGGCTGAGGGCCGTATCAAGCGCCTCACGCAGATCGTCGGCACGGTTGAGCGTCTGGGCCAGCGCGTTGAGCGTGGCCAACTCATGCATACGCTGGTGGATATCGGTGGACGGCATAGGAACACGCCGGGAATAGCCAGGCGAAGGAACAGGCCGCTTCCGCGAAGATCATCGCACAAAATCCTCGCGGAAGACAGGCACCCAAACGAACTTACTTCTTACGGGCGATGGCCACCCCATCACGCAGGGGAATGATCACCGCCTCGAGTCCGGCGTGGCACATCAGGTTCCGATTAAACTGCTGGATGCCACGTACCAATGGCGGGGCATCCTCTTCGAGCACCTGGGCACTGCAGAGCACATTGTCAGCAATCAGCATACCGCCGCTACGCAACAGGGTCACACAGAGATCGAGGGCCTCACTCGCCTGGCCGTCATTAGCAGCACTACGCAACACATCAAGGAAGATCAGATCGAAGCCCGGTTCGAGCTTGGGCATCACCTCGCCCCATTCACCATGGATAATCGAAATATGCCCACCCAATTTCTCACCAGCAATAATCTCGTTGGCCAACTCAACCCGGTCGGCATGACTTTCAACTGCCGTCAGTGTGCCGCCAGTCTGGGCTACCGCCCTGAGCAGGTAGATCGCCGCGTAGCCAGTAGTAATGCCGACTTCAAGCACCCGCTTGGCATTGAGCGCCAGCGCCTGCAGGTACAAAAACTGGCCCTGTACCGGCCCCACCAGCGAGAGCCCACGTACCTTAGCACGCTCTTCCATCTCGCTGAGTACCGCGTCACGAGGCGGCATTAGATCGCGCAGATAGTCCTCGATCTCAATATTGGTGATATCGTAGTGCAAAGTACTTCCTCCATCGTTGCTGAGCAAACTCACGCCTAACCATCTAGACCTGTAGGCAGCCAGGACGATGCGCCTCAAGCCCTTCGGCCCGTGCTGATTGTAGCACAGAGTAGAGCGCAAGAGGCAAAGTGCATCGGGCAACCCGCTTTTTATGGTATGATGATCGCTCATCAGGGGCATCGCTGCCCATGCCTGCCCTCCCCTAACCGCCGATGATGCCGTCGCCGCAGGCGGCAATTTGCGCACAGAGGTATCCCCGTGGCTGCAACCAGGATCCTCATTGCTGAAGATAACGACCTTGTCTCGCTCACCCTTGAGGAGCAACTGAAGGGCCTCGGCTACGATGTCGTCGGCATTGCTCGCTCGGGCGTGGAAGCAGTCAACCTGGCCGCCCGGCTCAAGCCTGACTTGATCATGATGGACATTCGTATGCCCGAGATGGAGGGTACCGAGGCGGCGGCGCGCATCCGCGACCAGCACCCTGTACCGATCATCATGCTTACGGCCTACGCCGACAAAGAGACCGTCAAGAAAGCCGAAGCCGCAGGTGCCCTGGCCTACCTGGTTAAGCCGATCAACGAGAACGAACTACCACCGGCGATCAATATCGCCCTGGCCCGTTTCCGCGAGATCCAGGCCCTGCGTAACCAGGTTGATGAACTGGAAGAGTCGCTCGAGGCGCGCAAGCTGATTGAACGCGCCAAAGGTATCCTGATGCAGCGCCTCGGCCTGAGTGAGCGCGATGCCTACGAACGCCTGCGCCAGCGCGCCCGTGATAAACGGGCCAAAATGAAGGATATCGCCCAGGCGATCATTGAAGCCGAAGAATTGCTCGGCTCGTAGAGCGATTGCAGCTTCAATAAGGTTTCAGAGGCCAGAGCTCAGGCCGAGCGCATCAACCTTGATCTTGATGCACCTTTGCTTGCTGATGGGGCAGATTCAGCCGAATCTAAAGGTAGAATCACCCTGGTCAGTCTTGACAAGATCACCCTGCACGCCTATAATGCGGCGCTTGCAATCCTCTGCCGGGACGCCGCTGTACATACACAATGACTAACTTGAAGTTCAATGTCGCACAGTTGCTCCGCGAGGAGATGGGCTCCTTTCGCGACTACCAGTTTGCCGAGAGCCAGCTGCCGCTCGATGATCAACTCACCCTGCGTGAGATCAACGGCACAGTGCGCTTTACCCGTACAGCGACCGGCGTGTGGGCCAAAGTCAAAGCAATTGGGGTCGTGCGGCTTATCTGTGTGCGCTCACTTGAGGAATTTGATCAGCCGATCAGTTTGGCCTTTGCCGACCAGTTTCATTCGGTGATCGATATCTTTTCGGGTGGCGGCCTACCAGCACCGATCGAAGAAGATCCCTTTATGCTCGATGAGTTGCACATGGCCGATATCGGAGAGACTCTGCGCGAGTATGGCTTGCTTGAACTACCCCTAAACCCGGTGAGCCCGGCCTATCGTGATCAGCCAGTCAACTACACGGTGCAGTCAGAGGGAATCGAGGATGAAGCCGAATTGGCGAGTAGTGAGGATGGAACGGTAGATATTGAGGCGCTGAAGGTCTGGGCTGAGCGCCACCAACGACGAAACGGTAGGAGTTGAACACATTATGGGTGCATTACCAAAACGTAAAGTCTCGCGTCATCGCCGCGGCAATCGCCGCCAGCATCTTGCACTTACGGCACCAACCCTGGTGCCCTGCCCGCGCTGCGGCAAATTGATGCGCGCCCACCACACCTGTAAGGCTTGCGGAACCTATAAGGGCCGCCAGGTAATCGAGATGCCTGCGAGCGAGTAGCGTCGCCGTATGCGAGCGTTGTGTCGGTTGTGATCTGTCGAGTGGGGGGCGTCCGGTCGCTGCCAAGCGTCCGTCGGCGCCCCTTCGCTTATGGGGAGGTCGCTGTTGAGCAACCCACGCTATGCGGCAATCACTGGCTGGGGTATGGCGGTACCGAGGCGGGTCGTGAGCAACGCTGAGCTTGCCCAACGGATCGATACCTCCGACGAGTGGATCCGTAGCCGTACCGGGATCGTTCAGCGCCATGTTGCTGGCCCCGGTGAGCCAACTTCAGCCCTGGCAGCGGCAGCCGGGCGTGAAGCCCTGGCACGCTCCGGACTGAGCGCAGAGGCGATCGATACGGTGATCGTGGCGACCTGTACTCCCGACCGGCCCTTCCCTGCAACCGCCTGTACCGTCCAGCACCTGCTTGGCATCCCACGAGCAGGCGCCTTTGATCTGGTAGCGGCATGCAGTGGCTTCCTCTATGGCCTGGGGGTTGGAACGAGTCTGATCAAGAGTGGGGCGAGCCAAAGCTTGCTGCTGATCGCTGCAGATATCTTCACCCACCTGATCGACTGGAATGACCGCAACACGTGCGTGCTCTTCGGCGATGGTGCCGGTGCCGTGGTGCTGGAGGCCAGCCCTGAGCCGTTGGGGTTGCTTGCCGCGAACCTGGGCTCCTGGGGTGAGGGCGAGAAGTTGATGGCGGTTGATGCCGGTGGTACCCGCTTGCCCTTGACGCCTGAGTTGCTGGGTGAGGGGCGCCAGTATGTCACGATGAATGGGCGCGAGATCTTCCGGCACGCCGTGCGTGGGATGTGTGAATCATCGGAGCAGGCACTGAGCGAAGCGGGCGTACGCGCGGATGAGGTGCGCCTGGTGGTACCGCACCAGGCCAACCTGCGCATTATCGAAGCGGTCGCACGCCGCTTAGGCTTCCCGATGGAGCAGGTCTTTGTTAACCTTGATCGCTATGGCAACACCTCGGCGGCCTCGGTGCCAATTGCCCTCTATGAGGCTGCCGAGCATGGTCGCCTGGGTGCTGGTGATCTGGCGCTGCTTACCGCATTTGGCGGTGGGCTGACCTGGGGCTCAGCGGTAGTACGCTGGGGTCGGCCCAAGAGGACACACACATGACAACTGCATGGATCTTTCCGGGGCAGGGTTCGCAGTCGGTGGGTATGGGCCGTGATCTCTACAATCGCTCGGTGGCGGCGCGGGCGGTCTTTGAAGAGGCTGATGCGGCACTAGGCATTCCGCTGACACGGCTCTGTTTTGAGGGTCCGGAGATCGAACTGACCGCGACAGAGAATGCGCAGCCAGCCCTGTTGACAGTAAGCACGGCTTTGCTGCGCGCCTTTGAGGAGGCCCGTGGAGGCGTATTGCCCCCACCGATTGCCGTGGCTGGTCATAGCCTCGGCGAATACTCGGCAATGGTGGCCGGGGGGGCGCTAGACTTTACGACGGCGGTGTGCCTGGTACGACGGCGCGGCGAATTGATGGCCGAGGCCAAAGAAGGCAGCATGGCTGCTGTGATCGGGCTGGACGAAGCGTCACTCGATGGGGTCTGCCGCGAGGTCAGTGAGGCTCTTTCGGCACACCCTGAGACGATCAGCACTGTGGTGGTAGCAAACTACAACGCTCCGGATCAATTGGTGATCAGCGGTAGTAAATTGGCCGTTGAACATGCCGCGCAGTTGGCCAGAGCGCGGGGTGCCAAGCGCGTATTGCCGCTCAAGGTCAGTGCGGCCTTTCACTCACCGCTGATGATGCATGCGGCTGAGGGTATGGCCCGGGCAATTGAGGCAGTGCGGGTGGCCAATCTGCACATACCGCTGATTGCCAATGTGACTGCCGAACCCCTGATGAGTGCCGACGATGTGCGGCGAGAGGCAGTGGCCCAGGTAGTGGCACCGGTTCGCTGGATCGCCTCAGTACAACGCATGGCCCAGAGTGGGGTCTCGGCCTTTCTCGAACTTGGCCCGGGCAAGGTATTGACCGGCATGATCCGGCGTATTGCACCGCATACACGCCTGCTCAACATCAGCAACGCCGACGATGTGCAGGCATTGAGTGAGGAGCAGCTTTAGAAAGGGCGTAGGCGGGGTGTCGCAGCGTACGCTGCGACGCCCCTTCGCCTACCCGTGCGGGAAATGGCAAAGGCCGGAGAGTTGATCTCCGGCCCTGCACTGAATGAGGAAGGCGAAGGATGTGCCGAACGTGAAGGCTCAGAAAGGTTCCGACGTGCGAGCAACGACTTGATCAGGTTCCAGGGGCAATTGCCCACTAGAATGCCGCAGTTACGTGCAGGTCCCCGTAGGTTCCGACGTGTGTGCAGTCCCTTACCAGTGTCCTATGTGTGCTTTCGTCCCCTTCTGGTTTCCTCGATCCTGATCTGCGCGAGAAACAACCGCCTCAAGGGGAGGGCAAGGCCTTCGAGCAGATGAACGCAGCCTACTCATCTTCGGGCGAACCCTGAGCCGCTCGGCCTGCGGTCGGTGCATGTGTGGCCCCGTCCGGGTTAGCTGTTGCTGTCGGGTATGGCTCAGTCAAAGCGTGCGCTACGTCTCTTGCGTCCCACGCGGTGAGCTTTGCTTTCAGAGTCAACCATCTCGTCTCGCAGAGCATCCAACCGCTACATCAGCGGTCTGGCGCTTGTCTGTCAGGCTCCCTGGGCAGCAAAAGGGCCTGCCTCATTTCTCCTGACTTACGCCACGCCCCAATTCGGGAAACTTCCCTTTACAGTGAAGGCGAGGCGCTTGCCGTATGGCTGCGCATGTTCGGCTGTTCATGTGCCCTGGTCTCTCGTCGGCCCCTTGAGGCTTCAAGCAAATAATAGCATTCCAATAACCTAATTGCAAGACTTCTATCGTCCATTAACGATAATAGAGCTATGGAAGATGGCCAGACGGCGATACTATGCACTTTTAGGCGCAAAGAATCACCCCAGAGATGGGGTGTATGTGTAAAGGGTTTCGTGTTTTGGTAGTGGGGTATAGCAGTATAACTGCGACACACCTCCTACGCCTATCATAAGAGGTCGGCCAGGACACGCTCGGTGACGGCACGCCCGGAGAGCAGCACAAGGGGGATGCCACCACCAGGGTGGGTGCCACCACCGACAAAGTAGAGGTTGCGTAGCTCGCGGGCACGCAGGGGTGGGCGCAGGAAGGCTGAAAAAGGGTTGTTGGAAGCAAGGCCGTAGATTGCACCACCGGCAGCGTTGTAACGTGCCTCAAGCGTGGCGGGGCTCCAGATCTGCTCGTAGCTGATCTGCTGGCCCAAATTGGTCATGCCCATCCGTTCGAGCTTGGCGATTACCAGATCGCGGTACGCGCCCGCCTCGCGCTCCCAGTTGATGCGCGGAGTGAGAGATGGGGCGTTGACCAGGACAAAGAGGTTCATGTGGCCGGGTGGAGCGTGATCTGGGTCGCTCAGGCAGGTGGCCGCAACATAGATGGTTGGATCAACCGCCGGTACGCTGTGGTCAAAGATAGCCGCGAACTCACGAGGGTAGTCGGCACTGAAAAAGATGTTGTGGTGCGCGAGTTGTGGGTAGATCTGCTTGACGCCGAGGAAGAGCACGAAGCCACTACACGATGGCTCAAGGCGGGCCAGATGGGTCGCCATGGTGGTATGGCTGGGTAGCAACGCACGATAGGCGTAACGCGGGTCAGCGTTGATGATCACCTGGTTGGCACGCACCTCTTCGCCATCGGCGAGACGTACACCGCAGGCTGCGCCATCCCGTTCGATCACGCGAGCCACCGGCGTACCGAGACGCAGCGTGACACCCAATTCGGTAGCCAGGCGTTCGAGCGCCTGGGCCAGGCTATACATACCGCCACGTACATACCAGCCACCTTCGGCCAGTTCGATGTAGGCGATCACGTTGAAGGTAGCTGGCGAACGGTAGGGTGACGATCCGTTATAGGTAGCGTAGCGGTTGAAGATCTGGCGCAGGTAGGGGCTATGAAAGAAGGAGCGCACAGCAGCGTCCACACTGCGCAGGGCATCAATACGCGGGCCATCACGCAACAGACGTGGCGTGATCAACTCGCGCAGGCCATCGAAGGGTTTGAGCAAAAAGACGTCGGCAACGGCATCGTAGATCCGGGCAGTGTGGGCAAGGAAGCGAAAGAAGTTCGGTACATCGGCAGGGCTAAGCCGCTCAATCGCCTGGATGAGACGGGGCAATTGCTGCCAGGCATCGAAGGTGGTGCCATCGGGCCAATGGTAGCGGCAGATCGGCTCAATCGCCACAAGCTCGAGGTAGTCCTCCATCCGACGCCCGGCAGCCGCAAACAGATCGGCAATCACCCAGGGCATAGTGAGTAAGGAGGGGCCTGTATCGAAGCGAAAGCCCTGCTCGGCGACCAGGTTGAGCTTGCCGCCGAGGCGCTGGTTCTGCTCGATCAGGGTGACCTGACGACCGTGGGCAGCCAGACGAACTGCGGCGGCGAGCCCACCAAGCCCGCCGCCGACAATGATCACCGAAGCTGGAGGACGCATAACAACATTCGTAAGTATCTACCAGTTGCGTTTCTGGCCAGGGATTTGGGCACCGAAGATGCTCGGGGGCAGCTTGAAGCCATGGGCTTCGAGGCGCGGGGTGAACTTGGGCCGCACACCAGTGGGGCGCAGCTCGCAGTTGATCTTGCCCTCAGGGCTCTTACCCAGAATATCGAGCTTGAAGATATCCTGTAGCACAACCGTTTCGCCCTCCATACCCTGGACTTCGGTGATGTAAGAAACCTTACGCTGACCATCGTCGAGACGGCTCTGCTGAACGATAATGTCGATGGCC
The DNA here is from genome assembly GCA_964592425.1 of uncultured Chloroflexaceae bacterium. GTDB lineage: Bacteria > Chloroflexota > Chloroflexia > Chloroflexales > Chloroflexaceae > Viridilinea. Next base: position 76,598 of record CAZQCG010000011.1, read on the forward strand.
GAGGCAATCTGTTCACGGATGACCTTGAGCGGCAGATCCATGCCAGCCATCATCGACATGGTCTCCATACGAGCGAGGGCATCACGAGGGGAGTTGGCGTGCAGGGTGGTAAGTGAGCCGTCGTGACCGGTATTCATTGCCTGGAGCATATCAAGGGTCTCGCCACCACGGCACTCACCAATGACCACCCGCTCAGGGCGCATACGCAGCGAGTTGATCACCAGGTCGCGAATCTGCACGCGCCCGCTGCCATCAACCTCAGCTGGTTTGGCCTCAAGGCGTACCACATGATCCTGGGCCAGCTGGAGCTCGGCGCTATCCTCGATTGTGACGATACGCTCGTCCTCGGGGATGAAATTGGAGAGCACGTTGAGCAACGTAGTTTTACCGGAGCCAGTACCGCCAGCAACGACGATATTGAGGCGTGAAACGACACAGGCGCGTAGAAACTCGGCCATCTCAGGGGTCAGTGAGCCGAAGCGCACTAGATCATCAACTTTGAGCTTATTCTTGGAGAACTTACGGATTGTGATCGTCGAACCATCAATGGCGCAAGGGGCAATGATAGCATTGACACGCGAGCCATCAGGCAAGCGGGCATCAACCATCGGCCATTTGCGATCGATCCGTCGTCCAAGGGGGCGGATAATGCGATCGATTACCTTCATCACATGCTCATCGCTGGCAAAGCGGATATCAGTCAGGCGTAGCTTGCCTTTTGACTCGATATAGACCCGCTGTGGCCCGTTAACCATCACCTCAGAGATATTATCGTCGTTGAGGAGTTGCTGAATGGGACCAAAGCCCATCAACTCATCGCAGACCATGCCAAAGAGTTGTTTGACCTGGTCGCTGGTGAGGTTTATCCCCGACTGCTGGTAGACACGGGCAAAACGCTCTTGCAGGAGCCGCTCAGTCTCAGCGGAACGTTTAAGCTCATTCTGGTTACCGAGAGAGGCCTGGATGCGATCAACACACCAGAGCGAGAGCTCGATCATGCGTTGAGCATCGATCACCTGCATAACATTATCGGCAACAACGCCAGCGGCAGGAGCTTGCGGCTCGGTCGGGGGGGGGGCGGAGATCTGGGGTAAGGAGGTGATCGGTTGCGGCGGAGCCGGGGTTGCGGTCGAAGCCGCAGCCGTTGCTGGCTCGCTGGCAGGGTTGCCGCCGCCACCGAGACGTTTTAGGAGAGACATAAGCGATCCTCCATCACGGCATTACCCAAGTTTCACAAAGTAGGCTTCGCAGGCGCGGTCGATCAACTCCTTGGACATAGCGGGGGCGCTGCCACGGTATTTGGCCTCGTCAAGGATCTGGTCGCAGAGGTCACGCGGATGGCATGCCCGAAGGTCGCGCCCGACCTTCATATAGTGCTCCTGGAGTAGGTGGCGCAGCCCCTCATCGCTATAGGGGATCTTCTTCTGCTTGCAGACAAGTTGGAAGATCGCCCGAAATTCGGCGGGAGAGGGGTTGACGACCTCGATCTTATGGCGGATGCGCCGCAAAAAGGCGTCATCGACCAGATCTTTGGGGTTGAGGTTGGTTGAGAAGACGATCAGCACATCAAAGGGGATCTGGATCTTCTTGCCGGTCTGGAGGGCCAGGAAGTCAAACTTCTTTTCAAGCGGCACGATCCAGCGGTTGAGCAGATCGTGGGGCCGGCACTTCTGGCGACCGAAGTCATCGATCAGGAAGAGGCCGCCGTTGGCCTTCATCTGAAAGGGCGCTTCGTAGATTTTGGAGACCGGATCAAAGATCAGTTCGAGTTGCTCCAGGATGAGTTCACCGCCAACGATCACCCGCGGTCGTTTGCAAACCACCCAGCGCGCATCGGGGAACGATGCTGCTCTTGATGGACCACCAAAACCACCAAGGTGATCGCTGTGGCCGACATCGTTCTGTCTGACGATCTGGTGGTTGAGTGGGTCGAAGATCTTGATGATCTGCCCATCGGTCTCAACAGCGTAGGGAATAAGCACATAGCCGCCGAGCATGGCCGAGATGCCTTCGGCGATGGTCGTTTTACCATTGCCGGGCGGGCCATAGAGGAAGAGTGAGCGAGCCGAGTTGGCAGCGGGGCCGATCTGGTCGAGCATACGCTCGCTGATGATCAGGTGGCTGAACGCCTTGCGAATAGTAGCCTGGTCGATCACCAGGTCACCGATCTGCTGGCGATCACACATCTCCAGATACTGATCAAGCGGCACAGGGGCTGGCCCGGCGTACTGAGCACGGTCGAGTACCTCATGCACCTTGAGACGGCCCTTATTGGTGATGATGTACTGGAATGATCGTTCACTGAAGCCACCCTCGGCACCGATGATGTCAACGAATTCTTCCAGTTTGAGAAATTCGAGGGCTTTATCGATGACACCGAGGAACGGCAGCTTGATTGTCTCTTCGAGACGCTGGCCGGTGATCGCACCGGTGAAGTAGATCACCTTGAGCACATGGTCAGTGAGAAAGCCCATCGTCAGGCCACTCTCATCGACGCTGGTGGGTTGAGCAGGGATGACCGGCATAGCGGAGGTGTCGCGGCCTGCGCCAGGCACAGACTGCGCTGTGGCGATCTCGTGCAGCCGGAGTGGCATCGAACCTCCTTATATTTCTCAGCGCAGGGTATAGATACGAGCAAGTCTCAGTATACGCCCGTGGCAGACCAATCGCAAGCCGAGGGATGTACAGCGCTCTTTAGTGACGGGTCTGTGGGCCGCTAATCCTGGTCAGCAGGGCATCACGTTCGGCGAGTTGTTCGGGGGGAACCGCATTGCCTGTCGTCGCAAATTCCAGTTCAAGGGCCACCAGGCGGGCAACAACTTCCTGACCGCTACCGAGGCCAGCACCGATGGGGCGCAGGGCCAGGGGGAAGTCTTCACCAGGTTGGCCGGTATAGAAAAGCGGCTCTTGCACAAGCGGCCGGCGCTGGTAGAACGTGCGGCGCGCATCGGGAGGCACGGCAGCACGCAGGTAAGCAAAGAGTTCGTGGGCCCCGATGACGGCCGCGCCGACCTGTTGGGTCAGGCTCTGGGTCTGGGGGGCCGCCCCACGCAAGCCTGCAAGCAACTGCACGCCGAAGGTGGTATGACGCTGAACACGCTGTGCAACTGGACTGGCCTTCTGCCCTGGACGCGCCGAGATGATCACTACCTGGTCGTTACTGACAGCAAGCGGGCGGTAGAACTCTGCTGGGGGGACGGCCCCAACGATCTTTGCATCAAGGGGGCCGGGCGCAATCTCGCCGGTATGACAGCAGTTGAGCAGAACGACCAAGCGTCGAGCGCTGGCGCGAATTTTGGCTATGCGCTGCTGGAAGAGCTCAGCAGTGATGGCCGTTGCCGCAAGTTGCTCAAGCTCGGCGTCAGTGGGCAATAGAGCATAGCCGTCCTCGGTATGCTCACCATGGCCGATGAAGGCGACCAGGGCGGTGCCACCGGCAGCACGATAGGCCAGTTCTTCCAGAGCATCGAGGATGTTGGCACGGGTGGCCTTGGCATCCACAAGGACACGCACCTGAGAGGGTGGATAACCGGCGAGTTGAGGGTCACGCAGCACCGAAGCCAGCGCACGGGCATCGTTGGCGGTAGTAGCAACGGTGGGCAAGCCGGGGTTGCGGTAGTGGCCCACCCCGATAATCAGGGCATGGCCAAAGCTGAAATGAATCCCATCACTGCTGAGTTGGGTCGGCAGGGGTCCACGGTTACGCAGCGCCGGGGTGGACGCACCGGGCTCGATGACCGGGATGGGGCTGGCGATGACCGACACAGATTGATCGTCAGAATGGATCGTGTCAAGCGGCTCGTAGTCCGCTTGTTCAGCCTTGAGCGTTTCCAGAGCCTGGTCAGTCATAAGCTCGAAGAGGTGCTGCGCTTCTTCCTGGGCGATCGGCTGGTCTGACTGAAGGGTACCGATCAGGTAGCCGATCTCGGCAGCGGGTATACACAGGGCAATGCCATGTTCAAGCTCGACCTGGCATACCGCATCGGTGGGATGTTCGAGGAAGTTCTGCAGCGCCCTTGCGGCAACCAGGCTAGTAGCGAGACGGCGTCGGATGGCATCCAGAACCAGGGCTTGCGGGCCGCTGATCGTGGCGAGTGCGCTGGATTCAGCTGTGCCGGTCTCGATGACCTTGACCAGGGCGGCCACCAGTGAATGGGAGAGCCGCGTATCGCTCATGGCATGCTCCTTGCCCTTGCAGTGACAATTTATTGTAGCACGGGCTGGTAGCTTGCTCAGCGCAGGCAGACCTCGGCCACAAACAGTTCAAGTGCGGTATCGGGCTGGATGCGCCCGGTCTTAGTTGCCAGGTCAAGGCTTAGCAGGCGGTCGTGGATGCGCACCAACTCACCAGGGGCGAAGCCACGGGCCTGGTCAAGGGCTTTGCGCACCACAAAGGGTTTCTGGCCCAGATCGGCAGCGATGGTTTCCGGGCTGCGACGTTGGGTGGCAAGCTCTTGCACGCCGATCAGGATGCGTACCTGACGGGCCAGCATAAAGAGGACATAGGTAGGTGCCTGGCCCTCTTCGAGCAGGGCACGGGCACCGCGCAGGGCCGGTCCCAGGCGGCGCGCACCGAGACTGTCGATAAAGGCGAAGAGGTTCTGCTCCTGGCCATCCTCGACCAGCCGATCGACGATAGCCGCACTGATCGTACCACCCCGTCCCACGTAGGTCGCCAGTTTCTCCAATTCAGTGTCGAGGGTACGCGAGTCGCCCCCGCCAAGCTCAACCAGACGCTGTGCGGCGGCGGGCTCCAGCCGGCTGCCCTTGTGGCGGGCGCGCTCCTGCAGCCAACGCAGCAATTCAGAGCCCTGCAGAGGCAGGAATTCGCGTACCTGGCCAGCCTTCTTGAGCAAGGTGAAGAGTATGCTGCGCCGATCAACCTCTTCGTGCTCAACGAAGATCAGGTCGCACGAGGCGGGCACACGCTCGAGGTAGGTGCGCAACTCTTCGCGCTCTTTGCCAGCCCGGCTGTGTTTGAGGGCATCGCTAACAACAACGATGCGGCGCTCGGCGAGAAAGGGCAGGGCTTCACAGGCACCCACCAGACTGTCAAGCTTGAGCCGCCGCCCGTCCAGGCGGCTCAGGTTCAGGTCGGCCACGTCTTCCGGCAGTTCGGCGCAGAGTGCGGCAAGCGCCTCGCTGCGGGCAACCTCGTCGGAGCCATAGAGCAAATAGAGCATAGGCATGCAGATAGACACAAAGGGCCCCGCACCGCCGTCGATGAGCCAGTTTCGAACCTGCCAGAAGCAGGTGGGTGCCCGCCTGTGAGCATCTGTGGCCCGCCACATAGCTCAGCTCATAAGTGCAGGGCTCCCATCGAAACCGTGTTGGCTCAAAACATATGCCCACCCACGTGCGGCCGGGGCAGGTCGATCCTACCATTAACCGGCTGCTTGTGCAAATGGCTCCTGCGCATCAGGCTGACCGTCGAGACGACGGATCATGCCGACGACAAGGCGGGTCGTCCGTTCGACCAATTCTGGGTCGGGAACCGGCAACGGATTGACCAGGGAGGGCGATCCATAGGCGCGAATGGTAAGGGCCGAGTAGCCGTAACGCCGCAGAGGTGCCGCCAGAAGGCCAGCCCTGTTGCGGGGCTGTGGCGTGGCGCGGATTAGCGGATCAGCGGCAGCAGCAGCTTCAGCCAGGCTCACGAGCTGTCGATCGGCCTTACCGCCGCTGCCTTCATCAGTCACATAGATCAACTGCGCACCGACAAGCTGTTCCAGGGCAATGAAGAAGGTTTGCCGCTGGTCAAAGGGAAAGTGGGTCAGGAGGGTAACCACCCCACGCGGGTCGCTGCTGGCGGCACCTACGGCAACCGCCCAGAGCTCCACACTGCTCAGGTGCTCGATACGCTCAGCGACAGCAAGCATAGTGGCCAGGGCGGCCAGGCCACCATCGGCGGGATGCGGGCGGGTTGGGCGACTGGCGGCGATGATCAGCAGCAGCGCACCGAGCCCTCCCGGCAAACCGACTAGCCACCAGCGACCAGGCAGCCAGAGGGCTGCAGCAGCACCGGCTACGATGATCGCCACAATTGCCAGCCGGATCAGGCTAGCCTGCCGACTACGTTCAACCAGCAGCGCCAACCGGGTGGGTATAGTTGGGCTATCGAGGGGGGCCAGGAGGATGATCCGCCAGCGTGGCGTAGCGGGGAAGAGGCCAGCGGCCCCTTCAATCGCGCGAGTACCGATAATATTCTGACTGGCCCGGCGCGGCCCAATCGGCGGGATGGGCGGCCCCAGACTGTCGATCAGCAGCAGCAGCAGCAGGCTAACAGCCAGTAAAAACGACGGCAGCGGCAGCAGCGGGGTGAGGATAGTCGCCAGACATGCCAACCCACCAACCAGCAGGTACGCCCCACCCGGCTGCGTGGCAGCCCGAAGCTCGTAGGCGCTCACGCCCATGCCCGCCCGGCGCAGACGCCCATTGACGAAGGCTGCGGCACGTGCCTCGCCGGGTGAGGTGGCAGGACGCACACTGGCCTGGTCGGCCAGTTGGGCGATCAATGCCTCAAGCTCGCGGGTATCATCGCGAATGGCAGCAGGCATCTCCGCAACGCGGGGCTCAGGGGGTGGTTGTACTGGTGGGGGTGGCGGTCGGATCGAGATTAAACTCGTCGTCGGGTGTGCCGGTCGGTAGGGGACTCACGGGGACAGCCGGAAGCCCAGGGACACTAATACGGCCACAGTCGGTCTGGCCAGGCACACAGAGGAGCAGAACCAGGTCATAGCGAATAAACTGATTGCCGATATCCCCGACGTTTTTCACCTGGACAAAATAGAAGCCATCGCTGTCAGGGATAAACTCGATCTGTGAATCAAGGGTGCTGCCACCGGGAATATCGTCGTTCGCATCGATCATGGTCACACCATCACGCTCGGTAAGCACGATGGTCGTATCGGCACCGGCCTGAGTCTCTCCATTGACGGTGGTGCGCCCACGATAGCGCCGCGTATCGGTATAGACAATATAACGCTTGCCGGTCTTGGCGAAAAAGATCACCCAATCAGCGTCACCAGCGGGACAGAGGCGCCGATCTTCCTGGATCTCGTTCGAGGTGATCAGACGGGCCTGTTCAGGCAGCCCATCAGTCTCAAAAAGATCTTCGCAGAGCTGACTCACCAGGGTAGGGGTCGGGCCGTAGCTCTCGCTGATCAGGGCCACCACATAGATAAAATCGACCCCGCCACGCCCGGCGGCATCACGTACCTGAATATAGTAGCGCCCATCGGCTGGAATACGAATGGTAATGCGTGGGCGCGTATCGGCGGCATTGGGGTTGGCCGGGTCGCGGTTAAAGAAATCGTCGTTGAAGGCGATTGAGTTGAGGTTAGCGTCAAAGAGTTCGAGGGTAAGATCGATGCCGGGATCCTGGCGCGAGATGTCGATGGTGTAGACCTTGCCCGCCACGCCACCAAAGACGAGCCAGTCAAGATCACCGGCGGGGCAGATCGCCCGTTCCTGGGCCGTATTGACATCAATCACGCGGGCGCTGCCAGCGCTATCATCGGGCTCGAAGCCATCACGGCAGACCGGGCCACGGGTGGGGGTAGCGGTCGGCGGACTAACGGTGGCGGTGGTTGTTGCGGTGGGCGTCGGTGTATTGCCTGCCACCAGCACGGTGAAGGAGCGCGAGAAGTTTAGCTGGTTGGGTGAAGTTGAGACGGCAGCCAGGGTCTGGTTCAACACGCTACCGGGAACGGCCCCACTTGGTACATTGACCTGGATGCTAAAGTCGGTCGGGGTCGTGCCACTCGTTGAGACTTGATTGCCACTGGGGAAGGAGAAGGTGACCGCGCCGCTGGCCAGGCTCTGGCTAAGGGTGAACGCACGTGCATCAACCGAGGAGATGCGGAAAGAGACCGTTGCCGAGCTATTAGGGGCAATCGAGACGGGCGTTGCGCTGACGATATCGAGGGCATTGGTCTGGGCCAACGGGGCGGGCAAAGGGGCTGCCGCCACCGGAAAGCTACCGGTGGCAAGCAGGAAGAGCAGCACCAGAGTTGCCAGCACGACCGCAGCGTTGCGCAGATGTATACGAGGCTTGATCAAGGCGCGCAGCTCCAGAGAGGCACATGGTAAAAGCAGGCGCATTATACGCGCCGAGATCAAGGCGTGTCAAGGCGCACAGCTCTTCAAGGTGCCGGTTCCATACGCCGGCCCAGCGCACCGACAACGGCCGCTAGCTGCGGCATCAGGGCAGCGAAGTTGGCGCAACTGAGGGATTGAGCCCCATCAGACCTGGCGCGGTCAGGGTCGGGATGCACCTCGATGATTACGCCATCGGCACCGGCGGCAATACCGGCAAGGGCCAGCGGCGGCACCAGGTACCATTTGCCGGTGCCATGGCTTGGATCGACAATCACCGGGAGGTGGCTCCGACGGCGGGCGAGAGCCACAGCGTTGAGGTCAAGCGTATTGCGAGTCGCCGTCTCGAAGGTACGGATACCACGCTCACAGAGGATGACATTGGGATTGCCCTGGGCAGCGACATACTCAGCCGAGAGCAGCCACTCTTCAATCGTAGCCGAGAGGCCGCGCTTGAGCAGGACAGGCATACCGGTGCGCCCGGCCTCCTCCAGCAGTTGGTAGTTCTGCATATTGCGCGCCCCGATCTGCAACACATCGGCATAACGCGCCACCAGGTCAACATCGCCGGGGGTCATCACCTCGGTGACAATCGGCAGGCCGGTCTCGTCGCGGGCCTGAGCAAGCAGGCGCAGGCCCTCTTCGCCAAGGCCGCGGAAGGTGTAGGGCGACGAGCGCGGTTTGAAGGCCCCGCCGCGCAGCATGGTGGCCCCGGCCTCGCGCACAGCGCGGGCAGTGGTCATAATTTGCTCTTCGCTCTCGACCGAACAAGGGCCAGCGATGACCACACAACCCCCTCCACCAACTTTAGCCCCGCCAACATTGACCACGGTATCAGCAGAGCGCAGCTCGCGTGAGACGAGCTTGTAGGGCTGGGTAATGCGCAAGGTCTCTTTGACCCCGGTGAAATGCTCCAACTCCTCTTTGAGGGTAGGCGGAATCGCTGCGCCGACCACGCCGATCACGGTTCGTTCAGCCCCACGCACGAGGTGGCCGCGCAGCTGATGTTCACCGAGCCGTTCGAGCACGGCCTCGATCTGTTGTTCACTCGAGCCTGTTTGCATCACGACAATCATCTCCTGTCACTCCTTTTATACTACGCTCTTGAAAGCTGCCAGGGCCGCACTGAGGTCGGGGCGCAAATTGCGTGCGCCGTGGAGATAGATATGCACCAGTTGGTCGGCGCTGCGCTCGGTATTCCAGAGCACCAGCACACGAATACAACGGGGCAAGCCATCCGGCACGTTCATCTCGTGGCCACAAAGCAGGGCCGTATCGGTCCAACCGAGGGCGCGGGCAGCCACAGCGGGATAGGCTGCATTGAGGTCGGGGGTGGTGGTAAAGATCGCGGCCGCGATCGTGTGTGGGTCGATCGCATTGGCTTGCACCAGCAACGCGATCATCTCACGAGTAGCCGTCAGGATAGCCTCTGCCGTGTTCGCTTCACAGGTGGTTGCCCCGCGAATCCCTCGGCACCAAACACTCATACCAACCTCCTACTGTTGCGGCTAGAAATGCAGAGAGGGCGTGAAGCCCGGTTGCTTCACGCCCTCTCAAAGGTCTCTCGTGTGAGGAAAAGGTCAGGCAGAACGCAGCAGCCGAGCCATATGTAGGCTGGTAAACCAATAAGCAAAACTGCGGCTGCGGCTAAAGAGCATCGGTAGACGTTCCTGAGGCAAATTCAAACTCGGCGCGACTATACCACACTCATTGCCTGGCGTCAAGGCAAGCCTAGGGGCAGTGGCAAAAACGTAGCAGTCCTCGCCTCAAGTGCCCACTTTGGGTTGGGGATCTGACTGTGAACCAAGGGCTGAGAGGCCATTGCGCACGCTGGTGACAAGCTTAGTCAGCCGGTCATCCAGCTCTTCCAGCACCTGACGGGCATACTCATCAGCACCAGCCCGTACCTGGATCGCCTCTTGCTCAGCCGCATGCAACAGGCGCACCCGCTCACTCTCAATCGCCGCCATCAAGCCACGCTCTTCGAGCACCTGCTGCAAGCGTGCCTCTGCTTCAGCAATCAGGCGTTCCTGCTCCTGGACAATCCGCCGGGCACGCTTCTGCTCCTCAGGGATTGCCACCCGCATCCGATCAATCAACTCAAGCATGCGCTCTTCGTCAACCAGCAATCTGCCGATGAACGGCACACGCCGACCTTCGGCCAGCACATCTTCCAGCTTATCGATCAAATCATCAAGCTCGATGGCTGTCACCCCCTTTGTGCAAACTTCCGGCGTAGCGCCTCAATGATATGTGGCGGAACAAACTCTTCCGGCTCGCGCCCAAGCCCGGCAATCTCACGCACGGCACTGGAGCTGATATGGGCAAAGCGCCGGCTGGCCATCAAAACCACCACCTCGATCGCGGGGTCGAGGGCCTGGTTGAGCTGCGACATATTGTACTCAAGCTCAAAGTCACTGACCGTCCGCAGCCCACGCACCAGGGCGACGGCCCCAACTTGATGCGCAAAATCAACCGTCAGCCCACTATACGGAGTCACCTCAACCTGCGGCAGATCCTTGATCGCCTCCTGGATCAGCGTCACGCGCTCATCTGTGGTGAAGAGCAAGTTCTTCTTCGGCTGATCGAAGACAGCCAGGATAACCCGGTCGAAGATGCGTGTTGCCCGCACCGCAATATCCAGGTGGGCATAGGTTACCGGGTCGAAACTACCGGGGTAGAGCGCAATCGGCATAGTCACTCACTTTGCAGGGCGAGGCATTTAGCTCAGATCGCCAGTTGCGGCCGCTGCAGCATCAAGTTCATAGATTGAGAAGCAGGAGTCGCCAAGACGACGAAACTTGATCCGGGTCAGCTCAGGGTAAGCATCGGCCAGGATGACCCGTGGCGAATGGCCGACAATCAACAGACTGCCGGGCCGTCCTAACCGACTGGTAACCACCAGCGTGATCGTACGCTCGATAGCCGGATCGGCATAGGGTGGATCCATCATCACATAGTCATAGCCAACCGCGTCATGTCGCCGTTGCAGAAAACGCTCCACCGGGCTGATATAGACGTGACCCTGCGCTTCAAAGCCGGTATGGCGCAGGTTCTCCCGAATAAACGTACAGACATGGGCACTCTGTTCAACGAAATCGGCCTCAGCCGCGCCGCGTGACAGAAACTCGATCCCGACTGAGCCGGTTCCGGCATAGAGATCAAGCACCCGCCCACGGATCGGGCCATAGCCTTCAAGCACCGAGAAGAGGGCCTCCTTCACCCGATCGATCATCGGGCGCGTGCCGAGACCCTTTGGGGCCTTAAGTCGGTGCCCTTTGGCCCGCCCGGTAATCACACGCATGGGAATGCTCGTTCACAGATCATTGTTTATTGTAGCACATCCGCCCCGGCTAAACGATCGTTTATATGACAACGCTCCTCTCGACAATTGCGAAAGGAGCGTTCAATTGCGCGAAGGCCCTGCGCTTTGCGCAGGCTAAACCAGGACTGGCTGGGAGACCTCACAGATAACAAACCTCTGAGGTCTGGCGCAGGTAACAGCGTGACTTCTGCGGTGTTGCCTGAAACCTTGTCTAGCGCTTGGTATACTGAGGTGCCTTGCGGGCGCGCTTGAGACCAGGCTTCTTGCGCTCCTTCATACGCGGATCGCGGGTAAGAAAACCCGCCTGTTTAAGGGTGGGGCGCAGGGCCGGATCATAGTCAAGCAGGGCGCGCGCCACACCATGACGCACCGCGCCAGCCTGGCTATGGACACCACCGCCACGCACCTTCACCACCACATTCAGGCTATCGAGATTGTTACTCAGGCGCAGCGGCGCACGAATCTCCGCCTGCAACAGGTCACGCGGGCCGAAGTAAGCCTCCGGCTTTTTGCCATTGACGCTAAAATCCCCATTCCCGGGAATCAGGCGCACCCGCGCAACAGCGGTCTTCCGCCGGCCCGTGCCCTGGTAGTAGCGCTTTGTCTCCATGCTCTCAGATCTCCTTGATCAGCACCGTGTGGGCACGGCAGTCAGGCTGACTTCTGGTCAGTCGTCGTCGGGTAGGGCGGCGTCCAGGGCCGGGGCTGCTGGGCGGCATGTGGGTGATTCGGGCCAGCATAGATGCGCAGCTTGATTATCAGGCGGCGACCGATGCGGTTCTTCGGCAGCATACCCTTGACAGCATTGCGCAGAATGCGATCAGGGTGCTTCGCCAGCATCATACGGTAGGGGATGGTCTTGAGTCCACCCGGGTAGCCGCTATGGCGGTAGTAGACCTTCTGATCGGCCTTCTTACCCATGATGCGGATCTTCTCACAGTTGACCACCACCACAAAGTCACCACCGTCAATCGACGGGGTATAGGTCGGCTTATGCTTCCCGCGCAACAAGATGGCAATCTGCGTTGCCAGGCGCCCAAGGGCCTGGTTGGTCGCGTCAACTACCAGCCAGTCGCGCTGGATCTCAGCAGGTTTTTGATGATACGTCTTCACAATACTCTCCCTTAGAAACTATGCCCGCTCACCATCCCAGCGCAGCAGATCGGGCGGGTAGTGTACCGCCGTCAGCGTCAGCCCATGTGCCGCCGCAGTCGGGCCAGCCGCCTTGCGGTCACGGCGCTCAAGCACCTGGCGCAGACCCTCTACCGTCATCCGTCCTCGCCCGACCAGCAGCACCGTGCCGACGATCACCCGCACCATATGCTGAAGGAAGGCATTGGCCGCCAATTCAATTGTGATCAGCCGTCGTCCTAACACCTCAAGCGCCCCCAACCGGGCAAGATAGACCGTTCGCACCGTACTCTTCTGATCCGCTGATGGTGCCGTAAAGGCTGCAAAATCGTGTGTACCTTCGAGGAGCGGCAGCGCCGCAGCCATCGCGGCGAGATCCAGCTGAGCTTCCACCGCCAGCGCCAGGTGGCGCAAGGTGGGCAAGGCCACCGGCCCACCATCGATCAAGTAACGATACTCACGTCTGATCGCGCTATGACGCGCATGAAAATCGAAATCAACTTCACGAACTGCCCGCACACGCACATCATCGGGCAGCAGAGCGTTCATCCCACGCACCAGGGTGGTCAGACTATGGCGCGTTGCCGTCCGAAGATTGGCCACCTGCGCCTCGGCATGCACACCAGCATCAGTGCGCCCTGCCAGGGTCATCCGTCGTCGCTCCTGGGTCAGGCTCTCCCAGGCTTCTTCCAGGGCAGCCTGCACCGAACGGCCCTGGTGCTGACTCTGCCACTGTGACCCACTGAAGTCCGTTCCATCGTAGGCGAGCAGCAGCGCGATGTTGCGCATAGAAGCAACTACACCAGTTCAAGCACCACCATCTCGGCACCGTCACCAAGGCGCGGGCCAAGTTTGGTAATGCGTGTATAACCACCGTTACGCCCACTGTACTGCTCCGGCGCAAAGGTGAAGAGCTGACGCATCGCCGTTTTGCTCGACAACTTCGAGAGGGCCATGCGCCGGGTGTGCGGTGTATCCTCACGGGCAAGTGTGATCAACTTCTCCATCTCGGGCTGCACGGCCTTGGCCTTAGCGATGGTCGTCGTGATCTTGCGATGCTCGATCAGGGCAATCATCAAGTTACGGTAGAGGGCCTTGCGGTGCTCATACGAGCGGCCCAGGAGTTTACCGGCATGGCGGTGTCGCATGGTCTTCTATCCTCACTGTGGTAGGGCCAGGATGTATGCCCGTCCGGCAGACACATCCACAGCCGCCCAGGCATCAAACAAAGCCTGCCAAAACCTCATTCGCTATTGAGCAGGATTGCGGAGCGCGGAATATAACCTCGCTCAATCAAGCGGTCACGGATCTCTTCCATCGACTTCTGGCCCAGGTTACGCACCGAGAGCAGGGCCTTCTCATCCATCTGCAACACCTGGCCTACCCTGGTAATATCGGCACGTTTGAGGCAGTTATAGGTGCGGGTGGAGAGATCGAGCTCCTCAATTGCCGTATCGTAGACATCAGCCGGAATGGTCAGGCCCGTTGGGGTCGGTGTCTCATCCGGCTCAAAGGCTACCCGATTGAAATCGGCCACCGTCTGACTATACTGTACCAGCACCTTGGCCGCATAACTCAAGGCATCACCCGGCTTGATCGTGCCATCGGTCCAGACCTCCAGTAACAGGCGGTCAAAGTCGGTGGCCTGGCCGATCCGTGTATTCTCAACGGTGTACTGAACACGCGGCACCGGGGTAAAAATCGCATCAACCGGCAGTTCACCGAGGGGGATTATCTCGCGTTGGTCGGCAGCCTGGTAGCCACGCCCACGCTCGATAGTCAACTCGATCTCCAGCCGGGCATCATCAGAATCGAGCGTACAGAGATAATAATCCGGATTGACTAACTCAACCCCGGCGGGTAGCGCAAGCGCCTGGGCGGTGACCACCCCTGCGCCGTGACGAGTCAGGTGAGCCTTCACCGGGCGCTCCGAGGAAGAGCGCACACGCACACCTTTCAGATTAAGGATCAACTCCGTTACATCTTCTCTTACACCCTCGATCGTTGTAAACTCTTCATAAACCCCTTCGATCTTCAGCCTGGTAATCGCAGATCCAGGGATCGAAGAGAGCAATACGCGCCGGATCGCATTCCCCAGCGTATGGCCGTAGCCCGGGTCGAGGGGCTCGATCTTAAAGCGCCCGTAATGCTCGGCCGCCCGCACCACCTCGATCTTGGGCATGGCGATGTCAAGCACGTCACGCCTCCTTACCCTATCGGTCACAGACACCCACCCAGAGGGCGCAGACAACTATTGATCCACGCCCCGCCGGGTGAGCGCCTGGGAGCAGCGCTAGCGGCTATAAAATTCGACGATCAGCTGCTCGTTGATCCCGGCCTCGGCATCTTCACGGCGGGGCAAAGCCACCACCGTACCAGCCAGATCGGTAGGCACCAGGCGCAACCACTCGGGCGCACGGTACTTGTTCAACTCACCGCTATCGACCAGATTCTTAAAATAGGTGCGGCGGCGGCTTTCGGGACGCACGCTAATCACCTGACCAACCTTGAGCGTATAGGAAGGGATATTGGTCTTGCGCCCATCGACCATAATATGGCCGTGGTTTACCAACTGGCGCGCCTGGGCGCGCGTGGTGGCCAGGCCAAGGCGATAGACCGCATTATCCAGCCGGCGCTCAAGCAGGCTCAGCAGATATTCGCCAGTGACCCCACTACGGCGGGCGGCCTGCTCGAAGGTGCGGCGGAACTGGCGCTCAAGCACACCATAGATATATTTCGCCTTCTGCTTCTCAAGCAACTGCAGGCCGTAGTCAGAAACCTGGCGCCGACGGGCCGTAGGGCCATGCTGACCAGGGGGAAAGGAGCGCTTCTGCAGAATGCGCGTGCCCTTCTCAGTGATGCCAATACCCAGGCGGCGGCTGACTTTGCCGACCGGGCCAGTATATCGAGCCATAAGCCTCTAGGTTCCTCTCTTGATCGTACCCATAACGAGATGGTCACTCTCTATCACGCGGGGGGCGCCAGGGTCGAACCCTGCGGTACCATCCGCGGTCATCTCGCCGTAAAGAACTGGTATCAACATAAGTAACCGGCCCCTCAGACCCGCCGCCGCTTGGGTGGGCGACAGCCATTGTGGGGGATCGGCGTCACATCAG
Source organism: uncultured Chloroflexaceae bacterium (assembly GCA_964592425.1). Lineage (GTDB taxonomy): Bacteria > Chloroflexota > Chloroflexia > Chloroflexales > Chloroflexaceae > Viridilinea. Next base: position 92,267 of record CAZQCG010000011.1, read on the forward strand.
TAATTGAACTCACCTGCAGCCCCGCCGACTGTAGTGAGCGAATAGCCGCTTCACGACCCGAACCGGGGCCTTTGACAAAGACCTCAAGCGAGCGCATCCCGTTCTCCATAGCCTTGCGGGCGGCGCTATCAGCGGTCATCTGGGCTGCATAGGGCGTACTCTTGCGCGAGCCCTTAAAGCCGGACTGGCCAGCACTGGCCCAGCAGATCACCGCACCCTGGGGATCGGTAATTGTCACAATCGTATTGTTAAAGGTGCTCAGCACATGGGCCTGACCACGCGGCACATTCTTGCGCTCGCGCCGCTTGCCACGCTGCCGAGTAGTCGCTCCGCCCTTCTGTCCCTTTGGGGGCATGCCTTCTTCTCCTTAGACAAAGCTCACCACGGGAGCTTAGGTTACTTCTTAGCCTTCTTCTTAATCCCAATTGCCTGACCCTTGCGGCCACGGCGGGTGCGGGCATTGGTGCGCGTACGCTGGCCACGCACAGGCATACCACGACGATGGCGCAAGCCACGGTAGCAGCCGATATCCATCAGCCGCTTGATGTTCAGTTGCACCTCACGGCGCAGATCGCCCTCAACCCGATACTCACGGTCTACGACCTCACGGATACGTCCGACCTCTTCTTCGGTCAGATCCCGCACCCGTGCCTCAGGATTAACGTGGGCCTTACGCAGAATATCTGCGCCGTTCGAGCGCCCGATCCCATAGATGTAGGTAATCGAGATACCCACCTTCTTGTTGCGGGGAATATCAACCCCGGCGATACGTGCCATGAGGCTCCTCATCGTCTCTGAGCGCAGCGCTTGCAAAACCCGGGCCGCGCTAGGTCACACCACCAGACGTCTACCACTACCGCAGGGCAAACATGGCCACCCTCCGGCGGCACCAACCAAGTTCGATCTCAACCCTGACGCTGCTTATGCTTGGGCGTGCGCGAGCAGATCACACGGATCACACCTTTGCGCTTGATCACCTTGCAATATTCACAGCGAGGCTTGACAGAAGCACGAACTTTCACAATATCCTCCCCCGGCAAATGACTGCCAGTGCAGCGCCGAAAAGAGCCAAAACCCATATGCGGCGTCTACTTATAACGATAGGTTATCCGTCCGCGGGTCAGATCATACGGCGAGAGCTCGACCAGCACACGATCACCCTTCAAAATACGAATATAGTTCATACGCATCTTGCCTGAGATGTGGGCGAGCACTTCATGCCCGTTTTCGAGTTCTACCCGGAACATTGCATTGGGCAACGGCTCCGTGATAGTACCCTCCATCTCAATCACATCCTTCTTTTTCGACATATCACTCCTTCGGCCTGGACGACGGTGCCAGATACTTACCTAAGGCACGCAGCATCACCTCAGTCACCCAGGTAATTTCACGCTGACCGTCAACCTCATGCAAAATGCCTTGCAGGCGGTAGTGCTCGATCAGTGGCATAGTCTGCGCGAAGTAGACATCCAGCCGGTGCTGGGCCGTCTCCATCGAGTCATCACTACGTTGATAGAGCTTGCCGCCGCAGGCATCACAAATCCCCGGCCGATGGGACGGGAAATAATAGATATTATACGTCGCTGCGCATGTTTTGCAAGTCTGCCGGCCAGCGATTCGGCGCAACAAGACCTCATTCGGCACACGCAGATAGAGCACGGCATCGATCTTACTCTGATGTTCCGCCATTGATGCTTCAAGCGCAACCGCCTGATCGCGGGTACGCGGAAAGCCGTCGAAGATCACGCCTGCGGCACAGTCAGGAGCCTGAATGCGCTCGAGAATCATGTTGATCACAACTGCGTCAGGCACCAGTTCGCCACGATCCATATAAGACTTGGCCAGCATGCCCAACTCAGTGCCTTCACGAAGCGCCGCCCGAAAGAGATCGCCGCTCGCCACATGGGAGAGCGAAGTTCGCTCGGCAAGCGTCTTCGCCTGCGTACCCTTCCCCGCTCCCGGAGGTCCAAGCAAGATAACGTTGGTAGTCATATGACGCTCTCTTCGCTCAGCTCTGCTGCACACGCATCACTGCACGACCCTACCGCGCCGTCGTCAGAAGCGGAAGGCTGCGCACCAAAGTGTCGCCCTTCGCACAATCCGTACCACAAACTTGACAGGGGCGACGGCATCGCGCCGCCCGATGATACCACAAAGCGCTGCTAGCGACTCAAGAAACCCTCGTAATCGCGCATGATCAATTGCGACTCGAGCTGGCGCATCGTATCGACCGCCACACCCACGACGATCAGCAGGGCCGTACTGCCGAGACCAATCTGCAGACCAGTAATGCTCTGGGTGATAAACGGCAAGACGGCAATCAGGCCCAGAAAGAGCGCCCCGGCCAGAGTGATGCGATTCAGTACCTTGCTGAGGTACTGCTCAGTATTTTTGCCCGGCCTGATCCCAGGAATAAAGCCACCGTTGCGCTGCAGACTATCGGGAATATCCTGCTGTTGAAAGATGACCAGCGTATAGAAGTAGGTGAAGCCAACCGTCAGCAGGAAGAGCAGGGTCATATAGATGACTCCACCGCCGGCCCCAGTCGGATTAAAGGTGTTGTAGAAGAAGCCAGCCACGGCATTACCGAAACCTTCGGCACCCGGACGGTAGAACCACGAGGCAACGATGCCAGGGAAGATGATGATGCTCTGGGCAAAGATCAGCGGGATCATCCCGGCCATGTTCACCTTGAGCGGAATATGGCTACTCTGACCGCCATAGACCTTGTTACCTCTGACACGCTTAGCATATTGAACCGGAATACGCCGCTGACCTTCCTGGATCAGCACGATACCGATAATCGTCAGCAGGGCAATTGCGATAAAAGCGATAATGCCGAGGAACGTACCCAGATCGCCAGCCTGGCTGATCTGGAAGCCCTGCACGATCAGGCCCGGCAGCCCGGAGACGATCCCGCCAAAGATGATCACCGAGATGCCCTGGCCAATACCGCGATCATTGATCTGTTCACCAAGCCAGACCAGCAACATCGTCCCAGCGACCATTGAGGTCAGAATAGTGAAAGTCGGCAGAAAATTGGTGATGATATCAAACTCAGAGCGGAAGAGCGAGAGAGTCGCATCGCCGGTCGGATTGATCGTCCGTTCAAGCGTGAGGGTCTGGCCATAAGCCTGGAGGTAAGCCAGCGGGATGGTCAACCACATCTGATAACGGTTAAGTTTGACCCGGCCCTGCTCACCCTCTTTCTGCAACTCTTGCAGGGCGGGAATGAGCGGCTGGAGCAACTGCATAATAATGGACGCCGTGATATAGGGATAGACGCCCATCGCGGCAACCGAGAAGTTCTGCAATGCGCCGCCCGCAAAAATATTGAGCAACTGGGCCAACTGGTTGGTCGCCAACGCATCGCGCAACTGGGCCAACGAGTCAGGGTTGATATTAGGGACGGGGATATGCGCGATCAGGCGAAAGATCAGCAGCATCCCCACGGTAAAGAGGATGCGTCGCCGCAGATCGGGCAGTTGCACGGCGCGAACAAGAGCCTGAAGCATCGCGATTCTTCCTGAAGGTAGCGGATGGCGCTCAAGGGGGCTACGGCAGGCTTACGGAAAGCCTGCCGAGGTTCGATCTAGGCCTCAGTCTGCTTCTTCAATGCAGCCTTGCGCATCGAGGGATTAGGACCGCGCGAGCGCGAATGGCGCTCGACCACCCAGGGCAACTCGACGACGGTACCACCGGCAGCCTCAATCTTCTGCCTGGCGCTGGCCGAAAACTTATGGGCATGTACTGTCAGGGCCTGGCCAAGCTCACCCTCGCCGAGGATCTTGATCGGCAGCTTCTTGCGCCGCACAACCCTTGCCTCAAGCAGGGCTTCGGGCGTCACCGGCTGGCTCGCGGGCCACTCGTTGAGGCTGTCGACGTTGAGCACTTCGTACTCAATGCGAAAGTTGTTGGTGAAGCCACGCTTGAAGGGCATGCGCTTGACCAGGCGGTTCTGGCCGCCCTCAAAGGTTCGATAGGGGCCGGGGCCACGCCGGGCCTTCTGGCCCATCATGCCCTTACCTGAAGTCTTGCCCTTGCCGGAGCCATAGCCGCGCCCAACGCGCTTGCTCTTCTGGTTTGAGCCAGCAGCAGGACGGAGATCGTGAAGCTTCATGCCATCACCTCATCAGCGACTTCCTCAACCTGCACGAGGTGGCTAACCTTAAAGATCATGCCACGGATCGAGGGATTATCAGGTTTGATCACCGACTGGCCCAGGCGGGAGAGACCAAGGGACTTAACCGTCGCCTTCTGATCCTGGGCATAGCCGATCATACTCTTGGTATAGGTAATACGCAGTTTGCTCATAGTTGGGGCTCCTCGCTGACCGGAGCCGCCAGAGCAACCACGTCCGCCTCAGGCGCACGACGTGAGCGCCGCGCACTCAGTTCCTGCGCGGTCATATCGCGACGGCGGGCCATATCATTCAGCGAACTGAGCTCACTAAGGGCCTGGAAAGCAGCCTTGACCACATTGACCGGGTTGTTGCTGCCATAGACCTTGGAGAGCAGATTCTTAATCCCAGCCGCCTCAACCACCGGGCGCACCCCACGGCCAGCGATCACGCCGGTACCGGGAGCAGCGGGGCGAATCATCACCTGGGTAGCCGAAAACTTGGCTACAACATCATGCGGGATAGTACCACTGACCAGGGGGACACGGATGATATTCTTTTTGGCCGCCTCGGTACCTTTACGAATGGCCTCGGGAACTTCAGCAGCCTTGCCCATACCGACACCCACATGGCCCTTGCCATCACCAACCACCACCACGGTGCTAAAGCTAAAGCGCCGGCCACCCTTGACCACCTTAGAGACGCGGTTAATCTGGACGACCCGCTCCTCAAGTTCCAGTGTGTCGGCGTTAATGCGTTCTCGCTTCACGTTCCCTCCGAAAGCGGCCCACTGGGCCTAGAAGCTCAGACCGGCCTCACGCGCAGCCTCAGCCAGCGCTTTGACCCGCCCGTGATACTTATAGCCGCCACGGTCAAAGACGACCTTGGTCACACCGGCGGCAAGGGCGCGCTCGGCAACCAGCCGACCGACGATGGTCGCCTGTTGAATTTTGGTCGACTCTGGTGCATCGGTCGCCCAGCCCTTCTCGTTAGTAGAAGCGGCGACCAGCGTCAGACCCTGGACATCATCGATGACCTGGGCATAGATATGGACATTGCTGCGAAAGACATTCAGGCGCGGTCGCTCGCTGCTACCGCTCACGCGCTTGCGCAGGCGAGTATGGCGCCGAATACGCAGATCGCGGGGAGATCGCCTGGGCATAAGACTCTACCTCACTTACTTGGCCTTACCGGCCTTACCGGCCTTGCGCCGTACCTTTTCTTCAGCGTACTTAATCCCCTTACCCTTATAGGGCTCGGGCGGACGCAGGCCACGAATACGTGCGGCCTCCTCGCCAACCACCTGCTTATCGACTCCCCGGACGCTCAGGGCGAGGGGATCATTGGCACTCTTGCGCTCACCAACGAAGTACTGCACATCGGTAGGTGGCTCAAGGCGCACCTGATGCGAGAAGCCGAGGCTGAGGACAAGGGTTTTACCCTCAAGGACAGCGCGGTAGCCAACACCGTTAATCTCGAGATTACGCTGCCAGCCATCGGTCACACCGATCACCATGTTGGCAAGGAGCGTGCGGGTCAGGCCGTGCAATGACTTATGCTGCTTAGATTCAGTTGGGCGAGCCACATGCAAGGTCTGAGTTTCCTGAGTAATGATCATCTCGGGGTGGAGTTGCTGAGTGAGGCGGCCTTTAGGGCCGGTAACCGTCACCAGGTTACCGGCAGTCACCTGCACCTCCACGCCCGTGGGCAGAATAATCGGTTTTCTTCCGATACGCGACATCGCAACCTCCCTCTGGGCTCTACCAGATATAGCAGAGCACCTCACCGCCGACGTGCTCACGCCAGGCATCGTGGCCAGCCAGCACGCCCTTCGGCGTCGAGAGGATGCTCAGACCCAGGCCGCCGCGCACACGCGGGATCTCATCCCTACCGGTATAGATGCGCAAACCCGGCTTACTTACTCGACGCAGGCCAGTGATAGCCGGACGCCGATCCGCCATATACTTCAGCGTGATCGAGATCGTGGAAGCAGGCTTCCCCTCGATCACCGTGTAATCCTTAATAAACCCCTCGCGCTTGAGAATATCCGCGATCGCCAGCTTCATTTTCGAAGCCGGAATATCGACTGCGGGCTTACGCGCCATACATGCGTTACGGATGCGCGTCAGCATATCGCCGATGGGATCATTTACGCTCACAGTGAGCCTCCTCACACGCGGGCACCGGGCCAGCGCATGCGTGTATGCCAAGTATGCCGACCGTGCCTACCAACTCGACTTCACCACGCCGGGGATCAAGCCTTTGAGGGCGTGTTCCCGAAAGCAGATGCGGCACATGCCGAACTTGCGCATATACGCTCGCGAGCGACCGCAGACCTTACAACGATGGTACGCACGCACCTTAAATTTTTGCGGGCGGCTCGCCTTTACCATCCACGACGTCTTCGCCAAGGGTACATCCTCCTCAAGCGTTGGGCTGGTGAGCCTGCGGCTCCTGGCCCAAACTACGTGCCAATACCCGAAACCAGAGGGTGTCGGTCACGGACAACTGCTTAATCACGAAAGGGCATGCCAAGCCGTTTGAGCAGGGCATAGGCTTGTGCATCATCGGTGGCAGTCGTAACGATCACCACCTCGAGTCCGCGGAGCTTGTCGATCTTATCGTAGTCGATATCGGGAAAGACGATCTGCTCACGCAAGCCCAGGCTATAGTTGCCGCGGCCATCAAAGGAGCGCCGGCTGACGCCGCGGAAGTCGCGGATACGCGGCAAGGCGAGGTTAACCAGGCGATCATAGAAGTCATACATACGATCACCACGTAGGGTGACCATGACCCCAATCGCCATGCCCTCACGCAGCTTAAAAGCAGCGATGGACTTGCGCGCCCTGGTGATCACCGGCTTCTGGCCGGTAATCGTCGTAATATCACCCACCGTAGCATCAAGGGCCTTCGAATTTTGCACCGCCTCACCAACGCCGACATTCACGACGATTTTGGTCAGACGGGGCACCTGCATGATCGACTGAAAGCGAAACTCTTGCATCAGGGCGGGAGCGATCTCACGCTGATGCTTTTCGCGCAGACGGACTGGCATAGTGCTTCTCCAGGGGCTAGGAGACACCGAAGGGGAAAGGTGCATCCGGCCCTGCGGGCGCAAAGCCCGACTCAACTTCAGGTATCAATGGTTGCGTCACAGGCCTTACAGAAGCGCACCTTGCGCTGACGGCCTTTCTGGTCGGTCTCTTCGAGAAAGCGGTGGCCGGTGCGCGAGGCCCGCCCACACTTCGGGCAGATCAACATAACATTCGAACTATCGATGGGGGCCTCGATATCGATGATCCCACCGGGCTTACCGGGACCACGGGGCTTCATATGGCGCTTGGCGATATTAAGACCCTCGACGACCACACGCCCGCTGCTGGGCAGAGCCCGCTTGATCTTGCCGCGGCGTCCCTTATCTTTCCCAGCGATAATCAGGACTTCGTCGCCTGTTTTGACGTGCATAGCTTCTACCTGCTGAATGGAACCCCGGTCGGGCTACAACACCTCGGGGGCGAGTGACACGATGCGCATAAACTGCTTTTCGCGCAACTCACGAGCGACGGGGCCAAAGATGCGTGTACCGCGCGGGTTGTTCTCTTTGCCGATGATCACAGCGGCGTTATCATCAAAGCGAATATGTGAGCCATCAGGGCGGCCATACTCTTTCGCCGTGCGGATAATCACGGCCCGTACAACCTCACCCTTTTTGACCGCACCACCGGGGGTGGCCTGCTTGACGCTGGCGACGATCACATCACCCACCCGGCCGTACTTGACCACCGAGCCACCGAGCACACGAATGCACATGATCTCTTTGGCCCCGGTATTATCGGCCACCTTCAAGCGTGTCTGGGGCTGGATCATTGCCTTACTCCTCGCCGCGCTGCACGATTTCGATCACTCGCCAGCGCTTGGTGCGGCTCAGGGGGCGGGTCTCTTCGATCCGCACCAGATCGCCTTCGCGACAGCTGTTCTCTTCGTCGTGGGCGTGAAACTTGCTCGTCTTGCGGATAATCTTGCGATAGATGGGGTGCGGCTTGAGATAGTCTACCGTCACCACCACGGTCTTATTCATCTTGGCGCTGACCACACGCCCGACCTTCTGGGTTTTCCGGGCGCTTGGCACCTGCTCGCTCTCTGTCATAATCCTTGCTCCAACTCACGCTCGCGCATAATCGTCTTGATCCGTGCGATCTCCGTCTTCACCTGGCGCGGGCGGGCAGTATTGGTCATCTGCCCAACAACCTTCTGGAAGCGGAGATTAAAGAGCTCTTCATAGTAGCCCTTTAACTGTTCGCGGAGCTTCGTCGTCTCAAGTGTTCGCAGTTCACTCGCTTTCGCCACTGCTCACCTCCGGCTCAAGGTCATCGCGCCCGATAATTTTGCACTTGATCGGCAGCTTCTGGGCTGCACGACGCAGAGCTTCAATGGCAATTTCCTCACGCACGCCACCAAGCTCGAACATCACACGCCCAGGCTTGATCACGGCAACCCAGTGATCAACACTGCCTTTGCCGCCACCCATACGAGTTTCGGCGGGCTTCTGGGTTACTGGCTTATCGGGAAAGATCCTAATCCAAACTTTACCACCACGTTTGATGTAACCTGTGATGGTACGACGCGCCGCCTCGATCTGACGGCTGGTAATCCAGACTGGCTCAAGGGCCATCAGGCCATAATCACCGAAGGCAACGCTATTACCGCGGTACGAAAGGCCCTCGCTACGGCCCTTCTGCATCTTGCGATACTTGGTACGCTTAGGAAGAAGCATGATCGCCCCTCCTCGGGCGGCGCTCACCGCGCTCACTGCGCTCAGGGGCGGGAGCGGAGACTTGCTGCTCAACCAGGGTCTTGCCGAGCTGATCAGGGAAGACCTCACCCTTATAGATCCAAACCTTGACCCCGATGCGCCCATAGGTGGTATGGGCATGCACGGTGGCATAGTCAATATCGGCGCGCAGCGTATGGCGGGGCACACGGCCATCGCTCTCACTCTGGATGCGCGACATCTCGGCACCGCCGAGGCGCCCGGAGCACTTGACACGCACACCCTGCGCACCAAGGCGCATCGCCCGCTGGACAGCCTGCTTCATCGCCCGTTTGTAGCTAACCCGCTTGTTAATCTGCTCGGCGATACTCTCGGCAACCAACTGGGCATCAAGCTCAGGCTGGTGGATCTCTTGAATATTGAGCTTGATCTTCTTGCCGGTGCGCCGCTCGAGGTTCTGCTTGAGCAGATCGACATTTGCACCACGCTTGCCGATGACAATACCGGGCTTGGCGGTATAGACCGTGACCTCGATCTTGTTGGCCGAACGCTCGATCTCAATGCGCGAGACACCGGCATTCGCCAGCTCGCGGGCGATCAACTTACGCAAGGCCAGATCTTCGTGCAGCTGGGTGGTATAACCTTCGCCATCGGCGAACCACTTCGACTGCCAGTCCTTGATATAGCCGAGGCGAAAGCCGATCGGATGAACTTTACGTCCCAAAGGGGGCCTCCTGCTGCTGGCAGCCTAATATTCGGACCCGTCGTCGACAATCGCCGTAATATGAGTCGTCGGCTTGCGAATGCTATTGGCCATACCACGGGCGCGGGGCATAAAGCGCTTAAGCACGGGGCCCTGGTCGGCAAACAGCCGTTTGACCACCAGGGAGTCGCGGTCAAGGTCGAAATTATGCTCAGCGTTGGCTGCCGCCGACTTAATCGTGCGAGCCACTTCGCGGGCTGCCTTTTGCGGCATATACTCGAGGGTCACCAGGGCCTTTTCGACCGGCATCCCTCGCACGACATCCATCACCAGACGAACTTTGAGCGGCGAGATGCGCACATAGCGCGTGACAGCTTTGACTTCCATCGTTTCTCTCTGCTACGCTTCAGGCGCGGCGCGCATAGCAAACCCCGCCATTGTACCACAGCTCATAGGCTGCACCGACAAGTGCAGAATTGGGCGGCAGGACTACTTCATTTTGCCGCGCTTATCAGCCTTTTTACCACCGTGGCCACGAAACATACGCGTTGGGGCGAATTCACCGAGCTTATGACCAACCATATTCTCGGTAATATAGATTGGAACGTGACGACGACCATCGTGAACGGCGATCGTATGACCAATCATCTGCGGAAAGACAGTCGAGTCGCGTGACCAGGTGCGCAGAACGCGCTTTTCGTTACCCCGGTTCATATTCTCGACACGCTCGAGCAGTTTGATATCGACGTAAGGACCCTTCTTCGACGAACGAGACATCTGCGAGTGCCTCCTGCAAGGAAAACTTCGGGGAAGTTGCGGATAGGCTGCTTAGGCGATAAGCCGTATCCACTGGGGATCTACGACCTATCGCCGCTGACCTGCCGGCCCGCGCGGCCCAGCAGGCCCGAGTGCCGTTTACGCCTTACGCCGCCGGACAATGAAACGATCAGTCCGCTTGTTATTGCGGGTCTTCACGCCACGGGCGGGTTTACCCCACTTGGTTTTGGGCGTGCTCATACCACGCGGCGCACGGCCCTCGCCGCCACCGTGGGGATGGTCACGCGGGTTCATAACGGTTCCGCGTACGGTAGGCCGGCGACCGAGCCAGCGCGAGCGACCAGCCTTGCCGATGCGCACGTTCTGGTGATCGACATTGCCGACCTGACCGATAGTAGCCATACAACGCACATGCACCTGGCGCATTTCACCGGAGGGCATACGCAAGGTCGCATAGTCACCCTCTTTGGCCATCAACTGAGCTGAGGTGCCAGCACTCCGCACCAGCACACCACCACGCCCGATCTCCAGTTCAATATTATGCACCTGGGTACCGAGGGGGATGGCACTGAGGGGCAAGGCATTGCCCACGCGGATATCGGCACCCGGGCCGCTGTTGATCGTATCACCAACCTTGAGCCCAACCGGGGCGATGATATAGCGCTTCTCGCCATCAGCATAGGCGATCAGAGCGATGCGAGCGCTACGGTTAGGATCATACTCAAGGGCCTGCACCTTACCAGGCACGCCAAACTTGCTACGTTTGAAGTCGATGATCCGATAGAAGCGCTTATGACCGCCGCCACGGTGGCGCGTGGTGATCCGTCCGCGGTTGTTACGCCCGGCATGCTTGCGCAGCGGCTCAATCAGGTTCGGCTCGGGACGCTTTTTGGTCAAATCCTCAAAGGTCGAGACCGACATATTACGCCGGCCAGCCGAGGTTGGTTTGTACTTACGGACACCCATCTGTCTGCTCCGTCTATGGGAAGGGCGGTACGCGCTCGGCAGAAGGGGCGCGCCCTACGCATGGTGCCGAGAAAGCCAGGCCCAACACTAACTCTCGAAGATCTCGATATGATCACCGGGAACCAGCGTCACGATCGCCTTCTTCCAATCGCGGGTATAGCCAGTCTCACGTCCACGGCGCTTGAGCTTACCACGCACATTCATGGTATGCACTTTAGCGACCGAGACATTGAAAATCACTTCAACCGCACGCTTGATCTCGGGCTTGGAGGCGGTACGGATCACTTCAAATGAATACTTATTGTCAACCATCAGGCTGGTATTCTTTTCCGTGATCAGTGGGCGGACGATGATCTCATGCGGCGTAGGCATAGGTATTTACTCCTCGGTACTCGCCGCAGCAGCGCCGGCACCCTGGCCCAGAATGCCTTCGATCACCTCGATCGCAGCCTGGGGCAACACAATATAGTCATAGTGCAGCAGGTCGCGCACATTGAGATAACTGGCAAGCAGGGTCTTGACCTTCGGCAGGTTGTTGGCCGAACGCTGGACGATCTGGTTCTGCTCACTCTTGCTATCAATGACGATCAGCGTCTTACCCTCAAGGCCGTGGGCCTGCAGGAAGGCAACCGCATCTTTGGTACGCGGGCGCTCAAAGCTGAGGCTATCGACGAAGCGAATCTGCGCGGCGGCACACTTGGCTGAGAGGGCCGAGCGTACTGCCAGGCGGCGCATCTTGCGCGGCATATTGAGACGGTAGGAGCGCGGATGGGGGCCGTGGGCAACCCCACCACCCATACGATGGGGGGCCCGCGCGCTACCCTGACGAGCACGCCCGGTGCCCTTCTGACGATAGAGCTTGCGTGTGCTCCCTTTGACCTCACCGCGACCACGGGTATTATGCGTACCAAGACGGGCATTGGCGGCCTGCATCACCACATACTGATGCATCACCGGGATGTTCGGCGTAATGCCGAAGATATAGTCGTTGAGCTCGATCGTACCGACCGGCTCACCGCTCTGACTGTAAAGTGTCGCCTGCATCTATAAACTCCCCTTTAGCCCTTCACCGCCTTGCGGATCTGGAGCAGGCCGTTACGGGCACCGGGGACGGAGCCCTTCACCAGGATGAGGTTCTTCTCGGGCAGCACCTCAACCACTTCGAGGCTCTGCACTGTCACACGCTTGCCGCCCATGCGACCGGCCATCTTCTGGCCCTTCCAGACACGCCCAGGCGCGTTACCAGCACCGATCGAGCCAGGGGCGCGATGACGATCACTCTGGCCGTGGGTCTTGGGGCCACCACGAAAGCCATGGCGCTTAACCACACCAGCGAAGCCACGACCCTTGGAATTACCAGAGACATCAACTTTCTGGCCCGACTTGAAGAGATCGACGTTGAGCACCTCACCGACAGTATGCACAGTAGGATCATCGGCGCTGAACTCGCGCAGGATACGCACCAGCGTACCGGCGGGCTTGAGGTGGCCAATCTGCGGGCGGGTCAGCTTGCGCGCCTCAACCTGCTCGAAACCGATCTGGACGGCGTTGTAGCCATCATGCTCAGCGGTGCGAATCTGGGTAACAACGCATGGCCCGGCGCTGATCACGGTGACTGGGACAACCTCCCCTTTCTCGGTGAAGACCTGGAGCATCCCCACCTTGCGGCCTAACAATCCATGAACCATTACTGCTACCTCCGCAGCATGCGTCATGCGCAGCGGCTGCCTTTCTGAAAACAATCCGGCCCAGACAGGTCTCCAGGCCTATAGTTTTGCTGGGTTCGCTTAAAGCTTGATCTCGATATCCACACCGGCAGGCAGGTTGAGCTTCATCAGCGCATTGATCGTCTGCTGGCTCGGGTCAAGCACATCGATAAGCCGCTTATGGGTACGGATTTCGAACTGTTCCTGCGAGTCTTTATCGATAAAGGGCGAACGGATCACGCTGTACTTTTCGATCCGTGTTGGCAAGGGCACCGGACCAGCGACCAGGGCCCCGGTTCGCTCGGCTGCCTCAACGATCTGGCGGGCCGACTGATCCAGGATCTTGTGGTCGTAGGCCTTGAGACGAATACGCACCTTCTGCTTGGCCATAGTTTCCTCTATCATCAGCACTGAGCGGGGCATCCCAACCGACGCTACGCACGAACGGCCAGGACACCCGGCCCAGAGCCCTGGATCACCCTATTCGACAATCTTGATGACGACGCCGGAGCCGACGGTGCGGCCACCCTCGCGGATGGCGAAGCGCAGGCCCTCTTCAATGGCCACCGGCATAATCAACTCAACGCCCATCTGCACGTTATCGCCCGGCATCACCATCTCCATGCCTTCAGGCAACTGGATCGAGCCGGTCACGTCGGTGGTACGTACATAGAACTGCGGACGGTAGCCGGGGAAGAAGGGCGTATGCCGACCGCCCTCCTCCTTCTTCAGCACGTAGACCTGAGCCTGGAACTTCTTGTGTGGCTTGATGCTCCCCGGTGCGCAGAGCACCTGGCCGCGCTCCACATCGGTGCGCTCCACGCCACGCAGGAGGCAACCCACGTTGTCCCCGGCGATACCCTCGTCCAGGGTCTTCTGGAACATCTCAACCCCAGTCACGACTGTCTTGCGCGGCAAGCCCTCTTCCATGCCCACGATCTCGACCGTCTCGCCGACCTTGACCTTCCCACGCTCGACGCGCCCGGTCACCACAGTGCCACGGCCCTTGATCCCGAAGACATCTTCGACCGGCATCAGGAAGGGCTGATCGATGGCGCGCTGCGGGGTCGGGATGTAGCGATCCACCGCCTCCATCAGTTCCAGGATGGCCTGGTACTCAGGGGCGTTGAGATCCTTGCTGGCGCTCTCAAGCGCCATACGTGCCGAGCCACGTACAATCGGAATATCATCGCCGGGGAACTCATATTTGGAGAGCAGTTCGCGCAACTCTAGCTCGACCAGTTCAAGCAGTTCCGGGTCGTCCATCATATCAACCTTGTTGAGGAAGACGACCATGGCGGGTACCTGCACCTGGCGCGCAAGGAGGATGTGCTCACGGGTCTGGGGCATCGGGCCATCGGGGGCCGAGACGACCAGAATAGCTCCGTCCATCTGCGCCGCGCCGGTGATCATATTCTTGATATAGTCGGCGTGACCGGGGCAGTCGACGTGGGCATAGTGACGATTATCGGTCTGGTACTCGACGTGGCGAATAGCGATGGTAATGCCACGGGCACGCTCTTCGGGGGCATTGTCGATCTGGTCATAATCGACGAACTGGGCGGCACCCTTGAGGGCGAGCACCTTGGTGATCGCGGCCGTCAGGGTCGTCTTACCGTGGTCAACGTGACCGATGGTGCCGATGTTGACATGCGGCTTAGTACGCTCAAACTTCTGCTTGGCCATAGTCTATTCCTCACTCAACTCCACTAAAGTGTACCGAAAGAAGACCGAGAACCGAGGTGAGCCAACCGGACGAGCATCGCACTGAGCTCTAAATGCCTACACTTCATGCGGATGCCGGAAGTCCTGGCTGCACCAGCAGGCGTAGAGGGCGGCAGGGAGTAGGCGCATTCGCTGGCGCTCACGCAGAACCAATTCACCAGCGCTGGTAGTGCCAGGGAGGGCTTCCAGCGCACTTGCGAGGACATTTTGCAGGGTCAGGGCCGACATACTGGTTGCATAGGCATTGAGTAAAACTGCCAGCGGGTGTTCAGACAACAAGCGCGCAGACTGCTGAAGCAGGCCAGACAACTGTTCATGCAGACGCCAGATCTCACCACGGGGGCCGCGCCCGAAGACGGGCGGATCCATCAAGATCAGGTCGTAGCGACTACCGCGGCGGAGTTCACGGGCAAGGAACTTGCCCACATCATCAACCAGCCAGCGGATCGGGCGATGATCAAGCTTTGAGAGTTGCTGATTCTCCTGAGCCCAGCGGACAGCTGGCTTTGAAGCATCAACATGAGTCACACGGGCACCACAACTAGCCAGAAAGAGGCTGGTGAGGCCAGTATAACCAAAGAGCACCAGGGTATTCGGCTCACGGCGGGTTGCCAGAAGGCCCGCAAGCCAGGCCCAATGGGCACTATGTTCAGGAAAGACCCCCGTATGACGAAAGGGGGTCGGACGAACCCAAAAATGCAAATTGTTCTGGTGCAACTGCCACTGTTCGGGCAACGGGCGGTGTTGGAGCCACTGTCCGGGGCTTTCATCACTGCCCCTGGTCTTCACAAAGGTCGCATCGGCGCATTCCCATTGGTGCGCAGCGAGAGTGGGGGGCCAGATGGCCTGGGTTTCAGGCCGTACCAGGGTGTAGGAACCAAAGCGTTCAAGTTTGGCCCCATTTCCCGTATCGAGCAACTCGTAGTCGGGCCAGGGGGGTGGATCGAGCAGGTAGAGCGCAGCCAAACCTGTCTATCCTATGCAGAGCAAGCCAGCGGAGGGTTGAGCGCCGGCAGCATCAACTTGCACTGCGCTTCTCAATAATCTCCTTGGCCAGACCATCAGGCAGGGCATCGTAGTGATCAAACTCCATCGACGAAGTGGCGCGACCCTGAGTGGCCGAACGCAGGTCGGTGGTATAACCAAACATTGAGGCAAGCGGCACGAAGGCTTTAACGATCTGTGCATTGCCGCGAGCCTCCATCCCTTCAACCCGACCACGGCGCGAGTTGAGGTCACCGAGGACAGTGCCAAGAAAATCCTCAGGGGTAGTCGTCTCGACCTTCATGATCGGCTCAAGCAACTGGGGACGTCCTTTGCGCACACCATCTTTAAGCGACATCGAAGCGGCAATCTTGAAGGCCATTTCGGAGGAGTCAACCTCGTGGAAGGAGCCATCGTAGAGGGTGGCCTTGAGGTCTACAACCGGATAGCCTGCGACGACGCCGGTCTGCATAGCCTCTTTGATACCCTGCTCAACGGCGGGAACATACTCACGGGGAATGGTACCACCGACGATACCGTTGACAAACTCAAAGCCGACCCCAGGCTGTTGGGGCTCAAACTTGATCTTGACATGAGCATACTGACCCTTGCCGCCGGTCTGGCGCACAAAGCGGGTCTCGATATCAATTGGCGAGGTAATCCGCTCGCGGTAGGAGACCTGGGGTTTACCCTGATTAGCCTCAACCTTATACTCGCGGCGCATACGGTCAACGATCACCTCAAGGTGCAACTCACCCATCCCTTTAATGATCGTCTGGCCAGTCTCCTGGTCGGTATAGACGCGGAAGGTTGGATCTTCCTCACTCAGGCGATGGAGAGCGATAGCCATCTTATCCTGATCAGCCTTGGTCTTGGGCTCAATCGCCAGTTCGACGACCGGCTCAGGGAAGCGAATGCTTTCAAGGACAATCGGGTTGGCCGGGTCACAGATCGTATCGCCGGTGAAGCTCTGTTTGGGGCCGACCATCGCGGCAATATCGCCAGCATAGACGGTGTCAATATCTTCGCGATGGTTGGCGTGCATCTGCAGGATGCGCCCGAGACGCTCACGCTGGCCACGGGTGCTATTGAGGACGTAGTTACCCTTTTCGATCGTGCCGGAGTAGACGCGGAAGTAGGCCAATTTGCCTACGTAGGGGTCGGCGACGATCTTAAAAACTAGGCCTGTGAAGGGAGCACCATCGCTGGTGGCACGGGTGATCAACTCAGCACCCTCCTCATCGACGACATGGCCGGGGAGGGCGCCAACGATGGCCGGGCGATCAAGCGGCGACGGAAGGTACTCGACCACCGCATCAAGGAGTTTTTGCACACCCTTATTCTTGAGAGCGGCACCGCAGAGCACCGGCACAAGTTTGCCTTCGATGGTCGCTTTGCGCAGACCACGCTTCAGTTCCTCAATCCCAAGCTCTTCACCCTCGAGATAGAGCAGAGTCAATTCATCATCGGTCTCGGCGATCATCTCAACAAGGTCAGCGCGAGCCTGCTGGGCAGCATCAAGCAGATGCGCAGGAATCTCCGTATCAACAATATCCTTGCCGAGATCATCATTGTAGATGGTTGCCTTGAGGGTGAAGAGGTCGATCGTACCCTTAAAGCTATCTTCAGCGCCGATCGGCAATTGCACCACAGCGGGCTTCGCACCGAGGCGATCAATGATCATACTGACGCAGCGCTCAAAGCTCGCACCAGTGCGATCCATCTTATTGACGAAGCAAATACGGGGTACATTATACTTATCAGCCTGGCGCCAGACCGTCTCAGACTGGGGCTCAACCCCGGCGACACCATCGAAGACGACCACCCCACCATCAAGTACACGCAGCGAGCGCTCAACCTCGACGGTAAAATCGACGTGGCCAGGTGTATCGATGATATTGATGCGGTAGACCAGATCGGCGAACTTCCACTGAGCAGTGGTTGCAGCCGAAGTAATGGTAATACCGCGCTCCTGCTCCTGGGGCATCCAGTCCATCGTCGCGGTACCTTCGTGGACCTCGCCGATCTTATAGGTACGCCCGGTATAGAACAGGATGCGCTCGGTAGTGGTGGTCTTACCGGCGTCGATATGGGCAATAATGCCGATATTACGAACTTTTTCGAGCTCGAACTGGCGTGGCATACCGCTACCTTAACTACAGACGGCCATAATGGGCGAAAGCGCGGTTGGCCTCGGCCATCTTATGCACGTCTTCTTTGCGTTTAATCGTATTGCCGGTGTTGTTATAGGCGTCAACCAACTCATTAGCCAGGCGTTCGTGCATAGGACGACCGCTGCGTGAGCGAGAGGCGATCAGCAGCCAGCGCATTGCAAGGGCATAGCGGCGATCGCTCTTCACTTCAACCGGCACCTGGTAAGTGGCACCGCCAACCCGCTTGGGTTTGACTTCAATCGACGGGCTGGCATTACGGAGAGCCTGCTCGAAGACCTCCATCTGGGTCTTACGGGTACGCTCAGCGGCAAGGTCAAGGGCATCATAGACAATGCGCTCAGCGACACTCTTCTTACCACGTTCCATAACCCGATTGATAAACTTCTGCACGAGCACACTGTTGTAGCGGGCATCGGGCGGTGGGACACGCTTCTGAATATCACCACGACGAGGCATCGCAGTTCCTTTGCGTTAGTGGCTAGCGCTTCTTGCCAACGGGCTGCACATTTTTCTTAGTTCCATACTTGGAACGACCCTGCTTACGACCGTTGACACCCTGGGTATCGAGCGTACCGCGCACGATATGGTAGCGTACGCCGGGCAGATCCTTAACGCGACCGCCGCGGATAAGCACCACCGAGTGCTCCTGAAGGTTATGGCCCTCACCAGGGATATAGGCCGTAACTTCGATCCCGTTGGAGAGGCGCACGCGGGCAATCTTGCGCAGCGCCGAGTTAGGCTTCTTCGGCGTCACCGTCGCCACTTTGGTACAGACACCCCGCTTCTGGGGCGAACCGCGCCCACGACTCAGCTTGCCTTTCAGCGAGTTGTAGGTGAAGCGCAGGGCGGGCGCCTTGGTCTTCTTCTCTACCGGCTTCCGCGGTTTGCGCACGAGCTGATTGATAGTCGGCATCCAGCACTCCTGCAAGTCTCAGACTGCCCTCAACAACAGCATTGAGCGAGACAAAATAATATCCGGGCCTCTAATCTGGTCGCAGCGACGGCTGCGCCTTAGAGCAGGCCGGTTTCATACACACAAATAGCCTTGACACACGCCTATGCGCGGCCAAAACCGAGTATACCACCTTGGTAGGGGCTTGTCAAACCTGGTTAGCCGGGCAGAGGCAGCACCCCATTCGAGGCGAGGTTGTGGGCATAACGCGTAGTTGCGGGGAGGCGATAGCGGGTAACGCAGGCCATGACGAGGTCGGTGGCGGTGACCAGGCTAACCCGATGACCAGGCGAGACGTAGACGGGGCGCACGCGGCTGCGCGTGCGAAGCACCCAGCCGATCGTTTCGTCCTGGTCGCTCAACGGCACGCGGGCACCCCGGTCATTGGGCAGCAATGGGTGAGTACCGATCAGGCGTGATTTGGCGCAGCCGATGGTGGGCAGGCCAGTGAGAACACCCAGGTGGCAGGCGATACCGAAGCGACGCGGGTGGGCAAGGCCCTGCCCATCACAGATGATCAGGTCGGGCGGGGTGGCAAGTTGGGCCAGAGCGGCAAGGATAACCGGGATCTCACGGAAGGAGAGAAAGCCAGGTACATAGGGAAAGCATACCGGGGCGCGGGCCAGAGCGTAGGCAAGGGGCACCAATGAGGGGAAGCCGAGTACGACGACGGCAGCACGGGCAGTGGCGCCCTCATCTTCGAAGCCTACATCGACACCGGCCACGCTGCGTAAATCAGCAACGTCGTCGGTGAGTTGCACCTGGGTACGCAGGGCCTCTTGCACGGCAACCGCAGCAGAGAGGGTGGTAGGCCAATCGGTCATAGCTTGCTGTGTCTATTCAGCATAACGCTCTTCGCGCCAGGGGTCGGCATTGTTGTTATAGCCGTAGCGCTCCCAGAAGCCGAATTTGTCCTGGCTGAGGAATTCGATGCCGCGCAACCATTTGGCACTCTTCCAGAAATATTTGCCGGGGGTGAGCAGGCGCAGCGGATAGCCATGGTCGGGCGTCAACTCTTCACCCTCGTACTTGTAGGCCAACAGGGCATCGGGGTGCAGCATAACCTCAAGGGGGATATTGGTGGTAAAGCCATGCTCGCAATGGGCGAGGACATATTTGGCGCTGGGCTTGAGGGTTGGCAGATTACGCAGGAACTCGCTGAAGCGCACACCCTCCCAGCGGGTATCGAGCTTGCTCCAGCGGGTGACACAATGGATGTCGGTGACGACGGTGACCGTCGGTAGGGTGCGGAATTCGGCGAAGCTAAAGTGAGCGGGGGCCTCGAGTTCACCCCAGACGCGCAGATCCCAGCTGTGCTCAAGTTCGTGGTAGATCGGCACCTTGCCATAGTGAAGCACAGGAAACTTGTCGGTGACATACTGCCCGGGCGGGACGCGACTCGCTTCGGCTTCGGCCAGGCGAGCATCGCGCTTCTTATAGGTGTTGAACATGCGGTTCTCCTTTCACTGCGAGGGTAGAGGCTCAAGCAGAATGGTGCCGCCATCACGGGTGGCGACGGCAACCTGAGTGGACTGGGGACTAACAGCGAGACCGAGGATGGCACCGTGGGCGCTGAGGTCAATGGCGTTGAGGCGTTTGCCACTAGTAGCTTCCCAACATTCGAGCATGCCGTCAAGTGTTCCGGTGATCAGCAGCCTGCCATCAGCGGAGTAGGCCAGGGCACTATACCAACCCTGGATGTCATTGACACGCTGCATAGTGAGCTCTTCACCACTGGCGGCCTGCCAGATGCGCAAGGTGCCGTCAGAGCTAGCACTTGCAACGACATCCTGCCCGGCAGGCATATCGAGGGCAGTAATCGGCGCACGGTGACCGCTGAAGGTGCTACGACGGGTACCACTCTGTACCTCCCAGACGATCACCAACGGTTGGTCGGCGGGGGAATTGGTAGCGGCGACAATCTGGGTGCCATCACGGCTGAAGGCCAGGGCAGTGACCGGGCCACCCAGTCCGCTGAGCGTGCGCTTGACGTTCAGCGTAGCGGCGTCCCAAATTACCACATCGCCGCGATCATTTCCAGCCGCAATCAGGCGTCGGTCAGGAGTTATGTCAAGACTGAGGCCCAGGCCAGGCAGCCCTTGGAGGACTTGACTGGGGGCATCGTTTGTGAGGGAGATACGCATGACAACGCCATTGTCGCTAAGGGCAAGCAATTCATCATCGCTGAGCAAGGCGAGGTACTGACTGGTCGGCGCACCGCCATTGAGAGGAATAACCCGCTCATCAGCGAGACGGTGGATCTGAACCGAGCCGTTGACGCTGCCAGTGGCGAGGCTGGCACCGGTGTCGGAGTAGGCGAGTGAACTGATGGCACCTTGAGCAAGAATGATGCGATTGCTGAGGGTGCGGCGGGCGACATCCCAGATCGAGAGGGTGCCCTCGGTATCGCTGCTAACGACCAGAGCGGTGCCGTCGGGATGCCAACTGAGGCCGAGCAGGCGCAAGCCGTTCTGCTGCATAACGGCACGTTCAGCGCCAGTGCGCGGGCTCCAGAGGCGCAGGGTGCCGTCAAGGCCAGCACTGGCAAGCATATCGCCGGTGGGGCTGAAAGCGACACCACGGATGACGACCCAGCCGAAGTGGCCCTGGAGTTCACGCTGGAGGGTACCGTCACTGGCGGCGAGGAGGTAGACGCTACCGTTGGTGGAGCCAACAGCGATGGTCGTGCCATCGGGGCTGAAGGCAAGGCCAGTAAGCCAGTAGGGTGCGCCAAGTTGGGGATTGGTGGGCGCAGTGTAGGCGAAATCCGCACGTTGCGTACCATCAACGACCTGCCAGAGGCGGACTGTCCCATCACGGGAAGCCGAGGCAAGCATCGTACCATCAGGGCTGAAAGCGAGGCCACCAAGCAGGTCAGTATGGCCACTGAGACGCTGCACGGTACGGCGAGAGGTGGTATCCCAGAGCATAATCAGGCGGTCGGTAGCGCCAGAGGCGAGCAGGGTACCATCGGGGCTGAAGGTGAGACTACGGATCCAGCCATCGTGGCCAACAAGGACAGCAAGCTGGCGGCCACTGGCGACTTCCCAAAGGCGAATCTGGGGGTCGTCCTGGGCACCGGAGGCCAACAACGCGCCATCGGGGCTGAAAGCGAGGGCGCTGATCGGGTTGCTGTGGCCTTCGAGACGGTAGAGCACGGCGAGGGTGGTGGGATCGCGCAATTCAATCGTGCCGCCGACGCCGACAGCGATCAGGTCACCGTCAGGGGCATAGAGGGCAGCACCTACCTGGGCATCGCTAAGTTGCAGGGTCTGGCTAAAGGGCACCCCGGCATCGATCAGCGCCGCAATGGTCGGGTCGGGAGCAACCGCAGCGGCAGGCGGGCCGCCCTGGTTGGCCGAACCGGGGGTGTTCATCGCCGAAGGTACGCCGGGCAGCGACAAGGCGGCACCCTGGTTGAGTACCAGCCAGCCAACCCAGGCCCCGACGAGGCAAATAATGAGGGCGATCAGGGTCAGGGCAGCAATGATGGCGGCCAGACAGCCGTTGCCAGGCCGTGGGCGGGGGGCGGCAGGTGCAGGCGCACCAGTGACACCAGCCATTTGGGGCTGGTGGGAGGGCGACGGCGGCGGCGCAGGCGGCAGCGGCGTTGGTGGTGCGGCAGAAGCGGGTACAGGCACAGGCGGGGCAGACTCGCTCGGAGGAGACAAAGGGGGACGCGCTGGATCAAGGGGAGCACTGGCACCAAGGGAGCGCCCGGCCATCAAACGCACCGTATCGAGGGCGCTGCGCATCTCACGGGCCTGCTGGTAGCGATTGACCGCCTTCAGCTCAAGGGCGCGCAAGACAAGCTGCTCGGCCAGTGGCGAGATCTGCGTATTGAGCATACGCGGCGCATTAAGGGGCGTACCGGCGAGACGTTGAGCGGCTGGCGTGGGGGCCCAACCGGTCAGCAGTTGGTAGAGTACCGCACCGAGGCTATAGACATCACTTGAAGTGGTTAGCTCGGCACTGCTGGCGAGCAACTCGGGGGCAAGATAGGATGAGTGTTCACCGCTGACCTGGCGCACCAGCGGAAAAGGGGTCAGGAAGAGTCCACCATCAAGGGACGACCAGAGATCACAGGGATAGAGATCGCCAAGCAAGAGGGGCGGCTGGTGACCGTGAAGCTGGTCGAGGGTAGTAAGCAAGCGCTCGACAACGGTAAGTACCTCCGTTTCGGGCAAGGGGCCGCCGCGCTCACGCGCAACGCGGGCAAGATCCTGGCCGCCGGGATCATCGGCGACCATGTAATAGCTACCTGCATAGGCCAGGTGATCGCGGAGGGTAAGGAGGGCAGGCGCACTCACCCCGACTAACTGGCTAGCGAGGGTGCGTAGATCGTTGAGTGCAGCTTCGCCTGGCTGGAGCAACTCGGCAATGAGGACACGCAGGGATTGCTGCGTATCAATCGCCCGGTAGAGCCGCAGATCGGGGTGCTCGGCGAGCAGGTAGGTAATACGATAGCGCTCGTTGAGCATGGTCTCGGGAGCGAGCATCGGCACCTCTAATACCAGTGACGAGTAGGGTTCACAGCATTCCGATGCGGTTTAGCTCCATCGCATATGCGACCTGCTCAACAGGATTTGGTATAAGGCTATGATACTGTGTCATACTTAAAAGGGGTGGGCTCGGCTTATGATGAGCTTTTGGCAACGACACTTGCTGGTATTGACACGAAAACGTATGCCCCTCCCGTTATAACACCCTTTCTGAAGAGACGCAAGGCAATCTGCTAAGGTGAAGGTGAGGAGCATCTATGGGTGCTTTTTCGAGTCGATCGTTTTTGCATGGCAGCCTGGCAGTAATAGGAGTGCTACTGATCAGTGGGCAATTTCTAACCCTGCGCCTGCCGCAGCCGCTCGATTTACCGGCTCAGCAGACGGTGGTGACGACAAATCGGCTGATCGGTCTGCATACACGGCTGGCGGGGGTGGGTGACGAGGCTTATATCCTGCACTCGCTTGAGCAGGTGCGCGAGATGGGTGGCGGCTGGATCACCGAGCTCTTTCCATGGGCCTATGTACAGCCACGTTCGCGCTACGGCTATGATTGGAGCGGGGCCGATATGGTGATTGCCCATGCACGACGCCAGGGCCTACAGGTGATCGCCCGCCTCGACCTGGTGCCAGGATGGGCCCGTCCGCCAAACAGCAGCGACCGGCGGCTCGACCCGGCCTACTATGGCGACTATGCGGCCTATGTGGCGGCCTTCGCCCGGCGCTACGCACCGCTTGGGGTACGCCACCTGGTGATCTGGAATGAACCTAACCTGAGCTTCGAGTGGGGCGAGCGACCGCCCGACCCTGGCGCTTACGCCGCATTGCTCAAGGTGGTCTACCCGCTCGTCAAGGCGGCGGCACCGGAGGCCCTGGTGATCGCCGGGGCACTTTCACCGGGTGGGGCGATTGACGAGGGGCAGACACGCATGGACGACATGCAATACCTGGCCTCACTCTACGCTGCCGAGGCTGGGCCTTTCTTCGATTTATGGGCCGTGCATGCCTATGGTGGGCAGGAGCCACCGACAGCCGCACCTGGCCCTGAACGGGTCAACTTCCGGCGGATCGAGCTGGTACGAGCCCTGATGGAGCAGCACGGCGACGGACAGAAGCGGATGATCATTACGGAGGGGGGTTATAACGATCATCCGCGCTGGGCCGCAGCGGTACGTCCAGCCGAGCGGATCCGCTGGACGATTGCCACCTTCGAGCAGGCGCGGCGCTACCCCTGGCTGGAGGCGGTGACGCTCTGGCAGTACGGCACACCTTTTGCGACCCACGCCTACCCCGACGCCTGGAACTTTGTTGCCGCCGACGGAACACCACGAGCGATCTACCTGGCGGTGCGCGACTATGCCCTGGGCGGGGTACAACCTGCTTCAGACAAGCGCTTCATAGGCGGCCCGTAGCTGCGCGGCAGCCTGGTTGGCGAAGGGCAGCAGGGGCAGGCGCACGCTGGTCTCGAGCAGGTCACTGGTCCAGGCCAGGGCGGCCTTGAGGGCGGGGGGCGTATTGAGCGGGTCAACCTGATCACGCAGGGCACTGAGACGGGCCTGGGCAGCGGCAACATCGCCGCCCGTATGGTGAGCATCGTAGACAGCGCGAGCAAGACGGGGGAAGGCGCTTGAGAGAGCGGTGATGGCACCAGCGGCACCACCGGCGAGGGCCGAGGCAATCAGGCGGTCGCTGCCGGTAAAGATCTTAAGCTGCGGATAACGGTCGATCAACTGTTTGGAATGTTCCCAGTTACCGCTGCTATCCTTCAGGCCGATGATCTGCTGGGGGTGGCTGGCGATAAGGGCATCAATGATCGCGGGGGTGAGCGGCACACCAGTGACCTGAGGAATGTGGTAAAGCAGCACGCGAGCATCGGGGGGCAGGGCATCACAGAGCGCGCGATAGTAGCCAATGATGCCCTGGGGATCGGGCTGCTTGATATAGAAGGGAGGCATGACCAACACGGCATCGGCACCGCGATCATGGGCGAAGTTGCTCAGGGCAATGGTGTCGGTGAGAGCAGCGCAGCCAGTTCCGGCCAGCACAGCCAGGCTACCGCGATGGGCAATAATCTGCTCAAGGGTGCGCTCACGCTCGGCTAAACTCATTGAAGGCCCCTCGCCGGTCGTCCCGAGGGCAAGCACCCCATGGAGGCCCCCCGCTTCGAGAAAACGCAGGTAGCCCGGCAGCCAGTCGTAATCGACCGGCCCCACGTCACTGGTGAACGGGGTCAACATCGCACTGATCACACCCTTGAGCTCGGCCATGAAATACTCCTTAGAAGGAACCCCTGCGGTTGATGCATCGTGGGGCAAATTGTACGACGAAACGGGAAGTGTGTGAACAAAAGTTATACTTGCATAAAAGATGATTGAAGCCTACGTCCGCCTGGGTAGCAGCTGCAGATCGTGCATGCGCCCGCTACCCATCTGGGTGAGACCACGGGTTGCGCTGCCCCCACCAGCGATCAGGGCAGCAACGAGGGTGTGAGGCAGGCTCAGCAGATCGGTGGTGGTCAAGCTGAGCACGCTGGCCATGGGCGGTGAGTTGCGTAACAACTCCAGCTCGCCAAAGATCTCGTCAGGGCCAAGGCGAGCGATCAGGCGGGGCGGGGGGGCATTAGCAGCGGGCAAGTCAGGGGACAGCGGATCGATGCGCACTACGGCGACCTGACCAGCCACAATCACGTAAAGCTGGCCATTGGGCCGACCCTGGCGGATGAGCGGAGTGCGGGGCGGCACCTGCAGGCGGGTCGCCTGACGTGCCAGCCGGCGTAGGGTCTCGCGGGGCAGGTCACGGAAGAAGGTAACCCGCTCAAAGATCTGGAGCGTTGCGGCGACGTTCGGCCCATCAGCGAGGTGCGGTGCGGCACCCTGATAGAGGCGATCAAGGGTCGCGCTACGCAGCAGAAGGAGATCGCTGTCGATGCTAGTCTGATAGACTCGCTCGTCAACTGTGCCTAGTTCAGCGCCGAAGGCTGCGCCACGGTGCAACTCAGCGAGCAGAGTAGGGCCTGCGCTCACGGTCACTTCGCCAGCCTCGATGATCCAGAGGCCCACAGACGGGCGAGTGGGGGCCTGAATCAATGTGCCAGCGAGCAACCGTTGCGGCTCGCATGCCGCCGCGAGGGTGTCCAGTTCGACATCGTCACAGGCGGCAAAACGGTCGACCTGGCGCAACAGGCGACGGCGGGCAACACGAGCATCATCAAAGGTGTGTGACAGCACGCGTGCCCAGGGGGTATGCGGAAAGCAGCGCCGGTCGGCGGCTTCGCGTTCGGGCCAGGGCAAGGCGTCGTAGGCAACACGTATGGCACGGAGGGCAAAACCAACACCGGCGAGCCGTTCGATCTCAGCCACGGTGTAGCGAAGCACCTCGGCAAAGCGGGTACCCAGACTTTCAAGAGGCAGACGGGCCAGATCGGCACCGATGCGGGCCTCCTCACGATCAAGGGTGATCGCCCAGTTGGCCGTTGCGGCCAGTACATCCATACGGTCATCAAGGATGCGCGCCCGGCGCGCGCCGGCATAGGCCAGGATCATACGATAGAGGCCGGCATAGGTACGACGAAAGGCACGCTCCAGACGTTCGCGCTCGCCAGCAGCCGGATCGAGGCTCCAGTGCAGGCCCAGCTGGGGCGGCTGGCGCAGGGCCACCAGGTGGGCACACCAGGCGGCACACCAGAGCCCTGCCGCCAGCACCAGAGCCGCCAGGGCCGTAGGAGTCAACTCAGGGTCAGCCAGCAACTCGAGCAGGTAAGCCGCGGCCTGAGTAGCAATGCCCGCCCAGAGCAACAGCCAACTCCAGATCAGCCGTGAATCGTGCAACCCGGCAACGAGGGGCAGCAGCAGGGCGAGGGCAACGGTACTTGTATAGACCGGGGCGGCAAGCAGGACCAGGGTGCCCGGTGAGGCTGTAGGGCGTACGCTGCGGATCAACTCGAGGGCCAGGGCAGCGACCAGGAAGGCCAACACCAGGAGCAGGGCACTGGCGGCCAGTTCGGTGGGCGAGGACTGCCGCAGATCGGTGTCGAGCAGGGCGACGAAACCGGCGAAGAGCAGGAGGGTGAAGCCGAGATTTTGCAGGGCCGTCCAGGCGAGCAATTGCCCTGGAGCAAGCAGAATACCGATCTGGGCCAGCACTTCGATACTGCCGACAACCAGGAAGGCGCGCAGGGCACGGGCGACGGCTGCGCCGCGATAATCGGCGGAGAGGGCCAACTGGGCGGCCAGGGCGGCCATCCAGAGGAGTGGGCCGATCAACTGGGTCTCGACCGTCACCCCGTAGCGCAGCGGCAGAGCGGCCAGCGCCAGGGCGAGCAGCGCCAGGGCCAGGGCGACCACCAGGGGATTACGCCCATAGCCCTGGCGGGCAAGCCAGGCTGCCGCAGCCGCGACCAGGCCCCAGGCGGCCAGCAGCAAGCCCAGGCCCAGAGGCAAGACCACCGCAACCAGGATCAGCACGGCCACCAGGCGCCCGCTCAGGTCGTTACGCGCCCAGAGCGTATTCAGCAGATCGACCAGTTGGGTACGCCAGAAGCCAAAGGCGAGGATGACCGTCAGTGTGGTATAGACGGCAGCCAGCAACCCATAGAAGGCAAACACACGCTCTTCGTGGTTGAGCGGGGTAGTCGTACGGAGCTTTTGCCAGAGAGGGCCGCCGATAAAGCCGAGCGCCCGGCGGCGCAGGTTGGGCAACTGAAGCCAGTCGCTCAGGATGTAGTAGCCGTCCAACTCGAGCAAGGGATTGAGGTTGCAGAGAGCTGCCAGGTAGGCCGTTGCCGCCAGGCGATAGGCCACTGCGCCTGACGGGCCTACTGGCAGCAGGGCCGCCGCCAGCGCCGCAGAGGAGGCCACCGCCAGATCACAGAGAGGGCCAGCGAGCGAGACGATGATGCGTGCCCGCCGACCGGCCAGCCAGGTGTCGCTCGTATCGACAAACGCGACTGGCATACCGAAGTAGAGCATCACCCCGCCGCGCAGCACACTCCGCCCGAAATGCTTGACCGCCAGCGCGTGGGACAACTCGTGCAGGACAAACGAGACGAGGAGGGCCAACCAGAGGGTGAGCAGATCCGGCCCAATACGACTGGCGTCAAGCAGGCTGTACTGGCGCACGCCACTACGGGCGGCGAGAAAACCGGCTGCACCGGCAAAGACAAGCAGAGCCAGCAAGACCAGGAAGGCGCGGGTAAAGAGCAGACGCCCCCCGCTGCGGTAAAGCAGCCCGGCCAGGGCATCAATGTTGGGGATAACCAGCTCATGCGAACGCAAGATGCGGGTGATGCGGCGCCCCCAACCCTCGACACCATGCTGGGCCTCGCGGCTGCGCAAGCTGGCGTAGAGTCCGACATAGGGATCAACCAGAAAGCCATCACGCCGGAGGGCCTCAACCAACTGGGCAGCAAGCACCAACTGGCGGAACTGGAGGAACGCGAGGGTGGCCAGGTCAGCCACGCTACGGGTGCCGTCCATCGCCTGCCAGATGGCCGCCTCAGCCGGACTGAGTTGGGCATAACGGCCAGTCGGGCTGCGCAGCACCAGACGAGTCTGGCCATTTTCAACCAGGGTCTCCTCAACGATCTGCGCGGCACGTTGGGGGCGATAACGAGCCGGGTCGGCCCGCTCATGCAGCCCGGTCCAGATACCCTGCGCGGCACCTGGCGATGGCTGAGCCGCAGTGCGACGGATAAGGCCACGGTAGAGGCCAGCGGAGGTCGCATGGGCTTCGCTGGCAAGCGCCGTGCGCAACTGCGCCCACAGGCCGCCGCGGGGCGGGGCAACTGGTGACGACTCAGCCGGAAGCGAAGAGATCAGGGCCATAGCCAGCCTGCGCAGTGCGAAGGTCTTCTCATCATGATCTCATCAACGGATGAGAACCAGAAACCTGGGCCATACGTCAGATAGGATAGAAGACAAAGGCCCTGGTGGTTGGATGCACACGGAGGTTACTGATGGAACGCTCACTTACCCTTAAGGCGAAGCTGCGGATCTGGAAAGACGAGCGCCTGGGCCGACTCTGGCGGGTAGCCTACCACGACGGTGATGAAGAGAGGGTCGTCAGCTTCCCTGATAGCGAAGCGCTGAGCGATTTCATTGTCGAGCAGTTTGGGATCAGACTGGTCGACAATTTTTCCAAACCTGGCTACCAGGCTTAAGCAAACTCAAGGTCATAAAGTCCGAGTTCAGATCTGATCAAGATAATCCTTAAGTAACTTACCCAGGCGCGGATGGCGCAGCTTACGCAGGGCCTTGACCTCGATCTGGCGCACGCGCTCACGGGTGACACCAAAGGCGCGTCCGACTTCTTCAAGAGTACGCGGCTGGCCATCGGAGAGGCCGTAACGCAGTTCGAGCACACGACGCTCGCGCTCGGTGAGCTGGTCGAGGGCGGTGGCGATCTGCTGGCGCAACATGCCACTGGCCGCCGCATCATCGGCATCGAGGGCATGGGGGTCGGGGATAAAGTCGGCCAGGGTACTATCGGCCTCTTCGCCGACGGGCGTAGCGAGGGAGACGGGATCCTGAGCAGTGCGGCGCAGTTCGCGCAGTTTCTCCTCGCTCATACCGAGGAACTGGGCCAACTCACTATCATTGGGCTCGCGCCCAAGGCTCTGGGTGAGCTGGCGGCGAGCGGCCTGGATGCGATTGAGCGTCTCGCCGAGATGGACGGGCAGGCGTACCAGGCGCGATTGGTCGGCGAGTGCGCGTGAGAGGGCCTGCTTGATCCACCAAGTCGCATAGGTCGAGAACTTAAAGCCCTTGTTGTGATCGAACTTCTCAATCGCCCGCAACAAACCGAGGCTGCCCTCCTGGATGAGATCAAGCAGGGGCAAGCCGCGATCACGGTAGCGTTTGGCGATACTGACCACCAGGCGCAGGTTGGCGGCAGCCATCTGCTGGCGAGCATCGTTACCAGCGGTGCGATGGACTTCGAATTGACGATACTCGGCTGTACCGGGGGTGGCAGTTTTGAGCTTCTGCTCAGCCTGCTGACCCCTGACGATCAGCTGGGCCAGGCGTTTTTCCTGGTCGCCGGTGAGCAAGGGCACCTGGCCGATCTCGCGCAGGTAGAGGCGCACGCTATCGCCTAGCAGCGCGTCCGAAAGCCCTTCATCAAGGTCGATAATCGGGACGCCAATCGGCTCATCATCGGCAATAATAGCATCAGCGGAATCGCCAACCGGGACGCCGGCCTCAGCGAGAGCCGCCTCAATCGCGTCCATCGCCTCGGCAGCCTCTTCAGGCACCGGGATGGCATTGACCAGGGCCTGAATTTCATCAACGCTTACGAAGCCCCGCTGACGACCCTGGGCAATTAACGCCTGGATGTCAGCCTGGTTAACGGTCGCCACAGGGTGCGGAGCTTCAGGTTGCGGTTGGGACATACTCTTCCTTCGGTCGGCCAGGAACCTGGCCAACGTCATGGGATAGGCTCAGTTGACGGCCTGCATTGTAGCATATTGCCACTACACCAGCAGGGCACGCACCTCAGCGGCATCGGTAGCGGCGAGCGCACGGGTAGCCAGATCATGCGCAGCAGTGCGACTGATGGTACGCACGGCGGCACGGACACGCGGTAGGGCGGTAGGAGTACAGCTGAGCTCATCGACCCCCAGGCCGATCAGTAGCGCAGTTGCCTGCGGATCACCGGCCAGTTCACCACAGACGGCCACATGGCGCCCATGACGATGGGCCGCAGCACAGGTCATAGCAATCAACTGGAGCACGGCAGGAGCCAGAGGCTGGTAGAGCTCGGCCACCAGGCGGTTACCGCGGTCGCAGGCGAGGGTGTACTGAGTAAGGTCGTTGGTACCGATGGAGAAGAAGTCGGCCTCGCGGGCCAGGGCATCGGCACAGAGGGCGGCGGCTGGCACCTCGATCATCACGCCAAGCTGGGGGTTAGCCGCATGGGGCAGACCTGCGTCCGCCAACTCGCTACGGGCCTGTTCCAGCAGACTACGGGCCTGGCGCAACTCGGCCAGGGTGGTAATCATCGGCAGCATGATGCGGATCGGCGCTTCGGCCCCGGCGCGGAGCAGGGCACGGAACTGGGGCAAGAGCAGGTCGGGCCGGCTCAGGCCGATGCGGATGCCGCGCCAGCCAAGGAAGGGATTCTCTTCGCTAGGCAGCGGGAAGGCTGGCAGGTGTTTGTCGCCACCCACATCAAGGGTGCGAATAGTGATCGGTGTCGCGGGCAACTCGGCGGCAACAGCACGGTAGAGTGCCAGTTGCTCCTCCTCAGAGGGCAGATCGGGCCGGTCGAGGAAGAGCAGTTCGGTACGCAGCAGGCCAACGCCAGCCGCACCCCACTCACGGGCCGCCCGCGCCTCGGCGGCCGTGGAGGCATTGGCCACGAGTGTCACGGCATGGCCGTCGCTGGTAACAGCAGGTAGGCCGACCTGGGTGCGCAGGAGGGCTTCCTGGTCGGCGAGGGTTCTGGCCTGGAGGGCGGCGGCGGTAAGCTCTTCGGGGTCAGGATCGAGCGCCAGGCTCCCAGCAGCGCCATCAAGGGCCAGAGTCATACCATCATGCACCTGGGTCAGCAGACGTTCGCCAAGGCCAACCACAGCAGGCAGGCCCAGGCCACGGGCGAGGATGGCGGCATGGGCAGTCAGCCCACCGGCGGCCAGGGCCAGGCCGAGCAGGAGCTCACGCGGCACACTCATCAAGTCGGAAGGGCCGAGGTCGTGGGCCACCACAATGGCGGGAGCATCGAGCAACTGGCCAAGGCTGCGTGCGCCGGTCAGCACACGGCGCACCTGTAGAGCCACATCACGCAGATCGATAGCCCGGGCGCTCAGATACTCATCACCGAGGGACTCAAGCTCCTGGGCCTGGGTCTCGGCGGCCAGCCGAATGGCTTCTTCAGCGCTAAAAAGGCGCGTCCTGATCAGAGCGAAAGCCTGATCCTGAAACGAGGGGTCGGCGAGCAAGAGACGATGGGCAGCGAAGATCTCGGCCTCTTCGTCCTTGCCGACGGCACGCAGAGCCATCTCGACGGTAGCGATGCCAGTATCGGCACGGGCGAGGGCCTGCTCAAGGCGAGCGGGCTCCTGCTCGGGATTAAGGCTGCGGATGGGGGCCTCGTCCAGCCCGGCGGGACGATAGAGCAGGGCTGGCCCGACAGCGATACCAGGGGCAGCGGCAAGGCCGCTAAGGGTCATCGTAGCCATAGAAAATACCGCGTTTAGAAGAGAGACCTGACAGATCTCAAAGACCTGTCAGATCTTGCGGGGAGCGTAAGCCTAGCGCAGTTCGAGCACCGTATGGGCAATCACATTGCGCAGGATCTCGGAGGTGCCTTCGCCAATGGTGAGCAGGCGCGTATCGCGGTACATGCGCTCGACGGGGAACTCCTGGCTATAGCCGTAGCCGCCGAAGACCTGGATGGCATCACGGCAGACCCGCTCGGAGGCTTCCGAGGCGTAGAGTTTGGCAATGGCCGCCTCACGGGTGTAGGGTCGGCCAAGATCCTTGAGCCAGGCAGCGCGATAAATCGAGAGGCGGGCCGTATCGATAGCCACTTCCATATCGGCGATCAGATTGGCCACGGACTGGTGGGCACCGATCGGGCGGCCAAAGGCTTCACGCTCACGGGCGTAACGCACGGCGGCCTCATAGGCCCCCTGGGCCAGGCCGAGGGCCATAGCACCAATGCCGATGCGGCCACCGTCGAGCACCTGGAGGAACTGGATGAAGCCGCGGCCTCGCTCGCCAAGCAGGTTCTCTTTTGGCACCCGCACATCTTCGAGCAGGACAGCAGTGCTGACTGAGCCGCGCAGACCCATTTTGGGCTCGTGCTTGCCGAAGCTGAGGCCGGGCGTACCACCGGGCACAATGATCGAACTGATGCCCTTCTTGCCGCGGTCACGGTCGGTGACTGCGGTGACGATCAAATGGCCGGCGATGGGGGCATTGGTGATCCACATCTTCTGACCGTTGATCACCCACTCATTGCCCTCAAGCACAGCCATGGTGCGGGTGGCCCCGGCATCCGAACCAGCGTGGGGCTCAGTCAGGCCAAAGGCACCGAGGTACTCACCGCGGGCGGCAGGACCCAGGAAACGGCGCTTCTGCTCTTCGTTGCCAAACATATAGATCGGCGCTGAGCCAAGGCCAAGGTGGGCAGCGTAGGCCAGGGCGGTTGAGCCACAGGCGCGGGCCACCTCCTCAATAGCAATCGCCGTACTGATCGCATCAGCCCCGGCACCGCCGTACTCCTCAGGGAAGGGCAGACCCATCAAACCAAGGCGAGCCATCTGGGCAAAGGTCGCCGTGGGGAACTCACCCGTCTCGTCAACATGGCGGGCACGCGGCGCAATCTCTTTCTCGGCAAACTCACGCACACTACGGCGGATCAGCAGCTGCTCTTCATTCAACGCGAAATCCATCGACAGCCTCCTCGGGGCATCTATAGGTTAGTGGAGAGCTCCCCAAAAGCATTTTGGGGAGCTGGTCGGGAGTGGTTCAGAGTGAGTGATTCAGCAGTTCAACCCCTTCCATGGTCTCAGCAACCAGATTATCAACCACCGCCTTGAGATCACCAGTCTCAGCGAAGACGCGCAACTGGCGATCGGCGCTGCTGCCTTCTTCGGCGATCTTGAGCAGATATTCAACCTCTTTGCGTGAGCCGAGCATATCGACCACATCATCAACCAGGGCGACCACCTCGTGGACAAGGGCTTTGGTCTCGACCTCGCTGCGTTTGCCGAAGTCGATCATTTTGCCGTCGAGCCCCCAGCGTTGGGCACGCCACTTATTCTCGTTGATCAGCGCCCGCCGGTAGATGCGGAAGGTCGTATTCTGCTCAAACATCATATAGAACTTGACGATCAAGGCCTGCATGGTCGCGGCGAGGGCCAGGCACTCTTCAAGGCGGGTAGCAATATCGCAGACGCGGAACTCGAGGGTGCCGAAGAAGGGATGGGGGCGCAGATCCCACCAGATCTTCTTGCCGTTGTCGATACAGCCGGTATTGATCAGCAGCTGAATGTAGCGCTCGAACTCTCCGGCCGAATTAAAACTGGGCGGCGTACCAGTGCGTGGGAAGCCGCTGAAGACCACGCTGCGGTAGGACTTGAAGCCGGTATTGCGACCCATCCAGAAGGGTGAAGAGGTCGAGAGGGCCAGCAGGTGTGGCCCGATATAGCGCGCCACATTCATCAACTCGATCGCCACTTCGTTGTTCGGCATACCAATATGGCAGTGCATACCGAAGATTAACAACTGCAGCGCCGCGTCTTTCATCTCACCGACCACCGCATCATAACGCTCGTGGGGCGTAATCTCCTGAGTCATCCACGAGGAGAAGGGATGGGTACCGGCAGCGGCGATCTTCAGGTTGTGACGGGTAGCCAGGCCAGCAATGGTACCCCGCAGATGACGGATCTCGGCGCGCGCTTCGGAGATAGTGCGACAGGGGCGTGTCCCAACCTCAACAATGCTCTGGTGCATCTCGGGCTTGATCTGTTCACGCAGGATCATGCGCCCTGGTTCAAGGATCTGCGTAATATAGGAGCGCAGTTCACGCGTCTCCGGGTCGATGATCTGGTACTCTTCCTCAATGCCCAGGGTAAAGGCGAAGTCGGAGTCCATGGGGTTATAGACACTCATCGGCCCCTCTCCTCTCCAAAGGTTAGCTGCGATCGCAGGTGTGTCTATCCATTATACACACGAAGCGCGCTAGCCCCGTCATCACTGGGTGCGGCATAGGTTCTTGCACCGCACCGCCCGCCGCAGCGAATCAATGGCGTAGGGGCGGGCCGGTGTGCCCGCCCGCGCCGCAGCATGGCACTGCCGCCATGCGGCGTATGGCGGGCGGACACGTGGGTCCGCCCCTACTTCGTTTACACACCACCCGGCTTGCGGCTGCGCCAGCGTTCGCGTAGATAGATCAGACCGTTGCGCTGGTAGACCAGCCATTCCAGCAGTAGCACAATCAGGGCGGCGAGGGCAATCCAGCGCCAGAACTCCTGACGCCCGTTGCGCTCACCCACACTGGTACCCTGGGCCCCGCTGACCTGGGCAATGCGCAGGTCGCTCTGGGGAGCAATACGCGACTCGGAGGGGGCAAAGAGGTTGACGGCATAGCGCTGGCGAGTTAGCTGCTCGTCACCGCGATAGGTCTGTACCTCATAGACCCCCAGGGCCTCGGTATCGGCATAGATGGCCTGGCCGTCACGGATCGCTACTGCCGGGCTACGGCTACTCACCAGGCTGCCGTCGGGGCGCACTACGCGCACCTCGCTGATGCCTGGATCAACGGCAACGACCAGGGGCTGCCCCGGCGTGAGCTGCGAAGCCTCGGCGCCGCTACCGGGCGCGAGAAAGCTCATGAGGTTGGAGAGTAAGAGCGGAAAAGCCACCTGCAGAGGCAGATCGGAATTGTGGAGATCAAAGCCCAGTACTGCAATCCGTCGCCCCTCGCGCTCACCCACCACCAGCAGGGGCGTGCCATCGCTATCAACCACCGTACGGGCCCAACTGCCGGGCACGATGCGCGCAGTGCGTAAAACGCTCACCTCGCTGAAGCTGACATTACGCAGGATGGGCTCCTCGCCGCCGACCGGGCGCACAACCGGGTATTCGAGCTCGCCGGTGACGGAGAAGAACGCTGTGGAGCGGGGTGGGCCAATAAAGAGCAGATTGCCAGCGGGCAACTCGGCGGGCACAACCCCATCAAAAATTGTCACCGGCACCTGACTCACCGGCTCGCTAAAGCTAGTCGTGGTAGTCGGCACACGAGTGACTTGCAGGCCCGGCAACAGGCTCAGGCCCGTCTCGAGAAAACGATTGCCGTCACTGACCAGGCGTACCGTCAGGGCAGCGCTGGCCCGACTAACAGCGAAAGCCCGGTCATCGGCGGGCATGGCATCGCTTTCGGCCAGGCGCGCCTCAACCTGCTGCACCTGGGCGGGAATCTCGACGATGAGACTCTGCTCACGGCCAGGGTCAAGGTTGAGGCTATAGGCGTTGAAGATCGCCCCATCAAGGTAGAGATCGAGGCGACGTTCAGCAGGAGCCTGGCCGTAGTTGGTTACCTGGACGAAGAGGGTCTGACCGGCGGGCGCGGGCTGGAGGGCAAGCGCACTGATGGCCAGATTTTCGCTGCTGCGCCCGATGGGGAAGAAGCTCACCCGCGCTGGCATACGCAGGCCGGTGGGCAGGCTGACATTGCCATCGGAGATGATCGCCACCTCGCTCTCGGCCTCGCGGGCCGCCAGGGCAGCCGCCAGGGTAAGAGCCTGGGAGAGATCGGAGCCACCACCGGAGGCGAGGCTGATCGTCTCAATCGCCCGATGCAACTCACGCCGGTCGGCGGTGGCGGCAGCCGGCACCTGCATCGTCCCCCCAGCCGCGATAATCGTAGCACGCCCTCCGTCGGGCAACTGGTCGACCAACTGCACAGCGCGCCGTTTGGCAGCCTCCAGGCGCGTAGGCAATTCATCAACGGCGCCCATGCTGGCCGAGTGATCGATGATCACGATCAGGTTGGTACCGCTGATGCCAGGAGCAGCGAAGAAGGGCCGGGCCAGGGCAAAGACCAGCAGGAGCATCAAGAGCAACTGCAAGAGCAGCAGGAGGCTACGGCGGAGCTTCTGCCAGGGCGCGTTGGCCTCCACATCACGTACCATGCGCTGCCAGAGCAAGGTCGAAGAGACCGTACGCTCTTCGCGGCGTAGCTTGAGCAGGTACATGGCCACAATCAGCGGGCCGACCAGGGCAGCCCCAAGCAGGGCCAGAGGGCTTAAGAGTGCCATCAGGGAACCTGTTCCGGGTCGATGCCAGCAGCACGGAGCAGCGCAGCCAGGTGGGCGGCGCGGGCTTCGGCCTCGGCACGGGCCGCCTCAGCCTCGGCGCGTTCACGCTCCAGATCGACATAGCTGGTGAAACGCCGTCCATCAGGGCGGGTCAAAACCAGATCGGCTCCTTCCAGCCCAAAGCGCACGCCGGTACGCGGGCTGACCCAACCCTCGATCGTCGCAAGCTCCTCCAAATGTTGTTCGTGGCGCACCCAACCATCGAGCGTGCCATGGTCAGGGTCGTAGATATAGTATTCCTCAACACCATAGCGCTCATAGAAGCTAAACTTGCGGGTCATCTCACGGGCGGTATTGCCTGGCGAGAGCACCTCGAAGACGACCTGGGGAGCAACACCGCCTTCGCGGTGCTGAATATAGGAGCCGCGGTAGCCCTTGGGTCGCCCGAAGGCGATCATTGCGTCGGGGGCCTGGCGAATGTCCGGACGAGCTTCAACCGGATACCAGAGGAGATCGCCGGCGACAAAGACGTTGGGATCATCACGATAGAGGGCATCAAAACCACCCTGGATGGTGACGATCCAGCGGAACTGAAGGGTATTTTCAGCCATAGGTTGCCCATCGCTATCTGGATAGATCACCATAGTTGTTGGTTCAACCGCAGCAGTTAGCGTCATAGATGCCTCCTTCACCTGAGCACGCCGCGGCGGCGCAGGCGTCCGAGCACAAACTCTTCAAGCGGTACCGCCGTATCGACGACAAGGTAGCCGATGCCACGGCCACTACAGAAACGTGCGATCTCGGCCTGCCAGTCCGCCAGGTGTTGGCGATAGCGCTGGAGCAGATCGAGGTCGGCGCTGATCTCAACCGGCGCACCACTCTCGACATCAACCAGGCGCAGGTCGCCGTCAAATTGAGGATCAAGCTCCTGCGGGGCAAGCATATGCATCACAGTAATCTCAAAAGGGCGTGAGGCGAGAGCGCTCAGGGCATCCTTCCAGCCAGCATCAAGCAGGTCGGAGCAGAGCAGGAGCGGGCCAGGGGTGCCAGCAGTCTGCATATAGCGGCGACAAGCCTGGGCCAGATCACCGCTCTGGGCAGGGCTGAGGCGCTGGAGAAAGTTGAAGAGCGGCACGGCACCACGCTTGCCACGCACACCCGGCAGATGGGCCGCGCCACTCGCGGTAGCAAAAGCCGTCACACTGACCCGGTCGAGGTTGGCAAGGGCGATGTAGCCGAAAGCAGCGGCAAGCTGGCGAGCATAGTGCAGCTTGTTCGGCTCACCCCAGTCCATCGAAGCGCTGGTGTCGATCAACAGGTGGACACTCAACTCCTCCTCAGCCACAAAGAGCTTGAGGAAGATGCGCTCCATACGCGCATAGAGGTTCCAGTCGATCTGGCGAATATCGTCGCCGACGGTGTAGGGGCGAAAGTCAGCAAACTCGACTGAGGCACCCCGCCGCGGGCTACGCCGCTCACCCTGAATGTCGCCAGCCATTGCCCGGCGGGTCTGGAGGGCAAGCCGGTCGAGCTTACGCAGGAAGGCTGAATCGAGGAGGGAGGTCTGGGTGGCCAAGGGGCTACTCCGCCTTTATTGCCTCAAGCACCCCAAGCACCACCTTATCGGACGCAATGCCCTCAGCCTGGGCCTCAAAGTTGAGCACCACCCGATGGCGCAGGGCAGGCAGCGCAGCCGCCTTAAGGTCGGCAAAGGCGACATTGAAGCGACCGTCGAGCAAGGCCAGGATCTTGCCAGCCAGGATGAGTGCCTGCATACCACGGGGCGAGGCACCGTAGCGCACATACTGGCGGGTGATCGCAGCGGCATCTTTGCTCTCCGGGTGGGTCGCGGTGATCAAACGCGCCGCGTAGGCCAGCACATGGCTGGCGATGGGCACAGTACGGGCAAGCTCCTGCATTTCGAGAATCATCGCACCGCTAGTGACATGACGCGTAGCGGCTTTGTGTGCGCCGGTGGTACGCTGGGCAATCTCGACCAGCTCAGCGGTGGTGGGGAAGCCCACATTGATCTTGAAGAAGAAGCGGTCGAGCTGAGCCTCCGGCAGCGGGTAGGTACCCTCCATCTCGAGCGGGTTCTGCGTAGCGAGCACGAAGAAGGGCGCATCAAGGCGGTGAATAGTCTTAGCCACAGTCACCGTCTGCTCTTGCATAGCCTCAAGCAGGGCCGACTGGGTCTTGGGCGTAGCGCGGTTAATCTCGTCGGCGAGCACCAGGTTGGCAAAGATCGGGCCGGGCTCAAAGCGGAAATTCTTGCGGCCCTGCTCATCCTCGCTGATCAAAGTTGTGCCGATAATATCGGCTGGCATCAGGTCGGGCGTGAACTGGATGCGCGAGAAGCCGCACTCGATCACCTCGGCGAGCGTGCGCACGAGGGTCGTCTTGGCCAGACCGGGCACGCCTTCAAGCAGGGCGTTGCCACCAGCAAGTAGCGTAATCACCGCCTGGCGGATCAATTCACGCTGGCCGACGATCACCTTGCCCACCTCGGCCTCGATCAGGTTGGCCTGCTCACGAAAGGTATCAGGACTGAGCGCAGCAGCGCGCGTCTGGGCTGGCATCGATGTGGTCATTGCTACTCCTGGGCGTTACTGCTGCGGCTCCAACTGAGCGAAGTAGTCACGCACAAAGTCCTTCATATGGGGCGGAATATAGCCGCGATCAAGAGCCTCACTCGCAGCTTCGGCATAGCTAGGAAAAACTTGCTGGTAGGGCACGACGGCAGGGTTACTGAGCCCTGGCCCGCTGCCTTGTGCTTGCTGGCTCTGGCTTGTACCACCCTGGCCCGGCTGGCCCTGCACAAAGTCGGGGTTGCCAGTCTGGCCAGAGGGGCGGTAGGGCTGATAGACGCTGTCGCGGCTGCCGGAACCACTGCCTGATTGCCCGGCAGGCCGGTTGGGATTCACACTGCCGCTGTTGGGGCTTTGCCCCTGCCCAAGGTTAGGAGCGTTGGTACCACCACCCTGGCTCGGCTGACCCTGACCCTGACCCTGCTGACCCTGCTGGCCCTGCTGACCCTGCTGGCCCTGCTGGCCCTGCTGGCCCTGCTGGCCCTGCTGGCCCTGCTGGCCCTGCTGGC
>CAZQCG010000012.1:0-119992 GCA_964592425.1 uncultured Chloroflexaceae bacterium
CCCTATCCTACCAGCTCCAGTAGTAGCATAAACGTTCTGGGTAAAGATATGCCCCGCCGTGGGAGAGGGGTAGGGGGTGAGGGGGCTGGCATCCTGAATGGCATGCTCCAGCGAGAAGAGCACCCGCGGCTGCGTGCCATCATCGCAGGTATCGACCAGCACCGTGCCGCGACGCAGCAGGTCGCGGTGGCGCTCCAGTAACAGATCGAGCGTTGCGTCGAGCAGCGGGTGGCCGGGGCAGACAAACGCGGCCAGCGGCTGGCCGGGCGGCATGAGCAGCCCTTTCTCAAAGGCGATCCGCTCATAGCGTGGCAGCACCGGGTCGCCAATACCGATCATGCGGTCGCGGTTGCGCACCGGCGCCGGGACATGGGTCACTTCATAGCGGCGCGGCTCACGCTGGCGCAGCGTACCACCCAGCTGCGTGAAGGCCTCCAGGAAGAAGGACTCGATATAGTGCGGCTGGAGCCGGCGCGCCTCAGCGCGCTCCATGTCCTCGCGCACGCGCGCCACCTGGCGGGCATCCATCGCGTCGTGGGCCAGCGCCCGCTCCTCCAGCAGATCCTGGATCTGCCGCCGATCCACTGCGTGCTCGATCGCCTGGGTCAGCCGGGCGCGCACATCGGGGCGCTCGCCATAGCGGATGGCGTCAATCAGCAGTTCGCGCAGCGGCTTGCCTTCAAACTGGAGCTTGCCGAGCACATCGAAGACCTGGCCGCCCAGCGTCGTGCGGGCCTGTTCGAGCTTCTCCAGCAGCGTGGCATAGACATCGCCCTCGCGGGTCTCCTCGGCCACCAGGTTCCACAGGTGGCAGACCTCGGTCTGGCCGATGCGGTGGATGCGGCCAAAGCGCTGCTCCAGGCGATTCGGGTTCCAGGGCAGGTCGTAGTTGACCATGAGGTGGGCGCGCTGCAGGTTAATGCCCTCACCGGCGGCGTCGGTGGCGATCAGCACCTGCACCTCGGGGTCGTGGCGGAAGGCCTCCTGCGCTTTCAGCCGCTCCTCGCGCCCCATCCCGCCATGGATCGTGACCACCGCTTCAACCCGACCGAGCAAGGTACTGATGCGCTGCACCAGGTAGTTCAGCGTGTCGCGATGCTCCGTGAAGACCACCAGCTTCTGACGCGGCGAGGGGGTGGGTCGGGCAAGCTCACGCACCTGGTAGGGTTCGCGCTCCTCGGCCAGGCGGTTGGCGATCGCCGCCGGGGTAAAGATCTCGCCCAGCAGGCTGGCCAGCTCGCGCCACTTGCGATCCTCACCGCTCTGCCGTACGACCAGCGCCAGCGACTCAAGCCGCGCCAGGTTGGCGATCTCCAGCTTCAGCTCATCGATCGTACGCGCCGCCGTCGCCTGGTCGAGGATCTCCGCTTCAACCTGGGCCACCTCATGGTCAGGCGCGTCCTCGAGGTCTTCCAGATCTTCCAGGCTGAGATCTACCGCGGAGGGCGCAGCGGAGCGCAGAGGTTTGAACATATCAGATCCTCTGCGTCCCTCTGCGCCCTCTGCGGTAAAATCCCCTCGTTGGAGCAGCTCCAGCTCGCGCAGCAGAGGTTTGAACATATCAGATCCTCTGCGTCCCTCTGCGCCCTCTGCGG
Source organism: uncultured Chloroflexaceae bacterium (assembly GCA_964592425.1). Classification (GTDB taxonomy): domain Bacteria; phylum Chloroflexota; class Chloroflexia; order Chloroflexales; family Chloroflexaceae; genus Viridilinea. The sequence goes on from CAZQCG010000012.1 coordinate 1,596, forward strand.
TAAAACCCCCTCGTTGGAGCAGCTCCAGCTCGCGCAGGCGTTGGGTCAGGCGTTCGCGGCGGCGCTGGAGCGACTGGTAGATCGCCTCGGGCGAAGAGGCCAGGCGGCGCTGGAGCACCGTGAGCGCAAAGCCGACCGTGCCGGCGCGCTTGTCGTTCTGCAACGCCTCGGCGCGGTTGAACTCCTCGCGGACATAGTTGGTCACCTCGCGGTAGAGCTGCGCCTCGGCGTCGGAGAGCTTGTATGGGACGGTGTAGGCGATCCGCTCCGGGAAAAGCGGCGTGCCATCAAACTTCAGCAGGCGCTCCTTGACCATGCGCCGCATCAGGTCGGAGGCATCCACCTGGTGGACGCCATCGCGGAAGCGCCCCTCGAAGCGGTCGCCGTCGAGCAGGGCCAGGAAGAGCTGAAAATCCTCCTCCTTGCCATTATGGGGCGTGGCCGTCATGAGCAGCAGGTGGCGCGTGAGCGTGCCGAGCAGCTGGCCGAGCCGGTAGCGTTTGGTGTACTTTAGCTCGCCGCCGAAGAAGGTTGCGGAGAGCTTGTGCGCCTCATCGCAAACCACCAGATCCCAACGGGCGTCAGCAGCCTGGAGCTTCTGCTGCACCGACTCGTCGCGGGCCAGCTTGTCGAGGCGGGCGACGACCAGGTGGTTTTCGAGGAACCAGTTGCCGGTGCGGGCCGCCTCCAGCTTGTCGTTGGTGAGGATCTCGAAGGGCAGGTGGAAGCGCCGGTAGAGCTCATCCTGCCACTGCTCGGCCAGACTGCCGGGGCAGACGATCAGACAGCGCTGGAGGTCACCACGCGCAATCAGCTCCTTGATCAGCAAGCCAGCCATGATCGTCTTGCCGGCACCGGGGTCATCGGCGAGCAGGAAGCGCAGCGGCTGGCGGGAAAGCATGGTCTCGTACACCGCCGTGATCTGATGGGGCAGCGGCTCGACCAGCGAGGTATGCACCGCCAGCACCGGGTCGAAGAGATGCGCCAGGCGAATGCGGTGGGCCTCAGCGACCAGCCGGAAGAGCCGGCCATCGCCATCGAAACTCCAGGGGCGGCCGGTGCTGACAATCGCCAGGGTCGGCTCATCGTCACGGTAGAGCAGCCGCGTGGCGGGGCGCCCACCGGCGTCCTTATAGGTCAACTCCAGTGCATCGCTGCCATACCACTGCACCGCAACGATGGTCACCAGACTATCGGGCAGGATGCCACGCACGGACGCGCCACGGGTGAGCTCTTCAAGGCGTGTCATGGGGCGTCCCTTCAGGCTGGGGAGGTTCAGCCGCTGCGGTCTGGCGCTCCTCAATCACCAAGGTGCGAAAAGCCAGATCCGCAGCGATCCCCGCCACATCCGCGTAGGCCTTGGCGATGCGCCAGGCGGTGCGGCGCTGCATGCTGCTGCGCCGACCGGGATGAATCGCTGGATGCACCAGGCCCATGATCGTCGAACAGCTCAGCCCGGCACGCTGCGCAACGGCCCGCTGCGAGAGCCCGGCGCGGGCGATGAGATCCGAGAAGTGCGCAGAGAGGTACCGGCGGGAATGTTTCATCGGTGGCCAGCCCCTGGTTCGACACCATTCCAGCGTATTGTAGATCGGAATGCTTACCGGCGTGTGACACGACAGGCACGCGGATGATGATCGGCTTTTTGTTCGCTGAATGGCACGGTAATCTAGCTGGATTATTCTCGGTTATCGGCGAACCTCTGGAGCAGCACCACCGTCAGCGCGAAGTTACCCACACTTTGCCCATTCAGGCACGCTGCTGCCGGGACTGTTTGACCGTGTGTGCGAGCTTCAAGGCTACGATGAGCCCGCTCGTCGTCAGCTGAAGACCAGCAAAGACCATGATGGCTGTATCCGGCTGGATGAGGGTGTAGATACCCCAGACCAATCCATCGGCCATGGAGAGGAGCCAGGTGCCCAGCGACAGGTCGGCGAGATTTCCCTCGTGAGAGGCGACCCAGAGCTGGGGGATGTTCGCAGCCAGCACACTGATCGGGAGCACAATGCCGAGTCCGGTCTCCCCTGCCTGCCAGCCGGACAGGAGCAGCACGGCCAGCCAGACGGGGGCGACCGCGAACTCGCGGAGTCGGCGCCCGAAGCGCAGGGACATCAGTGCGATGAGCGCAAAGACTACGCCTGAAGAGCCGGTGGCCAGGCTGACATAGGGCTGGTTGGTCCACAGTCCGTAGGTAGCCCAGCCAAAGCTCACAATCGAACTGGTGGCCGCCGCATCGACGGAAACCCCGTGGGCCTGCCGTGTATGCAGCAGCCTGGCTAGCTGTGGCACCGCACGAACCAGGCCGATGAGTGTTCCCAGGACGCCGAGGATCGAGAGACTGGTCATAGGGCGATATGCGCTTTCTGTAACAAGGGGGGGACATGAGGCCGCGGATCAGACGGACGCGAGCAGCAGTCGGGAAGGGCGTGTTCATCGACCGGACGTACACGCATCCGAGCGGGCGGCAGGGCTCAACGCCGGATCGGCAGCACCAGGCGGACGGCCCGATCGCAGAAGGAGCGCAGGTGCTGAGCCATGACTCGCTCTGCCCCATCGGCGTCACGCGCCATAATCCGCTCGGTGATCGCGCGATGTTCACCCAGCATTTCCTCGAGCCACCCCGCCGAGCGCGGGAGCATCAGACGGATTCGGTACATCTGGTCGTCCAGGGTTGTCAGGATGGCCCCAAGGCGCTGATTCTGGGTCGCGGTGATGATCAGCTTGTGGAAGCGGACATCTGACTCAAGGATCTCGTCGTGGTGACCCTCGGTCGCACGCTGCTCGCTAAAGGCAAGTTCGTGCTTCAGGGCCGCTACCTCCTCTGGAGACATCTGCTCGGCGGCGATGCGCGCGGCCAAGCCTTCCAGGCGCTCACGCACCTGGTAGATCTCGAGGATGTCGTGGGCCGACAGCTCGGTGATGAACGTGCCGCGGCTCGGGATGGAACGCAGGAGACCGTCCTTCTCCAGCTGCTTGATCGCCTCGCGCACCGGCGTCCGGCTGAGCTGCAACGCCGCAGCCAGTTGGTGCTCGGAGAGCGGGCGAGAGGGGAGGAGCTCGCCCTCCAAAATGCGGCGCCGGATCTCCTCGTAGGCACGCTGATAGAGACCACGCTCCTCGGCAGGAGTGCCCCCCTTGCCCCCGGCGTGTGCTGCGGCCATCGTTTCTCCCCTTCTATCATCTGCTTAACATACCGGTATACCGGTGGTATCCCGGACAGCATAGCAGTTTCTCAAGTGGGCGTCAACCGTGTCTGCGCTTACCCACCACGGCGATCTGGTGGATCTACGTAGGCGTGCTCTTCTTCCTGGCCTACCGCATGGCCTTCCCGCCCAAGCAGGACGATAGCGTTGCCCCAGTGATCAGCGACGCCACGCAGGTGCAGGCTGGTGCTGCGAGCGGTAACCCTCAATGTCGTCATCAGCCTCGTCACGGTCATCGCCTCGCTCGCCATCCGCAGCGGCACGCTGAGCTTTGCCCCCAATGTGCCGCTGCTCATCCCTATGGGAGCGATGATCGCGGGGGCACTGGTCACGGCATTCATCGGCATCAGCCTGGTCGTCCGGCTCTTCAACGAGCGGCTCGAGCAGATCATCCTGGTCTTCCTGGTGACCATCGGCGGGCTGCTGATCGTCGAGGGCTTCCTGCCCACCCAACTCCTGGCGCTCGTGCCAGCCGAGTGGACGTAACCGCGGCACTGCGGCGTCTCGCCGTGGGAGAGGATCTGCCCTACCACTTCGACAGCTACCTGCGCCACGCGTTACTTCCAGGTGAAATACTCGGCGAGCACCTCCTCCAGCGAGCGATTCTCGAGCCGCACCTGCGTTTCTGGCAACGGCTTGACACCCACCCGAGAAACCGAAAGCCTGGTGTCAGAGGCTCAAACAGGCCAGTGTGGCAAAACTTGACACTCATAAGCTCTCGGCGCTATACTATCCCCGGGTCGTATGAGCGGCCCCCATCCGTGCGCCTGAGGCACAGCGAGCACCTGAAGCTCGCTTCGTTCAGCGGCGGGGACAATGAAGCCCCTATGCCACGGCCAAAGGTGCGTTCGTACAAGGATATATGGAAGGCAGTCATCAACAGTATCGTTCCGGCCCGATGGATAACGCAGTGCGTGATCTGCCGGCGGATGAGCACCTGTTGCGCTGACCGACGTCTCCCTCGCGGGGCGTCCGTCGCGCCTCGTCATCCCCCGGCAGCCCCGCCGGGGGCTTTTTGATCCCCCTTCCGGTTTCCGGCAAAGCAATGGCTTTGCTTCCGAACCCCGTGATCCATCGGGTCTCCGCCTCGCGGCCATGTCGCCGCGCTATCCAACAGGCAGGAGGCCCTTATGATCGCGTTCCGCGCTACGAATGACCGCAACATGCTTCGCCCCTCGATCAGCCCACGGCTCCACGGCGCTGCTCCGAGCACTTCAGAGCTGAGTTATGCCCCTGCACTAAGTTTCCCGAAGCATGCGACGGCACAGAGCGTGATCGATGCCCTGCGCCTGATGCGCCCCGGCAATGAGACGGTCTATTACCTCTTTGTGACCGGCGAGGAGGATCGTCTGGAGGGTGTGGTCAGCCTGCGCCAGGTGGTGATTGCCCGCCCCGAAACACGCCTTGAGGCGATTATGAGCCGCGAGGTGATCAGTTTGCCGGTGGGTATGCCGCCTGAAGAGCAGGCCCATGTGCTGGGTATGTCGGGCTTTGTGGCGCTACCAGTCGTTGATGGCGAGGGACGCCTGCTCGGCAGCCTTGATGCCGCTGAGTTGCTCAAGGCGGTGCAAGATGGGGCCACCGGCGACATGTTCCGCCTGGCCGGGGTCTCGCGCGATGAAGAACTGGCCCGTCCGCTGCCGTTTGCTATCCGTGACCGCCTGGCCTGGCTGCTACTGATGTTGGGGGCTGCCAGCCTGGCAGTTACCCTTGTGGCTGGCTTCCAGGGGCTGCTCGCCCAGACCACCCTGCTCGCCGCTAGTCTGCCCCTGCTTGCCGTGATGGGCACGGCAGCCGCTACTCAGACGCTCACCTTCGTGGTACGTGGACTGAACCTTGGTGAGGTAAACGTGCGTAATGCACGTATAGCTCTCCGGCGCGAGATGCTGATCGGCCTCTGTAACGGCCTCTGCCTTGGCTTGATCACCGGTCTGCTGGCCTGGCTCTGGCAGGGCAGCCTGGCCCTGAGCCTGGTGCTTGGCGTGGCCCTACTGGTGAGCCTGCTGGTTGCATCGTTTGCCGGGGTGCTCGTGCCGCTGGCCTTCAAGGCCCTGCGCATCGACCCGGCCCTGGTCTCGTCGATCATTGTCACGACCGTGGTCGGGCTCTGCGGATTGGCCTGCCTGCTTGCCCTCGGGTCAATGGCGGTGGAGTTTGGGTTTTTATGACGGATCCCAAGCCCGAGGGCTTGAAAACTCCTGGGGTTTAGGCCCTCTTTTTCTAAATAGAATCCTAATCAAGTGGTAGAATTGGGCATGAAGTTGCGCTATTGCCACCAGGAACGTTATGCAGTCCTTGCTTGCGCTTATGCGCCTTGGCCTTGACGGGCTCCTGCTCGATGCGACCACCTACCGTGCCCAGCGTGATGATCCCGAAGGCCTCCGACGCGGTGTGCTACTGGTGGCCCTGATCGGCCTGATCGTTGGCCTTGCCGGTTGGATCGGCTCTGTCGGCGAATACCTCACGTCACCCAACCTCGGTGTAGTGATCGAAACAATGATCACCGGCTTGCTCAAACTGCCGCTGATCCAGGAACTGATCAACGAAACCCCCGAACTGAACCTGATGATCGAGCAGATGCTCAGCCAGGCCCAGTTCACTAGTGGTGGGCCATTCGCTGGCATCCTTGCCGTCCTGCTCACCCCGCTCTTCTTCCTGCTGCGCTGGCTGATTGTCGGCGCAGTGGCGCACCTTGCCGCACGCGCTTTCGGTGGCCGGGCTAGCTTTGGGCAGACCCTGGCGGCAACCGCACTGGCCAGTGGAGCTGGATTGTTGGCAGCAGTAGAGGTGGTGCCCTATGCCCAGGTGGCCGCAACCGGCATCCTTGGCTTGATGGCAACGGCCGTTGCTGTCCACGAAGTTCACGAGTTAGGCACCTGGCGTACAGTGGCTGCCGTGACAATCGGGCCGATCCTGCTGATCGTGCTTGTCAGTGGGCTCTTCTGCTGTGGCCTCTTCGCGCTGATCAATGCCGCCGGGTGAGTTGCTGATGCTTGTGCTGCTTGCAGGAGCCGGATCATGATCGAGTTGTTCAACGGGGCTCTGACGCTTAACCAGACCGTCATGCGCGGGCTACGCGAGTCGTCCGATGGGGTACGACGGGGCTTTCTCCTGGTGCTCTTTGTTGGTTTGCTGGTTGGCACAGTCAACGGCATCAGTATTACCATCCAGAATACGAACACCACCCAGGCAGTGCAACTGCTACGCCAGGAGTTTGAGACCCAGATCGACCAGATCGTGCTGAGCTCGAACGATCCCGGCACGGCCGAGGTGACGCGGGTGATCAATGAGAATAAGGAGCCTTTCTTCGACCTGGTTGAAGATCTGCTCAACCTGCCAGCACCTTTGCCGCGCCCGGTAGGTATGGCCTTCCAGTTGCTGGGGGTAATGATCAGTACACCACTCAGCTACCTGAGCAGTATGCTCTGGGCGATCGCTACAACCCACCTGGTTGCCCGCCAGCTTGGTGGCCAGGGCCGGCTCCAGCAGATGGTGGCGCTTGGCTCGCTCTCGATAGCACCCCATGCCCTCGATGCCCTGGCCTTCATCCCAGGCCTGGGTGGCGGCTTTACCATGGTCGCCTCGATCTGGGGCCTGGTCGTGCTTGTAAGCGCCACCAGCGTGGCCCATCGACTCGATAGCGCCCGGGCGATGCTGGCGGTCTTCTTCGTGCCGCTGCTGCTAATCCTGCTTGGCTTACTGAGCTTCTGCCTGTTGCTGGCCGTGCTGGTGGGGATAGCGCAGGCATAGCGCAGGCAAGGAGTTAGAGATCATGGCGCTGGAAGCGCAGGGCGGCGATCTGTTCAGCCAGCAGGCCGAAGAGAAAGATGATGATGCTGCCAACAAAGAAGAGTAGGGCCGAGTTGGGGATATAGAGCCCACGCGTCGGCTCGAGGACGAACATGTTGATCAACCACGAGCTCATGCCGACTATAAACATAACGACGGCAAGCGGGAAGTAGACCCGTAAGGGCGCGAAGAGCGAGATCATACGCATGATGATCAGCCCAAAGCGTACCCCGTTTTTGAGCAGCTTCTGGCCACTCTGCCCGCCGCCCCGCCGCCGCCCCTCGATGGTGACAAAGCCAACGCTGTAGCCGCCTTTGAGCAGGGCCAGGGTGCTGGTGGTGGGGTAGGAATAGCGGTTGGGCAGCAGGTGGATAAACTCCATGATCACGGCCCGACGCATAGCCCGGTAGCCGCTGGTCAGATCACGCACCTCACTCTCGACCAGGTAGGCCCCCAGGGCGTCCAGAGCGCGGTTGCCTAGCCGCCGCGCCAGGCTGTCGCCCTGGGTCGATCGGGTGCGCGCCCCTACGACCATATCGTAGCCCTCACTCAATCCGCCCAGGATGCGCGGGATGTAGGCCGCATCCATCTGGCCGTCGGCATCCATCAGCAGAATGACCTCGCCGGAGGCGCGGCGAATGCCGGTTTTGACGGCAGCTCCGTTGCCGCGGTTGACGGGATGGCGCTCGACACGGGCACCGGCTTCACGCGCCCGTTCGGCGGTTGCGTCGCTTGAGGCGTCGTCAACCACCAGAATCTCGGCTGCGGGCAGGGCCTGGCGCACACGGGCAACTACGGCGGCGATGCCTTCGGCTTCGTTGTAGGCTGGCATAACGACCGTGATGCTGAAGGGATAGATCGGCAGCGTGGCCTCGATGCTCATGGAGTTCCTTACTCAACGGCGACGTCGCTGACCATGACGCTCAGCAGGCGGGCGTCAGTGCTCTGGGCATCAAGTTGAATCGGGATGAAGGTGGGCGCTTCAAGCTCAAAGCTCAACGCGGTCTGGCCCACCAGTTCGGCCGGGATTGCCACCCGGTAGATGCGCCACACACCACCCTCAACAGGCAGTATGGTCTCCTGGCCATTGATACGAACGGTCAGCGGGGTGAGGCCGGGGACGCCACCGGCGATGCGCAGGCGCAGCAGCGCCCCTTCCGGCAATGGATCGGGCAGAGGTAGCCTGACGATGCCCCACCCTTGCAGCCAGCGATAGCTGCGCGGCGGCCCGCCGTCGGGTGGCAGATCTTCACCAAAGGAGAAGCCATCCAGATAGCCGAAGTCGAGGCCATCGCCAAGGCGCAGGGTCGTCACCGGCACGGGCTGCAGCCACTCCATAGCCAGCTTCTGCACATCCTCGCCAGCGCGCACCTCGGCATCTTCAAAGAAAAAGATCGCCTGGGCAAGATCGCCCTGGGCACGCGAAAGAGCTCCCCGCACGACGTCGCCCCGGTGGGTATGGCGGGTGCCTAGAACTTGCCAGCCCCGCTCGTACTCACCCCGTTCGAGATGGATCAGGGCTAGTTCGGTGCGCCCATCAACGAAATCAGGATCGATGGCAAGCATGCGCTCGTAGGCGGCGATGGCAGTCGGCTGGTCGCCCTTGGCAAGGGCCTGGCGAGCAGCAGCGCGCTGCGTTTCACGCTGTACGCCGGTGGCAATGATCTGGGGGTAGTTGCGGTAGCTGAAGATCAGGCCCAGCATGGCGACGGCAAAGATAACGCCAGCCAGGCCCCAGGGTGAGCGGAAGTAGGCGCGGGCGGCAGCCTGGGCTGCCGGACGATCACTGCGGCGCAGTTGCAGCCAGCTGACCAGGATCCCTAAGGCCCCTGCGCCGTAGAGGGCCATCAAGAACCAGATCGGCAGCAGGTAGCGCGGCTCGACGTGAATGAGCATCACGGTCAGGCACGAGTAGGCTATCCAGCCCAGAGCCAGCAGGCGAAAGCCGCCCTCGCGGGGGCGGGCACTGAGGGTGAAGAGGCTGGCGGGGGTGAAGATTAGCCAGAGCAGGTCACCCAACGCACCGATGGGCCAGATCTCACGCAGCGGACGGGTGAAGAAGCTCACTTTAACCACGTAATCTTCGAGGAACTGGGCCTTCCAGATGTGGCTGAAGTGGGGCCAGAAGTTACGGGTAAGCCGCCAGGGTTCCTGGTTGAGGATGCGCCGGATGTCGGCACTCACAAAGTCCTGGCGCTGCTCCTGGGGGATCGCCGCCAGCATGGCCTTGGCTTCGCCCTCGCCGCGGCCCTCATTGACCGCATCACTCATGGCCATCCAGAGGTTGACCGGCCCGAGGGTGTCGATGATGATCAGGCGCTGGTAGGTGCTGTAGTTACGGGCCGTCCAGGGGGCGATCAGCCCGACGAAGGGCAGCAGGAAGGCCAGGGCGGCCGGGAGAAACCGCCGGAGCCAGCCCACCCACCAGGGCTTGCGGCGCTCGCCCGTAGGGCCTGGCTGCGCATCGTCAGCGAAGGTGTCCCAGAGCAGCATAGCCAGCACAAAGACGGCCGCGTAGAGGGCCGGCGAGCGGGCCAGGGCAGCGATGGCGAGGCTGAGGCCGGCGGCAACCAGCCAGGGCCAGCGCCGGCTGTCGCGCCAGCGCACGAGGCTCCAGGTGTTTAGCACCAGCATAAAGAAGAAGAGCGGCTCACTGAGGATCAGGGCCGGCAGTTCAACCAGCGGGAACCAGACGGTGAGCAGGCCAGCAAAGATCAGCCCGGCCGGTCGCCCGAAGAGACGGCGGGCCAGGTCGTAGCCGATCGGGATGAGCAGGAGCGAGAGCAGCACCTGCACGCCACGGATGAGGGCAATGCCCAGGGTCGGGTCGCCTATGCCAATGGCCAGCCGCAGCATGGCGGCGAAGAAGAAGACGTGGCCGGGCGGGCGGATGAGCCACGAGTTGTCGAGGTAGACCCCAGTGGCGGCCAGACGCAGGGCGCGCTGGTAGTAGTCGCCGTCGTCTGCCGCCGAGAAACGCGGGTCAATCTGGTTGACCGCAATAAACCAGAGGCGTAGCGCCAGCCCGAGCAGCAGCAGGGCGGTCAGGTAGATGGCGGTGCCAGAGATGCGCGGCCAGGTGCGGGTGGTAGCCTGCGCGCCTGGGATGGCCTGGGTCTGACTCAGGCCTGGTCTTCCAGAGGTTGTCTGCATCTATTCCAGCCGGTAGAGTCCATACCGGCCCGTTATGTCAATACGAGCAGTCTGCGGGTCGGCCAGGGGTGGCGTCCCGCCTGCCTCGTCCCAGAGCAGGTAGGTCGCCCCGGCAGCGCGGGCGGCCTGCAGGTCGGCAGGGCCGGGCAGGTTTGTTCCACCACCGGCAGGCCAGGCGACCACGCGGTGAGCCAGTACCGAATATTTTGCCAGGGGCAGGCGTGGTGAGACATATGCCGCCAGGCGTGCTTCGGGCGGGGTGCCGGTCTGCACCATCCTGATCGCGGCTAGCTCGTCGGCGGGCTGGTTGGCCAGAACCGCGCCTGTGCCGGTCGCAAACCCTCCCCATAGTACCACAATCAGCACCATGCCCGCGCCCAGCAGCCGCTGGCCCCCGCCAAGCAGCCGCCAGAGTGTCCAGCCTGCTGCGGCGGCGTAGAGAGGGGCCAGCGGTAGAAAGAAGCGCGGCAGGCTGAAGGCGGTGCTGACCATGGCTACGTAGAGGGCGATCAGCAAGAGTAAGCTGGCCTGGCACTGCTCCAGACGATCCGGCATAGGGCTGCGCCGCCAGCGGTGGGCCAGGCTGCGCCCAAGGGCAACAAGCCAGGCTAGCAGGGCTCCACTGGCCAGCCAGTTGGCGGGGAAGCCGAGCAGGCGTAGCTGCAATGCCCGCCCAAACTCGCTGGTATCCTCAGCCCCACTGCCCAGGTAGCCGACCACGTTGCGCTGCCAGTTTTCGAAAAACCGGCGTGGATCTTGCAAGACCACCTCGGTCAGGCTGATCGTGTTAGGAGCCTCGTCCCAGCGTCCCCAGTCGGTGCCGCCATAGACGGCCAGCCAGATATTTTTGGCCTGCTGATTGTAGAGTGGCGTGCCAGCCTGCGTGATATTCACGCCGACTTGCGGGGCCATGGCCAGAAGGAAGGTCAGACTATAGACGGCCATACCAACGAGCCTGGCCCGCCCACGTCCAGCCAGGCCCAGACTGAGCAGGCCCCATGGCAGCAGGATCAGGCCCAGATGGCGCACGAGAAAGGCCGCCCCGCCGCACAGACCAGCCAGGCCGATCAGCAGCAGCCCGGCCCGCGTAAACTCGCCGCTGGCAGGCTGGCGGCGTTGCCATGCGCCAAGCAGCGCCGCAACGCTCAGGCTGACACAGGCGGCGAAGGGCATGTCGCTGCCAAGGTAGAGTCCATACTGGGCGACAAGTGTGCTGAGGGCCAGGCTGAGCAGCGCCAGCAGCGCCGCTGCCGGTGGGAGCAGGCTGCGGGCCAGCCAGTAGCCTGCCCCCAGCATCGTGGCCCCTGCAAGCACCGCCACCAGCCGTCCGGCCAGAAAAGCATTGCCAGCAAAAAAGGGGCGTACCAGCCAGAGGAGTAGCGGATAGCCAAGGTTGTAGAAACCGTCGGCGCTGAAGACCTGGGCCAGAGTCTCGCGGGTGGCAAAGACCCGGAAGTCGTTTTCGACCCCTGGGCGCGCGAGGGTCAGGTGGCCACGGGCGGCGAGCAGGGTTGCCGCACTCCAGATTGCCACGACCATGATCGGCGCGACAACGCTGATCAGCCAGGGCCAGCGCAGAGCCAGTGCCGGACCTCTTCGCAGCAGCAGCAATCCGCCCAGGCCGCCAACTACCCAGAGGGGCAGGCCCAGCAGAGGGAAGGGGTAGAGTGGCGGTTGGAGTCGGTAGAGCAGCAGCCAGGCCAGGCCGTAGCCCGCCAGGGCCAGGGCCACCTGCCGATGCAGGCCAAGCAACAGCCACAGCAGCCCGCCAACCAGTGCCCCGTAGAGCAATTGGAGCGGATCAGGCCATGTCGGCCCTGGCCCGACCGTGTAGGTCGCCGTATCAAGCAGAACCCCAACCAGGCGTCCGTCGGGCAACTCGGTAGTGGGGGCACGCAGTTCGAGGAAGAAATCGCTGGCCTTGAAGCCGCCACCACTGATCGGCAGGCTGAGATTGATCCAGCTTGCCCCGACCTGAGTGCGGGCCAGTTCGGTTGTGCCATTGAGCAGCACCACCAGCTCGACCGGCATGGTGGGGCCGCGCAGGCGCAGATCCACCAGGCCAGGCTGCCCGGCCTGTGGGAAACGCAGCGCCGAGGAGGCCCTACTCCAGCGGGCGGCACCACTACTGCCAGCCAGGTCAACTGAAGCAACGGGCTCGACTTCGTGGAAGCCCTGGACATAGGCGCGATCACGTCGCCCAACATCAACCGGGTGCGCGGCAGGCAGTTGGTAGAGCAGCGCGATCAGCAAAGCCCCAAAGAGCGCCCAACGCAGGGCCCCACCAACCAGAAGCCAGCCCGTGACAAGCACTTGAGGGCTGCCCTGCACCGCCGATGGGGGCGTGGTCACAGGTTGAAGGGCGAGTCGCTCACACCACTCGGGGGCGACTCCACCTGCTGGATGGGCAGATCGACTGGCGGCGCGGTGACCAGGGCCCGGTTGATCCAGCCAGTGCCATCAAGACTATTGATACGCGTGCCGGTTGCCGGCGCCTGACCGAGGCGTACAAGGTACCACTGACTATCGGCGCTGCGGGCGATAAAGATGACTGTGCCGCCACGGGCAACACGCCCAATCGGCTGGTTGCCGGTATTGGGGAAGGGCCGCACATTGGCATCTTCAATGGTCGTGCCGGTGATACCCTCGCTGGCGGCGACCGGGCTCGTGGGGGCCAACACGGCTTCGGCGGTCGGGGCGGCGATAACCTCGGGTAGAGTTTCGGGCACAGTCTCTGCGGCGAGAGCGGTGGGTTCAGGCGGCGTGGTGGGCAACACCAGCTGAGGCAACTGGGTCTGGCCAGGGATGAAGCGCCCGAAGCGATCCAGTTCGCTACGCAGCGTGGTCGTAACGCTAAAAGCCAGGATCAGCGCACCGATCATCAAGACGGCTACGACAGCGGTCTTGATCAGTTCGATACTCTGGCCCCAGACACTGCGCCGACTTAGTTCGTTCAGGGCGCTCTGGGCAGCCTCGGCCACCGACTCGCCCCAACTGGTACGGCCCTGGTCTTGCTGGGCAACGCGGCGCAGCTCAAGCAGGGCACGTACATCGCCGATCTGGGTAAGGGCGTGGATGGCACTCCAACGCACATTACTGTTGGGGTGATTGAGGGCCTGGATCAGGGCACCGGTAGCCTGGCCGTCGCCGATCCGTCCGGCGGCCTCGGCGGCACGGTAGGCGCTGAGCCAGGCCTGGCTGGGACTCATAGCTTCGTTGAGCATGGGCACGGCAGCAGAACCAAAGGCCACCAGTTCATCAACCGCGCCGGGATGCAGAGGATGACTCGGATCGCCCAGAGCCACAACCAGGGCGTTGAGTTGCTCACGGGAGGGAGACGAGCGGGCTGGGCGGGCTGGACGGGCTGGCTGCGGCTCTGTTGGCGGCTGGCGGTGAGTCGGCTGGCCCGAGCGGGCCTCCTGGGGCTGGGTCTGGGCGGGTATCCGCTGGGTTCCCTCGCTGCGGCTCTTGCCGTCGCGGGGCTCCTGTCGCTCTGTGGTCATTATGACTCTACGCTCGTGGGGCGACCCTCAAGGGCCGCGTGCTGCTCGCGCTGGGCGATCCAGGCGCTAAAACGGGGGAGGATCGCCGCAAACAGGACAGCGGCAGCCTCGGTTTTAGATCGGCGTTCGAGGCTGGTCATGCCCTCGGCATCGATCAGGTTCAGGGCAATCGTGGGCTGGTCGATGCTGGCCACGGCATCATTGGCGACGATCAGGTGGAGGCCCTTACGCTCAAGTTTACTACGCGCATTGGCTAGCAGGTCGTTGGTTTCAGCGGCAAAACCGACCTTAAAGATATCGCGCCGGGCGGCAAGGCCCGCCAGAATGTCGGGATTGGTGACCATCTGCACAGTCATGCCGGTGGTTGCGGGGTCTTTCTTGAGCTTGCGATCAGCGGCGGCCTCCGGGCGGAAGTCGGCCACGGCGGCATTCATGATCAGCATATCGGCCCCGGTGATGGCCACATGCACAGCTGTCTGCATCTGCAGGGCTGTCTCGACCTGCACAACGCTGACGGCTGCGGGGGGAGGCAGGCTGGTCGGCCCACTGATCAGGGTGACGGCAGCGCCCATATCGCGAGCCTGGGCGGCGAGAGCATAACCCATGCGCCCGGAGGAGCGATTGCCGACATAACGCACCGGATCGATCGGCTCACGGGTTCCGCCGGCCGTAATCACCACGCGACGCCCGCGCAGGGGGCCGGTGTGCCGCCCGAGCAGGGCGCGCAGTTCACCCTCAAGCGTGAAGGGCTCAGGCAGACGGCCCTTCCCGCTGACATGCTCAGCCATGCGCCCCTCTTCCGGCTCCAGCAGGTGATAGCCATAGCTGCGCAGGGTAGCTAGATTAGCCTGAGTAGCGGGGTGGGCGTACATCAGCGGGTTCATAGCCGGGGCGATCATCACCGGGGCGCGGGTTGCCAGCAGCGTTGTAGTCAGCAGATCGTCGCTGAGGCCGGCAGCAAGACGGGCAATCGTCTGGGCGGTCGCCGGGGCCACCACCACCGCATCAGCATGGGCACCCAGGCTGATATGGCCGATCACCCCATCTTCGGGCAGATCCCACATACTTGTGTGGGGCTGGCGCCCGGTGAGGGCCTGAAAGGTGGCCAGGCCAACAAAACGCTCGGCAGCCTCGGTCAGCAACACATCAACCATTGCGCCGGCAAGGGTCAGGTCACGGGCGAACTGAACAACCTTATAGGCAGCAATGCTGCCGCAGACTGCCAGTACAATACGTTTGCCGCTCAGGATGTCCACTGCTACCCTCGTGGTCTCGGCATCTGCAGGCATACCAGGCTGTCAGCCTCTGCCTTGAACGCAGCGAGCCCTGGCTATTTTACCATACTGGTGAGGCCAGAAAGCCTGATGAGCGGCAAGATAGGCAGGGTGCTAGCCCCAATACCTTTCAGATAAGCTCACGCAAAGCCGCAAAGCCGCAAAGCTTCTGCGTCTGATCGGCCTTGATCGATCTGCGCTTGCCCCTATTTGAAACGTATTGGTGCCAGCCCCAATACGTTTCAAATGAGGTGGCTTTGTATAACCATAACCCGGCCCTTACGGCGCTCAGCGAAGCCCTGACAGCTTACGCCGCTGCAGCCTACGCCGACGCGGCGGCGGCAGCTTCCCGCGCTGCGGCGGCCGCCCCCACCAGCCGGCTGGCCCAGGCTGCGGCGACCTACCTGGCTCGTATGGCTACAGCGGGCCAGGTTGATGTCTACCAGGGCGGGGCAGCCTTCGCGGCTTTTATTCGTGCTGGCGGCAACCTGTCGCTCTATGCCGCCCTCAGCGCTGCGCTTGGGCAGATCTATAACCAAGGCCAGGAGTTGACCCTGCTCGAGATCGGTGTGGGCGATGGCATGGCCCTGCTGCCGGCCCTGCGGCCCACGCTTGCTCGGATCGATCTGGTTGAGCCTTCGGCGGCCCTGCTCGCCCAGACCACGACGGCCCTCACGGCGTATGGGGTCGCATGGCGTGCCTTTGCGCTGCCCCTCCAGGCTTTTGCGGCACAGAGCGAGGAGCATTGGAAGCTTGTCCAGGCCAGTTTCAGCCTGCAGGCCCTGCCGCCCACCGAGCGGCGGGCCAGCCTGGCCTGGTTGCGTGGGCGCACCCCGCGCCTGCTGATCGCCGAGTTTGATGTGCCCGAGTTGGGTGAAGGGCTGACGGCCCAACGCATCGCCTATTTCGCCGAACGCTACGAAACGGGCCTCGCCGAGTATATCGATGATGGCGGACTGGTGGCTCAGGGCTTTCTGATGCCGGTCTTCTTCGGGGCCTTCGACCCGACGGTAGCGCGGGTCAACTACGAGCAACCCATCAGCGCCTGGGAGGCCGATCTGCGCCAGGCCGGCTTTAGCAGCGTGACCCGTCGCTTGCTCAGCAATTACTGGTGGGCCCCGGCCTACCTGCTCGATGCGACCTAGACGGAGCGGGCTGCATGCCAATCACACCAGCATAATCGTGCGTGGGCCGGGGCCATTGAAGCCGCAACCACCTGGATGCGTACTGCACGAGCAGCCTGGCCCTGCCACTCCACACGCACCACCGCTCTCTTTCAGCCGACCCTTGCGCACCCAGAAGGTGATCATCCCCTCCAGCGCACTACGCTCGATCCCCAATTCACGGCTCAATTCGTCGAGCGAAATGGGGCCGGTGGCCGTCTCAAAGGCATGGAGAACCTGTTGTAACATCCTGCATCCCTCATCCAAGCCCCAGCAATCGCCCGCCCTGGAAGACCAGCAGCGCAGCGAGCCAGGCAATAGCAAACTGGCCAACGATGCTCACCCACATCCAGCGATTGCCGAACTCCTGGTGGGCCGCCGCGACGGCGACCATACAGGGCGTGTAGAGCAGCACGAAGACCAGGAAGGCCAGAGCCGCCAGGGCCCCGTGCCCACCACTGCTCGCCGCAAAGCCGCGCTGGATCGCCGAAGCTAGCCCATCGGACGCAGCCTCCTCCTCCGCCGCCTCGCCGAAGGTGAGGCCCACGATCCCAGGGATGGCCTTCAGCGCATCGCCCACCGCCGTACCAAAGCTGGTCACGATGCCCAGCAGATCCTCGCCGAAGCTGGTCGGCGCGACCTCGGCTACGAGCTCCCCCTCAACCGCGTAAGCCTGGATGAGGGTCGTAACCACAACCTCCTTGGCGACAAAACCAGTCACCAGCGCACCACTGGTCTCCCAGCTGCCAAAGCCCAGCGGGGCGAAGACCGGCGTCACGGCACCCGCGACGGACGCAAACGCACTCTGGCTCACCGGGGTTTCAGCAAAGCTGCCCTCACCGCCCACCGGGATGGCCAGCAGCAGCCAGACGCCGATGCTCGTCACCAGGATAATCGTCCAGGCCTTGCGCAGGAACGACGCGGTACGCGCCCACATCTGGTTCCAAACCCCACGTAGCGTTGGTAGCCGGTAGGGTGGCAGTTCGAGCACGAAGGGGGCCGGGGGCTGGTTATGGAAGAGCGTGCGGCGCAGCAATACCCCGATCATAATCGCGGCCACGATCCCGGTCAGGTAGAGGCCAAAGATCACCTGGCCAGCGTAGGCCGGGAAGAAGACCGCCGTGATCAAGACATAGACCGGCAGACGCGCTCCACAGCTCATGAACGGTACGAGCAGCCCGGTGAGGATGCGATCACGCCGGCTGTCCAGGGTGCGTGTGGCGTAGATCGCTGGCACAGTGCAACCAAAACCGACGATCATCGGCAGGAAGCTTTTGCCGTGCAGCCCCAGGGCGTGCATCAGGCGATCCATCACGAAGGCTGCACGCGCCATATAGCCCGAGTCCTCAAGCAGGGCCAGGGCAAAGTAGAGCGAGAACAGCACCGGCACAAACACCAAGACACCGCCTACGCCAGCGATGACCCCATCGACCAGCAGCGACTCAACCCAACTGCCCGTCAAGCCGATCATTGCCAGCAGTGCGACGAGCCAGTTGGTAAACGGCCCGCTGATCACACCATCGATCCAGTCAAGGAAGGGCCCGGCCACATCGGTGGTGAGCTTGAAGACCACCCACATCAGGGCGAGAAAGATCGGGATGCCCAGCCAACGGTGGGTAACGACCTGGTCGATGCGGTCAGAGAGAGTCAGCGGCGGCACGACCGGGCGGGTCAAGGTCTTACCAACAAGGGTATGGACGAACTGGTAGCGCTGATCGACCAGGGCCACGTCGAGATCCTCGCCATAGTGAGGCCGCAGGTGCTCCAGGCTAGCCGCCAGAGCCTGGGCGAACGCCGATCCGCCGCGGGTCTCGATCTCGGCGAGCAGCAGTTCATCGCCCTCAAGCAACTGGATGGCCAACCAGCGCAAGGGGTAGTCAGCGGCCAGACCGGGGACGGCAGCCAGAGCGCTGACCAGACGCTCGATCTCGGCCTCGATCGGGGGCGCATACCGCAGCGAGATGGGCAGAGTCAGGCTGGCTGTGCTCATCGCGGCACCTCCTGGAGCACAGGTGGCACGAAGGCGGCAGTCAGCGCAGCAAGTGCCGCCTTGAGCTCGGCGAGACCGGTACCCTTACTGGCGGCCATAGTGACAACGGGAACCCCCAGGGCAGTTGCCAGCGCCTGGGGGTTGAGGGTCAGGCCGCGTGCGGCGGCGACATCGGTCATGTTGATAACCACAATCAGGTGCGCCCCGGTCTCGATCAGCTGCGCGGTCAGGTAGAGGTTGCGCTCGAGGTTGGCAGCGTCAAGCACATTGACCACCGCATCGGGACGCTCACGCACAATGAAGTCGCGGGCGATCTGCTCCTCAAGTGAGCGCGCAGCCAGGCTGTAGGTGCCGGGCAGATCAACCACATTGAGCGTACGTCCGTTCAAGGTCAACTGGCCTGCCTTGCGTTCAACGGTCTTACCGGGCCAGTTACCGACATGCTGGTGTAGGCCGGTCAGCGCATTGAAGACCGTGCTCTTGCCGACATTGGGATTGCCAGCGAGCGCAATGGTCAGGTCAGCCATAGGACTCGTTCCTCTCGATGGGGCGCACCAGCACACTATGAGCAACGCCCGCACCCAGGGCAAGCCGGCTGTCACCGATGGCGACGAGCAGCGTGCCACCATTGTCACGGATGACACTCAGCTCGACGCCCGGACTCAGACCGAGCTCAGCCAGACGGTGGGCGGCACGCTGGCCGCCGTTGATACCGACCATCCGTACGGCGACACCTTCACCGGCGAGCGGAAGGGGCAGGGTGGGTATGGGCATAGGCTGCATTAGACAGGCTCCACAATGATCAGGCGGGCCTCTGCCTTGCGCAGGGAGAGGCGATAGCCCTTGACGGTGATCTCAAGCGGGTCGCCCAGGGGGGCACTGGCAGTGAGGGTGACGGTCTCACCAGTGACAAGGCCCATGTCGAGCAGGCGCCGGCGCAGGGTGCGCTCGCCGCCGATGCGCACAACCACGGCGCGTCTTCCGTGGACAAGCTGATCCAGGGTGATCTCAGGGGCGGCAGGGGTCATTGGAGCCTCGCTAAGCGGTGTTCAGGCAGGAGCGCTGATCGGGTGTTCCTGAAGATTACGCTGGATATGTTCTGGTAAACCTTGTTCTATATCAGGGTATACCAGACAATGCGCCAGCCGACAAGTGGATTCGCCACAACTATATGTGGTAAAGGTGCCACGATGCACGAAGAGCTGTCATACATAGATCTCAGGCATGCCCAATCTCAGCGGTTGACGAGTGCTGTGCCAGGATGTATCCTGAGTCGGAGATTAGGTTGGGCAACGGCGCAGAGCGGGCTTCGTGGAATAGCGCAAGGGCTTTAGGGAAGCGGATCTTTTTGATTGTCCCGTCGTTGGCACTCTGTCACCCTGAGCGCCAGCGAAGGGTCTCGACCGAGATGCTTCGCTGCGCTCAGCATGATATGACGCTGGGATGCGCAGAAGTTTCCGCTTCCCTTAGCCCAGCACAAGGACGCAAGAAGATGCGTCACACCCCTTGAGGGGGATGGGGGAGGGGCTGATGAGCGAGAGCGTCGAGATGTATCTGGTGATGACGGCCCTCCTACGCGAGGCCCCACAGCAGCCGGTGGCAGTCTCTTTACTGGCTGGCAAGCTGGGTGTAACCCAGGTCTCAGCCAACGAGATGTGCCACAAGCTGAGTGAGCGTGGCCTGCTGGCCTATCAACCCTATAAGGGCGTGACGCTGACGGCGGCGGGTGAGTCCCAGGCCCAGGCCATCCTCTCACGACGGCGGCTGTGGGTGGTCTTCCTGGTCGAAAATCTGGGCATTGACCCGGAGGAGGCTGATGCCCTGGCCTGCCAGCTCGAGCATATCACTTCGGAACGCCTGGTCACAGCGCTGAAGGCCTTTCTCGAACGTGCGCCCGGAGCGCGGCTTGCCCTGGGCCCATCGTCAGACGAGGCCCCGCCCCCGGCTTTGCCCCTGAGCAGTTGGGCTGCCGGCGGACACGGGCAGGTCGTCGCGCTACCATCCGAGCCCGGTATCGCGGGCTTTCTGCGCGCCCAGGGCCTGGCCCTCGGTGCCACGGCTGAGGTGCTGGTGGTTGGGGCGGACGGCGCGGTGCTGCTCAGTGTGGATGGGCGCCAGTTGTCCCTGGCGCCCACCGTGGCCACCCAGGTGCTGCTCACAGAGGCCACCGATCACAGCGCCCGACACGCAGTCTGGGCCCGCCTCAGCGCCTTCTGGTCCTGCCCCTGTGGCGAGGAGTGCCCCCGCGCAGCGGCGTTGCTTGAGACGCGCTAGCGCTACGGGTTTGCAGCGCACTGAACCGTCGTTTGAGGTAACTCGTGCTATACTGCGCCCATCAGCAGGGGGGCAGTCAAAGAGCGATCGCAGCAGCGTCTACCTCAAGCGATGCAGGAGTTTGTGCGATGAAGCGCATTGTGAGCATCAGCCTGGGCTCTTCGGCCCGTGACTACCGTTTTGTGACCACGATTCTGGGCCGGCAGATTGAGGTTGAGCGTATCGGCACCAATGGCGAGGTGGCCCGCGCCGCTGAGCTAGTGCGCTCTTTCGATGGACGGGTTGATGCGATTGGCCTCGGTGGGCTTACCCCGGTCTTCCGGGTTGGACGCGCCCGTTACCCGCATCACGAGGCGATCACGATTGCCGGCCAGGCCCACCGCACACCAGTCGTCGATGGCGGGGTAGTCAAGGCGACCCTCGAACGCTGGGCAGTGGCCCAGGCGGTACGCAAGCTGCCCGACCTCTTCCGCTATAAGAAGGTGCTGCTGACCAGCGGGATCGAGCGGTATCAACTGGCCTCCGCAATTGCCCAGTACGATCCTGATCTGCGCTTCGGCGACCCCTTTGTGCAGATCGGGCTGCCCTTTGTGCCGGCCCCACGCTCGCTTGAACAGCTTGAGCTCTATGCCGCCACCACACTGCCGATCCTCGCCTTGCTGCCCTACCGCCTGCTACACCCAGTCGCCCTGGGCCAGGAGGGCTACGACCCGCGTGCGGCAGAACACTTCGCCTGGGCTAATGTCATCGCTGGCGATTTCGCCTATATCCGTCGCTTCGCGCCCACCGACCTGGCTGGCAAGACGATAGTTACTGATGATCCCTCGCCCGCCGAGATCGAGGATCTGCGCCGACGTGGGGTGACAACCCTGGTGACGATGACACCGCCCTTGAGTGAGGGCCGCCCCTTCGTCTCCGCCGATGTGCTTGAGGCACTGATCTGCGCTATTCAAGAGACCAACGCCCAGCCGGGCGAGGCTGAGGCACTCGATTTCATCGCCGCAGCTGGCTGGGGGGCGACAATCCAGGATCTCAATCCACGCCCACGGCCGAAGTTTGCCTTTGTGATCCACCCCCTGCGTACCAGCCTGATCGCCAACGACCCGCGTTTTAGCTGGACGCGCCGCCTGCCGCCCCGTTTCGTCGAGCGGGTGGCCGCCCATATTCCGCCGCTTTACCTCTCGAAGATCCGTGGCATTCGCTCGGAGGCCACCGGCGAAGAGGCTGAGGGTATTCTGCTGACTATCGGCACGACGCCCCGTGAGATGATGCGCCGCCCGCCGAGTTTCACCTATCGACGCCTGATCCGTGCGGCCCGCATGGCTGAGCGCATGGGAGCCCAGCTCATGGGTCTGGGAGCCTTTACCTCCGTGGTCGGCGATGCCGGGATTAGCGTCGCCCAGAAGGCGACCATCGGCATCACCTCAGGCAACTCACTCACCGTGGCCGCCACCCTCGAGGCAGCCAAACAGGCGGTGCTCCTTATGAAGGGGGGTAGGCCCGATCATGTGCGGGCCGTCGTGATCGGTGCGACCGGCTCGATTGGCGCAGTCTGTGCGCGCCTGCTGGCCCAGGCTGTCCGCGACGTCGTGCTGATTGCACCGCGCGCCGAGCGCCTGCTGGCCCTCAAGCAACAGATCGAGGCTGAAACGCCCGGTGCCCGCGTGATTGCCGCAACGCATCCCGATGCCTATATCGGCGATGCCGACCTGATCATCACCACCACCAGCGCGCTTACCGGCAAGGTGATCAATGTTGATAAACTCAAACCCGGCGCGGTAATCTGCGACGTGGCCCGGCCCCCCGATGTGAAGGAAGAGGATGCCGCACGACGCCCTGATGTGCTGATCGTCGAGAGCGGCGAGATTGTGCTGCCTGGCAAGCCCGACTTTGGCTTCGATATTGATATGCCTCCCGGCACGGCCTATGCATGTCTCTCCGAGACCGCCCTGCTGGCGATGGAGGGCAAATTCGGCGACTACACCCTCGGACGCAACATCGAGATCGAGCGGGTCAAAGAGATGTATCAACTGTGGCAGAAGCACGGCCTCAAACTTGCCGGGCTGCGCTCCTTCGGGGTCTACGTCAACGACGAGATGATCGCCGAGAAGCGCCGCCTGGCCGAAGCGCGGCGGCGTGAACTGGGCTTGCCGAGTGAGATGGTTGATGGGTAGTCCGGCGTTACTGCTCGAACACCGTGTCGCCTATCCTGCACAGCGGCGCTACACCCCGCCGCTGCTGCTTATTCATGGGGCCTGGCACGGGGCCTGGTGCTGGGAGAGCGCCCTGGATGATCTGGCCGGACGTGGTTTCGAGGCCCATGCGATCAGTGTGCGTGGCCATGGATCTAGTCCTCCCGCCGGGCTGCACACAACGGTGCTCGACTACCTGCGTGATGTGCGGGCAGCCATTGCCAGCTTGTCAGTTCCGCCCGTACTTGTCGGCCACAGTTCGGGCGGCTATGTAACCCAGTTGCTGCTCACCGGGGTGCTGGCACCGCCCCCACCAAGCGCCGGAGCCGTGCTGCTCTGCAGTTCGCCGGTACAGATCGGACGCTATTTTATGATCCGTGGCCTGCGCAGGGCACCAATGGTCAATCTGCGCGCCCTGCTGCGCCGCGAGCCAGCGACAGTCCGCCAGGCACTCTTCCGGCCCGATCTGCCCGCAGCCGATCTCGAGCGCCACCGCCTGCGCCTGGTGCCCGAACCGCCCCTGGTGCCACTCAGCAGCATGCTCTTGCGCCCCAGGCCGACTCGCTGCGCGGTACCCCTGCTGGTGATCGCCGCCGAATGCGACACCATCTTTGATCTGGAAGCCCAGCAGGAGACGGCACGTAGCTACGGTGCCGAACTGGTGGTGGTGGCAGGGGCCGCCCACGACCTTATGCTCGACGTGGGCTGGCCAGATGCCGCCGAGGCAATCGAGCGTTTTGTACGTTCAATCTGAAACCTCCTGGCCTACCTGCCAGCCGGCACGCGTTGGCTTCGACAGGCTCAACCAAGGCCCATTGAATGCGAAGCAGAGGTAATCGACGATGACTGGCAAGATCTGCCTGGTGACAGGGGCTACCTCCGGGCTTGGCCGGGTAACCGCCCTTGAGTTGGCGCGCAAAGGGGCGCATGTGGTGCTGCTGGGGCGCAATCGCGAGCGCACTGAGGCAGTACAGACGGCAATCATAGCCGAAACGGCCAACAGCATGGTTGAGTTGATTGTGGCCGACCTGGCCTCCCTGGCCGGGGTACGCTCCGCCGCCGAGCAGTTTCTCAGTCGCCACAACCGGCTTGATGTACTGGTCAACAATGCCGGTGTGTTTGTCAGCGAGCGTCGCTATAGCGTCGATGGCTTCGAGTTGACCTTTGCGGTCAACCACCTGGCACCCTTCTTGCTGACCAGCCTGCTACACGAGGCCCTGGCAGCGGCTGCGCCAGCCCGCATCGTCACCGTCTCTTCGGGGGCGCATATGGCCGGGCGGGGCCGTTTTGACGACCCACGCGCCGAGCGTGGCTACAACAATTTCATGGTCTATGCCGAATCGAAGCTGGCGAATGTGCTCTTCACCTACGCCCTGGCCCGCCGGCTCGAAGGAAGTGGGATCAGCGCCAACTGTCTGCATCCCGGGGTGGTGCGCACCGGCTTCGCCAGCGATGGGCATGGCCTCTTCGCAACCTTCTTCAACCTGGTGCGGCCCTTCATGCTCAGCCCCGAGCAGGGTGCCCAGACCTCGATCTACCTGGCCTCCTCACCCGAGGTGGAGGGGATCAGCGGCAAGTATTTTGCTAACAGCCGCGCCCAGACCAGCTCCCCCGTCTCGTATGATCGACAGCTGCAGGAGCAACTCTGGACGCAGAGCGAAAGATTGACCGGGCTCAGCGTAACGAACGTCTAGCCTGCCGATTGACACGATTGGCTCGCACACGTACACTTGGTTCAAGCTCCGCTGTGTTAGGGAGATCTTATGTCGCGCATTATCTCAACATCGCGCTACCTTGCCTATGTGCCGGTCATCTGTATCTTCATCGCCGCAACCGCCCTGCTCATCTTCGGTGCCATCGGAACCTTCCAGATGTTATTCGAGGTCTTCGGTGCCGGTCAGTTCGACAACAAGATAGCCAAAACCCTGCTGCTCGATAGCATTGAACTTGTCGATCTATTCCTGCTCGGCACCGTACTCTATGTCATCGCAATCGGGCTCTACGAACTCTTCATCGACGATTCGCTGGAATTGCCGCAGTGGCTTGAGATCCACGACCTTGACGATCTGAAGGACAAACTGATCGGCGTGGTGATTGTGGTGCTCGGCGTGCTCTTCCTGGGCCAGGTAATCTCCTGGGATGGCCAGCGTAACTTGCTTAACCCCGGCGGCGCGATCGCCCTGGTCATTCTGGCCCTGGCCTACTTCCTTGGCCACAAGAATACCGGTGGGGAGAAGCATGCCTGAGATCCGGGCAAGATTATTGCGAGGATGCGCATGAAGTGGCTACGCTACATGGTGCTGTTCGTGCCAGTGGCCTTCGTACTAGAGTTCGTTCCGGGCCTGCGTAACGACCTCGTGCTCTTCGTGGTCTGCTGCCTTGGGCTCATTCCCCTGGCTGGCTTCCTCGGTGAGGCAACCGAAGAACTCTCTATTCACACCGGCCCGAAGGTGGGCGGCCTGCTCAATGCGACCCTCGGTAACGCCGCCGAGCTGATCATCGCCATTGTGGCCCTCTCGCAAGGCAAGCTCGAGCTGGTCAAAGCCTCAATCACCGGCTCGATCCTGGGCAACCTGCTGCTGATCCTCGGTCTCTCCTTGTTGCTCGGTGGCCTGCGCCACGGCATCCAGCGCTATGATCGCCAGGCGGCGGGCGTGGCGGCCTCGATGATGACCCTGGCGGTGATCGGCCTGGTCATCCCAACCCTCTTCGAGATTGTGCGCGAAGTGCAGTTCGGTGAGGTTGATCTGCTCAGTACGACGGTGGTTGACCCGGCGCTCAATGCGCTTAGCCTGGGGGTTGCCGGGGTACTGATTTTGCTCTATGTCCTGAGCCTGGTCTTTACTTTTCGCCAGCCCGATCGCGGTGTCGGTGGGCATACCGGGGTAGACGACCATACCAATGGTGAAACGGCCCACCACACTGCTCGCTGGAGCGTGCCGGTGGCGGTGGGTGTGCTGGCGACCAGCACGCTGGGGATCGTCTTTCTCAGCGAGTTTCTGGTCGGTGCCGTCGAGCCTTTCGCCGAAGCCCTGGGCCTGAGCGAGTTCTTCATTGGGATCATCATCATCCCGCTGGTCGGCAATGTGGCCGAGCATATCGTGGCCGTGCAGATGGCCCTGAAGAATAAGATGGATCTGGCCATGACCATCGCCATGGGCTCGTCAATGCAGGTCGCCCTGCTGGTGGCCCCACTGCTGGTCTTTGTCAGCCTGCTCTTCGGCCCTGAGTTGACCCTCTTCTTCAGCGCACTTGAAGTCGCCTCGTTGACCCTGGCCGTCTTGCTAGCAACGATCATCTCGGTTGACGGCGAGAGCAACTGGCTGGAAGGGGCTCAGTTGCTGGCGGTCTATGTCATCACCGCCATGGGCTTCTTCTACATCATCTCTGGCACGGCCGAAGGTGAAGCCTCACGCCTGCTGAACTGGCTGACGATGTGATGAAAAAAAGGCGCAGCCTGTGTGGCTGCGCCGCTAGTACTCCGTCCGAGTAATACTGATGGGTTGACGGCGTTGGGGCGCAGCAGCGGCCAGCGCTGCTGCGCCCTTACCGGATGCGTAGCCTACTCGTCATGTTTGCTCGGACGGTGTACTAGCCCTCTGGATGATCCGGCAGGCCGTAGACCACATGGGCCAGATGGTGCAGCACTTCGCAAAAGAGCGCACTGACATGGGCGTCGTCCACCGAGTAGTAGATGGTGGTGCCAGCGCGGCGGTAGCGCACGATGCGCAGGTCGCGCAAGGTTTTGAGCTGGTGCGAGGTGGCCGAGGGCGAGATGCCAGCAAGCGTGGCCAGGGCACCTACACTACACTCGCCTTTAGTCAAGGCATAGATGATCCGCACCCGCGTCGGGTCAGCCAGGGCCTGGAAGGTCTGGGCTACCTGCTGGGCAATCTCAGGCGAGAGTTGCGGCGCAGCAAGGAAGGCCGCCACCGCATGATCGGCGTCGCGAGCCTGCATGCCATCTGGTAATGAGCGGGTCATAGCCTTCGATTATACCATCGCCTATGGTTGTTCAAGCCTGAAACGGGCGAGCAGATCGGCGTCGGCGAGGATCTGTGCGCTGGGGCCGTCATAGGCCAGCGCGCCGTCCTCAAGCACAATGGTGCGTGGCAATACCTCGGCCATCAGGCGCATGTCGTGGGTCGCAACGATCAGGGCCTGGGGGAGGCGATGCAGCAACTCGATCAGCCCGCGGCGAGCGCGTGGATCGAGCCCGGCTGAGGGCTCGTCAAGAGCCAGAATGGCCGGATCCATCGCCAGGACGGTGGCGATGGCAATCCGTTTGCGCTGGCCCAGACTGAGATGGTGCGGCATGCGGCCCTCGAAACCGCTCATCCCGACCCCGGCCAGGGCCGTGCGTACACGCGCCCGCACCTCACCCTCAGGCAGACCCATATGCAGCGGCCCGAAGGCCACATCATCGAAGACAGTCGGTGAAAAGAGCTGGTCGTCAGGATCCTGGAAGACCATACCGACCCTGGCGCGTATCCGGCGCAGGCTGGCTGGCGTGACGGGCGTTCCTTCGACCAGCACCGTCCCATGCTGCGCCCGTAACACGCCGTTCAGATGCAGCAGGAGGGTACTCTTGCCAGCCCCGTTCATACCCATCAGGGCGACCTTCTCGCCTGCCGTAATCCGCAGGTTGATGGCATGCAGGGCGGGTGTACCATCGGGGTAGGCGTAAGCGACGTCGCGCAACTCGATCATAGAGCATACCACGTCTAACTGAGCAAGGCCAGCAGCACAATTGCAGCGAAGAGGCCGGCACCAATCAACAGCAGGCCTTGCTCAGTTGCTGAGAGGGGCCTGCCGCCAAGGGTACGCATTTCACCATGATAGCCACGCGCAAGCATCGCCACATAGATGCGCTCGCTGCGCTCGTAGGCGCGCAGAAAGAGCGTGCCGACCATCTGCCCGACCACGCTGGCACGCCAGATCAGGCTGCCACCGGCGCGCCGCCCGGGTTGCTCGGCGGCGCGGCAGGCGCGCGCCCGCAGCATCCGCTGGGCCTCTTCAACCGTCACGAAGAGATAACGGTAAGCGAAGCCGAGCACGCCAACGACAACGGACGGCAGACGTAGGGCGCGCAGGGCGTAGAGCAGGTCGCTAAAATGGGTGGTCGCCGTCAGCAACAGAGCTGCCTGAACGGAGAGCCAGGCTTTGAGCAGAACGCTGAGGAAGGCGATCAGCCCGTCATCAGTGGCGGTGAGCTGCAACGGCCCAAGGTGCAGGACGAAGAGGGGTGTGCCGGGGCGGGTAAAGAGCAGGGTAAGCGCAGCCAGGGCAAAGGGCAGCGCCACCAGAGCACGGGCCAGGATAGTGCCAAGGCCCACGTTTGCCCGCAGCACCGCCCACCAGATCAGCAAGCCACAGGCGAGCAGCGCAAACCAGGAGCCCGGCGGCAGCAGGCTCAAGCTCAACACGCAAACCAGGGTGAGCAGCAGTTTGACCCGTGCATCAAGCCCATGCACCGGGCTCTGGCGGTCGATATAACGGTCAAGTTGATTGTACGGAAGGGCCATCAGTCTGCCTGAGAGCCTGAGCCCCGCCGTGTGGCAGGATCATCGGCGGATGCATTGCGCCCACGCAGCAGCAATGAGATGCCATAGGCAATGGCGAAGACGATCAGCAGGCCGACGATGCCGGCGATGATGGTTGAGAGTGGGCCAGTGAGACCAGGCAGGGTATAGTCGGGCAGCAGGCTAAAGCTGGGGTTCTGAGCCAGGCTGAGAAAGCCCTGGTCTTCAGCGACACGCTCAAGTCCGTCGGGGTCGCTTGAGGCGAGTGGCGCAAGTAAGGCTGCCCCCACTGCAATGCCCAGCCCGACGACAGTGGCCACGACCAGGGTGCCTTTAGCAGCAGCACTCTGCCCGGCTGTACGGCTCAGGCCGCCAGGCATGGTCAGCACCAGGTCGGGGCGAGTGGCGGCGACAAAGGCAAGCGCGGCGGCAGTGATCAAGCCCTCACCAATGCCGATAAAGCTATGCACAAAGAGCATCGCCGGAAAGACGACCCCGGCCGCGAGCCCCGAAAGCACCAGTTGCAGCGACGTCAGGGCCGCCGCCACCAGCACCGAGAGCCAGCCGCTGACGAAGCCGCCCACGATCAGCCCGACGGGACGGTTGCCGAACCTACGCAGGATGGGCATGCCGACCAGGTAGCCGATCGTCGCCGTGGCCACGCCCATATTGAAGATATTGGCCCCCAGGGCCAGCAGACCGCCGTCCTGGAAGAGCAGAGCCTGCAACGTAATGACACAGGCCATCACCAGGATAGCAGCCCATGGCCCGAGCAGCAGGGCCGCCAGGGCCCCCCCAAGCAGGTGACCGGACGTCCCTCCCAGCACCGGGAAGTTGAGCATCTGGGCAGCAAAAATAAAAGCCGCCATCACCCCCATCAGCGGCACCTGGCGCTCCTCCAGCAGGCCAATCCGCCGCACCGCCACGGCGATGGCCGCAATGCTCAGGCCCCACCAGAGCAGGGCCACAGGGGCCGCGAGAAAGCCGTCGGGGATGTGCATGCCCAACAACAGTGAGCGTACAATCCGGTCGAAGATCATGGCCTGCGTTCCTTTCTGCGAGATACTACGCGCTCCATTATAGGCCATGACGGCTCAGTATGCCAAAAAAATACCCTTAGGATTATCTGCATATATGCATGTATTCACAGATATATCGGGTATTACCACCCGGTGGTTTTCTGCACCAGGAGGGTGGCTGGATCGAGCAGGTGCTATAATCATCCCTGATGGAGCCACGTTATCCCATTCCTGCCGGGCGGGCCTCGACGACGATCGGCGTGCTGAACTCGCGTTTTATCGCCACGGCGGATCATACGCCGACGGTAGAGGCGGCACGAGCATTGATCGCTGAGCTGCGTGCAGCCATGCCCGAAGCCACCCATCACTGTTTTGCCTACCTGGTTGGCTATGGAGCCAGCGTAACCGCTGGTATGAGTGACGATGGCGAGCCGGCAGGTACGGCCGGACGCCCGATGCTGGCGGTACTGCGCGGGGCCGACCTTGGTGATGTGACGGTGGTGGTGACGCGTTATTTTGGCGGTAGGCTGCTTGGTACCGGTGGCCTGGTGCGCGCCTACGGCGACGCTGTCAAGGCGGTGCTGGCAGTGCTCCCACGCAGCGAACGGGTAGACTTGCGCGCCTATCTTGTGCGTGTGAATTACAGTACCTATGCCGCCGCCCGGCGGGTGCTTGAAACGGGCGGGGCGCTGATCGACGACGAAGCCTTTACTGAACAGGTTGCCCTGCACATCCGTCTGCCCGCCGACCGCTACGCTGCTACCATTACCGCCCTGGCCGAAGCAACGTCAGGGCAAGCTGAGATCGTTGAGGAGGTCAGGTGTGACAATCCAGGAGTTGACCGAGCTGATTAATCGCTTTGTGACTGACAAAGGCTGGTATGCCGCCGACTCGCGTTTTCCCCAGACGCCGCGCAATATTGCCGTCTCGGTAGCAGTAGAGGCCGCCGAGTTGCTTGAGCACTTCCAGTTTAACGAAGAGCCGACGGATCGGGCAGCGGTGGCGGGTGAGTTGGCCGATGTGGCGAACTATCTCTTTCAGCTGGCTTACCTGCTCGAGATTGACCTGGAAGCGGCCATCCACACCAAACTCGCCGTCAACTATGGGCGGAGCTGGGAAGCGTAGCACCAGGCAGGCGTAGTGAGCCCCCTATATACGGCTGACCCGGCGTTCGGCAGCGCGCAACAGGGCATTGGCCGTGATCGCTAGCGCGGCTACGGCGAGGGTGCCAGCGACGATCTTCTCGCGGTTGCTGCTGCGTACCCCGTCGAAAAGCAGGGTACCCAATCCGCCTGCGTTGACAAAGGCGGCCACGGTGGCAATCGCAATCGTCGAGAGGGTGGCAATGCGCAGCCCGGCCAACATGAGTGGTAAAGCCAGCGGCAGTTCGACCTGCACCAGGCGCTGCCAACTGTTCATGCCCATGCCCTGTGCAGCCTCGATCACTGCTGGCTCAATGCTGGTTAGCCCGAGCACAACGTTACGCACCAGCACCACCTGGGCGTAGATCACCAGGGTGACAATCGCTGGCGCGGCACCGAGGCGCAAAAAGGGGAGCAGCAGCACAAGCAGTGAGAGGCTGGGGATGGTGTAGAGCACACCAAGCACGCCAAGTACCGGCCCACGCAGCCAGGCGATACGCGCCAGCAGCACACCCGTCGGGAGGGCAATCAGCACCGCGATCACCAGGGCTGAGCCGCTTAGCCAGAGGTGCTGCAGCATCAGTGCGCCGACGCTGGGGAGGTTCTGGATGAGGTAGATCATGGCAGTGTGGCGATGGGAAACATGGGAGCGATGGCTAAGGATGCAGCATCCGGCGTAGATCGGCCAGGCTCAGCTGACCCACTTCGCGCCCATCCTGCCAGACGGCCAGGCTCTCGGTGTGGCTGGCCAGCAGGGCGACCAGGGCCGTGCGCAGATCATCGCTGGGGCTGAGAGGCGCGCTAGGGTTCGTTGCAGGTGGCGTAGGGATAGCGGTGGCCCGTTGGGCCAGAGCGTCGGCCACACTGATCAGGCTGAGCTGGCGCAGCAGATCCTCAGCGCCGACAAGTTGTTCGACAAAGGTGTCGTTGGGACGGGTGAGCAGGGCCAGGGGTGGGTCGATCTGCACAATCTTCCCGGCGCGCATAACAATGATCCGGTCGGCCAGACGCAGGGCCTCTTCAACATCGTGGGTGACGAAGAGGATGCTCTTGTGGAGTTTGCGCTGGATAGTCAGCAGTTCGTCCTGCAGACGGGCACGGGTCAATGCATCGAGAGCCCCGAAGGGCTCGTCCATCAGCATAATCGCCGGGTCGGCCGCGAGGGCGCGGGCTAGGCCGACCCGTTGCTGCTCGCCGCCCGAGAGCTGACGCGGGTAGCGCGTGCGGTAGGCCAGGGGCAAGCCAACCAGCGCGAGCAGTTCGTCGATGCGCGCCTCGATCTGCGGGCGTGGCCAGCCCAGCAGCTTCGGCACGACGGCAATGTTCTGCTCGATGCGCATATGCGGAAAGAGCCCCGTCTGCTGAATAGCATAGCCAATGCCTCGCCGCAACTCGGTGGCGGGGATGGCCCGTGCATCACGCCCATCGATCAGCAGCCGCCCGCTGGTCGGCTCATAGAGCCGATTGATCAGCTTGAGCAGGGTAGTCTTGCCACAGCCCGAGGGCCCGAGCAGCACGATCAGCTCACCACGTTCAACCGTGAAGCTGACCCCATCGACCGCTGGGCGCGGTTCGGCGGGGAACTGGCGGGTCAGGCCCTCGGCGACGATCAGGCTCATCAGGGAATCAGCCCCTGGCCCTGGAGGAACTCGCGGGCTACATCGGCCACCTCACGCTTGTCAGGGCCCTCGACGGCCCAGTTTAGACCCGACATGACCTCGTTGGTCAGGGTTGGAGCCATCCGGTTCAGTGCCTCGGCAATAGCCGGGTTGGCCGCCAGGGTATCCTGACGCACGACCGGGGCGATCTGGTAGATCGGGTAGGCGTTCTTGTCATCCTGGAGCAAAGCCAGGCCAAGGCCAGCGATCTGGCCATCGGTGCCAAAGGCCAGGACGACATCGATATCGCCACGGGTGAGGGCTTCGTAGCGCAGGGCCCCGGCATCAAGCTGCACGTAATTCTCGCCACCAAATTTAGGATCGAAGCCATACAACGCCAGTACCGCCTTATTATCCTCACGCTCAGGGAACTCGGGCGGGCCACCCAGGCGCAGGTTGGCCGAAAGCGGCACAAGATCAGAGAAGGTCGCCACCCCCAACTCATCAGCCTTGGCGCGGGTCATAGCGAAGGCATTGGTGTTATTGAAGGGCGAAGGCTCGAGCCAGGTGAGCTGGAACTGCTGCTCATAGCCAGCCCGCACAGCCTCAACAATGGCCTGGGCATCGGCAATTGGCTCGCCGCCAAGCACTTCAAGCAGGCCAGTCGAGGTGTACTCGGGGTAGAGGTCGATGTCACCAGCGACCATAGCGGCCTGGGCGATGGGGGTAGCGCCGAGGTTGAACTTCCGCTCAACCTGGAAGCCATTGTTTTCGAGCATCAGGGCGTACATTTCGGCCACCAGAATGGCCTCGGTGAAATTCTTCGAGCCGATCTTGATCGTCGCGCCAGTGGGGGCAGTGGTAGCCTCGGCGGCAGTGGTGGGAGCTTCAGAGGCCGTCGTTGGCTGGGCGGGGGTGGGCTGGGCTGCCGGGGTGCCGCAGGCCGCCAGCAGGGCCAGACTCAGCAGCAGCAGGGCCATCCGGGAGAGCGCGGTGGACATAGAACCTCCTTTGCACAGGGGGCGCCGATCACCCGCGGGGAGGGGTGACGCGCCGTTCAAACGCACCAAACAGCAGATCGCTCAGCAGGGCCAGCAGGGCCACAGGCAACGCCCCGAGCAGCATGATCCGCGGTTGGAAGAGGGCAAAGCCGCGGGTGATGAAGATGCCCAGACCCCCGGCACCAATAAAGGCAGCCAGGGTTGCACTGGCGATCACCTCGACGGTGGCAATGCGTATGCCAGCAATGATCGCTGGCAGGGCCAGGGGCAGTTCAACCTGGAGCAACAACTGGCGTGAGGTCATACCCATCGCATGGGCCGCTTCGATCACCGCCCGCTCAAGGTTGAGGAGGCCAGCATAGACATTGATCAGCACCGGCGGCAGGGCGAGGACCGTAAGGGCGACCAGGGCCGAACCAAAGCCGGTGCCCAGGTAGGGCAGGGCCAGAAAAAGAATGGCCAGGCTGGGAATGAGGCGCAGGGTACCAACCAGGTTGAGCGCCGGTTGGGCCGGGCCGGGATGATGAGCGGCCCAGATGCCCAGCGGCAAGCCGATCAGGATGCTCAACCCCAGGGCACTGCTGCTGAGCATAAGATGGCGTCCGAGCTCGCTCCAGAACCTGGCCTGATTATCCAGGTAGTAGGCGTAGGTCTGGGCAAGCAGTTCGAACAGGGCCATCAGGGATCACCTGGTGCATACTCAAGCTCGTCGGGTTCGGGCTCCGGTTTGAGTGCAGCTGGCAGACGGTCGTAGAGACTGGTGAAGAGGCGCAGGCCAGCGGCAACCCCCTGGTTGAGCGCCTCGGCGCGGAAGCGCCAGCTCCAGTTTGCGCCCAGCTGGCCAGGGGTATTCATACGCGCATCGGCATCAAGGCGCAGCACATCCTGGAAGGGGATCACCGCCAGATCAGCCACCGACATCAGCGCCACCCGCAATAGATCCCAGGCGATATCGCTGCCGTCACGGCCAAGGTAGGCGCGCACCTGCTCACGCACCTCTTCGTCAAGTTCGGCGAACCAGCCAACCGTGGTGGTATTGTCGTGGGTGCCGGTATAAACCACACTGTTACGGGTATGATTATGCGGCAGGTAGAGATTGTCGCTGGTACCACCGAAAGCGAACTGGAGGACGATCATGCCGGGGAAGGCAAACTGCTCACGCAGGGCATGAACATCGGGGGTGATCAGGCCGAGATCTTCGGCGATGATCGGCAGGCTGCCGAACTCCTGCTCGATGCGGCTGAAGAGAGCCGCGCCCGGGCCGCGCACCCAGCGCCCGTTGATCGCGGTCGTCTCATCGGCAGGCACCTCCCAGTAGGCCGCAAAGCCACGGAAGTGGTCGAGGCGCAGCAGATCAACCTGGGTGAAAGCGGCCCGCAGGCGAGCGACCCACCAGGCATAACCATCCTCGGCCATCTGTGGCCAGCGGTAGAGGGGATTGCCCCAGAGCTGGCCGGTAGCACTGAAGTAGTCCGGCGGCACCCCGGCTACCACTGTGGGCCGACTCTCGGCGTCGAGGTAGAAGAGCTCGGGGTTGGCCCAGACATCGGCGCTATCATAAGCGACGAAGATGGGCGCATCACCGATGATCTTGATCGCCCGCTCATTAGCATAGGCTTTGAGTGGGAGCCATTGCTGGAAGAAGAGGAACTGGAGGTACTGCTGGATCTCGATGGCAACCGCATGCTCCTGGCGCGCCTGCGTCAGAGCCGCTGGCTCACGCGCCCGCAACTCAGGTGCCCAATGGTTCCAGGCCTGGCCGCCATGGGCCTCTTTCAGAGCCATAAAGAGGGCATAGTCATCAAGCCAGACGCGGTTGGAGTGACAGAACTCGCTAAAGGCGGCGTTGAGCTCGGGATCAACCCCATGGCGCATCCGCTCATAGCTACGGTACAAAAGCGGCAGCTTGAAGCCGATCACCTCGCCATAATTGACCTGGTCGATCGCGAGATGGTAATGGCCGGACGCCTCGACTACCTCGTCGTAGCTGAGCAGTCCACGTTTGATCAGCTGATCGAGGCTGATCAAGAGTGGGTTGCCAGCGAAGGCCGAGAAAGCCTGGTAGGGCGAATCACCATAGCCGGTCGGGCCGAGGGGTAAGATCTGCCAGAGACTCTGGCCGGCGGCGACTAAAAAGTCGACGAACTGGTAGGCGACCGGACCGAGGTCGCCGATGCCCCACGGGCTGGGCAGTGAAGTCGGGTGCAGCAGCAGGCCGCTTGATCGGGTAAAGCCCATTCTTTCCCTCTTGCTAGCGCAGATGGCTTTAGCGCACTATTGTAGCACAGGCCGTCTCTCTGCACCGCCAGGGTGGAATCTGTGTATCATGGTCTTCTGTGTCAGCTTTCTGGTAGGAAATACACCGCGTTGATTCCCGTTCTCCACGGCACATGGCTCCCTGAGCTCAAGCGCTTCTGGCTCTGGGGTGAGGCAGCGACCGCAAGCAGTCGCCGGAGCCGGAAGACCAAAGCGGCCCCGCATCCCTTCCAGCTTGGGGTTGAAGCATTGCAGGCACGGCTGGCCAGCCTGCCCGGCTGGGCCGCAGCGCCACCGCCAGGCCGTGAGTTGACGATCTGGCTGCCCTCACTTGGCGGTGCGCCCCTACCCTTGCGTGAGCAGCGTGCGGCCGGGGCTGAGGTGCCCGCAGGCGCGCCGGAACTGGCTGCATGGCGCGTGCATGGCCTTTTGCTCAGCCCCGCTCAGGCCATCGAACTGCTGCTGGCCCTTGGCGAACAGCGGGAGGCCGGGACCGACCTGCGGGCCTGGCGGGTTGCCGCCCTGCTCGCCTTTGAGATCATCGTCAGCCAGGACTACCTGCCGGCCCTCAGCCGTGACGGCCATCGCCTGCGGGCCCTCTGGCAGCCACGCCCCACTCCGGCAACTGTACGCACAATCGCGGCCCTGGGTCGCGCCCTACCGCCCCTCTGTCGCGCAGTGTGCGCGGATCATCAGGCAGCACCGACACCGCAGGCGCTGATCGACAGCTTTCTTGCCACCAGCGTTGATGACCTCGTCCGCACGCTTGCCGCCGCCGAGCCAACCACGGCGGGGCAGATCACCGCCTGGCAGCAGGCACCAGGCAGCCCCGCCGGGGCCTGGATGGCCGCCTTGCTCGGCCCCGAGCCAACGCTGCCCTTGCGCGGACGGGCCGCCGATGAGCTCTTTAGCGCCTGGCAGACCTGGGCCGGTCAGACCGAGGTGGCTGGTGATGAGGTCTTTCGGATTACCTTCCGCCTCGAACCGCCCAGCGACCCGACCAGGCCCTGGCTGCTCAGTTATCTGCTCCAGGCGGTCGATGAGCCGAGCCTGCTGGTGCCAGCCGCCCAGATCTGGCGCGAGCGCGGCCAACTCTTTAGCTACCTGGATCGCCGCTTCGCCCATCCCCAGGAGCGCCTGTTGCGCGGGTTGGGCTTTGCCGCCCGCCTGGTACCGGCCATCGAGCGCAGCCTGCACGACCGCGCCCCCGATCATGCCGTCCTTAATAATGAAGAGAGCTTCGCCTTCCTGCGTGAGGCGGCCGCGTTGCTTGAGCAGAGTGGTTTCACAGTGCTGGTGCCCGCCTGGTGGCGTGGCAATGGCCAGATCCAGGCCCGTCTGCGCAGCGGCAAACGCAAACAGAAGGGCAAGGGCCGTGACGGCGAGAGCAGCCTGAGCCTCAACACGATGCTCAACTTTCAGTGGGAGTTGAGCATTGGCGATCAGCCTATCGAACGCAGCGAGTTCGAGCGCCTGGTCGCCCTCAAACAACCCCTGGTGCAGGTGCGTGGCCAGTGGGTCGCCCTTGACCCGGCGGAGATGCAGCGCGCCCTGGCCCTCTTTAAGCGCGGCCTCGACTTGAGCACTGCCGAAGTGTTGCGCCTGGGGCTTGAAGGGGCCGAGCCGCCACTACCCGGCGGGATCGCCTATGGCGGCATTCAACTTGAGGGTGAACTGGACGACCTGCTCCTCGGCCTGAGCGGCGCACGCCAGCTTGAGCAACTGCCCCAACCGCCCGACTTTGTCGGCGAACTGCGCCCCTACCAACTGCGTGGCTTCGCCTGGCTCGCCTTTATGCGCCGGGTCGGCCTGGGGGCATGCCTCGCCGACGACATGGGCCTCGGCAAGACCCTCCAGACGATTGCCCTGCTGCTGCACGACCGTGAACACCGTCCCACTGCTGGCCCCAGCCTGCTGGTCTGCCCCACCTCGGTGGTCGGCAACTGGCAGCGCGAGCTGGCCCGCTTCGCCCCCCGCCTGCGCGTGCATATCCATCAGGGGGCTGAGCGCCTGCGGGGCGATGAACTGGCCGCGACGACCACCAGCCACGACCTGACCATCACCAGCTACCCTCTGCTTGCCCGTGACCGCGAGACACTCACCGCCATCCCCTGGCGGCTCAGCATCCTCGATGAAGCGCAGAACATCAAGAATAGCGAGACCCGGCAGCACCAGGCAGCCCGGGCGCTGCAAGCCGAAGGGCGCATTGCCCTGACCGGCACACCGGTTGAGAACCGGCTGAGCGAACTCTGGAGCATCTTCGCCTTTCTCAATCCTGGCTACCTGGGCAACGAGAGCGAGTTTCGCCGCAGCTTCGCCCGCCCGATCGAGCGTGCCGGCGATGCCGTCAGCGCCGAGCGTCTGCGCCGGCTCACCGGCCCCTTCATTCTGCGCCGCCTCAAAACCGACGCGACGATCATCAACGACCTGCCCGCCAAGATCGAGATGAAGGTCTACGTGCCGCTGACCCAGGAGCAGGCCACGCTCTATGAGGCCAGCGTGCGCGAGGCCCTGGCGGCGATTGAACAGGCCGAGCAGGAGGGCGAGCAGACCCGCCGGCGCGGGCTGGTGCTGGCTATGCTCACCCGGCTCAAGCAGATCTGCAACCACCCGGCCCACTTCCTCAAAGACAACTCTGTCCTTGAGGGCCGTTCGGGTAAACTCAACCGCCTGGCCGAGATGCTCGAAGAGGTGCTGGCGGCCCAGGATCGCGCCCTGATCTTCACCCAGTTTGCCGAAATGGGCACGCTCTTACAACACTACCTCAGCGAGCGGCTCTTCGCCGAGACGCTCTTCCTGCATGGTGGCACGCCCGCCAGGCAGCGCGACACGCTGGTACGCCAGTTCCAGGCCCCCGCGGGGCCACCCTTCTTCATCCTCTCACTCAAGGCAGGTGGCGTGGGCCTCAACCTGACCCGCGCCAGCCATGTTTTTCACTTCGACCGCTGGTGGAACCCGGCAGTTGAGGATCAGGCCACCGACCGCGCCTTCCGCATCGGTCAGGTACGCCATGTGCAGGTCCACAAGTTTGTCTGCGGCGGAACGTTGGAAGAGAAGATCGACGGGATGATCGAGGGCAAGCGCGCCCTGGCCGCCCAGGTACTTGGTGCAGGCGAAGCCTGGCTCACCGAACTGAGCACCAACCAGCTACGCGACCTGGTCGCCCTGCGGCGCGAAGAGATCAGCGACTGAGAAGGAGAGTCTATGCCGCGACGACGCTACACGGACGACTGGCCCGAATATCGTCCACGCCTGCCTGCCGACGGGATTAAGGCGAAGAGTCAGCGCGGCGACTTTGGGGCCTCGTGGTGGAGCAAACGCTGGATCAGCGTGCTCGAAGGCTTCGGCTACGGCAGTCGGCTGACCCGTGGACGCACCTATGCCCGGGGCGGGGCTGTGCTGTCGATCACAATCAACCCCGGCCAGGTCACTGCAAAGGTTCAAGGCTCACGTCCTTCACCCTACAACGTCAGCATTAGCCTGACGCCGCTGAACGATCAACAGTGGGAGCAGGCCATTGCGGCGATGGCTGAACAGGCGATCTTCGCGGCGAGCCTGCTGGCTGGTGAGATGCCGCGCACAATTGAAGAAGCCTTCGACGCCGTCAAGCTACCCCTCTTTCCCCGCAGCTCAGCCGACCTACGCACACACTGCTCGTGCCCCGACTCAGCCAACCCCTGCAAACATATTGCAGCCGTACACTATCTGCTCGGTGAGCGTTTTGATGCAGACCCCTTTCTGCTTTTCGCGCTGCGCGGGCGCAACCAGGAGCAGATCGGTGCGGCCCTGCGCAGCCTGCGCGCCAACAATACGATAGCCGAGCTTGAGGCAGCACCACTGGTGCCAGCCATTGTGGTGCCCCCGCTGGCCGAACTGTTGGCCTGTTTTGATGAGCCCGGCACCGACCTGGGTCAACTTGTGCCAAGCATAAGCGCGCCCACGCTGGAGTTGGCACTTATGCGCCGCATGGGCAGCCCACCAGCCGGGCTAGAGGCGGCCCTGAGCGCACACTACCGCCGGATGACCCAGGCAGCGCTCGAGCGCCTTTTTACCGGCCAGGCTGAGCCCAGAGATAGCGTATGAACCAACATAGACGCCGCATCCACCGCGTTGAGCAGATCTCGGCGCGTGAGCGCCTGGGCCAGATGCATTTGCTGCCACGAACGCTCAAGCTCGTGTGGGCGGCTGCGCCTGTCTGGACAGCGATTTCGCTCGTGTTGATGGTAATCCAGGGCCTACTGCCGCTTGCCTCAGTCTACCTGACCCGGCAAGTCGTCAATGCCCTGGTGGTCATCGTTGGGCAGCCTGGCGACCCGAATGTTTTGCTGCCAGCACTCACCACCGTCGTCCTCATGGGCCTGGTAACGCTGCTCAGCGGGGTCTTGGGCCATGTGAGCAACTATGTGCAGGCGGCCCAGGGCGAACAGGTGCGCGACCAGATGTACCAGCAAATTCACAGCCAGGCCATGGCCCTGGATATGGGTTTTTTTGAGTCGCCGTTTTACTACGACCAATTGCAACGAGCCAGCATTGACGCAATTGAGCGCCCATTGGGCTTAGTCCAGAGCTTGAGCCGCTTGCTGCAGAACATGTTGACCCTGGTGGCGATGGCCGGGGTGCTCTTGAGCTTTGCCTGGTGGTTGCCGCTGGCCCTGCTGGCGGCTGGCCTGCCGGCCCTGGCCGTGGCCATCCAGGGGGTTGTGCTCTTTCATCGCTGGCGGCGCAAACATACGATCGACGAGCGACGCCTGATCTACTATAACCGTACCCTGATCCTTGACGAAGCCGCCCCGGAGTTACGCATCTTCGGGCTGGGTCCGCGTTTTGCCGATGTCTACAACATTCTACGCCGCAGCCTGCGGGGCGAACGGCTGGCCCTGATGCGTACGCAGATGTTTGGGCAGATAGGCGCACTGCTGGTGGCCCTGCTAAGTATGGCCGCAACCATGGCCTGGATCATCTGGCAGGCGCTTCAGGGACGCTTCAGCCTGGGCGACATCGCCATGCTCTTCCAATCCATGTCGATCGGGCAAGGCTTGATCCAGAGTCTGCTCGGTGGGATCAGCGAAATCTACCGCAACTTGCTCTTCCTCGACGACCTCTTCGCCTTTCTCGAGCTTGAGCCGGTGCTCCGCGACCCGGTGACGCCACAGCCTATGCCCGACGGTTTGCGCGAGGGGATCGAGCTGCGGGCGATCCGCTTCAGCTACCCCTACAGCGAGCGGACAGCCCTCGATGGCTTCAACCTGCACATTCCGGCTGGCCAGGTGGTGGCGATTGTTGGTGAAAACGGTGCTGGCAAGAGTACCCTGATCAAGCTGCTCTGCCGTTTCTACGACCCGGAGCTAGGCACGATCAGCTGGGACGGGGTTGACCTGCGGGCGGTGCGCCAACAGGAGCTACGCCAGCGCATCAGTGTGCTCTTTCAGCAGCCAATAGCCTATCACGAGACCGTCGCCGACAATATTGCCTTTGGCGATTATGCCAGTCGGCCTGACCAGGCCCTGATTGAACAAGCGGCCCAGGCCGCCGGGGCAACTGAGGTGATCGCAAAGTTACCGCAGGGCTATGCGACCATCCTGGGCAAATGGTTCGGCTACACCCAACTCAGTACCGGCGAATGGCAACGCATCGCCCTGGCGCGGGCCTTCGTGCGCCAGGCCGACCTGGTCATCCTTGATGAGCCAACCAGCGCGATGGACTCGTGGGCCGAGAATGACTGGATGCACCGCTTCCGCAACCTGGTCAACGGGCGCACGGCGTTGATCATTACCCACCGTTTTACGACCGCGATGCAGGCTGACGTCATCCATGTCATGCAGAGTGGGCGCATCGTCGAGTCGGGTTCACATGCCGAACTGATCGCCCGCAACGGCCCCTATGCCCAATCTTGGCGGCAACAGATACACGAGGCTGAACAGCAGGCCGCTATGTGACCCCAGGCTCGCGCCTCAACGCCGCCCGGCCAGGAAGGCGGCACCTTTGCCCAGGCGCGAATTGATCGGCACCCCCGCCGCGCAGAGTGGGCATGCTTCGGCGGGGAAGCTCTCGAGCGGCACCTCGGCCAGGGCGTAAAGGGTCGGCGCGCCAAGTTGGGCTGCAGTCACCGCACCACGGTTGCAAAGCGCACCCAGGCCAACCACCGTACCGCCAGCAGCAGCAACCGCCGCCAGCACCATACGCGCCGAAAGGCCGGTGGTCAGGATATCTTCAACCACCAGCACGCGCTTTCCGGCCACCAGGGCATCATAGCCACGCCGAAAATGGCGCCGGCGCACCTCGCCCGCCTGCTCCTCTTCGGCATAGACCGCCAGCACCTCACGCCCGGTGAACGCACTCAGGTGATGAGCCGTCCACTGGGCCATAATCACCCCGCCCACCGTCGGGCCAGCTACAACCTCGACCCCGGACGCCCTGAACTGATCGGCGATGCGGGCACAGACAGCGCTTGTGGCGGCGGTGTGCGGATAGAGGGCATCTTTATTGACGTAGCTGCTGCCGTGGCGCCCCGAAGTATAGACCAGGTGGTCATCGGTTAGCAGAGCGCCCACCGAGGCGAGCAGCGTAAGCACATCGTTCTGCATAAGCTCTCCTGTACCGATCGGCCGACCCGGGCAAGCTACCCGGCATCGAAAGAGATCTACCCGCTTTCATCATCTGGCAAGCCCGCGCCTACAAGCCCAGGTAGGCGCTGCGCACATGGTCATTGTTGATCAAGTCGCGGGCCGAACCCTCAATCGCCGTGCGCCCCTGGGCGAGCACATAGCCATAGTCGCTCACCGTCAGCGACATCTGGACGTTCTGCTCGACCAGCAGGATGGTGATGCCCAACTCCTTGAGGCTCTTGAGATTATTGAAGAGTTTGAGCACCAGCACGGGGGCCAGACCCAGCGAAAGCTCGTCGATCAGCAGGAGCGTCGGCTCGGCCATAATGCCACGGCCCACGGCAAGCATCTGTTGCTCACCGCCGCTCATCGTGCTGGCCTTCTGGCTGGCCCGATCCTTCAGGCGTGGGAAGAAGCTGAAGACCCGCTCGAGATTGCGCTTGAGGTGGGGCCGGGCGCGCTGGTTGGTCGCGCCCAACTCGAGGTTCTCCTGCACAGTCATATCACCGAAGAGTTGACGCCCCTCGGGCACGAGCACCAGGCCCATCTCGGCCCGCCGGTGGGCGGCAAGACGGCTAATGTCGTGACCCTCGAAGCTGACCGTGCCACTCCAGGGCTTAAGCTGGCCCATCACGGTGCGCAAGAGCGTAGTTTTGCCGACACCATTGGCACCAACCAGGCAGGTCATCAGGCCCGCATCGAGCTTGAGACTGGCCCCCCAGAGGATCTGCACATCACCA
Source organism: uncultured Chloroflexaceae bacterium (assembly GCA_964592425.1). GTDB lineage: Bacteria > Chloroflexota > Chloroflexia > Chloroflexales > Chloroflexaceae > Viridilinea. The sequence goes on from CAZQCG010000012.1 coordinate 44,020, forward strand.
TAGCCTGAGGTAACATCATTCACTTCCAGCATAGCCATATGCAATCCCCTATCAGGAGAATAGCGTGTGCCAGGGAGGGCTGCGGCAACTCTACGTCGAGTGGGCCTCTATTTGACTCTCGAGATCCTGGGTCATATTGGCACTACCGAGGTAGGCTTCGATCACCTTCGCATCGTTGACAATTGCCGTTGGCGTGCCTTCGGCAATCAGGCGACCAAATTCCAGGACGACGATGCGGTCGGAGACATTCATAATCGCGTGCATGACATGTTCGATCATAAAGATCGAGATGCCCCGGTCGCGGATCTTGCGGATCGTCTCGACCATTTCAGCGATCTCGGCGGGGTTGAGCCCGGCCAGCACTTCGTCGAGCAGCAGCAGCACGGGGCGCGCGGCCAGCGCACGTGCCAGCTCCAGGCGCTTCTTCTGGGCCACATTAAGGCTCCCGGCGAGCTGGTCAGCGCGTGCGCCAAGCCCGACAAAGGCCAGGGTCTCATCGGCGATGGCGGCCGCCTCGCCCAGACGCCGCTGCTCGTAGCCGAAGCAGGAGCCAACCATCACATTTTCGCGTACGGTCAACTCGTTGAGCGGGCGCACAATCTGGTGGGTGCGGGCCAGGCCCATATGGGCGAGATCGTAGGGCTTTTTGCCGGTCACATCCTGGCCACGAAAAGACACTTTGCCCTCGCTGGGTGGGTAGACCCCGTTGATTACATTAAACAGGGTGGTCTTACCCGCGCCGTTCGGCCCCAGCAAGCCCAGGATCTCGCCCTCAGCCAGGTTGATCGTCACATCACTCAGGGCGTGCAAGCCGCCAAACCTGCGTGCGATCTTGCTCATCTCCAGAAGCATAGACATACCTTATCTAAACCAGAAAGCGCCGCACTGCAGGCAGTTTGCGCCGTACCAGGCCCACCAGACCGACGGGAATAAAAAGCACGATCAGCAGCAGCAGCACGCCAGCAATGGCCAGTTGCAGATTCTTGACTAGGTCGTTGGTAAGCAGGAAGCCGCGCAGGCGCTGATAACCGGCAGCACCGAGAATTGGTCCGAGCACCGTACCCTGGCCGCCGAGCATAACCATCACAATCATCTCAATCGACAAGTGCAGGCGGAAGGCGTCGGCTGGCTCGATATTGCCATTCTTGAAAAAGAAGATCACCCCGACCATACCCGGCGCAATTGCCGAGAGCACATAGGCCCAGGTCTTGGCCCATGGCGTTACGACGCCCATTACCTCGGCGGCGTCTTCGTCCTCACGGATGGCCATCAGGCCCAGGCCGAACTTGCTGCTCTTCACCGCATAGCTGAGCACGGTTACACCAAGAGCGAGGCTAAAGAGCAAGCTATAGGCCAACCAGAGGGCATTGGCTGCGCCGCCATAGGCGTTGTAGATGCTGAACTGGAGGGAGATGCCGGTGGCGCCACCGAAGGGTTCAAAGTTGTTGACAAAGGCGCGCATAGCTTCGTTGATGCCAATCGTCGCCAGAGCAAAGTAGGCCCCCCGCAGGCGCAGGATGGAGGCCCCAAGGGCCAGGGCCAGCAGCCCGGCGGCCAGACCACCCATAGGGATCGCCACAAAGAGCGGCCAGCCCAGGCTGAGCAAGAGCATGCCCACATAGCCGCCCAGGCCGAAGAAGACAACATGGCCGAAGCTGACATAGCCCGTATAGCCGAGCAGGATGTTCAGGCTGCTGGCCAGCGTTATGGCCAGCAGGGTCGTAAAGAGCATCTCGCGCAGACTGGCCTGGCCGGTGATCAGCGGCCAGGTTCCAATTGCCATAATGATCAGCAGGCTCAAACCAAGACCGGGGTTGGCCCAGCGGGCCAGGCCACTATGGCCTGTGACAGACGGGACATGCAAGATCTCGGAGGCAGGTTTCATCGCTTGGCCCCCAGGATCCCGCTGGGACGCACCAGCAGGATGATCACAAAGAGCAGAAATTCAAGCACCGGCACCCAGGTGGTCGGCATAAAAATCGGCACCAGACCTTCGAGCAAGCCCAGGATCAAGCCGCCGATCAGCGCCCCCAGTGGGTTACCCAGACCACCCAGCACGCCAATCACAAAACTCTTGAGCTCGTAAGCCTCACCGGAGAGAATGGTGAAGGGGAAGAAGGTAGCGATCATGCCGCCAGCCGTTGCCGCCAGCAGTGCGCCCAGGCCGAAGCTCAGGGCCAGGATGCGCGTGCTGTTGATGCCCATCAGTTCGGCGGCGGCCCGGTTGCTCGCAACGGCGCGGATGTATTTGCCGGGGCGGGTGCGGTAGAGGAAGAGGTAGAGCAGGCCGGTGATCACACAGGCCAGCAGGGCCGCGATCACCCGCGTGATCTGTACCGTGATCGGCCCGAGCGTCAGGCTGCCCAGGCTGAAATCGACATTGCGTGGCGAGGTGCTGAAGAGGGTCGTACCGATACCGATGATGATCATATTGACGGCGAAAGTGGCTAGCAGGCTGCTGAGGTGAGGCGCGTCAACGACGCGGTGAATGGCGATGTAGTAGATGCCGATGCCCACCAGCAGCCCGCCCCCGGCAACCAGAAAGAGGCCCAGGTAGGGATTCAAGCCAGTGTTGAAGAGGCCGTAGAGGCCAAACATACCCAGGACGATCAAGGCCCCATGAGCCAGGTTCGTCACGCGCATCACGCCCCAGATCAAGGTCAGCCCCATTGCGGCGATCCCATAGACCGAGCCAATCAGCAAGCCATCAACCAGTGAGGCCAGCAGGAAGTCCATCCAGGGCTCCTTGATTCGGCAGGCTTCCGAGTGCGGCTAGCGCCCCGGAAGCCTGGTCTGGCGTTGCTTAACGAATCGGGAAGAGCGTCGCCGCAGTGGCCGCAGCGGCGGGCCAGGTGATCTCTTTGACCGGGTTGCTCGCATCACCCTGCCACTGCACATAGACCATCTCGTGGCCGGACTGGAGCCCGTGGGCCTCGGCGCTGTTGTCAAACTTGATCCGCCCGAAGAAGGTCAGCAGGTCGAGGTTGTCGAGGGCCGCCTTGATCGCGGTCGTCTCTGTGCTGCCGGCCTGTTCAATCGCATGCTGCAACACCAACCCGGCAGCATAGCCGCCAGCGGCATGATAGCTTGGGGCCTCGCCATAGGCTTTGTTATAGGCGTCGGTGAAAGCGGCACTCTCAAGACCGATCCAGCTCAGGTTCTGCGCTGTAGCGCTGGCCTCACTAAAGGTCACCTGGGGCTCCCACTGGCTGGGTCCGACGATACCAAGGGCAGCTTCACCCAGTTCGGCAAAGCTCGGCTCAGGCGGGGCGACCAGCAGGCTGATGTACTGGACGGGGATCTGCTTCTCGAAGAGTTGCTTGGCGAAGGTGCTGCCGTCCTGGAAATGGCCACCGCCAAGAATAGCTTCGGGCTTGGCCTGGGTGATCTTGTTGATGAAGGGCGCGAAATCACTCGTGCCGCTGTCATAGCCCTCGAAGAGCACCACTTCGTAGCCTTTGCCCTCGGCGTAGGCTTTTACCGCGTCAACCACACTGGTAGAGAATTTATCATTCTCATACACAATCGCCAGTTTCTTTAGATCGGGACTAACATCGCCAAGCATGTCGATGGCACCGGTCAGGTAGCGACTGGCGGGGGTATAGAGCTGGTAAACCAGGGTGTAGCCCTTGGTGTAAGTGTCGTCGGAGGCGGCACCGGTGGTGATCAAGATCTTGCCGTACTGCTCAGCAATCACTGCGGCAGCGTCAGTCAGGCCGCTAGAGTAGGGGCTGATCAGGAAATCAGCGTTATCCTCGGTGGCCAGGCGCGTGTAGAGCTCCTGCACCCGATCTTTGTTACTCTCATCGTCGTAGAATTTGGGCGCAAAGGTGATCGTCGTGCCGTCAGCCAGCTTCAGACCACCCGCAGCGTTAACTTGTTCCATCCAGAGCTTGAGGCCGTTCTGCTGGCGGATCGACTCAACGTTCAGCTTGCCACTGAGCGAAGCCGTATAGCCAACTGTCACAACACGTGAGTCTGTTGCGGCTTCACCACTGGCCGGGGCGGGCGGGCTCTGGCCAGCCGGCGGTTGGGCTGCAGGGGCCTGGCCACATGCGCTCAGCAACAGGGCCAGGACGGTCAACAGGGCAACGATCAAGGCAGTCAGACGGCCCATACGCTCCTCCTCTTTGAGTATGCCGCTAAATTATCCCGCGTCGATGGGCACGAGCATAACACAGGCCGTGGTTGGGAGACGACAGCCTAACGTAGAGATCTGCTAACTGCAAAAACCAGGGTATACTACATGAGATGGGTGAAGAATTTCGTCATTGAGGAGGCTATGCAACCAACTGAGTTGATCATCTACGGAGCGCTCTGGTGCGGCGATTGCCGCCGGGCCAAGCGGTTTCTTGACGAACGCGGCGTCGGCTATACCTGGATTGATATTGAGCAGAGCGACGAAGCGGTCGCCGAGGTGATGCGTCTCAACCGTGGGATGCGCAGCATTCCGACTCTGGTCTTTCGTGACGGCAGCACCCTGGTCGAGCCAAGTAATGGCGAATTGGCCCGCAAGCTCGGCATTGCCTGAGTCTGAAGCGTCGCAGCGTGGCAGGCCTACTCGGCGAATGGCGGCTCATGCGCTGCGGCGCTGCGAACCCAGATGAAGTATCAGGCACCAGCCGCAATGGGCAATTTGCGAATATATGAAGCTCTTCCATTTTAGCGACATCTCCGCCTTTACCGAACGAACCAGCCCATTCTTGCTGGCCCACGAGGCCCACAACAACCTGCTGCTGGGCATCTGTGCCGAACTGGCCCGCAACCCCTCCACCTTCGGCCCTGAGCTGCCACTGCTGCGGACAGTCGAAAGCAATGGCACGGTCGTTCTGGCTGCCCTGCAGACGCCACCCAACAACCTGGTTCTCTCTCAGACAGAGGCGCAGGCTGCCCTTGATCTGCTGGCCGAAGGTCTGGCCTCCGAAGGCCTGGCCCTGCCTGGTGTCCAGGGGGCTCGTGCCGACGCGGCATACTTCGCCCGGCGCTGGGCAGCTATGCACCAGCTTCAGATCAGCCCCGTGATGGATCTGCGTATCTACCAGCTGACCACCGTGCGTCCACCCGCTGCCGTGCCCGGGTTTATGCGCCAGGCGACGGAGGTTGACCGACCGCTACTCGAGGCCTGGTTTGCTGCCTTTCACACCGAGGCGACCCCGGGAGCCGCTATGAGCAACAGCGCTGCCATTGTAACGCGGTGGTTGACCTCAGCGAGTCGCTTTCTAGCCTTGTGGGACGACAATGGGCCGGTAGCGCTAGCCGGTGCAACTGGACCAACGCCCAACGGCATCAGGATCGGCGCAGTCTATACACCTCCTGCGCAGCGCCAGCGTGGCTACGCCAGCGCCCTGGTCGCCGCCCTGAGCCAACACCAGCTCGATGCCGGCAAGCGCTTCTGCTTCCTCTTCACCGACCTGAGCAACCCCACCTCGAACCACATCTACCAGGCCATCGGCTATGAACCGGTCGTGGACATCGCCCAGCTGAACTTTGTCCCGTTGTAGACTCAATAGTCCGTAAATTAAGTCTTTAGACACTGCGCGTGCGGCGATAGAGGCTGGCCGCTACGCCGCACGTTCTGGTGGATGATCACCAAGTTTTTGCTGGAGCCACAGATTGACAGTACGGAACCCGCCGCAAGCCGCCGCCCTTGAGGGCGTGCGGTTAGGCGGGTTTCTCGCTGGCTTCAGCCAGAATATCGAACATCCTTGCGATTGTTGTCAATTTATGCTATACTGTCAACCTAGAAATCAATAACTGCAAGGCCGGGCGATGGAGTACCAGCGCGACGAACACCGAGTCCATCTCATCCTCTACCACCTTGTCTGGACGCCCAAGCGCCGCAAGGCTGTGTTGAAGGATGCGATTGCCGTAGACTGTCGGCGGCTGATTGAACAGAAATGTGCCGAGCAGGGATGGGAGATCGTCGAGTTGGCGATTCAGCCCGATCATATCCATACTATTCGTGCGGGTTTGGCCCAGCGTCGCGCCTGCCGATGTGGTGAAGGAGTGCAAAGGCGTCACCAGTCACGACCTGCGTGCGAAGTACCCGAGCTTGCGCCGCCTGCCCTCGCTGTGGACACGATCCTACTTCGCTGCAACTGCGGGCAATGTGTCGAGCGAAACCGTCAAACACTCCATCGAAGCCCAAAAAGGGGTCTGAGCTATGGCACGGAAAGCCTTCCTCTATCGCCTCTACCCGAGCCGTTCCCAGGCACGCCTGCTGGAGGCGACCCTGGAGACCTGCCGCTTTTTCTACAACGACTGTCTTGCCGAGCGCAAGACGGCCTACCAGGAGCGGGGCGAAACGATAGGCAAGTACGAGCAATTGCGCCAGGTCAAGGAGCGCAAGGCGACAAACCCGTGGGCGAAAAACGTCCATAGCCACGTCTTGCAGACGGTGGTACAGGATCTCGACAAGGCGTTTGCTGCCTTCTTTCGCCGCGTCAAGGCGGGCGAAACGCCAGGCTATCCGCGCTTCAAAGGGCGCAACCGCTGGCACTCGTTTGGCTTCAAGGAATACGGGAACGGCTTCCGGCTCGATGGACGCCGCTTGAAGCTGTCGGGCATCGGGCGGGTGGCGGTACGCTGGCATCGCCCGATAGAGGGCCAGATCAAGACGATCCGCATCAGCAAGCGGGCCGGGAAGTGGTTCGCCAGCTTTTCGTGTGTGGTGGAGCAGCCGACGCCGCTTCCTGCTACCGGCACGGACGTAGGGATTGATGTGGGACTGACGAGCTTGATCACCACGAGTGAAGGCGAGCAGGTGCCGCATCCCCGGTTCTATCGCAAGGCCCAACGCACGTTGCGCGTCTGCCAGCGTCGGGTCGCACGACGGAAGAAGGGCGGGAAGAACCGCCGCAAGGCCGTGGTGATGCTACAACGGCAGCATGAGCGAGTTAGCAATCAGCGCAAAGACTATCTCAACAAGCTGGCGCACGATTTGGTTGAGCGCCACGACCGTGTGGCACTCGAAGACCTCACGATCACGCGCCTGGTTCATGGGAACCTCGCAAAGAGCATTCTGGACGCCGGATGGGGCTACTTGGTTCAGCGACTCACGCACAAGGCTGCAAGCGCCGGTCGTGTAATCGTCCTGGTAGATCCGCGCAACACGTCCAAGCGGTGCTCTTCTGGTTGCGGGCATGTCTTCGAGACGCTTTCGTTAGCAGACCGATGGGTTGATTGTCCCCGTTGCGGCCTCTCGCTCGATAGAGATCACAACGCGGCCATCAACATCCTCAACCGGGGCGGACAGCTCCGTTGGTCGTTAAGCTCGCCAGAAGGCGGGTTGGGCCAAGAAGCCGCGCCACTTTAGTGGCTGCGGAGTGTCACATCCGGCTCGCCGGGATCATGCTCGGTGAAGTCATGCGTTTCCCAGAACGCGCCCATATCCTCAAGTGTCGTGGCATTCGAGCGGCTACTCGGGTTATTTTCGGCCATAACGGTGGTGCGCTCCTTGTCGGTCATATCGCGCGCACTGATGATAATCGCGGTCGCGGCGCTCGGCTTGTAGACAAAGAAGACGACGACATAGCGGCCACCAGTGGTTTGGCCAAAGGCTGCGTACACATCCTCGCCTGGCGTGTAGCCACGTTCTGCGAAGCGCACACGGCGTGCGTGCAGGAGCGCATCCTCGGCTTCGTGAACGCTCAGACGATGCTTGACGATGAGCTTCTCTTCGATGGCATCGGGGCAGATAATCTCGTCAATGTGCATCGCTCACGGCCCTTCTGACCAGGCGTCCACGACGAGGAGATCTGGTGCTGGTGCAAGTATTGCGAATTCCCCCTTCCCGCAAGCGGGAAAGGGGGCTAGCATACCGAATCTATCCGGTCTCACCTGAAAGGACAGGGGGCTACACACATTACCCTTGTGCGGTCTGTAGCCTGGGCAGGGTACTGCTGCTGCTGACGCCTTGATCGAGGAGAACCGGCGGCTCGACCGGGCGTTCGAGCAGAACCAGGCCCGTCTCGCGGCGGAAGCCGTAAGCCGCGTTGATCGCCAGCATCGGGCGGTTGGTATCTTCCATCCATGTGACGATCTGCTCGAAGCCGTTGGCACGGGCGTAAGCGATGGTCAGTTGCTTGAGCACTCTGGCCAGGCCCAGGCCACGATAGGCGGGCAGGGTGCCGGTCAACTCCTGGAAGAGCGTACCGGGGCTGTCGGGGCGGGTCTGCATAAAACTGAGCCCGACATAGTGCTCGCCGTCACGCACGACAAAGAAGGCCTCAAGCAGGGCTGTAGGGGCCTCTACGGCAAAGGCGGCAAACTCCTCCCGCGTGGTAAAGATCTTCTCGGGGATGGGCACATCGCGGGTCAGGGCTGCGTGCAGAGTGTAGATGCGCTCCAGCCAGTCGGCATCCTCGGCCCGACACTCAGCCAGGGTGCAGAGCCGCAGACCATGCTCGGCGAGACGGGCCTCGGCGGGTGCCAGATCGATAGCGGGGGCCTCAGCGATCCTGAGCGTGTAGGGATGGCTGCGCATCTGCTCACGAAAGCCGTGCTGGCTAAGAGACTCAAGCAGCGTGGTAGCCTCTTCGGGCACCATCACCCAGATCGCCTGCGCCCCAAGCGCGGCCAGATCGGCCTCCATCTGGCGCAGCAGGGCCGTGCCAACGCCATGGCGCTCATAGGCGGGATGCACCCGCGCAGTCAGCCAGTAGGTGCCAGGTTGGGGAAGCCAGGTAACGGGGAAAAAGTGGCCTGCGCCGATGATCTGGCCTGAGGTATGGTAGGCCAGGTAGCGCCAGGAGTGGGTACCGCTACGTTCGCACGCGCGGTCGAAGGCCAGCAGATCGTCCGGGGTAGCCATTTCGCCGTCCAGATGCGCAAAATCGGCACAGGCGGCATAATCGTCAGGGGCGGCGGTCGCACGACGGATGTGTAAGTGAGCTAACATACAAAGCCTTTCGGCTGGTTCTGATTGCAACCACTGGCAAGCGGCGATGTTTCGCACAACACCCCGCACATCAGTGGTTCCATCACGGCAATCAGAGGACGGTTTTGGGTGTGATTTCTGCCTCTACCCTAACACACGATCTGGGGGTTTGACAAGAGGGGAATTTGACCGACTCGCGTAAGCTGGACAGGGTGTGTATCATGAGCATGTCGGGAAATCGATCTCAGCGTGGAGACGAGGATGGCAATGATTGACAATCGAGAACAACGGCGCATCGCTGCGCTTGAAGAGTTTCGGCGGGCCCGCCGGCGTGCGATCATTGAGGATCTGCTGGCCTGGGTAACCGGCGAGCCTGATGACCTCTTGAACTTTGAGGAGGTGCGCCAGCGCATTGGAGCTCAGGGTTGGGCAGTGCGCGGCCTGCGCGAAATTCCTCTGGAGAAGGTTGTGGGCAGCCTCGGACGCTACCACGACTTTACGCGTCACTTCCTACCACGCAACCAGTCCGACGAAACCCGCTGGGCAGGCGTGCGCGCCGCTTTTGCTGAAGGCCGCCGCCTACCGCCGATCGAGGTCTACGCGCTCGGCGGGCTCTACTTTGTCAAAGATGGCAACCACCGCGTCTCGGTCGCCCGCGAGTTGGGCATGACCCACATCCTTGCCCAGGTCACTGAGTTGAACACACGGGTCGAGCTTGATCCCGATGTTGGGCCAGACGAACTGATCATCGCTGCCGAGTATGCCGGACTGATCGAGGAGACCCGTCTTGACCGGTGGCGCCCCGGCCTTGATCTGCGCGTAACAGCCCCCGGGGCCTATCCAATCCTTGCAACCCATATCGAGCAGCAGCGCTACCGTATGGCGCTGGAACTCGGACGGGCCGTCACCTCGCCCGAAGCAGCCGAGCGCTGGTATGACGAGATCTACCAGCCGGTGGTCGAGTTGATCCACGAGCGTGGCCTCTTGCATGACTTTCCTGAGCGTACCGAGACCGACCTCTATGTCTGGGTGGCCCGGCACCAGGCCGATCTCGAAGCCAGCCTGGGCTGGCCGGTTGATCCCGAGGCGGCGGTCGCTGACCTGGCCCATCAGCGCAGTCGACGCCCCGAACGCGTGCTGGCCCGTGCCCGCGAGCGGCTGATCGAGACGATCGTGCCTACCGTCGTGCGCACAGGGCCACCACCTGGGGCCTGGCGCCGCAAGCACCTGCCCGAACTGGACGAAGACGAGCCATCACCTTCCGGCCTTTTCCACACCCTGCTCGTGCCTTTCAGCGGCGACGAAGCCAGTTGGGTCGCCCTGAACCAGGCGCTGATCGTGGCTCACCGGGAGGGCGGCGTCATCCACGGGCTGCATGTGCAGACGCCTGAGGCCGACCCCGAAGATCTGCTGCTGCTCCAGGCCAACTTCGCCGCCCACTGCGCCGCCGAGGGGATAGTTGGGCGGCTGGCGAGTACGACCGGCGGCGTGGCGGCACAGATCTGTGATCGCGCACGCTGGGCCGACCTGGTGGTCGTGCGTGTCAGCCATCCGCCAGCACCACGCCCCATCGCCCGCCTGCGCTCCGGCCTGCGCGACCTGATCGAACGCTGTCCTCAGCCGGTGCTGGCCGTGCCGGGCGAGCCTTCACCGCTTAACCGTGGTCTGCTGGCCTACGATGGCAGCCCACGCGCCCACGAGGCCCTCATGCTCGCGGCCTACCTCGCCCTGCGCGACGATCTCTCGCTGGTGGTCGTCACGGCAGCCGAGCACGGCGATGATCTCCAACTGACGATCGGGCGCGCCCAGAGTTATTTGGAGGATCGTGGCATTCAGGCCGGTTATGTGATCGACCGCCGGCCAGCCCACCAGGCAATCATGGCTGCCGCCGCCGAGCATGGCTCCAACCTGATCATCATCGGTGGCTACGGCTCCAGTCCGGCTCTGGAAATCGCCCTCGGCGGCACCGTCGATCACGTCCTACGAGCCAGCCATTTGCCGGTACTCGTGTGTCGCTAGACGCGAGGCGGCACGCACTCGAAACATGGTAATACCCTTGGGCTATGCTAAACCTCAGGGCTGGCAGCGCGTCCACCTCTGGATGCAAAGACAAGGAGCCCTGCCATGAATCAATTTCCCAATCAACCCCCAACCATTACCCTCACCGGGCAGACTGCCGAACTGCAGGGGCAGGTCTTCAGCGCAGTCGGCAACAATCTGCTGATCGGGCGCCAGCCGGGCTGCCAGTTGCAGATCAACCATAGCCAGGTCTCGCGCCAGCATGTGCGCATTGTCGGCTCCGGCGGCCACTGGCAGGTCGAGGATCTGCAGAGTGCCAATGGTACCACGATCAACGGCCAGCGGATCACCGGGAGCCACCCTATCCGTACTGGCGACCGGCTCGGCCTGGGGAACTACGAATTTGTCTTTCACAGCAGCGACGAAGCCGACCGTACCCTGCTAGCAACCCCGGCCTACCAGCAGCCCCCCCAGGGCTACCAGCAGCCCATGCCCCCACCCCAGGGTTACCAGCAGCCCCCACCCGGCTATACCCCCCCACCCCAGGGCTACCAGCAGCCCCCACCCGGCTATGCCCCCCCACCCCAGGGCTACCAGCAGCCCCCACCCGGCTATGCCTATCAGCAACCAGCCCCACCCCGTCGTCGCTCATGCCTCGGCCCCTGCCTGATTGTCACCCTCATCCTGGGCCTGCTGGTGATCATACCCACCGCCGTCGCTGGCTTCTTCTTCTACGATGAGATCACCGACTTCGTGAGTGGTCTGCCCTGGCCCGGCAACGACCAGACTGCTGAAGGCTCAAATAGTCGCGATGCGCTCACCGTCACCAGCCAGCAGGGCGGGATGGTCACCACTGCCACCGGCGCAGCTGTGCTCATCCCGCCCGGGGCCGTCCCGCCCAAAGAGAATGGCGAGGCGGGTGAGATGGTCTTCAGTATGCGTGAAGAGCCCGATCTGAACGTCAGCCTGCCCGAACCCTTCCAGGGCGTCGGCTCAGTCTACCAGCTTGGCCCCGAGGGTTTCACCTTCAATACGCCAGTTATGCTCAGCCTGCCCATCCCGCCTGAAATTGACCCCGACACTATCCTTGGCGTTACCTACTACGATGCTGCAAGTGCTTCCTGGCATATGCTGCCCGCCTCAATCGACAACCAGAAACGGCTTGCTATCGTCGCCACGACGCATTTCTCGCCCTGGAGTCTCTTCGGCGTCGCCGATAGTGAGCGTGGCTGGCGCAATGCCAACGGCGGTACCATTCGCGTAGTCAACGGGCACCCCTACGAAACCGGCAATTACCCCACTGATGAGGGCGACCTGCCCTACACCGTCACCTATGGCGTCTGCGTCGAGAGCTATAACCTCGACAACCCAGAGCTACGCTGGAGCTGGTCGCCCCCGGACGAGTGGACCATGACCGTCAACGACTACATCCACCCGCTCAGTTCCGACTATGGCCTGACCCGCCAGCAAGACTGGTGGCTCCCCAGCGGTACCTACAACCTGATCGAAGTCTGGCACTTCTCTGAAGTCAACCACTCGCCACTCTACTCGCCACGCTTCAGCACCTACTGGCGCCCGATCGGCGCGACCCCGGTGACTGCGGGTAGTCGCCAGGAGTTTCGCTACAGCGAAGCCGACCTCGACCTGGAGAACTTCAACAATGGACGCCCGCCATGCTTCGGCATCGCCGACACTTCGGTAGGCACTGGCGATGTGCAGATTACCCTGACCTGGCAGGCCTCGATTGACCTCGACCTGCATGTAGTCGATCCGCAGGGCTTCGAGATCAATTACCTCGCCCCGAGCAGCCCGAGTGGCGGACAGCTTGATCGTGACAACCGCTGCGACAATATAGTCATCGGGCGACCCGAAAATGTCTTCTGGCCAAGCAGCGGTGCGCCAAGCGGCACCTACACTATCCGGGTCAACTATTACGATCGTTGCGCGGATTCTGGCTCTGTCGCATACACCGTGCGCACCGTCGTACAGGGCCAGGTGCAGACCTACAGTGGTACGATCAGCCCCGACAATTCACCCCAGGAGGTGACTACCTTCACCCTGCCATAAAGACCACCCTTGCGCAGCAGCTTTAGGGAAGCGGAAACTTCTGAGCATCCCAGCGGCATGTCATGCTGAGCGCAGCGAAGCATCTCGGTCGAGACCCTTCGCTGGCGCTCAGGGTGACAGAGTGCCAACGACAGGACAATCAAAAAGATCCGCTTCCCTTACGCTGGAGACAGCACACGCAACTCACGCGGGAAACTGGTCAGACTACGGGCACCGGCGGCGGTAATCACGAGGTCGTCCTCAATCCGCACGCCGGTGCGCCCAGGCAGGTAGATTCCCGGCTCGACGGTGAAGGTCGTACCGACGGCCAGCGGCGCATCGCTGCCGGCAACCAGATTGGGCAACTCGTGGGCCTCGAGCCCGAAGCCATGGCCGGTACGATGGATAAAGTAATCGCCGTAGCCACCGGCCACAATCACCCCACGCGCCGCCGCATCAATCAGCGCCCCACTCACCCCCGGCCCGGCAGCGCGCCGGCCCGCCTCGTTCGCGGCCAGCACCAGCTCGTAGATCCGACGCGCCTCGGCCCCTGGCTCACCCAGGGCAACCGTGCGCGTAATATCGGAGATATAACCAGCGTAGCAGGCTCCACAGTCGATAATGATCAGATCACCCGGCTGAAAGGTGCGCTCGCTGTTGCTATGGTGGGGATTGGCGGCGTTTGGCCCCGAGGCGATGATATTAGCAAAGCTCTCCCCATCACCCCCGGCAGCCACAATCGCCTCAGCGCAGAAGCGTGAGAGCGCACGCTCGCTCATGCCGGGGCGGATCTGAGCGATCGTGCGCTCAAGGGCCACCTCGACAATCGCCACCGCCCGCTCAATCGCCGCCAATTCCGCGCCATCTTTGGTCATACGCAACCCCGCCAGCAGGGTAGTCGCATCAACCGTCTGCAAGCCCGGCAGCGCCGCCTCCAGAGCTCGCAGCTCCAGCATACGCAGGGCGGTATCCTCAACCGCCAGCGGCCCTGCCAGGCCCTGGGGAAAGGCGCTCGTCAGCGCAGCAGCCAGAGCGGCGGTGGGGCCTTCTGCGTCACCCCACGGGAAGTAGCGCATTGCAATTCGACTACCAGCCTCACATTTGGCCTGTTCGAGGGCGGGCAGCACAAAACAGGGCTGGCCGCCCTCAGCCGGGATAAACACAAGCGTCAGGCGCTTGCCATGGTGAAAGCTCAACCCACTCAGATAGGTCAGGTTGGCATCGGGCATCAGGGCAAGCCCGGGTAGGCCAGCCTTACGTAGATCGGCGACAAGACGCTCAAGGCGCGAAGGGCTATTCATAGATGAAATCCCACCTCAAATATGCAAAGCCGTGCTATCCCTGCACGAGGCTTTCAGATCTGTGTTGTTCAGACTATATGCGAGTAGTCGGCCTGGTCGGTCGAGGCAGGCGACGTAATCTGTCCGCTCAGGGCCTCCTCAACGACAATGGCGGCAATCGGCAGCAGCGGCACCATCGATAAGTTGTAGATCTCGGCGCGCTGGCCCTCCAGGCGTAAAACCCGCTGGCCGAAGAAGAGGATCACCGGCAGGCTGGCCGGGATGACACCGAGGGTCAGCAGGCGCGGCAGCCAACGCTCACGCGGCAACTGCCCGATCAACGTCTGCAGCACGGTGGTCAGACTCATCGTATTGAAGAGCAGCCGCATATGCTCGCCCGTGCTCTCATCACGCAGACTCAAGTAGGGAACCTTTGGCCAGAATTGCTTGCTATTGCCATGCAGAATGACCATCACAAACATGTTTGTCAGGAGATAGCCGAGCTTGCCGAGGATCTTGCGTACCATAGTGACTCCTGTTCAACAAAGGCGATCAAAGATTGGGACAACGCGGAGTTTCAGCGTCAGGACGGACTCAGGGATGGCTCCCCAAGCCCACGAGCTTCAGCCGTGGGTTCCTGACGGTATTACCGATCGAGCTCAACCAGCCCGAGCCGGGCGAGTAGCTCGAAGTGACTCAGTAGGGCTTCGGGCTCGCGTACCTCCGTCTCCAATTCGACCAGATCGAGAATCTCAGCCAGGGTGCGCTGCCCGTCGGCCCAGAAGAGCGCCAGGTCGGCCACCAGCTCATCAAAGGCAGCGCGCTGCTGGAGGCCCGCTTCAAGCGCCTGACGCTCGCCCACCGGCAGCCGTCCCAGGTGTGCGCTCGGGCTGACCGGGCCACGGTAGCGTCGGCGCGGCACCCGCTGCCCATCCTCAGGCGCAAGCTGGCCGCGTTCAGGCGGGTGCCACCCTGCCAGCACCGGGGCAACCTGGCTCCAGAGGAGTTGGGCATGGGTACGGGCTGCCTCTGCATGAGGGGCCGGGTCAAAGCCCGGATCGAGCCGGCGCAGGCTGACTAGGGTTTCAGCGTGGCGTTCCACACGATAGTTGAGGCGCGCATACCAGGGCGCACCGCTCGGCACGGCCCCACCCAGAGCGGCCCTGAGCGCGCTCTGCAGCTCACGGGCCAGCCGCCCAACAAAACGCATGCCCAGTTCGCCAGCCAGCCACGCGACCTCCTGCGAGCCGGCATCAGCCAGAAAAGCCAGGTAGGCCCCTGCCAGGCCCATATTGCGCGCCAGGGTCATCGGCGAAACATGATCGAGCGTATCGGCGGTGGTGTGGTAGAAGCGGTCAGGCCACTCGATGATCATCGGGGTGGGAATGGCCACGCTCGGATCGCAGAGGATGTAGTGGTCGCTGCCGTTTGAGAAGGGTGTGCTCGCATAACGGTAGAGCGGCGGGTCGCTCCGTCCGCGAAAGCTATGCAGCGGTGCCTGGCTTGACTCACGCAGCGCCTCAAGCAGTTCGCCTACAAAGCTCGGTAGGGCATCAGGGGGATGCACCACCAGGTTCACACTTCCGCAGAGGGTCTGGTCGGCACCAATCATGTCGAGATTGAGCCCGGCCAGCGTGCGCGGGATGCGCTCTTCATGGGCCGCCAGGTAGAGGTAGGTGCCGGTCATCTCAGGCACCCAGAGGAAGCGCAGGCTCCGCCGGGGACGTGGCAACTTGCCCGTCTCGATCAGGTGCTGCAGCGCCCGGGCCAGTTCAAGTGCGGCAGCCGCCCCACTGGCATTATCGTTCGCCGAGGGGTGCGGATGGCAGAGATGGGCCAGCAGCAACACCTCCTCCGGACCCGTGCCGGCGATGCGAGCACTGACACCCTCAATGAAACCGTCGCCCAGTTGGCTACGTATACGGGCGTGCATGCGTAGCGGCCGCCCGCGGAGTGCAGCTCGTTCCGCTCTGCGGCGCAACGCAGCCCCAGCCCGTGGACTCAGCGCAAAGCCGAAAGTACGGGTGGCGCCGCCCCACCACCACCACGAACTGTACTGAATAGCGTCGGGTAGGTCGCCGGGCGGACAGATCTCGGCAATTGTCCGCATACCGTCAAAGATGATCCCCGCTGCACCGAACTGTTCGATCGCCAGTTCATGGACACTCATCGGTGAACTGCTGGTCAGCACCAGCTTGCCACGTACATCAAGCCCGGCATAGTCCTCCGGACGCGTCCCACCCTCCAGCACTACCAGTTCATACTCGCCATCGGTGCTCACACTGCGCGGCAACAGCGACAGGGGCACCGCTCGATAGTCGGCCAGGCGCTGCGTGCCACCCTCAGGCAGCAGCAGGTCGAGCCAACCCTCCTCACAGCTCCACTCGGCAAAGAGCGGCTCCCCCCAGGCCATGCACCCCTCACCGACCGGAAATGACTCCAACTCGGCCTCCAGGCCGAATCCTTGCAGCATAGCGTACAACCACTGGGCCGCCTCGCGATACATCGGGCTGGCCTGAATGCGGTGCCACTGGCTAATCCGGGCAACCAGCGCCTTCGCGGCCTCGCCCGAAACCTCATGGCCGATGGTGGTGAGTAAAGGTTGTAGCATAGTCCCTAGAACAATCCCAGCTGAAGCGTGAACCAGGTATCAAGGCAGCACCTGGTTCATTATAGCGGAACCCGGCCTGACCGTGGATTGAGCGCTTGACATCAACCCGGGAGCGGAGTATTTTAGTTATAGCTAAAATATAAATTATGCTTACCCTGGTACCATCTTCTCCCTTCCCTCACACGAGCCCCCATGCACACCACTCTCCGCGAAAAGCTGCTGCTCTGGTCAAACGGCCTGATCCTGGCCCTGAGTGTCGAGTTGCTCAGGCACAGCAACGTCGGCCCGGCCTCACCCGAAGCCCTGACGATCATCATCAGCGCAGGCGCGATCATGGCTGCCGCAAGTGCCCTGATCCTGCGGCGGCCATCGGCTCAATAAGCCAAGGTTTCGGGCTGGTTTACCGTTCAGCGTCACTCGGCGCGTACTGATGCGCTCGGGCTATTTTCTATTTGCTATCTCCTAAATCCTTCTCTAAGCGTATATACGCAGCCCTGTGCGATCGCACAGGGCTAGCGTGAGTACCGTACGACTGCTCCGCGACGGCCTTACAACTCACCAGGTTCATGTCACCCTGAGCGAGAAGTAACCCGCTCACCAGGTTCATGTCACCCTGAGTACCCAATGGCCCGGCGGCCAGTGGCCCCGAGACGACATCCGGGGGATGTCATCAGGAGCGAAGCGAAGGGTCCCGGCCGCGATGCTGCGCTGCGCTCAGCATGACATGGGCTAGAGCCAATACCTTGCAAATAAGCAACTCGCGACCGGCCTTTGCCCCCTCACCCCCGGCCCCTCTCCCACCAGGGGAGAGGGAAGAATCCGCGTCAGGATGCCTTCCGGCTCCCCCTCTCCCGTTCTGGGAGAGGGGGTTGGGGGGTGAGGGCGGGTGCGGCAGCAACCCTTATCTGAAAGGTATTGGGGCTAGAGCGTTACTTTTGCTATACTGCCTTAAACTGCTTCGAGACTATCCAGGAAGCCGCTGATCAGCGGGCTCTGGGTATCGAAGTCGATCAGGAAGGCGTCGTGGCCTGCCGTTGAGTGCAGTTCGATGTGCTCAACCGGGCGGCCCTGGCGGGTCAACGCAGCCGCGATGGCCTGCGACTCGCTGCTGGGGTAGAGCCAGTCGCTGTCGTAGGAGATCAGCATGATCGGGCTCTGTACACGAGCCATGGCTGCATCAAGTGAGCCGTAACGCCCCGACAGATCCCAGTAGTCCATCGCTTTGGTGATGTAGAGATAGGAGTTGGCGTCAAAGCGGGCGTTGAAGAGGTCAGCCTGGTAGTCGAGATAGCTCTCAACGGCAAACTCACGCTCAAGGCTGAAGGCTGGCTCGTGTGCCCCCTGCAAACGCCGCCCGAACTTCTGCTCCAGGGCTGGCTCGCTAACATAGGTAACATGGCCGATCATGCGGGCGATGGCCAGCCCGTCAGCTGGCGGCTCGTAGCCGTAGTAGTCACCATTGCGCCA
Source organism: uncultured Chloroflexaceae bacterium (assembly GCA_964592425.1). Classification (GTDB taxonomy): domain Bacteria; phylum Chloroflexota; class Chloroflexia; order Chloroflexales; family Chloroflexaceae; genus Viridilinea. The sequence continues at coordinate 62,321 of CAZQCG010000012.1, forward strand.
GCGCGGGTCGCTCATAATGGCCCGCCGCCCAATGCTGTTCCATGCCACCGTCTGCGCACTCGAACGGGCCGCACTGGCAATCACGATCGCCCCCCCGATCCGCTCAGGGTGCGCTGTCGCCCACTCCAGGGCCTGAAAGCCACCCATCGAGCCGCCCGCAACGGCGAAGAGGCGCTCGATACCCAGCGCATCGATCAGACGTAGCTGCGCCCGCACCATATCGCCGATCGTGATCACCGGGAAGTTCGTCCCGTACGGTCGCCCCTGGTGCCGTTCACGGCTGGCCGGGCCGGTTGAACCCATACAGCCGCCAATCACATTCGAGCAGATCACAAAGTAACGCTCGGTGTCGAAAGGTCGCCCCGGGCCGACCATCTCGTCCCACCAGCCCGGCTTGCGATCGGCATGGCTATGCCGCCCCGCCGCATGGGCATCCCCCGAAAGGGCATGCAAGAGCAGAATGGCATTGCTGCGCTCATCGTTCAGCTGGCCGTAGGTCTCGAAGGCCAGTGAGAGTGGCCCGAGGCGCTCGCCACTCTCCAGTACCAGCGGCTCCGTCCAGGTCAGGTACTGGCGGTGGACGATCCCGACGCCGGGCGCGTACTGCGGATGGGCTGAATAATGCGTTGCTGTCATCGTGCTCTTCTTTGCAGCCAGGTCGCTGAAACGGGCTGAAGGTTGATGCGGTCGCCCCGTTGCGCTAGCTGGTGGTTACTGCTGCGCTCAAAGGTACTGCGGAGGAGATCCAGGCCCCTCCGCGAAGCCAAGCCAGCGCTACACGCTTAGACGCGGGCCAGGGCCTGCTCCAGGTCGGCCAGGATGTCATCGAAGGTCTCGAGGCCAATCGAGAGACGCACATAATCTTCGCTGACGCCGGTCAACTGCTGCTCTTCCGCCGTCAACTGGCTGTGGGTGGTGCTGGCGGGATGAATGGCCAGGCTGCGTGCATCGCCGATGTTGGCCAGGTGCGAGAAGAGTTGCAGGCTGTCGATGAAAGTCTTGCCTGCGGCCCGCCCGCCTTTGATGCCGAAGCCAACGATGCCGCTCTGCCCTTTGGGCAGGTATTTCTGGGCCAGGGCATAGCTGGGGTGGTTGGCAAGGCCGGGGTAGTTGACCCAGGCCACCTTGGCGTGCTCGCTCAGGTAGCGGGCCACCCCAAGGGCATTCTGGCTATGGCGCTCCATACGCAAGGGCAGCGTCTCCAGGCCCTGCAGCAAGAGGAAGGCATTGAAGGGGCTGAGGGCCGCACCCAGGTCGCGCAGGCCCTGCACGCGCGCCTTGATGATGTAGGCCAGGTTGCCCAGCGCCTGGGTATAGATCAGGCCGTGGTAGCTCGGATCAGGCTCGGTAAATTCGGGGTAACGCCCGTTGGCCCAGTCGAACGTACCGCCGTCAACAATCAGCCCACCGATGCTGGTGCCATGCCCACCGATGAACTTGGTGGCCGAATGGATAATGATGTCGGCACCATGCTTGAAGGGCTGCCACAGGTAGGGCGTCACCGTCGTCGCATCGACGATCACCGCCACCCCGGCTGCGTGTGCCACCTCAGCGATGCGCTCCAGGTCAAGCACATCGAGCTTCGGGTTGCCCACCAGTTCAAGGAAGAAGGCCTTGGTGCGCCCGTCGATGGCCCGGGCGAAGCCCTCATAGTCGCGCCCATCGACAAAGCGGGTGGTAATGCCCAGCTTCGGCAAGGTGTGGCGGAAGAGGTTGTAGGTGCCACCATAGAGGTCGGTTGAGGCGACAAGGTTATCGCCCGTCCCGGCCAGGTTGAGGATGGCCAGAGTTTCGGCGGCCTGGCCCGAGGCGAGGGCCAGCGCCCCCACGCCGCCCTCAAGCAGCGCGATGCGCTTCTCTAGCACATCGGTGGTGGGATTCATGATCCGCGTATAGATATTGCCGAACTCCTGCAGCCCAAAGAGCCGCGCGGCATGGTCAGTATCCTGAAACTGATAGGAGGTTGTCTGATAGATCGGTACGGCCCGTGCGCCGGTGGTCGGGTCGGGCGTCTGCCCCCCATGCAGGGCCAGGGTCTCGAAGCCGCTGAACTGCTGGTCGTTCGCCATCGTGCTGATACTCCTCTGGTTCATAACGATCGCATCACTGCGCCGCTGGACAAACAAAAAGCCCTCATCGATGTTCGATGAGGGCAGACACTGACGATCCTTCGGTTGACGAATCGGCAAGGCGTGCCGCTCATCTTCCAGTTTTTTGCTGACGGAATTGGCACCGTCCCTTACGATAGCTGGAGCCCTGTCGCTTTCTAATCGCTTAAAAAGCCTACAGGCCACCAACGTACATCGCAGGGGGGTTGCCGCGGTTTCACAGGGCCGTTCCCTCCACCGCTCTGGATGAGCTGCGCGTCTGGTTGTCTAAGTGCTGGGGCAACTATAGCAGAGCCTGCGCCGTCTGTCAAGTAGCTACTTTCATAAAGTTGCTTTGTTAAGAATAGGCTTCGTGCGCGGGCTGCAGGCGCGCTTTTCGGCGATACGCCGGGCAAAGTATTGGGTCTAGTCCCTCACTGTTACGTACTGCTCGACCCGTAGCGACATGGTTTTCGAGGCCCCGTCATCGCCCATGGTAATGCCATAGAGCGTATCGGCACCTTCGATGGTGCCGCGGTTGTGGGTGATCAGAATCCACTGGGTCTGCGTACTCAACTCGGCCAGGGCCTCGCGGAACCGCCCGACGTTCGACTCATCAAGCGCCGCGTCGGTCTCGTCGAGAATACAGAAGGGGCTGGGATTCACCCGCAGGATTGCAAAGAGCAGCGCGACAGCCGTCAGCGCACGCTCACCGCCTGAGAGCAGGGCGATATTCTGCTGTTTTTTGCCCGGCGGCCGCACGCTGATCTCAACACCCTGGACACGCCCGCCCGTCGGGGTGTCACCCTCGCCTGTCGTCTGCGCCTCGCCCTGAGCCGCGCCCACCAGCATCAGCCGCGCCGAGCCGCCACCGAAGAGACGGGTGAAGCTGCGCTCGAACTCCTCGGCTACGGCCATGAAGGTTGCCGTGAAACGACGCTGCATAGCCTCGTCAAGTTCGGCAATCAGTTCAACCAGGGTCGCCCCCGCCTCGCGGAGATCTTCGATCTGCCCACTGAGGAAACGCTGGCGCTCGGCAGTCTGTTCGTACTCTTCCAACGCCAGCGGGTTGACCTCGCCCAGGCGTAAGATCTTCGTCTTGAGGGCCTCAATTGCCGGTTGAAGGGCTGTCGGTGCCAGCTCACCTGGGCCTGCTGGCTCCATATCGACGGCTGCCTCTACCGCAGCGAGATTGATCCCTTCGGCGGCAGCGCGCTCGAAGAGGGCCTCCTGGCGATCAATGGCACGCTGGGCTTCAAGCGCGGCCCGGCCCTGGGCTGCCTCGGCGGCGAGCAGGGCGGCGGTGACCTCGGCTTCGCTTGCTTCAAGCCCGGCCAGGTGCGCCTCCTCAGTGGGCAGGGCGAGCTCAACTGGCTCAATCTGGGCCTGCAATACGCTGATTTCGGCCTGCAAGCTCGCACTGAGGGCGTCAGCCTGCTGATGGGCGGTGGTGAGGTTGCTCCGCTCGTCGCTCAGGTTGGCAAGCGCCCGTGCCGCATCATGCTCCTGGCGCACGGCCAGGGCCAGGCTCTGCTCGTGGGCGGCCAGCAGGCTGCGCCCGGCACGTAACTGGCCCTCGGCCGCACCAGCCGCCGAGCGTAGCCCGGCCAGGTGGGCCTGGGCAGCCGTATCGGCCTGGCGCTCAGCCTCCTGGCGTGTGCGTAGCTCACTCAATTGGCTCGCGGCGGCGCGTGTTTGCACCTCAGCCGCCTCCAGGTCGGCCAGGGCCTCATTGTGCTGCCCGGTCAGGGCGGCCCGCTCGTGGCTCAGGCGCTCCCGGCGCTGCCCGATCCAGGCCTGTTCCTGCTCGGCCTGGGCCATCCGGCGCCCGGCCGCCTCATAACCAGCGCGGGCTGTCTCAAGCTGCTGCCGGGCCTCGCGCACACCGGCTTCCAGCTCACGCAGGCGGCTGCTCAGGCGCTGTGTCTGGGCCTCAAGCTCACTCCGGTGGGCCTCAGCCTGCGCGACCGCTGCACGGGCCGAGGCCACCTGCGTGGGCAGCTCGCGCAGCTCGCGCTCACGGCGCAAGACCCCGCTCTCTTTAGGTGGCGCACCACCACTCAGGGCCCCCCCGCTCTGGAGCTGCTCACCGCCGGGGGTGACAATCGTCCAACCTGGGGGCAGGCGCCGCAATTCGGCGCGGGCTCCCGTCAGGTCGCGCGCAACCAGCGTGCGCCCGAGCAACTGGCGCACCACTGGGGCATAGTGCGGGTCGTACTCGACCAGGTCGGCGGCCAGCCCCAGCACCGCCGGGGAGCCCTGGCCGGGAGGTTCACCCATACGCTCAGGGCTCCGCAGGCTGTCCAGGGGCAGAAAGGTTGCCCGCCCGGCCCCTGAGCGCTTCAATTCGGCAATCGCGGCTTCGGCGTCGGCCCAGGCTTCCACCACGATCTGCTGCAGGCGCGAGCCGAGCGCAACCTCAATGGCCGTCTCCAGCTCGGCGGGGGTGCGAATGAGGGACTGCACCAGGATGAAGTCGCTGCGACCGCTGCGCTCGGCCCATTGCATTGCCGCCCTTACACCGGCAAAGACACCCGTATAGCTGCGGGCGAGCCGACTGAGTGCCTCCAGACGCGCCTCCAGGTCGGTCAGTGTGCGACGGGCGGTGGCCCGCGCTTCGTCGGCGTGGCTACGGGCGCTGCGCAGTTCATCAAGGGCCAGGCGAGCCTGTTGTTCTTCGGCCAGGGCGAGGGTACGGGCCTGTTCAAGCGTCTCGCTGCGGGCCTGGGCAATACGAACCTGAGTGCGCGCCGCTTCGACCTGCTGGAGAGCCTGGGCCGTCGCATGGTCAAGCTCACCGACCTCACGCTCAAGCTGGCTGGCCTGGCTGGTGAGCTGGGCGATCCGACTGCGCTGCTCAGCAACCAGCCCGGCCGCACGCAGGGCGCGCTCTTCGGCCTGACGCAGTTCGGTCGCCAGCACCCGACGGGCCTGCTCACGTCCGGCCAGTTCAGCCTCGGCAGCGGCGAGTTCGGCACGCCGTTCGGCATAGGCCGCCTCAGCGCGGCGGATCTCCGCCGCTGCTTCAACCTGCAGCGCCTCGGCCTGCTGCCGGCGCAGATCCAGCTCGCTACGTTGGCGCTCAAGCTCCTCGGCACGGCGGGTTGCGGCAGCCATACGCTCATCGGCGCGGGCCAGATCACGTTGGGCTGCCTCGGCGCGCTGGTGGAGCGCACTCGCCACCTGGTGCAACTGGGCCAGTTCGTCGCGCCGGGCACGCAGGGCAGAGCGGAGCGCTTGCAACTCGGCACCAAGGCTTGCCTGGGTCGTACGGGCACGTTCAGCCAACGCTTCCGCGTCAGCCAGGGCCAGGCGGGTCTGGGCCGTGCGGCTGTGCGCCTCCTGCCACTGCTGCGTGTAATGACGCAGCTGTATTTGGTGCAACTCGGCGCTCAACTCACGCTGCTGGCGCGCCTGGGCCGCCTGGCGTTTGAGCATACGCAGGCGCGGATCAAGCTCGGCGAGCAGGTCGCTCAGACGCTGCAGATTGCCCTCCGTCTCACGCAGGCGGCGCAGCGCCTCATGCTTGCGCAGCTCGAAGCCGCCCAGTTCAGCGGCATCTTCAAAGAGCCGCCGTCGCTCTTCGGGGCGCAGGCTGAGGGCCGCATCAACCAGGCCCTGGTTGATGATTGTATAAGAGCCACCAAGGGGGGCTGTCGCCTCAAGCAGATCGCGCAGACGCACACGGGCCCGGTTGATCAAATAGTCACTCTCGCCAGAACGGGTCGCCCGGCGGGTAATCGTCACCTCATCAAAATCGAGCGGGAGTAGGCGGTCGCTGTTATCAATTGTGAGGGCGACCTCGGCCAGGCCAGCGGGGGCCCGTCGCCCACCGCCGGCATAGATCAACTCCTCCGAGCGCTTGCAGCGCAGGTTCGTCAGACTCTGCTCGCCGAGCACCCAACGCACCGCGTCGGCAAGGTTCGATTTGCCGCTCCCATTTGGCCCGACAACGGCCGTAATGCCAGGGCGGAACTCGAACACCGTACGGCTAGCGAAGGTCTTAAAGCCCTGGATTTCGATCCGCTTGAGGTACATAGACTCGTCTATCCATCGCCGAGGGCGGCGAGGGCTTCAACCGGGCGGGCGGGACGACCCATAGCGAAGCCTTGCACATCAATCCCGGCCAACAATACCAGGCAGACGCCCAGGCCGACCGCTTCGAGCATGAAGATCACGCCGTAGGCCAGCGGAAAGGAGGCGCTGAGCAGATAGAAGCTGTCGCGCAGAATCCCACCCAGGGCCATACCGACGCCACGGAAGACCAGCTGAGCCAGGCTCCAGAGGCCGAGGTAAGCGCCTGCGTGGCGATCCGAGGTCATGGCCATCAACAAGTTGATCGTACCGAAGGTCTGGATACCGAAGCCGAAGCCGAAGAGGGCCAGAGTCGGCACAATCAGATCCTGGAGACGGAACAGGCTAACCATGCCCAGCAAGGCCAGGGCTGCGGCCGTAAGGGCCACCCCGACCCAGGTAGTACCCTTATGCTCGTGCGGAACCCGCTTACGGGTAACAACGGCAGTGCCGATCATGCCAACCAGCACAGCGAGGCCCCAGACGGCATTCCAGCGGGTGGTGGCGGCAAGGTCAAGGGCGAAGACATCACCACCGAAGGGCTCGAGAATGGCATCCTGGGCAAAAACACTGACCATCGCCAGGGAGAGGAAGATGAAGAAACTCCGCGCACGGGGATCGGCCCAGATCGCCCGCATCGTCACAGCAAAAGGCTGCTGTTCCTCCCCGGCCTCCTCCTCAGCCGTGCGCCGATCTTCACCAAGCACGGAGAAGAACCAGAAGGGCGTGGCCAGACCCACGCCGACCAGGATAGCCCGCCAGAGGCTGGCGGCATCATACTCTTTCAGGATGGCGGCATAAAGCGCCGGGGCGAGTGAAAAGGCAAAGAGCAACATAATCTGGGCGATGGCCAGGGCCTGGCCGCGCTTACTCGGTGCAGTGCGGTCACGGATCAGCGCCAGGTAGGGGCTACCAGCGATCAGGGTGCCAGCCCCGGCGATCACAAAGACCAGCGTCGCCAGCAGCCAGCCAAGCCATGAGGCCGGGTTGGCGGCCAGCTGAAGCGTGGCGGGGGGGATGAGCAGCAGGCCCAGCACCACCAGGGCGCGCCCACCCCAGATATAGGGCAGACGATACTTGCCCAGCACCGGGCGCGTATCCGAACGATGACCCGACCAGATGCTCAGCGGAGCCAGAAAATAGCGTAAGGCCGATAGAATGGCGACCGGACTGGCGGGCAGACCCAGATTGCTGATCAGGATACGATTCCAGACCGCCGAGAGCAGAATGTCGGTAAAAGCCCCGCCAACATGGTGTGACCCGATCTTCAACGTGCGCCCGAGCTTCAGACGCTCCTGCTGCTCATCCATAGCCAGGTCTCCCCTTAAACAGACCAACTCAGGTAAGCAGAGATTTTAACCCATGTTGGGCAACTCCCAGTTGCCCCACTTTTGACAAGACTATGGCATCGGCATCGATTGCCAGCCCACTCCAGGCGCGCTATAATGCCCGCCGGTTCGGGCCTTTGCGACCCCGTTTTGTTGCGTTGTTACGTTTATCTACTGCTGAGGCTTTTCTCGGCGTGTGTATGACAAGGAGCCTACTGTGGATATCATCAGAACCCTGATCGACCTATTTATCCACCTTGACGAACACCTGCAGGAGATCGTCTCACAGTACGGATTCTGGACGTACCTACTGCTCTTTCTGATCATTTTTCTTGAGACGGGCATTGTGATCACGCCCTTTCTCCCGGGCGACTCGCTGCTCTTTGCGGCAGGGGCAATTGCGGCAGGCGGGGCACTCAACATCTGGTTGCTGGCGGCCCTGCTGATGCTGGCGGCCATTCTTGGCGACACGGCCAACTATGCGATCGGCAAGTTCATCGGCCCACGCGCCTTCAGCGGCAAGCTGCCTCTGCTCAAGCACGAGCACCTTGAGCGTACGCACGCCTTTTACGAGCGCTACGGCGGCAAGACGATCATCATTGCCCGCTTTATCCCGATCATCCGCACCTTCGCCCCGTTCGTTGCCGGGATCGGCTCAATGAGCTATGGGCATTTCCTTAGCTACAATGTGATCGGCGGCGTGCTCTGGGTTACAATCTTTCTCGCAGCCGGCTTCTTCTTCGGCAACCTGCCCATCGTCCAGGAGAACTTCAGCCTGGTCGTGATCGCAATTATCATCATCTCGGTGCTGCCTGCCGTCTACGAATTCGTGCGCGAGCGTATGCGTTCGCAGCAGCAGCCCGGCGGGGCCGCCTGAGTTGTTGCGCACAGCCTCTGTCAGATCTTTGAACAAATTGTCAGGGGAAAGTGCTTGACGCGCAGGGGCTCCTCCTCTAACATAGCTTGCATAGATATGAGCATGATAGCTGTGAGGAATCAAGATGGCGCATCTGTTAGAGGGGTTGGTCGGTTGGATCGAGGCTTTGATGCTCCGCCTGGGCTACATCGGCGTTGCGCTGATCATGCTGGTGGAAAACCTCTTCCCGCCCATCCCCTCAGAGATTGTGATGCCCCTGGCTGGCTTTATGGCTGCCCGCGGTGAGTTTAGCTTCTTCTGGGCTGTGCTTGCTGGCACCGTTGGCTCCGTACTGGGGGCGCTGGCCCTCTACTACGTTGGTCGTCTGGCCGGCGAGCCGCTGGTACGTCCGTTTATCCGTAGCTACGGACGCTGGTTCCTGCTCTCCGAGGCCGATCTTGACCAGGCCTTGAAGATCTTTCAGCGTCATGGCGACCTGATGGTCTTCAGCGGGCGGGTCATCCCGCTGGTACGCAGCCTGATCTCACTACCAGCCGGCATGAACCGCATGCCGATCGGGCGCTTCCTCCTGCTAACCACGCTTGGCTCGGCGGTCTGGACGACGATGCTGAGCGGGGCGGGCTTTCTCCTTGGCAGTAACTGGTCGCTGGTGGTTGAGTTGATCAGTGACTACCAGAAGGTAGTGCTGGCCGTAATCGTCGTGGGCACCGGCTACTTCACCTTCCAGCGCCTGCGTAGCCTGCGCCGTAACGCGCGAGCCAGCAGCAGCGACTGAGCGAGCTTCCCTTATACGCTTGCGGTTGCGTGGGATGTGGCCCTGTGGTACAATCCCAATAGCCCAAGTGTGACAATTCACGATCTTATATCGTACCGTGGCCGTGAGCGCCTCGACGAGCAGCAGCCGCTAAGTGGATTGCGCATTTTCTTGTATGCGCTTGAAAGAGCGCTGCCTATGCTCGTTTCGGTGCGCAAAACGCCGGTTTGAGCATAGCCTCCGGCCACCCGTTTTATCAATGGTTCGCCGCGACGCCATGTTCGTTGATACGGTTCAACGAGATGGTGTCGCTCAGAGCAAAAGGGGATCACATTCCTATGCGACGACAGATGCTCGGAGCTCTTTCCGTCGGTTTCGCCGTCTTCCTGGCGGCGTGCGGCGGCCAGGCCCCCCAGGCCCCGGCCACCGAAGCGCCAGCGGCCCAGGCCACCACCGCCCCCGCCGCGACTGAGGCGGCTCCTCCCGCGACCGAGGCCCCTACCGCCGCGCCTGCTGCAACGGCAGCACCCGCCGGTGGCAGCAGCACCCAGCCCACCACCGGCGGGCGTTTGCAGACGATCATCAGCCGCGGTAACGTGATCTGTGGCTCTAACTCAGTACTGCCGGGCTTCGGTAATGTCGATAGTGCCGGCGAGTCCACCGGCTTCGATGTTGATTTCTGCCGTGCGGTAGCTGCCGCCATCTTTGATGATCCGACCAAGGTTGAGTTCCGCCCTCTGAACGCCCAGGAGCGCTTTACCGCCCTCCAGTCGGGTGAGATCGATGTGCTCATTCGCAATACGACCATGACCCTGACCCGCGATGGCTCGGTTGGCCTCGACTTTGCGCCAATCACCTTCTACGACGGCCAGGGCATGATGGTACGTGCCGATAGCGACATCGAGAAGCTTGAGGATATGGAGGGTGCCCGCATCTGTGTGCAGACCGGCACGACGACCGAGCTCAACCTGGCCGATAGCTTCCGCGCCCTTGGCGTTAACTTCGAGGCAGTGGTCTTCCAGGATGCCGATGCGACCTTCGCAGCCTATGACAGTGGCCAGTGCGACGGCTTCACCACCGACAAGTCGGGGCTGGTGAGCTACCAGACCAAGGCGGCCAACCCGGCTGACCACAAGATCCTTGCGGTAACTATGTCCAAGGAGCCGCTGGGCCCGGCCGTGCTGCAGGGTGATGCGCAGTGGGCTGACGCGATGCGCTGGATTGTCAATGCCACCATTCAGGGCGAAGAGTACGGGATTACTTCCGAGAATGTCGAAGAGTTCCTCGGCAGCGACGTGCCCGACATCCGCCGCTTCCTGGGTGTCGAGGGTGAGTTGGGCCAGGGCGTCGGCCTGCCCAACGACTTTGCTGCCCGCGTGATCAGCCACGTCGGCAACTACGCCGAGATCTACAACCGCAACCTCGGCCCTGATACCCCCTTCAACCTGCCCCGTGGCCAGAATGCCCTCTACACCGAGGGTGGGCTGCTCTATTCGCCGCCCTTCCGTTAAGCTAGCGGGCGCTTATTCCCTCTGCTGCATGGCCCGCCCCCCTGCCCCTCTCGCGCAATGCGCGAGAGGGGTGACCAGAGGTTTGCTGGTCGGCTAGCGGCTATGTTGACGTGTAGTCGGCCTGCCTGAATAACGAAGGGCCTAGCATGGCGGTCAGCTCGCCTCCTCAGCCAACCAGCATTCCCTTCTACCGCGACACGCGCATCCTGGCGATCTTGGCCCAGGTGGCCTTTGCCGTCGCCGTGATCGGCACCTTCTGGTTCCTCTACACCACCATGATGGAGGGGCTGCGGCGGGCAAACCTCCTGCCGACCTTCTCCTTCCTGAGCCAGCCCGCCAGCTTCCCGATTAGCGAGTCGCCCATCCCCTTCGACCCCTCGATGAGCTATAGTCGGGCTCTGGTAGTTGGCCTGCTCAACACCCTGCGGGTCGCCGCGATCGGGATTGTCCTGGCAACCATCCTCGGCATCATCATCGGGGTTGCCCGACTTGCCGACAACTGGCTGGTGCGCAACATCGCCACGGTCTATGTCGAGATTGTGCGCAACATCCCTCTGCTGCTCCAGCTCTTCTTCTGGCTGGCCCTTACCCAGACCTTTCCACGGGTGCAGGATGCCCTGAGTATCGGCGGGCTGATCTTTCTGCACAACCGTGGCGTTACCCTGGCCTGGCCCCAGGCCGCTGATGACTTCGGCATGTGGGTGCCCTGGCTCTGGGCTGGCCTGATCGCCGGGGTCGTCTTCTATGTGGTACGGCGGGTGCAGTTCGTACGCCGCGACCGGCCTGGGGTGGCGCTACCCTGGGCGCTGTTGCTTGCCGCTGGGTTTGCCCTAGTCGGCTTTGTGGTCGTGCGACTGGTTGGGGGGGCCTGGCCAGTGACAATTGAGATCCCGACCGTCCAGCGTTTTGGCTTCAGCGGTGGCGTAACCCTTACCACCAACTTTGCCGTCCTGCTCTTTGGCCTGGTAATCTACACCGCCGTCTTTATCAGCGAGATTGTGCGTAGCGGTATTCAGGCAATCAACAAAGGTCAGCGTGAAGCTGCCCGTGCCCTGGGTCTCAGCCCGGGTCAGACCTTGCGCCTGGTGATCTTCCCCCAGGCTCTGCGGATCATGATCCCGCCGATGACCAGCCAGTATCTCAACCTGACCAAGAATAGTAGCCTGGCGATTGCGATCGGCTTCCCCGATCTCTTTGCCGTGGCCGGTACCACGCTCAACCAGACTGGCCAGGCCGTGCCGGTGATTATGATCGTGATGGCGGTCTACCTGAGCATCAGCCTTTTGACCTCCTTGCTGATGAACTGGTACAACCAGCGGATTCAGCTGGTGGAGCGCTAACCTATGGCGACTGATCTCTCTCCGCCGCGCACCCGCGCCCCGCGCCCGAGCATCGGTGTCTTCGAGTGGCTGCGCCAGAATCTCTTCAACACCTGGTGGAACGGCCTGATCAGTGTGGTGCTGCTGCTGATCATCGCCCAGGTGCTCGTGAATCTCGTGGGCTGGATGCTCACCACGCAGGGCTGGATTGCTGCGGCCAGCAATGTCCGCATCCTGATGGTCGGACGTTATCCGCCTGAGATGGTCTGGCGGGTCGAGCTGGTTGTGGCTATGATTGCCACCCTGGTTGGCCTGAGTGGGGCGATCTGGCGTGGGATTGCCCTGGCGCTGGCAATCGGCTTTGCCGCTGTCCTGGCTGCGCTGGGCCTCTTCAGCTTTGCCTTGCCCCCACCCGCCGTGGTGACCGCTGGCCCCTCGACGCAACTCTTCCTCTTCGGCTCTGCGGCTCTGGTGGGCCTGGGGCTTGCTATCGGCTGGCGCCTGCGTGAGCCGCTGCGCTGGCCAGCGGTGATCGCCTGGATCTTGATCTACCCGGTCGCCGTGCTGATCCTGCGCGGCACTGGGGCAAACCTGGTTGAAACCCAGCTCTGGGGTGGCTTGATGCTGACGCTGCTGCTGGCGGTCAGTGGTATCGTGCTCTCCTTCCCCCTTGGCATTCTGCTGGCGCTCGGGCGGCGCAGCAAGCTGCCGGTAATCAAGTGGTTCTGCATAGCCTATATCGAGCTCATCCGCGGCGTCCCGCTGGTGACGGTGCTCTTTATGGCCTCGCTGATGCTGCCGCTCTTTCTGCCCCAGAATGTGCGGGTTGACGCGGTCATCCGTGCGGTCGTGGCCGTGACCCTCTTCAGCGCAGCCTACCTGGCTGAAAATGTGCGCGGTGGCTTGCAGGCCCTCCCGCGTGGCCAGACCGAGGCCGCTCGTGCGCTCGGCCTGAACGGTGTGCAGACGACTCTGCTGATCACGATGCCCCAGGCCCTGCGTGCTGTGCTGCCCGTTCTGGTCAGTCAGTTCATCTCGCTCTTCAAAGATACTTCGCTCGTCGTGATCATCGGCCTGACCGACTTGCTCGGCGCGGCCCAGGCGGTCAATACGCAGCCGCAGTGGCTCGGTATTCCCGGTGGCGTCTGGCGCGAGACCTTCTTCGTCGTTGCGGCGATCTACTGGATCTTCAGCTTCACTATGTCGCGCACCGCCCGCCAGATCGAGAGCAACCTGAACGTGGGGCGCTAGAGCCAGGGTTAGAAGGGATTTGGCCATGAGTAATCAAACCAGCGAAGACATTATCATCTGCGAGAACGTCAACAAATGGTATGGCGAATATCACGCCTTGCGTGATGTGAATATGCGCGTGAAGAAGGGCGAGGTGGTGGTGATCTGCGGGCCGTCAGGCAGCGGCAAGAGCACCTTCATCCGCACGATCAACCGTCTGGAAGAGCACCAGGACGGGCGCATTCTGGTTGACGGTATCGAGATGACCAACGACATTCGCAATATCGACACCATCCGCCGTGAGGTGGGCATGGTCTTCCAGCAGTTCAACCTCTTCCCGCACCTGACCGTCCTGCAGAATGTGACCCTGGCGCCGCTCTGGGTGCGTAAAAAGACCCGCAAGGAGAGCGAAGTCAAGGGTATGGAGTTGCTCGAACGAGTAGGGATCGTCGAGCAAGCCCAGAAATTCCCCGGTCAGCTCTCGGGCGGCCAGCAGCAGCGTGTAGCGATTGCACGCGCCCTGGCGATGGAGCCGCGGATCATGCTCTTTGACGAACCTACCTCGGCGCTTGACCCCGAGATGGTCAAAGAGGTGCTTGATGTGATGAAGACCCTGGCCCGCGGCGGCATGACTATGCTCTGCGTCACCCACGAGATGGGCTTTGCGCGTGAAGTCGCCGACCGAGTCGTTTTTATGGACAAGGGCCAGATTGTCGAGGAGAATACCCCCGAAGCCTTCTTCACCAACCCGCGCCACGAGCGTACCAAGCTCTTCTTAAGCCAGATTCTTTAAGCAGGAGGGCGAGCGATGGGCTCGTGGGCTGAACTTGACGCGATCTACCCGCCGGGCAAGCTCACCCCGGCGACGGCGCTGCTGGTTGCCCATGGGCACCTGGCCGGGGTGCGTAGCCTCTACCAGGAGGGGCATCTGGCTAATTTCCTCCCCCCCGGGCTTGCCTACGACGCCGATATGCTCGGGCGGGCTGAGCACTACCTGGCCGAAGTCAGCCTGGAGGACTTTCTGGTCGAGGCACGGGCCATGCTCGGTGCTCACCAACGGCTCGTGCTGATACTCCAGTTGCTCGATCGCCACCTGGCGACCGGCGACCGACCTGCCGGTCGCGCCCTGATCGCCCAGATCAGCAACGCCCTTGAAGTCGGCGCTGAAGCCCTGGTACCCTACCAGGCCACCCTGGTGCTTAAGAACAACCTGGCCCTCTTTCCGCAGTGAATTATACAGAATTCCTGGGCGAGTAGCGTGTTTGTGGCCTTGGGATGCGCTGCATGGCCCACACTCCCTGCTCTCTAAAGGCAGACCGAACTTGAGGAACGACTGAGCTATGGCGGCAAAACAGACTAGCCCGGGGGTGGTGGCCGATAACCGTAAAGCACGCCACGACTACATGATCGAAGAGACGGTCGAGGCGGGCATTGTGCTGACCGGCAGTGAGATCAAGTCGGTGCGCGCCGGACGAGTCAACCTGCGCGGCAGTTATGCACGCATTCTCAACGACGAGGTCTTCCTCTACGAGGCCCACATCTCGCCCTACGAGCAGTCGGGCACCTACTTCAACCACGAGCCGACCCGGACACGCAAGCTGTTGTTGCACCGCCGCGAGATCAGTCGTCTTGAAGGGCTGGTGCGCCAGAAGGGCTTGACCCTGGTGCCGCTGAAGCTCTATTTTAAGGGTCGGCGGGCCAAACTTGAACTGGGCGTTGCGCGTGGCAAGAAGCTCTACGATAAGCGTGAGGATATTGCCCGGCGCGAAGCAACACGTGACATCGAGCGGGTGCTCAAGTCGCGTTCCCACGAGTAGCCGTGCGTGCCACAAGCTATCTGCTACTTCTCCAGCGCAACCGTAACTTTCGGCGCCTCTGGTACGGGCAAGTGGTCAGCCAGCTTGGTGACTGGCTCGACAGTATTGCCCTCTTCACCCTGCTGCTGAACCTGACCGGCTCGGGGCAGGCGCTAGGCCTCTTACTTCTGGCCGAGTTCCTGCCCGCTGCGCTGATCGGGCCGCTGGCGGGGGTGCTGATTGACCGCGTGCCGCGCAAGCTGGTGCTGATCGCCAGCGACCTGGGGCGGGCCGCTCTGGTGCTGCTGCTGCTGCTAGTCGACGGCCCTGAACGGCTCTGGCTGCTCTATACGGCGATCATCGCCAAAGTTGCCCTGGCGGCCTTCTTCGAGCCGGCCCGTGCGGCCATCCTGCCCAGCCTGTGCGCCCGCGAAGAGCTGGCAGCCGCCAATGCGATCAGTGGGGCGACCTGGTCGGCCATGCTGGCCCTGGGCGCAGCCCTGGGCGGCGTGGTGGCGGGCACGCTCGGCGTCAGAGCCGCCTTCATCCTTGATGCACTCTCCTTCCTGCTCTCGGCAGCCTTAATCGCAACCGTGCGGACGTCCGCCACAGCACCCAGTATGCGCGACGGCGCAAGCCCTGTCGGGCAGGGTATGCTACGACGGGTCTTCGCCGACCTGGGCGAAGGCCTGGCCTATGTGCGCGGGCACAATGAGGTCTTCTGGCTAACTTTTACCAAGGCGATCTGGAGCCTGGGTGGCGGCGTCTTATTGCTGCTGACCCTCTTCGGGCGCGAGGTCTTTCCGCTCGGGCGTGACGGTGCCATAAGTATCGGGCTGCTCTATGCCGCCCGTGGGCTCGGCACCGGCGTTGGCCCCCTGGTGGCCCTGCGTCTCGGCGGCGACGGCGAGCGCTTCTTACGACGCTCGATCGTGGCGGCCTTTTTCATCACCGGAGGCGGCTACCTGGCCCTGAGCATCGCACCGAGCCTGGCCCTGGCCGCCCTGGCGATCTTCGGGGCACATATCGGCGGCAGCATCCAATGGGTCTTCAGCACGGCCCTGTTGCAGACCCGCGTGCCCGACCGGCTGCTCGGGCGAGTCTTCGCCACCGAGTTTGCCGCCCTGACCCTGACCACCGGTCTGTCCGCCTACCTGGCTGGCCTGATCGCCGACCGGGGCGTCCCGCCCTGGGCACTGGCAATCGGCCTGGGTGGCATCTTCTGCATGAGCGGCGCGGTCATGCTGGCAGCCTTCCGCCTGCAGGCCGATTGACACATGGCGCTGGGGTGGCTATTGTGGAGATGGGGCGACAGTGCATTCAACAGAATTTGGTGCAAGATGCGGATCGGGCTTGATTTCGGCACCACTAATTCGAGCGCGGCGATCTATGACGGTCAGCAACTGACGCTCCTACCACTCGACGAGCGCTCACGCAATCCGAGCATCCTGCGCTCAACGCTCTTTATGACCCGCGAGGGCGCGGCTTACATCGGGCGTGAGGCACTTGACCGCTTCACCGAGGGCAATGTCGGGCGCGAGATCGAGTATGAGTGGCGCTATATCGGAGATGCCGAAGTCACCTTCGCTGAGTTCGGTACGGTGCAGCAGGCGCTCTATGTCAAGGTTGAGGCCAATGCGCCTGGACGCCTCTTCCAGTCGCTCAAGACCGGCCTGCGCGACCGCAGTTTCAAACGCACCAATGTCTTCGGCACCTTCTATACACTCGAAGAGCTGATTGCCATCGTGCTACGGATGATCCTTGAGCGGGTCGAGGCCATGCTACCCGAGCCAGTCAGTGGGATCGTTGTGGGCCGCCCGGTACACTATAGCCTCGACCCACAGGCCGACCAGCTCGCCTTTGAGCGCATGCAGGCGGCCTGCGAGCTCGCCGGACTACCGGCGGTGAGCTTCCTTGAGGAGCCGACGGCGGCGGCGCTCTCTTATGCCCAGACTGCCGCCAATGCCGAGCATGTGCTGGTCTTCGACTTTGGCGGTGGTACACTCGATGTTACCGTGCTGCGCCTTGACAGCGCAGGCAGGCGCACCTTCCTGGCTACCGACGGTGTCCCGGTGGGCGGCGACCTGCTCGACCAGCGTCTGGTGATGGGGCGTCTGCTGAGCCATTTCGGAGCCGGAGCAACGATCGGCCCGCGGCGCCTGCCTTTACCCAGCCATATCCTTGACCACCTCTGCGAGTGGCAGCAGATCATTGAACTGACCCAGCCGCACTATCTGCAGATCATCGACGAGGCGATCGTGATTGGTGATCGCCCGCATGAACTGCGTGCCCTGCGCTCGCTTGTCAGCCAGAACTATGGCCTACCGCTCTACGAAGCGGTAGAAGCGGCCAAGTTACGGCTCAGCGAGGCACCTGAGACAGTGTTGAGCATGCATATGGGCGAGATTGCTTTTGATGAGCACATCCCGCGCTGGGATTTCGAGCGGCTGATCGGCCCTGATGTGCGTGCTGTCGAACGCTGCATTGACCGGGTGCTGACGAGTGCGGGGCTGACGCCTGCGGCGATCGACATCGTCCTGCGCACTGGCGGCTCATCGCGAGTGCCCCGTTTTGTACGTATGCTCGCAAGCAAATTCGGAGCCGCCAAGCTCCGCGAGCTGGATGTCTTCACCGGGGTAGCCTCGGGCCTGGCGGTCGCCGCCTGGGAGCGTGGCTGAGGGACAGTCGTCTGTGGGCCAGGGCAGGATCGGCTGCTCATCAAAGGCAGCCCGGTAGTCTTCCAGGGAAATGCTGCGCTGCGGCCCATCCGGGGGCGTCTGCGCGTAGATACCGATACGATTCTCGCCTTCCACCTGAACCATGCCTGCCCGATAGTAACCCCTGGGCAAAGCCACATTGGTGCCAGCCAGGGCGATCAGGTAGCGCACGGGCGTAGCCCCGCAGCGCTGCAGGCCACGGGTGTACCAGGCGATCACTTCGGTGGACTGGTTACTCGCAAACGGCCCGCTCAACTCACCACGCCGATAGAGCTCGCCTATCGCCTTCCAGCCGTCCCGGCTGGGGAAGCCGAAGCGGGCCTGCTGGTCGATCGTCGTCGCCGCCGTGCCCCAGGCCAGGGGCAGCAGACGCGTTGCCGGGTAGGCCCGCTGGTATTCGGGCTGCTGCCGCACGTAGAGGGTCGCCTGGTGGAGGAGGCCCAGCAGCAGGAGCAGGCCCACACTGCCGGCCAGAGGCTGGTGTAGTGGCTTGACACGGGCCTGCCGGAGCCACTTGCTCAGCCCGGCCGCAGCCCAGCCAGCCAGGAGCAGGGCAGGCACAGCGGCAACGTAGACATGAGTGCGCGGCTGGGCCACCAGGAAGAGCATCGCGAGGCTGCCTGTACCGAACCAGAGCAGCAGGACGCGCAGGCCGGCGGGCGTGCGCGGTGCGAGAATCAAGGCCGTGATCGGTAGCATCAAGACGAGCACAGCCAGAGGCGAGCGGCTAAGCACCAGGGCCTCGTCCGGCCCACGTAGCACGTCAAGGGCAGCCCCGGCAACCAGCAAGACATACATGCCAGCCAGGAAGGGGGGGCGCACGAAACGCAGCAGATGAACGGTCAGACCACCGATCAACAAGAGCGCCAGCAACCAGATCACGCCAGCCAGGTTATAGAAGCTCAACAGCGCGTAGGTACCGGCCAGATTGTTGTAGAACGACCCGCTGGCCCCTGCCTGGCCCGTGCGCTCGCCAAGATGGGTGACAGCCTCGGCAAAGTGGGGATGCAGCACAAAGGGTAGGTAAAAGCTCGCCAAGAGGACGCCGCCAACCAGCAGGGGCCAGGCCAGGCTGGCGACCCAATCAATGGGCTGCCAGCGACGACGCCAGGCACCGAGCAGCACCAGCCAGGCCAGGGCCGGGGCGGCGAAGATCGCATCATAGTGGCCGAGCAGGCCAAAGGCGAAGAGCACGGCGGCCCCCGTCAGCAGCCGACGCACGGCGGTGGCCCCTGCGGCGAAGCGCCAGGCACACCAGAGTGCGCCCAATAACATCAGGATAACCACGCTCTGGTACTGCACAATACGCGCAAAGGCGATCATAAAACCGTCGAGGGCCAGACCAAGGGCGGCAAACAGCCCAACCAAGCCATTCCCAGTCAGACTGCGCATCAATACGAAGCCACCCAGCACAACGCCCAGCCCGGCGAGGGCAAAGGGGAGCCGGGCGATCAACTCGGGTAACTGGCCGCTCAGCGCCAGAGGGCCTGCTGGCAAGAGCACTTGCACCGGCCCCTTCAGCTGGGTCAAAAGAACCTCCGCCTGACCCTGGACAAGCTGCGCAGCAGCGATCAGCACCGAGGCTTCGTCGTCGTGCAACTCGGCGCTACCCAGGAAGGGCAAGCGTAGCCCCGCTGCCAGCAGCAAGATCAGCCCAAGCAGCACCAGTGGCTGCGGCTCGTCATGGGGAGGGGCTGGCGAGCCAGGCGGACAAAGCCAGAGCAGCATGGCCCCCCCAAGCGCCAGCAGGTCGCAGGCAAGCAACAGGCCAGACGGCCCAGGGTGGAACGGCAGCAGCGTACCTGCCAGGAGCAGCAGGAGCGACAACCCAAGTGCGCCACAGATGCCCAGCAACAAACGGGCCGCTGCGTCCGGCTCATCGGCGCTGAGGCGGCGACTGAGCAGCCAGCCCGGGGCCCATAGAATGAGCAAGGCTGCCCCGCCGCGCCAGGCTGCGGGCAACGACGACCAGAGCACAAGGTGGGCCAGGGTGAGCAGCGCGATGACGATGATCACCTCGCCATGCCGCCCATTACGCTGAAACCAGGCCAGCTGCGGCAGCTTCCAGGCAAGCAAGGCGAGGGCCATGAGTAGGAGGCTCGTCAGAGCCAGGCCAGCGGGTTGCAAGGGCAACAGCCAGACCATACTGTAGAGATCGGCCCAGGCCCAGAGCGCCAGGGCCACGCCGAGCCAGGCCATCCCAGCGCTGATCCAGGGCCATCGTTGCGTCATTGGTGTAGCGACGGCCCATGCGCGGATGGCGATCCACAGAGCACCGGCCACACAGAGCATAGCCCAGATCAGCAGCGTGGCATAGCGCGCAGCCCATAGCCAGGATCGCGACCCTGAGTATGGCTGGAGCCACACCCAATCAACAGCCACCCCCAACTCTCGCGGATCGTCGGCAGCCGGCTTACTCAAGTCAGTCTGCAGCGCGATACGGCCCCCACCTGGCATAGTGAGTGGCACAGGTGATCGCAACAGGGCATGGTAGACGCGCCAACCCTGATCAACGGGAAAGAGCGCCAGTGGATGGGCGGGATCATTCACCGTCAACGCCAGGGTCTGCCCGCTATGGTTACCATGGAGGCGCACGCGCAGGAACAGATCACGGGTGACAAAAGCTGGCAGTTGCAGCGCACTGGATGGACCACTCCAGCGAAAATCGAGGGCTGCCGTCGGCTCGGGCTGGTAGAAATTGCTTACCAGGTAGGCATCACCAGGAGCCCCCAGATCAACCAGGCGAGCCGGTGGATCGAGGAGCCTCAGCAGCAACAGGGCCAGGCTCAGGCAAAGGATGAGCAGCGACGCAACCCACCAGGAGCCATACCAGCGCCGGAGCATAGAGTTATCCCAGGTTGCGGTCAGAAACCAGCGAGGATCGCGTTGGCGATACGGGCGATCGCCTGGGCATAATTGCTACCCGGCACAGCCCAGCGTCCATTGAGGCCGCGCAAAGTCGGGGCGATGCCACGCTTAGCTATCGACAGTGGGCGGACGGCAAGGGCCCGGACGATCAACTCACGCTGGGCGAGCTTGGCCTGACTATCAGTTATAGCATAGGCCAGCAGTCGCCCGACATGGGCCGGAATGGCCTCGTCCTTCCAACTGGCGAAGCTCAAACCCTCACGCCAGCTTCCGTCACGTTCGGCCCAGGCGCCCGTAACAGGCCGCGAAAGGGCGGAGCGACCAGTTACACCCAGGCCAGCGGGGTTACGCCGTGGGCGAGCAGCCCACCACGAATTGAGATTATCGGTCTCATGGATGAGCTGGGCAACTGCCAGCAGCGGGTCGAGGCCAACCTCGCTACAGATCTGCCAATAGGCAGGCAGGATGATCTGAGCCAGATCGTATGTGGTGTACTCGCCATGGGCGCGGCGCTCGATCGAGGCCAGAGCCTGGGCCGGGGTTGCCCGCGGCGGGGCGAGCAGGGTCGTATCGGCGTTGATCGGGCCCTGGGGGGAATGGCTACGCTCGGCCCAGACCTGCTGGAAGCGCGGCAGGTAAAAAGCGGGGGAGATCGCTGCGCCAGGGCAGGTTGGCTTATGAAACATACGATGTTCGGCGATCTGCCCGGCCTGCGGCCCCGAAACAAACTCGAAGGTGCCAAGCACTGCCTTCAGGCTACAGACGGCCGCTGCGACATTGGCAAGCACCGGCTCCGGCCAGGGCACATGCTCGTAATAGCCGACTACCTCGATGCCGATTGAGTAGTGCAACTGGTTGCCGGTATAGTAGGCATTGCCGCCAGCAGCGTGTATACCGACCGCAGCCATGGGCGTAAACGTGTAGATCGCCAGGTCGTCGATAAAGAGATGCGGCCCACGATCCCAGCCCAACTGAGTGTTGTAAAAATTGGCAATCGACTCGAGCTGGCCGAGGCGCTTCCCGATGCGTGCCGCCAGCGTCATCCCCTGCTCATTGGCATCCCAAACGGTTCCGGCAGGATAACGCGCCCACGAAGTCGAAGGGACAGCGGTGTGGTGCAGCACCACGAAATCGGGTTTGACTGCACCAAAATCGTAACTCTGCACATAGTGATCAAAGGCTGTCGGGGTGTAGGCTTGACCGGCATAGAGAAACGCCCCCAGGCTGGGCGGCACAGGCTGATCGTTGGCATCCGCATCGAAGGGCAGCGGATCGGCGATCCAGTCCTCGCTCGCGCTCATGGCCCACTCCTGCACTACGCATGGCAAAGGCGGCCCATGATAACACAACCGCCTCAAGGGGTGAAGCCCAGACCACGCTCACGCATGCTCACATAACGACCGCGCCCGATGACCAGGTGATCAAGGCATTCGACATCAAGCAACTTGCCTGCCTCGACAATCTGGCGCGTCACGAGGATATCTTCAGGGGAAGGGGTCGGATCGCCTGAAGGGTGGTTGTGGGCCACGATCAGCGCTGCACTGTTACGCCGGATGGCCTCCTTATAGACTTCACCGACCCGGATCATCGCGCTGTTGACCGAGCCGATGTAGATCGTTGTGATCTGCTGCACCCGGTTTTTGGTATCAAGCAGCACCGCTCGCAGGTGTTCCTGGTCAAGATGGCCCATTTCGACCATCAGCAGGGCTGCCGCATCAGCAGGCGAGCGGATCTGCAGGCGCTCTTCAGGGCCAGCCAACAAGAGGCGCCGCCCAATTTCGAGCGCCGCCTTGATCGTCGCGGCCTTGGCGGCACCAATGCCATGGCGGGTGCAGAGGTCGTTGTACTCGGTGCTTTGCAGGCCGGACCAGCCACCGCATTCGACCAGGATCTGCTGAGCAAGCTGCAGAACATTGGTGCCCGCTACACCGACCCGCAGCAAAATAGCCAGCAATTCGGCATCACTCAACGCGCCCGGCCCGACACTGGCCAGGCGCTCACGGGGCTGATCAGACAGTGGCAACTCCTTGATCCGCAGCCGGTACTCGTTCATCAGGTACTCCCTCACAAGCTTCTGCGAGGATGAGACCGTGAACCGGCAGTGAAGGATACGCAAATAGAGCGGGTGGGGGCAACCTGGTTGCCCCATACGCATGAACTTAAGGGGCCTGCGGCCCCTAAAACCCCACCCGAAGGGGAAATTCTCGGGGGCAATGCCCCCGAACCCCCGCCGGAAGGCTCGTCGCAAGGCTTACGTTCATGCCCATGCCAGGTTGCCCCCATACGCCCCAGCAAGGAGCGCTTTCTCCAGTGGGGCACCCCTCGCGCAGCCTTCGCAGAGTTTAAAGACTCAGTCGATCTGATCGTAGGCTGGCAGGGTGAGGAACTCGACGAACTCATCGCTGGTGGTGATGCGGTCAAAGAGCGCGGCGGCCTGCTCGTACTTGCCTTCGGCGTAGGCCGGGCCGAGCAGTTGGCGTACCTTCGCCAATTCCTCGGGCAGCATCGTCCGAAACATCTCGACGGTTACTTTGCGCCCGTCATCAAGCACACCCTTGGGGCTGCGGATCCACTGCCAGATCTGCGCCCGCGAGATCTCAGCGGTTGCAGCATCCTCCATCAGATTAAAGACCGGTACACAGCCGTTGCCAGCCAGCCACGAGCCGAGGTACTGAATGCCGACGTTGATATTGAGGCGCAGGCCCTGCTCAGTGATCGGGGCTTCGGGGCCAAACTTGAGCATATCAGCGGCCGTGATGGTCACATCCTCACGCTTGCGATCGATCTGGTTGGGTGTCTTCATCACCGCGTTAAAAGCATCGAGGGCGATCGGCACCAGGCCAGGGTGGGCCACCCAGGTGCCATCGTGACCATCAGTCGCCTCACGCTCCTTGTCGACACGCACACGGCCGAGGGCGGCCTCATTGGCCGCCGGGTCGTTCTTGATCGGGATCTGCGCCGCCATGCCGCCCATAGCGTGGGCATTACGACGATGGCAAGTCTTGATCGCCAGCAGTGAATAGGAGCGCATAAAGTGGGTCGTCATCGTCACCAGGGCACGGTCGGCCAGGCAGAAGTCGGGGTTGGTGCGGAACTTCTTGATGCAGGAGAAGATATAGTCCCAGCGCCCACAGTTAAGCCCAGCTGAGTGCTCGCGCAACTCGTAGAGGATCTCGTCCATCTCGAACGATCCCAGAATCGTCTCGATCAGCACCGTGGCCTTGATTGTCCCCCTGGGCAGGCCAACGGCCTCCTGGGCCAGCAGGAAGATCTCGTTCCAGAGGCGTGCTTCGAGGTGACTCTCGAGCTTGGGCAGGTAGAAGTAGGGCGCACCCTGGACACTGATTGCCTGGCGGGCGTTGTGGAAGAAGTAGAGCGCGAAGTCGAAGATGCCGCCGGAGACCGGCTCGCCATCAACGGTGACGTGCTTCTCGTTGAGGTGCCAGCCACGCGGGCGCACGAAGAGGATGGCTGGTTCGGCCCCCAGGGCGTAGGCTTTGCCCTCGGGCGAGGTGAAGCTGATCGTGCGCATGAGCGCGTCGCGCAGGTTGATCTGGCCCTGGATCTGGTTATCCCAGCTGGGCGTATTGGCATCCTCAAAGTCGGCCATAAAGACCTTCGCGCCCGAATTGAGCGCGTTGATCACCATTTTCCGGTCAACCGGACCAGTGATCTCGACGCGGCGGTCGTTGATCTGGGCCGGGAACGGTGCGATCACCCAGTCGCCCTCGCGCACAGCAGCCGTCTCAGGGAGAAAAGCGGGCAACTTACCGGCATCAAGCTCGGCCTGGCGCACCTGGCGCTGAGCCAACAGCTCGGCGCGGCGCCCATTAAAGGCACGGTGCAGGCGGGCCACCAACTCCAGGGCGTCCGGTGTCAGGATCTCGCTGTAGGCAGAGGTCAGCGTGCCGGTGATCTTCATACCGGCGGGTAGTTGCAGATCGGCCATCGATCCGTCCTTTCGGCTTTTTCACATTGTGGAAGTTGTTTCCACAGCCAGTGAACACAAAAAAACATCGAGTGGGTCACCCCAGCTGCGACCAGGCCAGGCGGGCGGGACGCCCGCCCTTCCGCGTAGCGCAACCCCCAACCCATAGCTGCTTCGGGGTTGGGAGGTAGGGGATAGGGGTTGCCGCGGCTGGACACCATCCACCACGCGCAGGTAGGGATGGGTTGGACAACCCTCTCCCGCAGAGCGGGAGAGGGAGGAGCAGAGGTTTACGCATTGGCCTGAGCGCTGACACCCTGGCTTAATGGAACTGTTCAGCTTCAGTCGAGCCGGCCAGAGCGGTGGTGGAGGAGGTACCACCGGAGATGACCATGCTGACCTCGTCGAAGTAGCCGGTGCCAACTTCACGCTGGTGGCGGGTGGCCGTATAGCCATCCTTCTCAGCAGCGAACTCGGCCTGCTGCAGCTCGGAATAGGCGGCCATGCCATGGTCACGGTAGCCGTTGGCCAGCTGGAACATACTGTAGTTGAGGCTATGGAAGCCAGCCAGAGTGACAAACTGGAACTTATAGCCCATCTCGCCGATCGCCCGCTGGAAACGCGCAATGTCGGCATCACTGAGCTTCTTCTTCCAGTTGAAACTGGGCGAGCAGTTGTAGGCGAGCAGCTTGCCGGGAAACTTCGCGTGGATAGCATCAGCGAAGCTCTGGGCCTCCTCAATGCTCGGCTCGGCCGTCTCACACCAGACCATATCGGCATACTCGGCGTAGGCCAGGCCGCGGGCGATGGCCTGCTCGAGGCCGGGGGTGACGTAGTAGAAGCCCTCTGGCGAGCGCTGGCCAGTGAGGAAGAGGTGATCGCGCTCATCAACATCGCTGGTAAGCAGGTTGGCAGCATTGGCGTCGGTGCGGGCGATGATCAGGGTCGGCACGCCCAGCACATCGGCGGCCAGGCGAGCGGCGACCAGGTTGCGCACAGCCTGCTGGGTGGGCAGCAGCACCTTGCCACCCATGTGGCCGCACTTCTTCTCCGAGGCCAGCTGATCCTCAAAGTGAACGCCGGCTGCACCGGCCTCAATCATTGCCTTGGTCAGCTCAAAGACGTTGAGCGGGCCACCGAAACCGGCCTCACCGTCGGCCACGATCGGTGCAAACCAGTGCGTATCGCCAGTGCCCTCGGAGTGCTGGATCTGATCGGCCCGCTGCAGCGCCTGGTTGATCCGCTTGACCACCATCGGCACACTGTTGGCCGGGTAGAGGCTCTGGTCGGGGTACATCTGACCGGCCAGGTTGGCATCGGCAGCCACCTGCCAGCCCGAAAGGTAGATCGCCTTCAGGCCCGCCTTGACCTGCTGGACAGCCTGGTTGCCGGTCAACGCACCGAGGGTATTGACGAAGGGCTCGGTATTGAGCAGGAACCAGAGCCGCTCCGCACCCATACGGGCGAGGGTGCTCTCGGGCTGTACCGAACCACGCAGACGGTAGACATCCTCAGGCGTGTAGCCACGGGCAATGCCAGCAAAACGCGGGCTGGTCCAACTCTCGGCGATCTGGGCAATCTGCTGGGCACGATCCATTGTGCGGGTCCTTTCATTGAGGCGAATACAAGAGCCTATCTGCGCTGACTTCAAGCTGCAACACTGCATATCGCACAGCTCTGACGCCAAGCTCTGGCGCTATTATACCCGCTTAGGAGTTACGGACAAGTTACAAATTCCACGAAGTGAGATAGAATTCCACGATACGGAAAAATTTAACAGCACTGCGCCCGCATGCCCGCTGCTCTAGGCGCAATACTTTTCAGATAAGCTCACGCAAAGCCGCAAAGCCGCAAAGCTTCTGCGTCTGATCGGCCTTGATCGATCTGCGCTTGCCCCTATTTGAAACGTATTGGCTCTAGGCAATGCGGATGTCGATGAGCATTCCGCTGCTCTGAGAAATGGACAGCTATCTCGACCAGGCTGCGGGGATTCTGGGCGGAAAAACCGCTGGCGTGGCTAGACTGAGCCCCACGGCGCGCCAGATGGCTGACCGTATCGCCACGCGCCTGCTAGTACGCTAAAGCGTTAGTGTGGCGCTAGCGCGCGCCGCTTTCTGGCGGGCTAAAGCCCGCGTCAAACCCTGGGTGAACTTACGCCGACTTGTACTAGCGTATGACTGAGCCTCGATCAGCAAACCGGACGGCCTGGCAGGGGCGAGCCAGCGGCCCGCCCCTGCCAACAGGTCACGGATTGGTCGGCTCGACGGGGGCCGGCTGGGGTGCCGGAACAACAGCAGTTGAGCCCTGGCCAGCCATCTGATCAAGCAGCAGGGTCAGGTTGGTGTTGGGGTCGATGAACCACATATTGCCGTTTTCGAGCATCTCGACCATCAACTCTCGCTTACGCAGCTCATAGAGCTCAGGGTTTTCACGCCAGTAGCGCCCCTGAATAGCACGCACCTGCGCATCACGGGTGGACGCCTCCAGGGCTGCTGAAGTCAAGCCCTGCTCGCGGGTCAGGGCGACCTGGGCCTCTTGTTCGGCCTGAAAGAGGTTGTTCTCCTGCTGGGCCTGGATCTGCTCACGTCGTTTCTGCTCGGTCTCGATCTGCACCTCAAGGTTGGCCTTCTCGGCAAGAAGCTGGGCGTACTGTTCACCGACCTGGATATCGAGCACCTTGACGGCTTCGAGCCGCACATAGAGCTGATCCACCGGTGAGCGCTGGCCTTGTGGGCTGGTGGTCAAGAGCTGGCGGATGCGGTCAGCAAAGCCACCCCGGTCAGAGAGAACCTGGTCGAGGGTAAACTGGGTCGAGGCGCTCTTGAGCGCATCGTTGATGAAACCGTCGAGAAAGGCATTGAGCTGGGCATCGTCAACCCCAATCTCGCCATAGCTCGACCGCAAAGCTTCGGGGGTGGCGATCCGGCTGTAGTCCACCTGGATGTCGAGGTCGTAGAGCTGCTTGTCGCTACTGGCGACATTCTGGGCGATCGTGCGGGTCTGCCGGCGCACATTGACCACCTCGACATTGGTGAAGGGGGCGAAGGGACGGAAGAAGATGCCCGGCTCCTGGATCTCCTCTACCCGGCCCTGGGTAACAATGATGCCGCGCTCACCCTCGTTAATCTGGGCGTATTTCATGGTCGAGAGGCCAAGGCCAACGACGACCAACACCAGCAGGATGATGCCGATCACCCCGACCCGTGTGCCTGCCCCGCCGCCTGAGCCACTTCCGCGTGTTGTCATAGCAACCTCCCTAGCGCATAAACGGTCACGGTTCGCTATCGAAGCCGAGTTCTTCAGCAACGATATAAAGCGGGCGTCCTTTGACTTCGTCGTAGATCCGCCCGACATATTCGCCAATGATCCCGAGTGAGATCATCTGAACGGCACCAATAAAAAGCACACTGGCCAGGGTGGTCGCCTGGCCGTAGAAGGCGGCATTCTCGGCTGTCGGCGTGCTCAAGCGCAGGCCAATGACAATCATGATGAAGATGATGCTGAGGCTTGCCGCCAGGAAGCCCAGGTAGGTGGCCAGTTGCAACGGCAGGTATGAAAAGCTGGTAATGCCGTCAAGGGCAAATTTGAGCATCTTGCGCAGGGGATACTTGGTGTTGCCGGCTTTGCGTGCGTGGCGGCGGTACGGCACACCAGTACTCTTGAAGCCGACCCAGACCGAGAGGCCGCGCATAAAGCGGTGATGCTCACGAATGCGACCCAGGGCCTCAACCACTTTACGATCCATCAGGCGAAAATCACCAGCGTCAACCGGAATGTCCACATTGGTGATGCGGACGATCAGCCGGTAGAAGATGGAGGCAGTGAAGGTCTTGAACCAGGTTTCGCCCTCACGCTCTTCGCGTACCGCATAGACCACCTGGTAACCTTCGCGCCATCTGGCGATCAACTCAGGAATGACCTCAGGCGGATCTTGCAGATCCGAGTCGATCACCACCACCGCCTGCCCGCTGGCGTAGTCGGTACCGGCGGTGATCGCCAACTGGTGGCCGAAGTTGCGTGAGAAGTTGAGCACCTTGATGCGCGGATCACGCAGATGAAGATCACGCATGATCTGCGCCGAGCCGTCACGGCTACCGTCATTGACCAGCACAATTTCGAAGGGTTCCCCCAACGGCGCAAGGGCGGCTACCGTGCGCTGGCAGAACTCTTCGACCAGGACCTCTTCGTTATAGACCGGGGCCACGACCGAGAAGGTTGGCATGCCCGGCTGCGGCGTGGTCGGGGCAAGCGGATCACCTGACTGCATACACTCTTCCTATCCCAACGCGTCCCAATTCACGCCCATCTGAAGATCAACCGCAAGAGGCACGGCCAGCTCAAAGGCACCTTCCATTGCTACGCGCAATAAGCCGGTTGCCGTCGCCAGGTCAGCCTCGGGAGCCTCAAGGATCAGTTCGTCATGCACTTGCAGCAGCATACGCGTGGCCAGCCCATGTTCGGCCAGGGCGCGCTGAACCCGCAGCATGGCGATCTTCATAATATCGGCGGCGCTGCCCTGGATCGGCGCGTTGATCGCCTCACGCATGGCCGCCTGGGCGCGTGGCCCACGGTCGCCGCTCTGCAGTTCGGGGAAGGCGCGACGGCGTCCGAAGAGCGTGCTGACATAGCCATGCTGGCGAGCCTGCTCCAGGGTAATCTCGAGATAGCTCTTGATACCGGGGAAGCTCTGAAAGACCCCGTCAATCAGGGCCTGGGCGCTACTGCGTTCAAGCCCCAGCCGTTGGGCCAAGCCGAAGGCGCTGATGCCATAGATAACGCCAAAGACCACCGTCTTTGCAATCCGCCGCTGCTGTTTGTCTACATGCTCTGGCGCAACCCCAAAGAGGCGGGCCGCGGTTGCGGCGTGGACATCGCCACCCTCGTGGAAGGTGGCAATCAGAGCCGGATCGCGGCTGTAGTGGGCCAGCACACGCAGTTCGATCTGCGAGTAGTCAGCGGCGATAAAGCGGTGGCCGGGTGCGGCGACAAAGGCACGGCGGATCTCACGGCCCTCCTCGCTACGCACCGGGATGTTCTGCAGGTTTGGCGTGTCACTGGAGAGCCGCCCGGTCGCCGCGCCGACCTGGTTGTAGATTGTGTGGACGCGCCCGCTGTGCGGGTTGATCAGCGCAGGGAGCGCATCAACATAGGTGCTTTTCAGCTTGGTCAGCTGGCGGTAGCGCAGGATCTGGGCAAAGATCGGGTGGCGGTCGTGCAGCAACTCAAGGGTTTCAGCGGTCAGCGAGTATTTTTTCGTCTTGGCGGTACGCCCAACGCCTTCAGCGGAGATGCCAAGCTGTTCAAAGAGAATTTCACTCAGCTGGTCACTCGAGTTGATGTTGAACTGGTTGCCAGCATGGGCGTAGATGGCCTGCTCTAGCTCGGCGATGCGCGTGCCCAGGCCCACGCCAAGGGCCTCAAGGTAGGCCCGGTCGAGGGTGATACCAGCTTGCTCCATGGCTGCCAGCACGTCGATCAGGGGCAATTCGAGGCGGGTGAAGAGTGCCCAGAGGCGCTCTTGCTGGCGCAACTCGGGCTCAAGCACATGCACCAGGCGCAGGGTCAGGTCAGCATCGGCGGCGGCATAGGGTGTCGCCCGGCTGATTGGCACCTCGGCGAAGCTGATCTGCTTACTGCCGCGTCCGATCAGTTCGCTAATCGCGGCGGGCTGCTCGTCCAGGCGGTAGTGGGGATGGTCACGCAGGGCGTAGAAAGCCAGCTCTTTCAGACCCAGGCGCTGCTTACCAAGCAGGGCAGCTGCAATCATAGTGTCGAAGGTCAGGCCCGCAACAGCCAGCCCGGCACCACGCAGCATCTGCAGGTCGAACTTGGCATTATGGGCATACTTAGGCCGCTGCGGGTCGCCAAAGAGCGGAGCCAGGGCCGCCAGAACGACTTCACGTGTGAGTTGGCCGGTTTCGTGGTGGCCGAGGGGGATGTAGACAGCGCTGCCGGGGCTGTAGGCCAGCGCAAGGCCGACCAGCTCACTCTCGAAGGGCCGCAGGCCGGTCGACTCGGTGTCAAAGGCGAAGGCAGGAGCTGCGCTGAGAGCAGCAACGAGTTCGGCAAGCTGGGCAGGCGTGGTGATCGCGGTGTAGAGGCCAGCAGCTGCCTTCAGTGACCCCTCAACCACGGGCGACGCCGCCTGCGACGGCTCATCGAAGAGGCTCAGCTGTAGATTAGGGCCTGGCGCAGGCGAATCAGGGCCAAGGCTGGCGGGCAACTGCGCACTGAAGCGCTCGGGCGGCGGCGGAGCGGACGGGGGCTGCTCCGGCGATGGTGGCCCGACGGCACCGCCCATCTCAGGCGGCAACTTCTTGATCAAGTTCGAGTTAGCCCCGATCTCCAGTTCCTGGAAGAGGCGAATGACAGCCGAGCGGTCATAGCCGCTCAGGGCGCAGGCGGCCAGGTCAAGCACAACCGGAGCTTCATCGATAATGGTAGCCAGCTTTTTACTGAAGAAGGCCGCCTCGGCTTGCCCATCAAGCACCTTGCGATAACGGGCTGGCACCTCCTCCAGGCGGGCGAAGATCTGCTCGACACTGCCGAACTGGTTGAGCAGCGCAATTGCGCCCTTCTCGCCAACCCCACGGACACCGGGGATATTATCGGAGGTATCACCCTTGAGCCCACGCAGGTCGGCCAGCTGGGTGGGTGCCAGGCCGGCATAACGAGCGATGACGGCAGCCTCGTCGTAGAGCGTGGTGGTTTTACCGGCCTTGGCATAGGGATTGGCCAGCAGCACCTGCACATGATCATTAACCAGTTGCAGCGCATCGGTATCGCCGGTCAGGATCAGCGTAGCTACGCCTTGCGCCGTTGCCTGGCGAGCGAGAGTGCCGATCACATCGTCAGCCTCAAAGCCCTCGGCGGTATAGATCGGGATGTTCAGGGCCGCGATCAAGCGGCGGATATGGGCCAGCTGAGGATGAAACTCGGCGGGTGTCTCGGCGCGCCCAGCCTTATACTCAGCATAGAGATCGTCACGAAAGGTGCGCCCAACATCGAAAGCGACGGCGACATAGTCGGGGCGCTGCTCCTGAAGCATCGTCAGCAAGATCTGGGCAAAGCCAAAGACCGCATAGGTCGGCTCGCCGTTCGAGTTGCGCAGATCGGCCTCGCGCAGGGCAAAAAAGGCCCGAAAGGCCAGGGCATGACCATCAACCAGGGCCAGACATTTGCGCTGAGCCATCGCGGGATCTCCCGTAATTAAGCAATGCACAGGCATTATACCCCAGTAGAGCTTTGCGGAAGTCTATCTGATAGGCTACAATAGCGCCCGGTGCATTCATCTTATGTTCACACTGTGCGACAGGCAACTCCTGTCGTTATGTCTGGTTGTACCTATCATGCAGCAGCTTCCCCTGGCCGTCATCCGCGAGCGCTTTCTCAGTTTCTTCGAGCAACACGGCCATACGCGGGTACCCAGTTCCCCGCTGGTAGTGGCCGACGACCCGACGTTGCTCTTTGCGAACTCGGGCATGGTGCAGTTTAAGGATGTCTTTCTCGGCCAAGAGCAGCGTCCATATGTGCGGGCTACCACTGCCCAGAAGTGTCTGCGGGTCTCGGGAAAACACAACGATCTTGAGGAAGTCGGCCCATCGCCACGCCATCACACCTTCTTCGAGATGCTCGGCAACTTCTCCTTTGGCGATTATTTTAAGGCCGAGGCCATCCGCATGGCCTGGCAGTTGCTCACCAAGGAGTTTGGGCTGCCGGTTGAACGGCTCTGGTTCACGGTCTTCGAGGGTGACGCCGAGGTTGCGGCAGACGAGGAGGCGGCGCAGCTCTGGATCGCCCAGGGGGCCGATCCATCGCGCGTATTACGCTTCGGGCGCAAAGACAACTTCTGGGTGATGGGCGACACAGGGCCATGCGGCCCCTGCTCCGAAATCACCATGTATATTGGCGACGATCTGACGAAGATGCGCGCCGAGGGGGTCAATTCCGATGATCCCGACTATGTCGAGATCTGGAACAACGTCTTTATGCAGTACGATCGGGCGACAATGCGCCCGCTGCCGCGCCCCTCGGTTGATACCGGCATGGGCCTTGAGCGAATGGCGATGGTGTTACAAGGTGTCCACTCGAACTACGAGACCGACGCCTTTGTGACAATCATTCGCAGCATTATGAGCGCCCTGGGCAGTGACGAAGCGCACTACCAGGCCCATTTTGCAAACTACCGTGCGATTGCCGACCATAGCCGGGCGGTGGCCTTCCTGATCGCCGACGGCGTGCTACCTGGTAATGCGGGGCGCTCCTACGTACTGCGGCGCATCCTGCGCCGGGCGGCCTACCAGGGCCGGGCGATTGGCTTTGAGCGCCCCTTCCTTGCCGAGGTGATCGCCACTGTAATCGCCGATATGGGCACGGCCTACCCTGAGCTGCGCGAGCGGCGCGAGTTTATTCTGGCCTCGGCTGATGCTGAGGAGCGCCAGTTCCTGCGCACCCTGGTTGACGGCATCACGCGTCTGGGCACGATTGTTGAGCACCTCCAGGGCGCTGGTGCCCAGGCCATCAGCGGTGCCGATGCCTTTGTACTCAAAGACACCTTCGGCTTCCCGCTCGACCTGACCCAGAAGATCGCCGCTGAGCAGGGGCTGACGGTGGACGAGGCGGGCTACGAGGCGGCCATGCGTGAGCAGCGCGAGCGCTCACGGGCGGCGGCCAAATTCACCCGGGCCGCCGATGCCGAACTGTGGGCCGACCGCGGCCTGCCCTCCACGAGCTTCAGCGGTTACAACGAACTGGCCCACGCGGCGACCATCCTGGCCGTGGTGGCCGGGGGCGACATGGTGGCTGCGGCAACCGCCGGGGCCGAGGTGCAGATTGTGCTTGACCGGACACCCTTCTACGCCGAGAGCGGCGGCCAGGTCGGTGATAGCGGCACGCTCAGCCATCCTGGCGGGCTGGTGCAGATCGTTGACACCCATCGCCCTGCACCCGGCCTGAGTGTCCACTATGGGACGGTCGTCTCAGGCACGGTTGAGCTGGGCCAGACCGTGCAGGCCAGGGTTGATGCAACCCGCAGGGCCGATATCCAGCGCAACCACACGGCAACCCATATGCTCCACCGCGCCCTGCGCGACATCGTTGGCGAGCATGCGGCCCAGGCTGGCTCGCTGGTCGCCCCTGAGCGGCTGCGCTTCGACTTTACCCACAACCGGGCCATCGAGCCTGACCAGCTGCGGGCGATCGAGAGCCGCCTCAACGCCTGGGTGCGCAACGATGGGCGGGTGAGCTGGGAGGAACTCGGCTACCAGGAGGCGCTGAGCCGGGGCGCAATCGGCCTCTTCGGCGAGAAGTATGGCGACCGGGTTCGGATGGTGACCATCGAACGCGGCGATGCCGGTGGAATCGAGGCGGTACTGGCGGCGACAGCAACCGACGGCAGCGAGCTACCAGCAGCGCACCCCTTCGCCTCGCGCGATTCCCGCGAGCTCTGTGGAGGCACCCATGTCGGCAGCACCGGGCAGATCGGCTATATCCGTCTGCTCAGTGAGGGCAGCATCGGCAGCGGCATCCGCCGGATCGAGGCAGTGACCGGACGTGGTGCCGAGCAGTGGGTAGAGCAGCAGGCCCAGACCCTGCGCGAGCTTGCCACACGGCTCAAGGTCGTTCCGGCCCTTGTGACGGAGCGGATCGAGCAGGTGCTCAACGAGGCCCGTCAGCGCCAGCAAGAGTTGATGGCCCTGCGCACAAAATTTGCTAGCTCGCTGATCGAGAGCCTGCTTGATCAAGTACGCCGCGATTATGGCGTCTCAATCCTGGCAGCCCAGGTTGAAGCCGAAAATGCCGGGCGTCTGCGTGAAATGGGCGACTTCTTGCGCAATCGGATCGATTCGGGCGTGATCGTGCTGGGTGCGGTGATCACCGAGAAGCCGCTGCTGCTGGTGATGATCACCCCCGACCTGGTGGCCGAGGGCTACCATGCCGGCAACCTTGTGCGCGCCCTGGCCGCAATGGTTGGCGGCGGCGGCGGCGGGCGACCCGATATGGCCCAGGCGGGCGGCAAAGACCCCGCCCGGCTGCGCGAGGCGATCGCCGAAGCGCCAGCCCTGGTGGCGGCCCAGCGTGCGGCCCTGCCGAACAAGGGCTAGTTGCAATACCTTGCAAACATGACATGACGGGAAGGATACGCACCCATAAGGGCGCAGCAGCGGCTAGCGCTGGCTGCACCCCGACGCCGTCAACCCATCAGCGTAGCTCGGGTGGACGGTAGGGGAGGCAAGAAAACTTCCTTTAGATAGCACGAAGGAAAAAGATCCGCTTTCCTAACATGTCAATACTTGCATAGCCGATCGCTGACTGTTAGAATTAACCCAGGCTTTTGACGCAGTGGGGGTATCTATGATCTTCGACCAGACCGATACCGCCCTGGTGCTTGTACGCTCCGATGCAACGATTGACGCGCTAGTTGAGCGGGCCTGGCAGACCGGTGCGGCACGAGTTCAGTTCCTGGTCTTCGAGGGTGTGGCACTGCTCCGCGACTCGGCTGAGCTTGGGCGCCTGCGCACGCTCACCGAGGCTGCGGGGATTGAAGTCGTCCTGATCAGCGCCGATCCCGCGACCCTGGAGGCGGCTCGCCAGTGTGGCGTGACGATCCTGCCGGTGCATGACGCCGAGGTAGCACCACCAATCAGCGGTACCCCGGCGACCGAGCCCACCCCAGCGATCACCCGCGTGCTTGAGGTGAGCCAGACACCCGTTGCGGCACCACTAGCGGCAGCCGCAACGCCGACACCTTTGCCAGCTGCGCCTGACGAGCTTGATACGGCATCACTGGAGGTTCCGTCGGTTGCGGCGGCTGCGGACGACATACGCGCTGCCGAGGATAGTCTTGCCGCTGCGCTTGAGGTAACCCCACCGCCAGTGCCGCCAGTATCCTCCTCAGCCGAAGACGACCTGCGCGCCGCCGAGGCTGGCCTGGCGGCGGCCCTGGCAGCACCCCCCCCTTCTTTGCAGACCCTCAGCGATAGCGAGTTGCTTGCGGCAGCCCTTGACCAGACTGCGGGACGGACGGCTTCCCTGGCCGCTCATCGCAAGATCGTGCTACCAGCCAATCTGACCCTCCCACCGGAGGAGGCCGCAGCTGCGACGCCAATGCATCGGCCAACCCCACCTGCTGGCACCAGCCAACCAGTCGCAGCCCCCCCACCAGCGACCCAGACGACCCTAAAATTACCCCCGGCCCTAACCCCGCGCCACAACCCGCGCCTGACACCGCCAGCAACACCGGCCCGCGCCGCCACCAACCCACCTGCGCCCGCACCACGCCATCCGTCGCCTACCCGCCCGCCCGCAGCGGGTAGCTCCGGTGCCGAACCACACACGGCGGCCGTCAGCCGCCCCCCGCGCCCGGCCCGCCGTGGGCCACTCGTGGCGCTGATCCTCGGCCTCCTGCTGCTGCTCCTGCTGATCGGCGGCCTGATCCTCTGGGGCAGTCGGGTCACCGTCAGTGTTAGCCCCCCAGTGCGCTCCGAGGAAGTTGAAGTGATAAGCGCCCTACCCGTGCCGATCGTCGCCCCCCCAAGCACTGGGAGCAGCGCCGTCGCCGCCGAACCATTGAGCACTGAGGCGCGGGTGAACCTGAATGGCCAGATTAGCGAGGGCACCCTGACTCCCGCTGGCACAGCCAGTGGCGAGATCACCATTCTCAATGCGGCCTCGCAGGCGGTACCCCTGCCTGCTGGCACCGAATTTATTGCGATCACTCCCGATGGGCGCGAGGTACCCTTCACCAGTTCTGCCGATGTGCTAGTACCTGGTGCCACCACCAGCGACACGGGAGCCCAGATCGTCACCAGTCGGGGCCAGGCCAACGTTACCGTCAATGCCCGTTCACCCGGCAGCGGCTCGAACGTTGACGCCAATGCCATCCGCCGCATCAGCGTCCCCGGCGGCGGCTCGTTCAACGTCACCTCGGGCGGCTTCCTCGTCCAGCACCCACCGCTCGGCGGCGGCAGCGAGGAGGAGGTACGTATCGTCAAGGAGAGCGATGTGCAGGCGCTCTTGCCCGCCGCCCTCGAGAGCCTTGATGCCGAGGCCCGCCGTCAACTCGAAGCCCTGGCAGGCGCACGCAGCCTGACCCTCGATTCAAGTACGCTTATGCCGAGCCGCAGCGAGCTTGAACAGCTGCGGGGTTTTGAGACAACCGTTCAGCCACCTATCGGCGAGACCGTTGACCCACTCAATCCGACCTTCAGCGTCAACCTTGTCGCCCAGTATCGCGCCCTGGCCACCCCCGCCGACCAGCCACTCAGCAGCCAGCTTGGCCCGGCGATGACTGAGCAACTACGTCAGGCTGGCAAGCTCAACCCCGGCGATTGCCGCGCCCCTGTCGTCGTTGCCTGGCGCTGGGATGGCACCAGCCTGCTCGTAGACGGCGAGATCCGCACTGATACAAGCAGCCCCGGCTGTGACGGCAGCCTCACCCAGGCAACCCTGGAGGAGATACGCACAGCAGTGCGTGGCAAATCGCGCAGCGAAGCCCAGGCCGCCCTTGATGACATGGTTCTCCGCCAGGTAATCGGCGCATATCAACTACCCGACGGTGCGCAGATGCCCAGCTGGGACTGGCAGATTATGGTGGTTGAGGCACCACTGCTGTAAACGACATGCACGAGCAACGTTATCTGGGGCTGGACATCGGCGAGCGGCGCATTGGCGTGGCCTTGAGTGATGCCACTGGTCACCTGGCCAGCCCACTCACCACCCTCAACGCCAGATCCGAGCCGCAGGTGCTTGAACAGATTGTGCGCCTGGCCAGGGAGTACCAGGTCATTGCCGTAGTGGTGGGCCTGCCGCTGACTCTGCGCGGCGAGGTTGGCCCACAGGCCCAGGTGGTGCAACGCTTCGCGGCGGCGCTTGAAGTGGCCCTTGGCCTGCCCCTGCACTTCTTCGACGAGCGCCTGAGCAGCGCCGCCGCCGAACAGATGCTGCGTGAACTGGGAGTGAAGCCAGCCCGCCGACGCGAGCAGATCGATCAGGTTGCCGCAGCAATCATCCTGCAGGACTACCTTGATCAGCAAGCGTCAGGCAGGGCCGGGTGAGGATCACCTACGCCTCAGGCAGGCGGAGGGTGAAGATCGTCAGGGCCGAGATGACGTAAGCCACGGCGCAGAAGATGATGATCGGCGTGAAGCCCCAGCGCAGCTGCACCACACCGCTCAACACGGCCGCAATCGCCCAACCAGCCGCCCAGAGCATATTCATCAAGCTCATGGCCATGCCGCGCTGGCGGGCGGGCGTGTGACGCATTACCAGGGCATCGTTCATAGGAAAGCTGGCGGCGATAAAGAGGCCGCGTAAGAAGAAGCCAGCCACGGCAAAGGCGAGTGAGGGCACCAGCATCAGCAGCATGCCCACGACAGCCATCAGCCGCAGCAGGGCCGCCCCGCGCCGTAAGCCCGTGCGCTGCGTGACCGGCGCACCAAGCAGGGCCCCTAGCCCCATGCCCAGTGAGGCGATGGCCAGCACAATGCCGACCGACGCATCGCTCAGGTCGAACACATTGCGGAAGAAGAGGTTCTGGAAGGGGAGCAAGGCCCCACCACCCAGACCAAGCAGCAGCCCCGCCAGGGCAAAACGCACCAGCCGGCGTATCGGCAAGGGCTCGTCGCTGCGCACACCTTCACCAACCGGGTGCTCGTCTTCGACAGCTGGGAAGCGCCCCAGGATCGGCAGCATAGCCAGCAGGCTCAGACCCACCACAATCGTCAGCGCCAGGCGGTAGGCCCCCACGTCCTGCGGTCCGACCCCCAGGAGTAGGGCCGCCCCGGCAGGCAGCATGCCCCCGACCACGCTCCCGGCCAGCCCGATCATCAGGGTCGCCGAAGCGTTGAAGCCAAAGACCCGGGCCCGCTCATCGTCACGGGTAACCACGCTGAGCAGCGGGGTCACGCCAATGCTAGCTAGCAGGTAGGCCCCACCAACCACAAACTGGGCCGCGACTAACGCCCAAAGCTCACGGGCCTGCAACATCAGCAGCCAGCCGCCAGCGTAGACCACCAGAGCCGCGATGATCGCTCGTTGTGAGCCGACCCGGTCAATCAGCAGACCCATCGGCACGCCCAGCAAGACGCCCGCCACGCGGCTGATGGTCGAGAGCAGACCAGCGGCATCGCTGCCGTAGCCCAGGCTCACCAGGTAGAAGTTGAAGAGCAGGTCACCGATGCTGATAGCCAGGCCGAAGAGCACGCTGTGGGTGAGAATGCGCAGGACAGGTGGACTAAGGCGGGTAATTCCGTGACGCATAACAGTTGAGGCCATAAACTTCTCGCGGTTGACTCGGTAGTCTGGAAACCACATGACTATACCATATCCTTGATTTGTCCAATATCCGCCGTAAGCAGGATCAGCGAAGTTGGTATAATGCGCTCTAGATTACGAAACATCCTGAGTACCTGGATTCTGCCTCATGCGCCTGTTGCTTGTTCGCCATGGCGAGACGCCATGGAATGTCACCCTACAGTACCAGGGCCAGGCCAATGTGCCGCTCAACCCACGCGGGCTTGAGCAGGCCCGCCGTGCCGCTGAGCGCCTGGTAAACTACCGTCCTGTTGCGCTCTACAGCAGCGACATCGTGCGGGCCTGGCAGACAGCCGAATTGATCGGCCAGGCTGTCAAACTCAGCCCCCAGGCCCTACCTGAGCTACGCGAGATCGATGTTGGTCAATGGGAGGGCCTGACCCCAGAGCAACTCTACCGGCGCTTCCCTGAGCATATGGCCGAGTACCAGCGCGACCCGGCGCGGACGGTGCGGCTGGGGGGCGAGAGTTACGCCCAGCTCCAGGCACGAGCATTGATTGCGCTCGAGCAGATCCAGGCCGCCCATCGCCCGGGCGAGACGCTTATCGCCGTCTCCCATGGCGGCACGATCCGCGCCCTGCTCTGTCATGTGATCGGCCTCGACCTGGGCCATTTCGGGCGGATGTGGCTTGACAACGGCTCACTCACCGAGCTGCGCCTGGGGCGCAACGGTTGGCGTCTGATGCGCCTGAACGACTATGCCCACGTCGAAGCAATGGTTGCCGAAGGCGGTGAATGAGGCACACATGAGTAACGAGCGTGACCCGCTCTCGATCAATATCCGTGCTCTGGGTGATATGCTGGGCCGTGTGCTGAGCGACCAGAGCGGCGCGACGGCCTTTGCGCTCGAAGAGCGCGTGCGTCTGATGGCCAGACAACTGCGCGGTGTTGACGATTCGCAGATTAGCCAGCAGCTGCAGGCATTGATCACCGAGCTGACGGTAGGTGAGCTGCGTGGCCTGATCAAAGCCTTTACGCTCTACTTCGGCCTGGTCAACCTGGCCGAGTCGGTGGAGCGCCTGCGCGCCCTGCGTGAACGTGACCTGCGGGCAGCACCTGCACCGCGCAGCGAGAGCATCGCCGAGGCGGTGGCGCGCCTACGCGAGCGTGACGTGCCCGCCGAGGCGCTCCAACGCTGGCTGGATGGTGCGCTGATCATGCCGGTGCTGACCGCCCATCCTACCGAGTCGCGCCGCCGTACCGCGCTGATCAAGCAGCGGCGCATCTTCGATAGCCTGCTCGACCTCAGCCTGGGCGAACGCTTGCTGCCGCCCCAGGAGCGCAGTGCCATCCTTGCGCGCATCGAGCGTGAGATCGTCGGTCTCTGGCAGAGTGATGATGTGCGCATGCGCAAGCCTTCGGTGGTGGACGAGGTGGAGAATGGCCTCTTCTACTTCCAGACGGTGCTCTACGATCTGCTGCCGCAGATTCATCGCCGGATGGACGAGGCCCTGAGCGAGTACTACCCTGAGCAGCCCTGGGCACTGCCGCCGCTGCTGCGCTTCGGTAGCTGGATGGGCGGCGACCGTGATGGAAATCCCTTTGTCACTGCGGCGGTCACCGTCGATACGGCCCGGCGTATGCGCGCCTCGATGTTGCGCCACCTGATGCGCTGCATGGACGAGCTCTTCACCGACTTGAGCCAGTCCTTGACCCAGACCAATGTCAGTCCAGCCGTCTTTGCACGGATTGAGCACTACCGCCAGATCTTGCCGGAGGCCGCTGCAGCGATCAGCCCGCACCATGCCCGCGAGCCCTACCGCCAGCTCTGTGCGCTCATCCGGGCACGCCTGGAACAAAGCCTGGCCTATACCCTCAGCCATGAGCCGCGCTGGGGCGACGATCCGCCACCAACACCACCAGCGACGGTGTACTATCGCAGCGCAGAGCTGCTGGCCGACCTGCGCCTGATCTACGCCAGCCTCTGGGCTGACGGCGGCGAGCTGGTAGCCAATGGCCTGCTGCGTGATGTGATGGCCAGCGTGGCGATCTTTCGCCTGCATACAGCCAGCCTCGACCTGCGCCAGCATAGCGGGCGCCATCTGGAAACCCTGGCGGAGATCTTTGCGCAAGCTGGCGTTTGCGCCGACTATGCCAGCCTGCCCGAAGCTGAGAAGATCGCCCTGCTCAGCAGTGAAATCGCCAGCCCACGCCCACTCACCTCGGCGCGGCTCTCGGGCTACAGCCCCGCAACAGCAGAGGTTGTGCAGACCCTGCGGAGTGTGGCGGCGCTGCTCGAGCAGCTTGACGCCGAAATGATCGAGACCTATGTGATCAGCGGCACGGCCAGCACGAGCGACGTTCTGGCCGTGCTGCTACTCTGCCGCGAAGTGGGCCTCTACCGCCCAGGAGTACAGAGCCGACTGAATGTGGTGCCGCTCTTCGAGACAAGCGAAGATCTGCGCAATGCCCCGCGTGTGCTCACCGAACTGCTGGCCCTGCCGGTCTACAACGATCACCTGCGCCTGCGTGGCCGCAACCAGGAAATTATGCTCGGCTACTCCGACAGCAACAAAGAGGGTGGCTTCGTTGCTGCAACATGGGCGCTCTACCAGGCCCAGATTGAACTGACCACCGTTGCCGACCAGCACGGCATACGTCTACGTCTCTTCCATGGCCGCGGCGGTGCGGTTGGACGCGGGGGCGGGCCAGCGGGCCAGGCCATTCTCGCCCAACCGGCAGGCACCCTGCGCGGCCAGATCAAGATGACCGATCAGGGCGAGATGATCTCCGACCGTTATCTCGATCCACGCACTGCCGCGCGCCACCTCGAACAGGTAGTCAATGCCGTCTTGCGGGCTGGCTTTCCCGAGGCAACCCAGCAGCCTGAGCCGGAGTGGATCGTGATCATGGATCAGATGGCCATAGCGGCCCGTACAGCCTACCGCAGCCTGATCTACGAAGATCCGCGTTTCCTGACCTACTTCCGCGAGGCAACCCCGGTGGCCGAGATCAGCCGCCTGCGGATCGGCTCACGCCCGGCCTCGCGCCGCAAGAGCGAGCGGATCGAAGATCTGCGGGCCATTCCCTGGGTCTTCAGCTGGATGCAGAGCCGCCATACCCTGCCTGGCTGGTATGGCCTGGGATCTGGCCTGGCCGCCTTTGCCAGCGACGATCCGGCCCGGCTCGCCCTGCTACAGCGCATGTACCGCGAGTGGCCCTTCTTCAAGATGCTGCTCGACAATGCCCAGCTGATCATCGCCAAGGCCGATCTGAGCATTGTGCGCCGCTATGCCGACCTCGTGCATGACCAGGTGCTGGCGGAGGAGGTCTACGCGATTGTCTATGCCGAATATGCACGTACCGTAAGCATGATCTGCCAGGTCGCCGGGATCAGCGATATGCTTGAACGCCTGCCCGTGTTGCAGCATGCTATTCGCCAGCGAAATCCTTATATCGACCCACTTAGTTATATTCAGATCGAAGCCCTCCGACGTTTGCGCTCCAGCGCCCACGAAGAGGACGAAGAGGAGTTGGAGACGGCAGTACTTATGTCAATCAACGGCATCGCCGCCGGGCTCAAGAATACGGGATGATGCCATCGCCGCCGTGTCCCAACGAGGCCATGCCCACCCTTACCGCGGGAGGGCCACGACAAAACTCGCCTCGCCGAAGGGCTGCTCTTTGATGCGTACCAACAATGAACTGGCGCTGCTGCTGAGGGGGCGGCTGACGACGGACGTACCGCGTTCCTGGGCACCCGGGGCGGCACGGATGGCCGAGGGCTGTGAAGCGCGGTCGTCGAGAGCGTACTCATTGCCCAGGCCGTCACTGATGCGAATATTGGTGCCTTGTAACGGAAACTCGATCGGGCGATCCGAGTTGTTCTGCAGGCTCCAGGTGAGGGCAATCTTGCCGTCACAGGTGGAGACCTGCTCAAGGGCCACCACTACTTCAGGCATGGTCAGGCCAGCCTCCCCTTCGGCAACACTTGTCCAACTGCGGCTGGCCGGGTCGTAACGTTTGCCCACCAACTGATAGCCGGACCAGTTGCAACTGGCCGCCGTCGGGGCCCCAAGACTGGTCAGGGCCTCGCCGGTAGGCAGGCCATTGACTTCACCCAAAGCGGCTGGCTGATCGGCCAGGGGCGGTACTACACTGGGGCGCCAGAAAAGCAGGGCCAGCACCAACACAGTCAGTAGCGCCACCCCGCTGATGGCCCACCTGGCCCGGCTGACCAGGAGGCCACGGGTACGGGCGATCAGTCCACCAGAGGCGGGAAGAGCTGGGGCGGCTTCGGCCTGCGCAGGGCCGGTGCTGGCCTGACTGGTGGCTGGGGCCACAGCCACTTCCGCCGCAGCTGTGACAAGTGCAGTGGGGGCCGCAAGAGGCGGCTCAAGTGGGTCGGCCATCGCTGCCGGGTCGGGCACCACCCCTTG
This sequence comes from uncultured Chloroflexaceae bacterium, assembly GCA_964592425.1. Classification (GTDB taxonomy): domain Bacteria; phylum Chloroflexota; class Chloroflexia; order Chloroflexales; family Chloroflexaceae; genus Viridilinea. The sequence goes on from CAZQCG010000012.1 coordinate 105,502, forward strand.
TAGCACCAGATTCAGCTCGTGCCAGGGCGTACAGTGCAACAGCTGCGGAATAGCCAGCATCTCCTCGTCACTCAGGGCAATCTCCGACGAACGCTCGGTAATCAAAAAGGCGGGCAGTTCGTCCAGACCCTTCAGATCGACCTTCCAATCAAGCTCGATCGTGCTGTCGGGCTGAATGCTCGGCGCAATGACCACCGCCCGTTTGCAGGTGCGGAAGTCAATATCGTTGGCTTTCTGCGCTGAGAGAAAGGTTCGGCGGTGCTCGTTGAGAAAGTTGGTCAGGGCGTGGAAGTAGGAGATGACCTGATTGTAGGGATTTTTGCGACCCGGATTGAGCCGCTTGCGCTCGCCGTTGCGCCCTTCAACCAGCCACGGCCCGTTGACGCTGCCGATCACGCGCCCATCACAGTGTTTCAACTCAAGAATGAAGATCGCATCGTGCTTGATGATCACCAGGTCGATGCTGCGCCCACCGACACTGAAATTGGCCAGGATCAGGTAGAGGCCTTCCATGCGCTGGAGGCCGCTCGCCAGGGCCATGATCGCCCGACGCTCGTTGGGGTGTTCTGGCTTATCGCCGATCCAGACCTGAACTGGCACCTGATTCCTCTGCCTACTACTCAATAGATTCTCATGCGGCTTTTCCGCACACTACCGTAATGAATTCGTTTACCGACTACTCAAGCGCAAGTGTCTTGCGCAACTCCACAATCTGGTCACGCAGGCCAGCGGCCTGCTCGAACTGGAGATCACGGGCCGCCTGCTTCATCTGCTTTTCGAGATCCTTGATCAGCTTATGCACCTCCTCGCGGGGGAGTTCGGGCAGTACGGGCACGGGCGTGCCACCAGGGCGCATGCTGTACTCACCACGCTCCTCGGCCATCTTGCGAATGCGGTCGGTCAGGTCACGCACGCCCTTCGAGATGCCCACCGGGGTAATCCCATGGCGCAGGTTGTGGGCCATCTGGATATCGCGGCGGCGCTGGGTCTCCTTGATCGCCACCGCCATCGAAGCGGTGACCGTATCAGCATACATGATCACCGTGCCGTCGAGATGGCGCGCCGCACGCCCAATCGTCTGGATGAGCGAGGTCTCGGAGCGCAGGAAGCCCTCTTTGTCGGCGTCGAGAATGCAGACCAGGCTCACCTCCGGCAGGTCAAGGCCCTCGCGCAGCAGGTTGATGCCAACCACCACGTCATAAACACCCAGGCGCAGGTCACGCAGGATCTCAACCCGCTCAAGTGTATCAATGTCGGCATGCAGGTACATCGTACGGATACCGACCTCCTTGAGGTAGTCGGCAAGGTCTTCGGCCATACGCTTGGTGAGCGTGGTGACCAGGGCGCGTTGCTGACGGGCCACCCGCCCACGCACTTCGCTGATCAGGTCGTCAACCTGGTTCCGCGTGGAGCGCACTTCAACCAGCGGGTCGATCAGCCCGGTCGGGCGGATGATCTGCTCGACGATCTGCTTGCTACGGCTACGCTCAAGGGGGCTAGGAGTGGCCGAGACGTAGATCGCCTGGTGGATGTGGCGATCGAACTCCTCGAACTGCAACGGGCGATTGTCGAGGGCCGAGGGCAGGCGGAAGCCATAATCGACGAGGGTCTGCTTACGCTGGCGGTCGCCGAGGAACATGCCACGCACCTGGGGCAAGGTGATGTGGCTCTCATCGACAAAGATCAGCAGGTCGTCGGGGAAATAGTCGAGCAGCGTCCAGGGCGTCTGACCGACAGTACGCCCGTCCATGTGGCGCGAATAATTCTCGATCCCCGAGCAGTAACCCAGTTCGGAGAGCATTTCGAGATCGTAGGTGGTACGTTGTTTGAGGCGCGCCGCCTCCAACGCTTTGCCCTCGGCATCGAGCGCCGTCAGACGCACTTGCAACTCATCCTGGATGCCCTGCACCGCCAGAGCCATCTTCTCTTTGGTGGTCACAAAGTGCTTGGCCGGGTAGATCTCAACACTGGTGCGTTCAAGCAACAACTCGCCAGTAAGTGGATCGAACTCGCTGATGCGCTCGATCTCATCACCCCAGAAGGCGATGCGTACGGCCGTCTCGGCGTTGGCTGGCACAATGTCGAGGGTGTCGCCACGCACACGAAAGGTACCACGATGAAAATCAACGTCGTTGCGCTCGAACTGGAGATCGATCAACTGGCGTAAGAGCTTGTCGCGGTTGCGCACCTCGCCACGGCGAACCGCAACCATCACCTGGCCATAATCGTGGGGCGAGCCCAGGCCGTAGATCGCCGAGACCGAGGCGACAATCAGCACATCACGGCGGGTGAAGAGGGCCTGGGTTGCGGCGTGACGCAAACGGTCGATCTCTTCGTTGATCGAGGCTTCTTTCTCGATATAGAGATCCTTCGAGGGAACGTAGGCTTCCGGCGTGTATTCATCATAGTAGGAGATAAACATCTCCACGGCGGCATCAGGCAATAGATCGCGAAACTCGGCCCAGAGTTGCGAGACGAGGGTCTTGTTATGCGCGAGCACAAGCGTGGGCCGCTGGGCCTGCTCAAAGATTTTGGCCATGACGAAGGTATTGTGGACAAACATGCCGCCCTGACCGGCCAGGAAGGTCTCGGGGCCGGGAATGCTGAGGTCGTAAACGTAGGAGTGCGCATAGGTAATGGGCTGCAAAGAGGCCACCGGCGTCCAGCGCAGACCCGTCAGGCTGCGCAGGCGACGCCACGCGGCCCACCATGCGGGCGAAGCAGCTTCAGCATGGGCGGCCAGCACCTCGAGCAGCCTGACCAGGCTTGTCCGTCGGGGCGCGGCCAGATCTGCTTCGATCTGCGCCAACTCGGCGGGTGCAAGTCCAGCAGCGGCGGCAAATGGGCCGTTAGCCAGATCCAGCGGGTCATTTGAGGCCACTCCAGCCATGGTTGAGCCGCCCCCCCAGCTGCCTCTCCTCAGCGGAGCGGGAGTGACGCGCAGCGGCGGGGGTGAGCCAGGCTGGGCTAACCATGGAGCCGGAGACGACAAGCGCGCCACGAGATCATCACGCAAGATCCGCAGGGCCGGCCCGACCCCCGGCACGACATCCTGGTCAGGCAGGTCAGCCCGGTCGAGCAAGCTAGCCAGAGCCGCCTGCTGGGCCTGATCAGCCAGGCCGATCTGGGCATGGAAGCAGCGCAGGTCAGCCTGACCGCCAATGGTCAACTGCCAACCCTCGGCGCAAGCAAGGCGCGCCCAGATGCCAAAGCGCAGCAGGGCATAGCTGAGCAGACTGGCCTGCTGCACATCCGGCAGGCTCAGGCCAAGGGTGCCTGCGTCGAGTTGCACCTTCGCGTCGGCAAAACAGCTACGCAGCCAGGCAGCCAGTTCAGCCAGGGGCAGGTCGGGCCAGGCACCAGGAAGTTCGCCCGGCGCAGCGGGTGACGTAGCGGGTGCCAGCAGCAATTCAGGCAAGGGAATGGCATCTCCAGGGCGGGCCTCACCGGTACGGATCAGCTGTAACGAGCCGTCGCGCAGCACCCAGAGGTTATGGTCACCCGTAAGGGTCGCCTGACGCCCACAGGCCGTCGTCAGGCGGTAGATCTCCGCATCCGGCCTATGGCGGGTCATATGGCGCACCGGATAGAGCGCAACCACACCGCTGAGAGGATCGAAAGCCTGCGCATAACAGCGCACGCGGACGGCCCGCAGATCAAGAATGGTCGTCGCGCCCACCTGCTCAAGTTGAGCGGGCGCAGCAGCCATCAGCGCGTCGATGTAGGGGCCGATAGGCTCGACGCGTGCGACTGAGCCGCCGTCATGCTCCTCAACCAGGTAGACCGGATCAGCATAGCCCAGACTCTTGCCGGTAGCCGTCGCGCCGAGCAGGGTCTGCTCACGGTAACCTTCGGCCAGACCCTGGGCAAGCTGCTCGATGGCCCGCGGCTGGTCGCCAGTTGGCTGATAGGGAGACTCGACGCGAAAAGGCATACTCCGACTCCATCTGCTACGACAGTGGACTGTAACCTTCATTATACTTAACCCGGCGGCCCTGTGCGATAGAGTATCGATGGAGGGCGCACCTGGCCGGATCAGGAGGCCAGATCAACCACGCGCCCTGCGGCAGCGCGGGTCAGACGGTCGCGGATGGCGCGGGCCAGGCCCACCAGGCCCAGGTCGCGGGTGAGGATGAGATCTGGCTCACCTGCATCAAGGGTACGCAGGGCGGCGTAGAGGTGGCGAGCAATTGCCTCCAGATCAGCAACCGGCCCCAGGCTCACAGCGAGCACATCGAGGTCAGCCAGCGTGGCAAGATCCTCGGCGGGGAGCAACAGGCCGACACGCCGCCCCGCCGCAAGTTCGGCGGTGGCCCGGGTGCGCAGCCATGCGCGGGCGGCCTCCGGTTGGCCAAACACCAGCCAGAGGGGGCTGTGAGGAGCGTAGTGGCGCTCGAAGAGTCCTGGGGCCGGTTGGGCACCGCCGCTAGCCGGCCCACCCAACGCCACCTCGCCCAGCAACTCACACAACTGCTCGAGACTCACCCCACCCGGGCGCAGCAGGATAGGGCCTGGCCCACTCAGGTCAAGGACGGTCGACTCGATCCCGATAGGCGTCGGGCCACCGTCCAGCACCGCATCGATATGGCCATCAAGATCGGCCAGCACATGGGCCGCCGTGGTCGGGCTGGTATGGCCAAAGCGGTTGGCGCTGGGCGCAGCCAGAGGCGTGCCTGCCGCAACAATCAAGGCACGGGCAAGTGGATGCGCCGGCACCCGCACGGCGACCGTCGCCCGTCCGGCAGTGACCGCCGGAGGTACCGCCGGTCCACAGGGCAAAACCAGGGTCAGCGGGCCAGGCCAGAGGGCCAGGCCCAGGCGAGCAGCGACAGGAGACACGGTATCAACAACGAGCGGCAGATCGGCAATCGAAGCCAGGTGGACAATCAGCGGGTCAGTGGCGGGGCGCCCCTTAGCCGTGAAGATCGCCGCCACAGCAGCCGGATCGAGGGCCGCACCACCCAGCCCGTAGACCGTCTCGGTCGGGAAGGCGACCAGACGACCGGCACGCAGCAAAGCCGCCGCAGCCGCCAGGCCCGCCGCATGGGGGAGCAGGATCTGAGTAGAGATTGCCATACAGCCATTATAGCGGAACGGCCCTCATGCTATACTGCTATCCTGGCACTTCCAAGAAACGGAGCATAATGCCTATGGTTGGGGCTCCCGCTTCCCGTTACGACCTGAGCTCGATCCGCAGCCTCTACCCTTTTCACCCGCAGCGCCTGGCCCTGACCCGCGGCACGCTCAGCTATGTTGATGAGGGTGAAGGGCCGCCGGTGGTGCTGGTGCATGGCAACCCCACCTGGTCGTTCTACTACCGCCGCCTGATCAGCGCGCTCAGCCCGACCCACCGGGTGATCGCACTGGATCATATGGGCTGCGGCCTCTCCGACAAGCCCCAGGCCTACCCCTACCGGCTGAGCACGCACATCGACAACCTTGAACGGCTGATCGACCACCTTGAGCTTGGCCAGGTTGACCTGGTGATGCACGACTGGGGTGGGGCCATCGCCATGGGCTGGGCGACGCGCCACCCGCAGCAAGTGGGCCGCATGGTCGTCCTCAACACAGCCGCCTTCCTCTCGCCACGGATGCCGTTGCGCATCGCCGTCACACGCCTCCCTCTCCTCGGCGACCTGGGTGTACGTGGGCTTAACGGCTTCGCAGTCGGGGCAACGATAATGGCCGTGACGCATCCACTATCGCCCGAGGTGCGCCGTGGCTACCTCTTGCCCTACAACTCCTGGGCCGCACGGGTCGCCATCCAGCACTTTGTGCGCGACATCCCAACCCACCCCCGCCATCCTACCTGGGCCGTAGTCGATGCGATCGACCGCGAGCTGGTTCACCTGCGCGAGCGGCCCATGCTCATTCTCTGGGGCGGCCGCGACTGGTGCTTCAACGATTACTTCCTTGCCGACTGGCTCGAACGCTTTCCATCCGCCGCAGCTATGCGCTTTGACGATGCCGGCCATTATGTGCTCGAAGATGCCCACGCTGAAATTATCCCGCGCATCCAGACCTTTCTTACATAAACATCGTAATCTGATAGTATCTCAAGGCTGACAGCTACCCTATGCATAATCCTCCTGCACCGCCCAGAGCTGAAGAGCACCCTCAGCCCATTCGTCTGCTTGAACAGACCCTGATAGACGAGTACGCCTGGTTGCAGCAGCGTGAGAACCCGGCCGTGATGGCCTACCTGGAGGCTGAGAATGCCTACGCCGAGGCCTTTATGGCCGATACGGCCGCCCTGCGTGAGCAACTCTACGCCGAACTGCGCGGGCGAATCAAGGAGCAGGATCTCTCGGTGCCGGAGCGCTTCGGAGCCTACGTCTACTACCAGCGCACCGAGCAGGATCGCCAGTATCCCCTGGTCTGCCGCCGCCTGGCCCCCGATGGCCCCGAGGAACTGTTGCTCGATGTGAACACCTTAGCCGAAGGCCATAGCTATTGTCGCCTCGGCCCATTTAAGGTCAGCCCTGACCAGCAACTGGCCGCCTATGGCCTCGATACAACCGGGGCGATTGTCTACACCATCTTTATCATCGACCTGCGCAACGGCACCGTGCTGGCCGAGCCGATCCCCGCCGCCGCCTGGGGTCTCGAATGGGGCGAAGACGGGCGCTCGCTCTACTATACACGCTTCGACCAGAGCCACCGGCCCTATCGCCTCTATCGCCATACCCTCGGCAGCGACCCGGCTAACGACAGCTTGCTCTACGAAGAGCAAGACGAGCGCTTTATGCTTAACCTGAGCAAGACCCGCTCACGGGCCTTCCTGCTGCTCGATCTCTACAGTCACGACGGTACGGAGGTTCACTACAAACCTGCCGCCGATGCCGATGCACCTTTTACGATCTTTGAGGCCCGGCGACCGAAGATCGAGTACCACCTTGAGCACCAGGGTGAGCACTTCTTGATCGTCACCAACGAGGAGGCCGAGAACTTCCGCCTGCTCGCAGCGCCGGTTACCGATCCTGGCCAACGGCATGAATTGATTGCCCACCGCCCCGACGTGCTGCTCGACGATGTGGACGCCTTCGCCACGTTCCTGGTACGCTACGAGCGCCACGCCGGGCTGCCGCACATCTGGATCAGCACACCCGACGGCAGCGGTGCGCACCAGGTGGTCTTCCCCGAGCCGGTCTACAGCTGTGCCCCCCTGGGCAACCTCGAATATCACAGCAACACCCTGCGCCTCAGCTACAGCTCACTGATCACCCCGCCCTCGGTGGTGGACTATGGGATGGATGATGGACGCTGGGAGCTGCGCAAGCAGGAGGAGATCCCCAGCGGCTATGATCCGGCAGCCTATGTGAGTGAGCGCATCAGCGTCAGGGCTCCCGACGGAGCCATGGTGCCGCTCTCGCTGGTACGGCGGCGCGACACGCCCTGCGACGGCTCGGCACCCTGCCTGCTGACGGGCTACGGGGCCTATGGCTATTGCTACGACGCGAGCTTCGACAAACACTGGCTCAGTCTGCTCGACCGCGGCTTTGTCTGCGCCATCGGCAATATTCGCGGCGGGCAGGAGCTCGGGCGGGCCTGGTATGAGCAAGGCCGTCTGCTGCACAAGCGCAACAGCTTCAGCGACTTTATCGCCTGCGCCGAGCATCTAATCGCCGCTGGCTACACCAGTCGCACTGGCCTGGCGATCAGCGGTGCGAGTGCCGGGGGCCTCTTGATGGCCGCCGTGGTGAACGAGCGCCCCGACCTCTTCGCGGCCGTGCTGGCCCAGGTACCCTTCACCAATGTGATCGCAGCGATACTGGACCCAAGCCTGCCCCTGACGGTGATCGAGTATGACCAGTGGGGCAATCCGCACGACCCTGAGCAATTGCGCTATATGCTCGGCTACTCACCCTACGAGCAGATTACGGCCCAGCCCTACCCGCCCATCCTTGCCACGGCCGGGCTCAACGACCTGCAGGTGCCCTACTGGGATCCGGCCAAGTGGGTTGCCCGCCTGCGCGCCCATAAAACCGACACCAACCCCCTTTTGCTGCGCACCAACGTAAACGCTGGCCATGGCGGTGCCTCGGGCCGCTTCAGCCGGCTTGAAGAGATCGCCTTCGAGTTTGCCTTCATCCTCAAGGCCCTCGGGCGGGCTAGCTGAGCCTGACGACGGAGAGCATACGATGCCCATGATGGACACTGCTTACGTTCCAGGCGAACCCGCCCCACACAATATTGCCCGCCACTTGCCCCTGATGGCCCGCGAGCGCCCCGACCAGACGGCCGTGGTGACAGGTGTGGGCAACGACCGTAGCGGCACCCCGCGCTACCAGCGCCTCAGCTTCGCTGAGCTGAACCTGGCCAGCGACCGCTACGCCTGGGGCCTCAGCGCAGTCGGCATCGGGCAGGGCACACGGGTGCTCAGCATGGTGCCAGCAGGCCTGCCATTGATCAGCCTGACCTTTGCACTGATGAAACTGGGCGCAGTACCCATCCTGATCGACCCGGCTATGGGCCGGCGCAACCTGGCCCAGTGTATCGAAGAGTGTCATGCCGAAGCAATGCTTGGTGTCCCCCGGGCCCAACTGGCGCGCTTGCTCTTCCGCCGCGCCTTTCGCAGTGTGCGCCGCAGCATCACCGTTGGCCCAGCCGGACTGCCCCTGGGCGAGCTCAATCTGGACGACCTGAGCCCGGCGCTGCAGACGCCCTTCCCCCTGGCCCCGGTTCAACCCGACGACCCTGCGGCGATCATCTTCACCACCGGCAGCACTGGCGTGCCCAAAGGCGTACTCTACGAACACGGCATGTTCGAGGCTCAGGTACGCCTGTTACGCAAGCTTTTTGCCATCGCGCCAGGCGAGATCGAGATGCCCGCCTTTCCCCTCTTCGCCCTCTTCAACGTAGCCCTTGGTTGCACCTCGGCCATTCCGCCCATCGACCCGATCCGCCCGGCCGCCTGCGACCCGGCTGCGGTGGTGCGCTTCATCAATGACCACGGCGTTACCTCGACCTTTGGCTCACCGGCGATCTGGCAGCGGGTGACGGCCTACTGCCTGGAGCAGGGCCTCCAATTACCCAGTCTGCGCCGGGTGATGATGGCCGGTGCGCCGGTGCCCGCTGCATTACACGAGCGCTTCCAGCGCATCCTGGCCCCTAGCGCCGACACCTACACCCCCTATGGGGCCACCGAGGCCCTGCCGATCGCCTCGATCAGCGGGCGCGAGGTGCTGGCCGTCAATGCGGCCCGCCAGGCCGACCCGCTGGCTGGCACCTGTGTCGGACGTGCGGTGCCCGAAGTCACCCTGCACATCATCCCGATCAGTGATACGCCGATCAGCACCTGGGAAGAAGTGACACCCCTGCTACCGTACCAGGTCGGCGAAATCGTCGTCAGTGGCCCCTCGGTCACCCGCACCTACGTGGCCCGCCCCGCCTCGACCAGCCTAGCCAAGATCCGTGATGGGGAGAAGATCTGGCACCGCATGGGCGACCTGGGCTACCTTGATGAGGAGGGCCGACTCTGGTTCTACGGGCGCAAGAGTCAACGCGTCGAGACGGGTGAACCCGGCGTGACGCTCTACACCGAGCCGGTCGAATTGACCTTTAATGCCCACCCCGGGGTTGCCCGTAGCGCCCTGGTGGGCGTTGGCCCAGCGGGGCAGCAGGAGCCAGTAGTCGTGGTCGAACCCCGCGATCCACGTCTGCTGCGTGAGCGTGCCGCCCGCGCCGCCCTGCTGAGCGAGCTACGCGCCCTTGGCACAAGCAACCCTATGACGGCCAGGATCAGGATTGTGCTGCTGCATCCCCACTTCCCGGTGGACATCCGCCACAATGCCAAGATCTTTCGCGAACAACTGGCCGCCTGGGCTACCACGCGCATCAAGATCTAAACCTATGCTAACCCTCGTTACCGGCGGAAACGGCTTCATCGGACGCTACCTGGTCGAACAACTGCTCGCCCGTGGTGAGCGTGTGCGCGTGATCGGACGGGGCGACTATCCTGAACTGACCGCCCTTGGTGTCACATGTGTGCGGGCCGACCTGAGCAGCCCCGAGGCCACGCTGCTGCTTGACGAAGCCCTGCGCGGGGTTGAGGTGGTCTTTCATATTGCGGCCAAGGCGGGGGTCTGGGGCAGCTTCGAGGAGTTCTACCGCCAGAATGTCAACGCGACCCAGCGCCTGGTACAGGCCACCGAACGGGCCGGAGTGCCAAAACTGGTCTACACCTCCTCACCTTCGGTCGCCTTTGGCGACGAAGATTTGGCCGGGGTTAATGAGTCAGTTCCCTACCCCACCCACTATCTCTCGGCCTATGCTGCCACCAAAGCGCTGGCCGAGCGCTATGTGCTGGCCCGCAGCGCGATCGCGACCGTCGCCATACGCCCCCCACTGGTCTGGGGCCCGCGTGACCCGCACCTGATTCCACGGATTGTCGCCCGCGCCCGTGCCGGACGGCTGGTGCAGATTGGCGACGGGCAAAACCTGGTGGACATCACCTATGTCGAAAACGCCGCCGAGGCGCACCTGCTTGCCGCCGACGCGCTGGAGCATAATCCCGCTGTGCGTGGGCGGGCCTACTTCATTGGCCAGGAACGCCCGGTGAACCTGTGGGCTTTCATCAACGAGTTGCTGACCGGCGTTGGCCTGCCGCCAGTGCGACATAAAATCCCCCTCGCCGTGGCCCTGCCGATCGTCAGTATGATCGAGCGCGGCTTCAGCGCACTGGGCTTGCCCGATGAACCACCGCTGACCCGCCTCTCAGTCACCCAGCTCGCCCGCAGTCGCTGGTTCGACCTCACAGCCGCCCGGCGCGACCTTGGTTATGATCCGCGAATTTCGATCGAAGAAGGCCTGCGCCGAACGATCGCCAAGCTACGTATGGCTGGATGAACTGGGCAGGCTGCACCTGGCATTGGCATGCTGCCAAAAAATGACAATACTGTTATGGCGCACTGCGCTATGCCTGACAAGAGCTTGATTGACGTAAGCATACCAGGCAGTATAATAAACATAGCTCGATTATATCAATATGCCCTCCTCCTCCTTGTCAATACTCTGTCTGAGGTGGGATAGCTTACCATCCGATCGATGTTGATGCAGCTTACCGCCGGATCTGATTTCAGGCGGTTTATGTTATGCCTGCCTGCAGAACATCACCTACCATCCATCAAGTTGAGGGGGGCTTATGTCCAGATCAAGCGTCGCAGTACGCAACCTTGCCACCGTTCTCGCCCTCCTGAGCATTATGCTCGTGAGTGCAGGTCAGTGGCGTGGGGGCGCCACCGCCCATGCTGCCGGGACAATCACCGGCGTCGTGTTCCAGGACTACAACGGTAACGGACGGCGTGACCTCGCCAACACCGCCAGCAATGCCGGCGGTGGTACGGTTGCGCTGGCCAATGACCGCGGTATCGCCGGAGTTACGATCACCGCCTATAACGCTGACGGTGCCATAGTCGGTAGCACAGCCAGCGTCAATGATGGAAGCTATAGCCTGCCGGTTACCGGCAGCGGTCCTTACCGAGTCGAGTTTACGAACCTCCCGACGAACTTCCAGCCCGGGCCGGTCGGGCTGGACAACGGCTCGACGGTGCAGTTTGTGCCCGACCTGACTCCCCAGAACGAAGGTGCCGGCAGCCGGGTGAACCTGGGCCTGATCATCCCTGGTGAGTATTGCCAGGATAATCCGACGCTCGTCACCAGTTGCTATAAGAAGGGAAGTTCGCCCGGGCTCAACGAAGACACCCTGATCAGCTTCCCCTACAGCGCTGGTAGCCAGGCTTCGACCGACCTTGCTGACTACCGTCTCCCGCCAACTGGATTGAATGTACTGGGTCAAGTGGTCGGCTCAACCTGGGGCCTGGCCCATTCGTCGTCGCGGCAACAGATCTACGCTGCGGCCTTCTTCAAGAAACATATCATTCTTGGGCCGGGCCTCGATGGCACGCGCGATACCGATGATGATACCGGTGCGATCTATGTGCTTGACCAGAGCAGCGGCAACCTGGTTGCTACCTTCAGCCTGCCATCAACCAACCCGCGCCTGAGCTTCCCGCCGCTCTCCCCGGCAATGGTGGGGGTTGACCCCTATTTTGTTGACGGGTATGACCTGGGCTGGGATGCTGTCGGCAAGTATGGCCTCGGCGGGATGGCCCTCTCAGACGACGAGGCGCTGCTCTATGTGATGAACCTCGAGAACCGCACACTCTACGCACTGGATGCTACGACCGGTGCTGTGGTTGCCTCCCAGGCTGTGCCAGGGGTGGACGACCCCGCCAATGCCCCGCTGCTGCCCACGGGGGCGCTCCGCGAACGCTGCGCAGTCGGCGACATCCGGCCTTTTGCCGTCAGCTTTGATCGTGGCCAGCTCTATGTGGGCCTCACCTGCACCGCTGAGAGCTCAACCACGGTTGATGAGTTTATCGATAGCAACGGCAATGGTCGCTTCGATCACAACATCCTGGCTGAGCGCAACGCGGTGACTGATAACGACGGCAATGGCGTCTACAACACCGGCGATGTGCGCGAACTGGCCGCCTATGTCTATCGAGTCGACCCGAGCAGTCTGGCCTTTGAAAGCACACCAGCCCTGAGCCTCGCGCTAGGCTATCCCCGCGGCATCGCCGACACCTACGAAGATATACCGGCCGCATGGCGCCCCTGGACCCCCGGCTTTGATCGCATCAGTCTGACCGAGGGGCCAAACGATCCGCGCTTTATCATCTACCCGCAGCCCTGGCTCACCGATATCAGCTTCGATAACGGCAACATGGTGCTTGGCCTGCGCGACCGTACCGGCGATACGATCGGCTACTACGCCTTCTCCAACCCGAATGAGCCCAATATCCCCGACTATCTCGGGATTGCGATTGGCGATGTGCTAAGAGCCTGTGGTGACCCGACCAGTGGCTGGACGCTGGAGAACAACGGCAGCTGTGGCGGCATTACCACGACTCCCAGGCCGAGCAACCGTATTCTCCAGCCGCAGGGACCGGGCGGTGGTGAGTACTACTTCGACGATAGCTACGGTATACGTGGCCAGGATAGCATCAATCAGGAAGAGACCAGCAGCGGCGGTGGCCTCCAGGTACCGGGTTACCCCGACGTGGTCATCTCCGGCTTTGATGCCTTCCCCTTTGACCCACCGCAGCACTTTTTTAACGGCGGCTTCCGCTGGTATAACAATACGACCGGGGCCTACAGCAAAGCCTTCGTTGTCTACGATACGCCCTCGGGGCTGGATCCGGCCACCCTGGGCAAAGCCAATGGCCTGGGCGATCTGATCGCCCTCTGCGACGAAGCACCGATCGAGATCGGTAACCTGGTCTGGCGCGACGATGACCGTGATGGCATCCAGGATCCCAACGAGCCGCCGATTGCCGGAGTGACGGTTGAGCTCTACGAGCTGGACGATCGCGGCAACACTACCTTGATCGGCACAGCCATCACCGACGCCAATGGCAACTACATCTTCTCGGCCTATGCCAACCAGGCTCCTGTGACCAGTGGCGATGCCTTCAAGTACAATCTGCCGCTTAAGCCCAATACACGCTACGAAGTTCGCATCCCCAATGCCAGCGGTGACAACCAGCAGACACCGCTCAGTGGACTTGTGCCAACTGTTGACAACAACGACCCCAGTTCGAATGGCACCATCCGCGACTCGGACGGGATTGCCAATGGTACCGCTGTTAGAACCATCCTGCTTACCAGCAACCCCGGCTTCAACAATCACACCTACGACTTCGGCTTCAATACGATGCCTACCGCGATCACCCTCGCCAGCTTTACCGCAACCCGTGAGGGCGAGCGCATCGTGCTGCGTTGGACAACTTCACTCGAGCTTGAGGCTCTCGGCTTCAACCTCTACCGGAGCAGCACCGGGCTACGCGCCGACGCTGTGCAGATCAACCCACAGCTGATACCAGCCCTTGGGCGCGGTAGTAGCGGGGCAAGCTACAACTTTATTGATCAAGCCTCAGCTACACAGAGCTTGAGCTACTGGATCGAACTGGTGAGTAGCGATGCACCATCCTCGATCCACGGCCCAGCCACGACCAGGCCCCTGGCCCAGGCTGCCCATCAACTGCACCTGCCGCTGATGTTGCGCTAGGTAGCTTGGCCAACAGTGACTCGCGCCGTTCAACTTGTAACGATTTAGTTTGAGGTAGGGTATGCGTACAACTCGACTCACCAACCTGCTCTTCGCGATACTGGTCATTGCCATGGCCGGTCTCGCCCTGGCGCTTAACACCCTGACCTCGCCGGTCGAGGCTGCGCCACGACCAATCATCACCAACACCGCCGAACCACCAACCCGGACCCCGGTGCCACCCACCGATACCCCGGTGCCGCCACCACCCCCACCGCCACCAGCCACGGCGACGCCGACCGATGTGGTGCCGCCACCACCCCCACCGCCACCAGCCACGGCGACGCCGACCGATGTGGTGCCGCCACCACCCCCACCGCCACCAGCCACGGCGACCACCCCGCCCGACCAGCCCACCGCCACCCCGGTGCCGCCCACGGC
>CAZQCG010000012.1:120092-126167 GCA_964592425.1 uncultured Chloroflexaceae bacterium
CCGCCCGACCAGCCCACCGCCACCCCGGTGCCGCCCACGGCGACCACCCCGCCCGGCCAGCCCACCGCCACCCCGGTGCCGCCCACGGCGACCACCCCGCCCGACCAGCCCACCGCGACGCCGACGGCTACTATCCCTGCGACGACCCGCACAGCCGCACCGGCACCGTCGACCACCCCGACACCGATCGTGGACGGCACCGCGACGACCGTGCCCTCGCCGATGGGCACAGCAACCCCGACACCGATCGTGGACGGCACCGCGACGACCGTGCCCCCACCGGTCGGCGTTGCAACCCCCACGCCCGTGGTCGGTGGTGATGGCGATACCCGGACGGCCACACCAGTGGTCGGTGGTGATAGCGGGACTGCACCGTCACCCGATGCAACAACCCAGCCAGTCCCCCAGCCACCTGAGCCAGCACCACAACCGCCGCAGCCAGCACCACAGCCGCCGCTTACGAGCGCACCGCCCCAGAATCTGCCCCAGACAGCTGGAAGCGGCACAGCTCCCTATGGCTTGATCGTACTGGCTGGCATGGCCCTCAGTAGCTCAGTGCTCTTCTTCTGGCTGGCCCGCCGTCAGCGCTAAACGCTGGCCCTGATCCGTAAGAGCATACCCGCCCGTCACCTTCGCCGCCCATGTTCGTCGGCGCATGTGACGGGCTTATTATGTCAAATGATCACTGTACCCTCTTCATGGTCGATGCGCACCCGCCGCTGGGCGGCCAGCCTGCTGCTGGCGCTACTGTTCAGCCTGACGCCTGCGGCTATGGCCCAGGCCGATTCACCTCCGCCCCCGCGTGATCCCGCCAGCGGCAAACCCACGGCCCGCGTCCTGGTAAGCAGCGGTGGCATGCAGCTGATCGATGCCGCCGCCCTCAGTGCAGCCGGGCTCAACCCGGCCGACGCGAACCGCCTTCAACTCTGGCACGCTGGGACACCGGTAGCCCTTGAGCAGCGCGGCAGCGGCACCAGCCTGAGCCTGCGCTTCTATGCACCAGCACCCGGCAACCGCTGGAATAGCTCCGCGACCTACTGGCTTAGACGCGAAGATGGCCCTGGGTTGCGCATGGCGAGCCGTTCGGTCACACCTGATACCGCACCGGCCCGCGCAACGGCGCTTGAACGGGGCACATGGCGCAGCCCGGCGGTCTATGACTCGACCACCCCCGGCCCCGAGGGTGAACACTGGTTTGCCGCTAGCCTGAGTGCAGGCCCCGACCTGAACCTGAACCCCCGCCTGAACTGGAGTACCGCAGCGCTTGAGGCCCAGCTAGGGCCGCACTTGCCTGCGGCAAGTGGCCCGATGACGGTGACACTGCTCGGCAGTGCAATCACCAGTGGGGCCCACCTGCTCGATATACAGCTGGGTGCTGCGGTACAGCGTCTGAGTTGGACCGGGCGCGGTAATTTCACTCGCACCGTCGTCTTTAGCCAGAGCGCCGACATAGTGCGGCTTGAGCCGGTTGAGAGCAGCGCACCCGATGCTATGCTCATCCTGGGAATAGAGTGGGAACGCCAGGCCCGGCTGGACTTCAATGGGGCTGGCGCAGCCTTCCACGGGCTTGCGGGGTCTACACGCTACACGCTCGACAGGCTGCCTGCCGGTGCCAGCCTGTACGCCATCGACGATCCGGCCCGGCCCGAGTTGCTGACTGGGCTCAATGCCGGCTTTGAGGACCAGGGTACTCACGCCTATCTGCTGGTTGGCAATGCCGACCTGCAACGACCAGACCTGCGCGCCTTCAGCGGGCTAAACCTGCCCACCCCGGCCACGGCGCTCTACATCGCGCCTGCCTCACTGCACGCTGCCCTGGCCCCCCTGGTGACACATCGCCGCGCCCAGGGCCACAGCGTGGCGCTGGTTGATCTGCAAACCCTCTACGATGGCTGGAGCGACGGCCAGGTTGAGCCGGAGGCGATCCGCAGCTTCCTGCGCTACGCCGCCGCTACATGGTCAACGCCACCGTTGGGCGTAACCCTGGTGGGCGACGGCACCAGCGATCCCCATGACTGGACTGGGCGCGGGGCGAACAATCTCAACCTCGTGCCACCTTACCTGGCCCCGGTCGACCCCTGGCTTGGTGAGACCGCCTGCGAGACATGTTACGGCCAACTCGATGGTGCAAGTGCCCTAGCCGACGAAGAGCAGGATCTGGCCGTGGGCCGGCTGCCAGTTAAATCGGCCAGCGAACTCACAGCTGTTGTCGCCAAGATCCTGGCCTATGAACAGGCGAGCAACGCGCTTGACCAGCTTGCCTGGCGCTCCCAGGCCATACTGCTGGCCGACAACGGCTACCAGACCGATGGCACAGCCGACCCGGCTGGCGACTTCGCCCGCTACAGCGACGCAGCCCTGGCGCTGCTGCCAATCAACGTCCACGCCACCCGCATCTACTACGACCCCTGGCGGCGCACCGCCGACGGCACCCCACTGAATGAGCATTGGCGTGAGCCTGATGCCCAACTCGCCCGGGCGCGGCTCACGACAGCCTTGGAAGCTGGGGCAGGGTTGCTGATCTACACCGGCCACGCCAGCCAGTTTGAATGGGCGCAGATTGGCCCCAACCAGGAAGCCAACCTGCTCTTTATCGACGAGCCGCTTGACCTACGCAACGGTACACGCTTACCGATCGTGCTGGCGATGACCTGTATGAGTTCGGCTTTCCATACGCCGACGGTCAGAGGCACCAGCCTTGATGAGCAATGGCTGCTCAACCCGAACGGTGGGGCCGTCGCTGTTTGGGGCCCCACCGGGCTTGGTGTCAGCAACGGCCACGACGCACTGCAACGCGGCTGGCTGCATGCGCTGCGCACCAGGCCCAACCAGGTCAGCCTGGGGGAGCTAAGCCTGGCTGGTTATGCCGAATTACGAGCCAGTCATAGCGGTGCAGAGGAGCGCTCGGCGCTGCGCACCTTCGCCCTGTTGGGCGATCCCTTCACACCCGCCCGAGTGCAAGGGATGAGCCAGGTACTGATGCCGATCATAAGACGCTAACACCCGGTTATTCCTCGATCGCGTCGTCGTCGTCCATGTCCTGGTCGATCTCTTCGAGACCAAGCTCTTCCTCTTCGTCGCCGCCAGCATACTCCTCGGTGTCGACGCTCTCGTCCTCGCTGCTGTCTTCTTCGTCGAGAATGTCTTCGTACTCCTCGTAGCGCAGGTTAGAGACGTAGGCAGCCCCTTCACCAAGCTTACCGGGGAAGGAGATGCGGTTGCGCTGACTGGGATCCTGATAGGTCTCACGGATCAGCAGGCGCACGATGCGCGGATCGCTCTGGGCAATTGCTGAGATATAGCGATTCCCGCCGTTGATCAACTCGGCCAGGCGCTGGCCCAACTTGGGCTCTAGCCGCCCAACAATTGTACCGTCGGCGTCGACCACATGGACGGTGCGCCCCTCGACATGAAAAGCCATCTTCTCGCCGGTTACCAGGGCATCGACAGCTGGCACACGCGGGACATCGATCAGCGTAGTGATCGCAGTGCGCCCGGTCTCGGTAATGAACATGCGCAGATCAACCTGCTGGCGC
Source organism: uncultured Chloroflexaceae bacterium (assembly GCA_964592425.1). GTDB lineage: Bacteria > Chloroflexota > Chloroflexia > Chloroflexales > Chloroflexaceae > Viridilinea. The sequence goes on from CAZQCG010000012.1 coordinate 123,629, forward strand.
GGCTTGCGATTAGCCTGGCCACTCTCGAAACCGCGGGCAAGCAGCGCATCGAGCCGGGCAACATTCTTGCGCGCAATACTATTGGTCGGGGTGATGCGCAGCGTATGCTGGTAAGCATCATGGGCCTCGGTATACTGGCCAAGCTCCATCAGAGCCTTGCCAATCCGGTTGTAGGTATCCGCGTCTTCGCCGAGCTTCATAATCTGCCGGTTGGTCTCGGCAGCCTCTTCCCAACGATTCATTGCCGCGAGCTCGATTGCCTGCTCTTGTAATTTGCGACGAACGCGCTGTTTCTCATCTTGCCTGGCCACTACGAACTCCTTTTTTCGATTTGCGACAGCGAGGCAACCGCGACGGGTGCCTGCAGTTCACCCTGGAGTGCCCAGGGGCTCGTGCGGGTAATCAGGACGTCAACCAGTTGCCCGGTCAGGTCGTCGGGATGCGTGAAGAAGACCAGCCTGTTGTTGGGGCTACGCCCACGCCATTTGCCACGGCTTTCGCCTTCGACCAGCACCTGAACGCGCTGCCCTAACTGCCGGGCATTACGTTCGCTGGCGATGCGCTCCTGGATGGCATCAAGCGTGCGGCGGCGGGACTCCTTCTCCTGTTCGGGAACCGCCAGAGTCGGGTCTTGCTCCTGCTCGGCGGCACGGGTACCCGGACGGGCCGAGAAGGCAGCCACATGCAGCTTATCGAAGCGCACTTCTTCGCACAGGGCGCAGGTCTGGGCAAAATCCTCCGCCGTCTCACCGGGGTGCCCAACAATGATATCGCTAGTGAGCGAGACATTGGGTATCGTAGCGCGGATGCGTTCAACCAGGGCGCGGTAACGGGCGATGTTGTAGCCACGACGCATCAACTTGAGCACCTGATCGGAGCCTGACTGCACCGGCAGGTTAAGGTCGGGCATACAGCGTGGTAAATGGGCAACGGTGGCAATCAACCGGTCAGTCATCCAGGCGGGGTGCGAGGTCAGAAAGCGCAGGCGAGCCAGCCCCGGCAGATTATGCACTGCTTCAAGCAGATCGGCCAACTCAGGCCGCCCCGGCAGGTCGTGGCCCCATGAATCGACGATCTGGCCGAGCAGGGTAAGCTCCTTAGCCCCACGCTCAACAATGCGCCGACACTCCTCGACGATCTCCGCCAGGGGACGTGAGCGTTCACGTCCACGGCGTGACGGAATGACACAGTACGAGCAGGTCATGTTACAGCCGTACTGGATGGGCACATGCACCGCAACCGGGGGCAGCGCCCGGTTGACCAGGGGCAGGGCCGGTTCATCGAGGGTGTAGATCGGATTGGGGGCCAGGGCCAGCACGGCGTCTACCGCCGAGGGTGAGACAAAGTGGTCAACCATCGGCAGTTGGCGCTCGAAGATCGAGCGATTGTCGGGGCCGACCATACAACCCCAGAGCACAACCCGGGTATCAGGCTGCTCACGTTTGACGCGCATCAATTCGCCGAGTTTGCCAAGGATGCGCTCTTCGGCGCTGGCCCGCACGCTGCACGAGTTGAGCACAATAAAACTGGCCGCTTCGGGGCGTGCGGCAGGACTATAGCCAACCGCTTGCAGGGCTGCCTCGAGGCGCTCGGAGTCGGCAACATTCATCTGGCAGCCGACCGTCCAGAGGTAGTAGCGCCGCGAACGGGGCGTACGATCACGATCAGGACGGGGCTGTTGGGCAGCTTGCTCAAAAAAGGTCAGATCTTGCATGACACCCCTGATCACCAGACGATCACCGGGAGTGAGGTCTCAATACTACGGGCGGCGGCATCTCGCAGGGCTTCGAGGCAGCGGTAAGCTTCACTCTTGGGGTTAACGCCGGCGCGAATGAGAAGCGGCCCCAACTCGGCCAGTTCAGCCTGAAGGCGATAGGACGAGCCAAAGAAGGCGCTATCCTCCTCACCCTCGTCATTCTCAAAAGGCAGCCAGATCGGCTGGGCAAAATTAGCTGGCAGGTAGTAGCTGTTGATGCCCTGCAGGTTGATCAGGTGCGGATAACGGGTCGGGCGCAACTCGTCCCAGATATCGGTCACAGCCCGGTCGAGATCATCATAGAGCACCGGGCCATCCTCAAGCACCGTCCCCAGGTCAGCCTCAAGCTCAAGATTGGCGGCCAGGCGCGAAAGTTGGTAGAGCGCCCCAAGCTGCGCCACGCCACCCTCCCAGACCTGGGTTCCCGGCATCGCGAGCAGATCGACATCGATACCTTCATCGCGCAGCTGATCCTGCACAATTGAGACCGACTCGTACTCTTCGTCATACGCCACCCGATCCTCGTCGGGGCGCACGGTAATCATCGAGCCGACGGCAAGATCAAGCTCGTTCGGCTGGTCAAAATCGCTCATGACAGAATCCCTTTTGAAGCAAGCCTGGCTCTTCAGTATACCATACCCCGCTCTCACGACCACCCCGGCCCCTCTTTGTAGGGTGTGGCGTAGGTTCTTGCACCGCACCGCCCGCCGCAGCGCATCAATGGCGTCGGGGCGGACACGTGGGTTAATGGTGAAAGGTTAAGGCACGCGCAGCATTGTCAAG
>CAZQCG010000013.1:0-120245 GCA_964592425.1 uncultured Chloroflexaceae bacterium
CATATGAACAGTATACCACGCTGAGCTACTTACGGTCAACCGCCTCTTTCAAGCTACCCCCCAACGGCGCTCCGCCCCACGCTTGAAAGCGGGGGCTACCGCGCCGATCTATTTGGTGTGATCAGGGTGGAGCGCCAGAGGAATCGCAAGGAGGGGCGCAGCAGCAGGATGGTGTCCGCCCATATGCAACCACCACCTGGCCTCTGGCGTACAATGACGAGGGGGGGATCTCCGTCTACCAGAAGTTCGCTGGCGGTTCCTGGGAGCGCGGGCGTCTCGCCCGCAACTGAGCCAGGCGGGTGTTTCGCCCGCCCTCTCATGGAGCGCAATCTTCATCCCTCAAAATCGGATTGATCAAAGATCCACCGGAGATAGATTATGCGTGAGCCCTACACAGAGCAAGACACCGAGCATGCCCGCCGGGTCGAAGGCTCCTCTGCCGGGAAGGAGACCCAGCAGCTGAGTCTGCCGCCGGAGTTGTTGGCGGCATCACCGCCGCAGCGCCAGGGTCGTCGGGGATGGCTCGGCATGATCCTGGTCGGCTTAGGGGCACTGTTCCTGCTGCTACGCCTCTTCAGCCTGCCGGTTGACATAACCGGTGGTATGATTATGCTGACGATTGCCTCGGTCTTCTTCTTCTTTGGCTTCTGGCGTCACATCTATGGGCTGATCATTCCCGGCAGCCTGCTGGCCGGGCTGAGCCTGGGTATTCCCTTTGCCGAACTGACCGACGGGGTCTCTGTGCTCTGGGGCCTGGCCCTTGGCTTCCTGGGCGTCTATGTTCTCGGCTTTGGGCTCTTCGGCAGACAAAGCACCTGGCCCAGTATCCCGGCGGTCATTCTCTTCGCTGTCGGCATGATCGTTGCCATTAGCAACCTGCCCGCCTTCCTCGGCGCAGCCATGCTCTGGGTCCCCCTGCTGCTGATCGGCGCAGGGCTCTACCTCGGCTGGATGCGGCGCAGCTAAGCCTATTTGTGGAGAGCATATGCAGCCCTTGACAAGCTACCGCGTCGAACGGATTTCTCCCGGATCTGCCCTGCGCCTGGGGCTGCTCCTGGGCTGGCTGGTGGTGCTGCTGCCCGCAGCCATCAGTGCCTGGCTCATGACCATGGTGCTTGGTCAGGCCGCTGGCATGCTGGGCCAGATGAGCCCCTACGAGATTAGCCTGCTCGGTCAGACCGTCACTAGCCTTGATCCGCTCAGCGTGCTTGGGCTTACCGATATCGCCGCAACGATCAGCAAGCTCAATCAGCAGGCCGATCAACTCTTCTGGATGCTCACCGCCGGGTTGACCCTGGCGGGCGGGTTTGGGGTTGCCCTGATCGTCACGCTGATGGCTGTGCTCTACAACCTGCTTGCTGCCATTGGCGGTGGCCTGCGCCTCGAACTGCGCTATGAGGCGGGAAGCCAATAATTTAGCGTCGTAAGCCCATTGCTAACCCTTCCCGCAGCGATGGAGCCGAACGCAAGCCTCCCAGATCAAGCCCGAGGGCCACAACTGCCTGGGCAACTTCTGGCCGCACCCCTACGAGGATCGTCTCGGTGCCGAGCAGTGCCGTGGCCCGTACAATTTCGACCATCCCGCGGGCGACCTCCTTGTCGATCAATGAAACACCCGTGATATCGAGCAGGAGCGTCCGTACCCTTGAGCGCTCAACCGCTTCGAGCGCACGTGACTGAAGTATGCGCAGCCGGTCGGCATCAAGCTCGCCAACCATAGGGATGACCAGGGCCGTCTCGCTTACTGGCAATACCGGGGCGCTCAAGGTGCGTAGCGCCTCATGCTGCCGTTCACTCTGCGCAAGCAGGGCTGCCTGGGCTACTACGCGTGCCTCGACTTCAGCCAGGGCCGCCTGCAGATCGGCAGTGCGCTCCGCCACCGTCTGCTCGAGGGTTGTCCGTACCTCCTCCAGGGCTGCATTGGCGGCGTGTGTCATGGCCAGATTTTCGTTCAGGTGTGCATAGAACTGGTTCAGCGCCAGCAGCAGCAGGCCCATCAACAGCGCAAAGACCAGCAGGTCGATCGGTGCAATCCCCGGCAGGGGCTCGCCAGCAAAGGGCGGTACCAGGCGGGAGATGATGAGCACCGCGATGATTGTCAGCCAGGCGAGCCAGCTCTGCGCACGTAAATCGTCACTCTCGAGGTAGGAGAGGGCCATCAGTACGCCAACCATCGGTAGAATTGCCGAGGTAAAGACGACCGCAGGCCAGAGGATGGTATTGATCGGGGCGTAGATACACATCAGCAGACATGTCGCCCATGCGCCAGCCCGCAAATGGCCATGGTCGATCAGCCAGAGGATCAAGCTAAAGCCAGCAATTAGCAGCAGGTCGAGCCCAAACGATACCCATGTGCCCAGCGTAGGCGCATAGATCAGGCCAAACAGATCGTAGAGCAACGCGATCACGGCGATCACGATTGCTGCGAGTAGGACGGTATGCAGGCGGGCTTGCTGCGATGCTTGTAAACGGGCTGGCTGACGGGCGAACATCCTTCGTCTCCCTGACTGAGCGAAGCAGCGGAGGAGCCTGGCTTCCAGCATACCACCCTGGTGGCACCATAAGATAGGCAACAACGCTAACGAAACTATTAGGATACCTGCTGCGGTACAAGGGATGGACGATCCTTGGCGGGGCCTTCCTCACATGGTGCGAGCCCTCTTATGCCGCCTGCTCCCCCCTCTCCCTCCACCTCCCGCCCTCGACAGGCCCTGCCTGGTCGTTCGCTGCGTCTGCTGCTTGTCCTGGGCCTGCTAGGGGTGCTCGTCGTCGGTTCCGGTGGCCCAGAGGCGCTGCTGCTCCGCCTGGGCTTTGCCCCGTCCGCCATTGGCTTGGCGCAGGCTGCAACGCCTGCCGCCCGGGTGGAGACGGCCCAGGGCAGCCTGGCAGTCTTTTTTACCACGCCTGAGCTGGTTTATCCCGATCGGCAAGACGGGCGGATCGCTCCGTCTGCCGAGCGCGCCCTGCTTGCCGATCTTGAGCGTGCGCGGCAGAGCATCGAGCTGGCTAGCTTCGAGTACAATCTGGCGAGCCTCGCCACGAGCCTGCGCCGTGCGCGTGCGCGTGGTGTCGCCGTGCGCCTGGCCCTCGACCGCGACTGTCTCGAAAACCCGCTGATGGCGCGCTGGGCGGGTTGGCTGGAAGAGGCCGGCATTGCGATCAGTTGGCAGCAGGGCCATGCCTTTTTGCACAGCAAGTTTGTAGTGATTGATCGGCGGGTAGTCTGGACCGGCTCGTGGAACCCGACGATCAACGACACCTACCGTAACAACAACAACCTGCTGCGCATCAGCCTCCCGCAGGTGGTCGCCAACTATGCCGCCGAGTTTGAGCGCATGGCTGGCGGGGCCTTCGGAACGGCCAAACGTGGGCCGACGCCCTTCCCACAGGCTGCCCTGGGGCCTGGCTCGATCGCAACCTACTTTGCGCCTGTTGAGCCGGTGCGTGAACATGTGCTGGCCGCAATTGCCGAGGCGCGGCACAGCATTGATATGCTGGCCTTTTCTTTTACCGACGATGCGCTTGGGGCTGCCCTGCGCGATCGCCACAACGCCGGGGTTGCCGTGCGCGTAGTGATGGAGCGGCGCAATGCCGGGGGCATCGGCTCGGAGTTCGCGCAGCTGCGTGCCGCCGGGATCGTGGCCCTGGAGGATGGTAACTGCTATACGATGCACCACAAGGTGCTGATCATCGACGGACGCCTGGTTATCACTGGCTCGTACAACTTCACTGCCCGGGCCGAGGAGGTGAATGACGAGAATGCGCTGATCATCGCCAGCCCGACCCTGGCGCATGCCTATCAGGTCGAGTTCGAGCGAATCTATCGCCAGGCGCAGGCCCCACTCCGTTGTCAATAGGCCTTCAGCATCTACCGCAAAGCGTAATCTTGGCCTGAATCAATCGCCGTCAGGCCCTCCGTTTATGCCGCTAGATGTTGACGGAATGGATCATTGCGAAAGGAGATGGCGATGCTTAAGCACCTGGCCTTCTGGTCTGGCCGATGGCGTATGCTGGCGCTGGGCCTGGCCCTGCTGCTGCTGCTGGCTGCCAGCCTGGCCCCTGTTCTGGCGCAGGTAGGCCCGCCCCCCAAGCCCCTGGTGCCCAATGTTGAGCCTGCTGAAACCCAGGCGCTGCCGGTTTTGAGTGAGCGTGAAGCGGTTGATGCCGCCCTGGCAGCCTATGCCGCGCGTGCCGATGTCGGTCTGGCTATCAATAGCCAGGATTTATTGCCTGCCACGGCCTTCTTACAGAACCGCTACAGGATCTACCTGGCACGCGTTCAGAGCGACCCTTTGCGGCTCGACCCCGGCCAGGGGGCTACACCGACGCCAAGCCCTACGCCAACCCCTGAGCCATTGCCGTCGGCTGACGTGATCGCTGCGATCTGGCCCAGCCCAAGCATTTTTGTGCAGCCTGGAGGGACGCTGGTCTACGAGATCCGCCTGCATAACCGTGGCGGCGGGTCATCTAATGAGACAAAGCTGGTCTTTCCCTACAACCGCTCGCAGGTTGCGCTGGTTGCCAGCGAGTTGAACAACCGTGCCGGTGACTGGGTCAGTGCGATCGACAACGACAGCTTCAGCGTGACCTTCGGTGGGTTGGAAGAGGGCAAACGACGCAACGGGCGAATCATTTTGCGGGTTAATGATGGCCTTGAGATCAATCCAGGTAACCCTGTGCGGATCGATCTACGGGCCCGCTATCGCTGGCGTGACGACAACAACGGTGGCGAGCGTTACACCAACTGGGCCCCGGTGTTGGTCGGCAATGAGGTAGTTGATACACCCTATTTCTGGGTGCAGGTGAACCCGCTTGAGGCGCCGGCAGGCACGGAGCATAGTTTCTATACCAACCGCCTGCTGCCGGGCGAGGCGGTTTCAACCTGGATCAACGTGAATGGCGGTAGTGGCGGCATCCGCTCGCTCTCGCTGCGCGGCACGGCCAACAGCAACGGCGAAGTGACCCTGCGCCTGCGCAACACCGACGCCGATCCCGATCTACCGGCTGGCACGCACCAGATGGTGATCTACGGCCAGCGTAGTCGCCTGACGGGGGTAGTGAGCTTCACGGTGCAGTAAGCATCTGTGCTCCGATTGCACAGCGTAGGCACAAAATCTCGGGGTGCGCACCCTGAAGTGTCAAGCGTGTAGCGAAGGGTGCGCACGTAACTGTTCACACTTGGGGTAAGCCTGGGAGCGAGGGCGTCCCGCCCTCGTCCTGCGTATGAGGGCAAGCTGCCCTCACTCCCAGGAGAAGCGTGAACACGTACGCAGTGTGCTCAAAGCAATTCGCCAGCGCTAGCTTTGTACCCGCCATGCCCGCTGGCGCACAACTGCTTGCCAAAGGGCCGGGCCTGGTTTACTATAATTTGGCATGGGGCTGTAGCTCAGTGGATAGAGCACCCGCCTTCTAAGCGGATGGTCGTGCGTTCGAGCCGCACCAGCCCTGCCATTTTACCCGTTGTAGGTGCGTCCTTTCCAGATCACGCCGCGCCCGCTGCGTACCCGCCAGATGCCCCAGCCGGCAATCAACAGGTAGGCCAGCATGCCCAGGGGCCAGATCAGGCCGTAGCCTGGGCTGAGCCGGTAGAGGCGTCGGTAGAGCGCCCCCCAGAGGCTCAGGGCAGCTAGAAGAGCCAGGGCACCCAGGCTCAGGCTTGCCCAGGCCGCCGGCCCGCCGCCCTGGAGTACCAGGCCCAGGCCGAGCGCCAGCAGGTTGAAGGGGCCGAAGGCCAGCCCGATCTGGTAGAGCGCACTCCATGCTGAGCGTGCCCCACCGCTGCGGTAGCCAGCCGCAGCGTTTTTGATTAGCCCGGCGGCAACTTCGCTGCCGCTGGTGTACATGCGTACCCGCAAAAGGTCGGGGGCTTCGCCGCCGCCGACGCGGTAGCCGGCCCGGCGGATGGCCTGTGCCAGGCGCACATCCTCAAGCACTTCGTTGTGTACTGCTCCATGGCCGCCGATGGCAGCATAGGCCGCCCGGCGCACAAAAATACACTGGCCATTAGCCAGCACCTGCTCGGGGCGTGTCGCGGGATGGTCGAAGCGCTCGATTGGATAGAGGCCGATGATCAGGGCCAGAAAAGGCGGGAGAACGGCCCGCTCCCAGAAGCTGCCCAGTTCGAGCAGAGGCAGGATGGTGAGCAGATCGAGTTGACGTTGCTCGGCGTTGCTCAAGAGGGCGGCGACAAGGTCGGGCGCAGGGGTGGTGTCGGCGTCAAGAAAGAGTAGCCATGCACCGCGAGCCTGCTCGCCAAGTTGCTGGCAGGCATTGCATTTGCCCACCCAGCCGGAGGGCAGCGGCCGCCCATGCAGAATGCGTAGGCGCGGATCGCCACCAAAGCTGGCTAAAATGGCCGGGGTGCGGTCGCTTGAGCCGTCATCAACGACGATCACCTCAAGGGCCGGGTAGCTCTGACTCAGGGCACCAGCCACACAGGCCGCAATCACGCGCTCTTCGTTGCGGGCAGGAATGAGTAGCGAGACGAGTGGCGGGTGGGCCGGTAGATCGGCCGGTACATGCAGACGTGGACGACGCAGGATGCGCCGCCACTCGTGAAGATAGGCGGCGATTAGCAGGAGCGCTGCCCCAGCGCTGATGATCAGCACAACCATGCGTCAGCAACCGTGTCGCAGCAAGCAATGAGGTAATCGAGGCGCGTGACGGTACCCCCGATTCTGTTGCCGGGGCGCGGACAATGCCGTGCCCCACTGCCGCCATCTCTCTCTCCGCAGTCGCGGAGGCCCCTCCTGGCGCGCCGGGGATTACCCGGTCTACCGTCAGGGCTGCGATGCGAACGAGCGAGGTAGTCCAAGCGCCCGGGCCAGCGCCCGGACTCCTACCAATGAGCCCGTCCCACGCACCTTGCTCCCCCTCAGCCGATGCAGTCGCCTGGCCGCCGACATTACTGCCGACGCCGTTGGGCACTTACCCCAACTGTTTCACCCCTCACCTGAGCCCGGCTGGGCCATCGGCGGGTCTGCTCTCTGTTGCCGTCTTACGTCATCCGCAGGTTGCCCTGCGGATGCCCCCGCTTGCTGTTTCGCGGGGCGACCTGCCACCGTATGGTGGACGAGGAGTCGGGAAGTTCCTCTGGTTTGACCCAGCGGCGGCTTGTCACGCGCCATGTGCGGCGATTATACCACCCGCCAGGCCGTTTGCGGCGTAACTTCGGCGGCTGTGTGCTGGTACAGAGTAGGGAGACGAGCTTTGCGCTAGCTGTTCACCTGTTGATCCTTCCATAAGCTCTGGTTGCTCTATGTTTCTCCAGAAGCCTATGCCTGTCATCCGCTTCATCCTACTGCTGCTCATGGGGTTGTTGCTCTTGCCGGGCTTTGCACTGGCCCAGGCACCAGGCGGCATTGTAGCGCTTGAGTCGGTCAATGATGGGCTACGGCTGACCCTTGCCTGTCCGGCAGGCTCGGCATTACCACAGGCCAGCCTGAATGGCACTGTGCTGGCGGTTACACCGGTGCGCGGGTCTGCCGCTTCGGCCCCGGCCCTGGTCATCGTTGTGGAACACTCGGCGGCGATGGAGGCACCCGGTACGCCGCTCCATTCACGGCGCCACGATGCCCTCTTTCTGGTCGAAGCCCTGCTCAGCCTGGCCGCGCCGGAGACTTCGGTCAGCCTGGTTGTGCATGATGCGCAGCCCACCCTCCTGCTGCCGCTGACGACCGATCGGGCTGCGGCCTATGCGGCCCTGGCCGAACTTGTCGCCCGGCCTGCGGCAAATGCCCCCGCCGCACCGTTGCCGCCAGCGCTGAGGCTGGCAGCCGACGAATTGGCCGCCGCTTCGGCCCCTGGGGTTGTGGTTGTGCTCGCCACAGACGGGCTTGATGCACTCAACGAAGGCGCGCTGCTCACTAACGCCCAACGCCTGCTGGTGGATCTTGGTGCTGGCGCAGCCGACCCGGCTCGCCCGCTGGCGGGCTACCTGCCCTACCGTGTCGCGCTGATCAGCGATTTGCCAGCACGTAACCGGGCGACGATTGAGCACTTCCGGCAGTTGCTTGCGGCCCCGCTGCATCTGCAACTGCTGATCCCACAAACCAGGCTGCATACAGGACTGCCGCAGCTTGCAATCAGCGGCTGTGGTGCGCCAATCAACATCGTACTCGGTGTACCGGCATCGTCTGCGCAACCCCTATGGATGCTGCCGGTTGCTCTGCTGGTCGCCCTGGGGCTTGGAGCTGGTTTGCGGCGTAAGCCCTGGCAGGGCCTTGTCGCAGTAGCGCCCGTACCACCCGCCTCTGCCCCTGTCCGGCCCCCTGGCGAGCAGACCACTGCCCGACGGGCTGAGGCTCCAGTTGCCCCACTTGCGGTCTGCGCCGAGGTACGTTGGGGGCGACAGCGGCTGGTCTATCCGCTTGAGGGTCGCCAGTGGACGATTGGCAGTGACCGCGCCTGTGCCATTCGTGCCGAGGGCGAAGAGGTTCGCCCATTGCATGCGCGCCTCAGCCTGGTCGGGGCGGTATTTGAAATAACGGCCCTTGAAGGCAGTGTGACCCTCCACAGCCCGCTTGGGCAGCCGCTTGCGCCAGGCGTTGCCGAGCCACTCAGGCCAGGTGAGGTGGTGATGATTGGCTCGCTGGTGCGTCTGGTCTTGCTAGAACACGGGATGACGCCATGAGCTACGTTGCCACACGCATCGGTTCCTTCGAAGTGCTTGGGCTGCTCGGCGCTGGTGGCCAGGGTCAGGTCTACCTGGCCCGGCCCTGGGAGGACTCTGCCGTGCGACGGCTCCTGGTACGGCGTTATCTATGGGTGCTCAGGCGGGGCGGCATGCTCAGCCCCTCGCTGGCATGGCACTGGCGGCTGGCTGCGCTGAAGCTCGCCCATCCTACCACGACCGATGCGCTGCATGATGAGCATAGTTACCTGGCGGCTCCCGGTGCGCAACACCCGCACCTGGTTCAACTCTACAGTCGACGCTGCAACACCCAGATCAGTGATCTTGGCCTGGCTGAGGTGGCGGGTCGTTCGACCCTCTGGCTGGCCCTAGCCTATGAAGCAGGGCTATCCCTGGCGCATCTGCTGGCGCAGGGCCGCCCGCCCGATCTCGCCTGGTCACTTGCGGTGGTGGCCCAGGCGGCGGACGCCCTGGCACATCTACATCAGCGGGGTCTTGTCCATCACGACCTGCGCCCGGCCAACCTGCTTGTGCATACGCCTTGGCGGGGGCGGCCACAGGCGGTGCTGATCGACCTGGGAGCTGGCGAGACCCCAGACCGGCCACGCCGTCAGGCTGTCTATGGGGTTGACAGCTATCTGGCACCTGAGCGACGCACTGCCGATCCGGCACCGGCAACGCCACAGGTGGACATCTTTGCTGTCGGGCGTTTGTTGGCCACCCTCAGTGCTGGCCAGCCAGTCTCGGCGGCCCTGGCGGCGCTGATCGCCGATGCAACCACCGCCGACCCGGTGTGTCGGTCAGCGGCGCTACCGGAGATGTATACTCTGCTGGCCAGGCTGCTGGCCCTGCCCGAAAGGAGCGACCATGCCGATGGATGCGGGGCGGATCGCCCTACTGCTGGTGAGTCTCATTCTGTTTGGGGCCTGCACGCCAAGCGGTGGCCCGACCAGATCAACGTCAGGGGCTGAATTAGCCGTCGCACAGACGGCCCTGGCCTTGCAAGAGTATGCGCGTGCTGTGGATCTGGTGGCACCCCTGGCTCCGCAGAATGAGGCGGCCAGCCTGCTGCTTGCCCGTGGGCGGCTGGGTCTGGCGGGCCAACTGGCGGCCACTGGTGAAGCGGCGCACCTGCGGGTCGCCCTTGACCAGGTAGCGCTGGGCCTGGCGGTCGTACCAACGGGGCACACACTTGCCAATGATCTGGCCACTGCTGAGGCGCGCCTGGTGGAACAACTGGCCCCAGCGTCACGCCCAACTGGCCTTGTGCCGACGGCCACTCTGATGCCAGCGGCCCCGACGCAAGCGGCGGTGCGGGTTACCACGGCGGCGGTTCAGCCATAAAGTCGGTTGGCGTGGTGATGGGTTGGCCATACAGCCGCATCATTACGCAGGAGGGGCGCAGCAGCAAACGCTGCCGCGCCCCTCCCAGGGCTGTGTCATTGCCAGGACTTAGGCGCCGAAGAAATTGCGGTTCTTCTCGATGAAGCTCTTCCACTGTTCGGGCACCGAATCATCGGCGAAGATCGCCTCGACCGGGCATTCGGGCTCGCAGGCGCCACAATCGATGCACTCGTCCGGGTTGATGTAATACTGATCCTCACCCTCGTAGATGCAATCGACCGGGCAGACGGCGACACAGGAGGCGTCCTTCGTTCCGACACAGGGTTCGGCGATGATATACGGCACAGTACTCTCCTTCAGCAGCCTGGCGTCATCATGCTGTGACGGCCAGGTTCACAGGTTGTTCGTTCTGAGATTACTATGCTGTGAGCGATCCGTCTACGACTAAAGTCCCACTCTTCAATCCTCAACCACCCGCGCCAGGCCCGCCGGGTCAAGCACGATCACCCGGCCGCGCTCTAAGCGTACCAGGCCCTCTTCCGCCAGGCGGCGCAGGGCACGCCCGGCGATCTCGCGCACGGTGCCAGCGCGTTCAGCCAGTTCTTGTTGGGTAAGCTCGGCGGTGCCTGAGCCAGCCTCGGCCAGTAACTGGCGGGCCATGCGGGCGCGTACGGAGCGAAAGGCGAGATCTTCGACCAGGCTGACCAACTCGCGCAGCTCACGGGCCATGCTGTTGAGGGCGGCCAGGGCCAGGCCGGGGTGGCGCCGGATCAACGCCAGCAGGTCGTCGCGGGGTAGCAACAGGCAGGTGACTGGACTCATCGCACGGGCGGTGGTCGGGTTGGGGCCACCGTCAAAGATCGGCACGGGGTTGAAGTGTTCGCCAGGGCCGACCATGGCCAGCACCTGCTCACGCCCGTCGTGGGCGGTGCGTGAGAGGCGTACCCGCCCGCGCTGCACCAGGAAGAGGCCGGGGGCCTGCGCACCTTCGAGCAGGATCTGCTGGCCGGGGCGAAAATGGCACCGCTGTACCCGGCGGGCAGTGTCGGCCAGGGTTCCCGCATCGAGCGAGGCAAAGAGCGGAAAGGCCCGCAGGTCATCGACACTCATAGTGTTTGCGATACCGTAGCGCTGCAAGCGCTTCGGCTATAATGGGATGCGCAGGGCGAACTATCTTCATTATAGAGGAAGTTGTATGCACCAGGTTGTGCTGACTGATGGCGTGACGATGGCCTATCACGATGAGGGTGCCGGCGCACCGTTGCTCCTTATGCACGGCTTTACCGGGACGGCCCGCAGTCATCTGGGGGATCTCATCGAGGATCTGCGCGCCGATTATCGCGTGATCGCCCCTGATCTGCGCGGTTATGGCCGTAGTCGTCCGCCGGATCGTGACTTCCCACTCGATTTTTACCAGCGTGATGCTGTCGATATGGCCGCCCTGCTTGACCAACTGCAGCTGGGGCCAGTTGTGGCGATGGGTTTCAGCGACGGCGCAGAGAGCGCCCTGCTGCTTGCGGCGATCCGTCCCGACCTGGTGCGCGGCGTCGTCGCCTGGGGCGTCAGTGGGGTGATCTCGGCGGAGATGGTCAGTTCTGTGAAGCAATGGTTGCCGGTTAGCGCCTGGGGCACCGACGATGCCTCCTGGCGTGAGGAGATCTGCGCTACCCAGGGGCCTGAGCAATTGGTGCCGCTGATCGAAGGTTGGGTTGCTGCAGCCCAGGCGATCTATGCTGCTGGCGGCAATCTCTGCTATCACGAAGCAGCAGCAATTAGCTGTCCGGTTCTGCTGATCAATGGCGACGGTGAAGTGAACAATCTGCCGAGCGATTTTAACCGCCTTGCTGCACGTATCTCCAACTGTCGCGCCGAGATTGTGGTTGGGAGCGGGCACAATATTCTGGTCGATCAGCCCGCAACCCTGCGCCACTTGATCCGTACCTTCCTCCGTGAGCTTGAGCAGCAACCAGGCTGAGCGCATGAAGCACTGTAGGGGCGTAGCGCGACTACTCCGTCCCAGAAGTTCGCTAGGGTTTCCTGGGAGCGCGGGCGTCTCATCCGCATCCGGCCTGAGCGGGCGAGACGCCCGCGCTCCCGGGCCACAACTGCCTGCGGAATTTCGGCAGGCTGTACTAGAGATTCTCGGGGCGGAAGGCCAGTTCGAAGTGGCGCGTGCGGGCATCAATCAGCTTGATATGCCAGATTCCGCAGGTCGGGGCGGGGTTGCCGCCAGGATAGACATGCTCGCGCAGGTCAATCTTCTCGTGGCTCAATTCAAGCAGAGCAGCACGAATAGGGCTGCCATGGCTCACCATGCCAACCCGGGCATGATCGCCCTCCAGCAGGCTGCCCAGGAAGTGTTGCATACGGGTACGCACCTGGGCAAAGTCTTCGCCGGGGCCATGCTCCTGAACGAGATCGGTCAACTCAAGCGGCAGATCCAGGGCTGCCCCAACGATCTCAGCCGTCTGAGCGGTTCGGGCAAAGGGCGAACTGAACAGGCGCGTCAGGCTGCGCTCGGCAAGGAAGCGAGCTGCCTGGTGCGCTTCGTTGCGCCCATGGTCGGAGAGATCGGGGCCGGGCAGGACGTTGTAGGTGCCGGGAGGACTCCAGCCCGGTTGTCCATGACGGATCAGATAGAGATCAGTGAGCACAATCAGCCTTTCGTACGAGTGAGCGAAGATCTTCTTGCAGTGCTCCCGCCGCAGTTCTACCACAGGCTTTACCCGGCTGTCAACGCTGGTTTGACGCGCCCTGATGCAACACGTACAATGCATATCAACGTCAAACTGCTGCAGGGTTGAGGGCTTCCCTCGCCGAAAATGTGCAGACGGTAGGCGACACCTGGCCCGTAGTGGCCGGGTGTGCGTAGCAAAGGATATGTTGGTATGCGCCTGATTCTCTATCTTGGCAAGGGCGGTGTTGGCAAGACGACCACTGCCGCTGCCACGGCTGTACGGGCGGCCGAACTGGGCTATCGCACCCTGGTCGTTAGCACCGATGTCGCCCACAGCCTTGCTGATGCCCTCGATGCCCCTCTGGGCTCACTGCCGACACCCCTCAGCGAGCGCCTCTGGGGCCAGGAGATCAATGTGCTCGACGAGGTACGTCAGCACTGGGGCGAGTTGCGAGGCTACCTCTCGACTGTGCTGCGGCGCAAAGGGGTCGATGATGTTGCCGCTGAAGAGTTGGCGATCATCCCTGGGATGGAAGAGGTCGTCAGCCTGTTGCATATTCGTCGCCAGGCCAAGACCGGCGAGTTTGACGTGGTGGTGGTCGATGCCGCGCCGACCGGTGAGACGGTGCGCCTGCTGACCATGCCCGAGACCTTCACCTGGTATGCTGCACGGGTGATGGACTGGGAACCCCAGACTTTGAAGGTGGCCCGCCCGCTGGTCAAACAGCTTATCCCGGCCACCGATATGTTTGCGACCCTTGAGCGCCTGACGAAGGGTGTCGAGGCTCTGCGTGAGACGCTGATTGATCCCGAGGTCAGTTCGTACCGCCTGGTGATCAACCCTGAACGTATGGTGATCAAAGAGGCTCAACGGGCTGCGACCTACCTGGCCCTTTTTGGCTATCCCGTCGATGGGGTGGTGCTCAACCGGGTTCTGCCTATCGCGCAGGCCGAGGGTGCCTTTATGCAGGAGTTGGCGCGCATCCAGCAGGGTTATCGCCAGCTGGCTTACGACCTCTTCAGCCCGCTGCCAATCTGGGAAGGCCCGCACTACGCACGTGATCTGGCAGGGATCGCCGATCTCTCCGAAGTCGGGCGACGGCTCTTTGGCGAGACTGATCCGGTTAAGGTGCAGTTCCGCGGCAAGACCCAGGAGATCATTCGTGACGGCGACGAGTATGTGATGAAGTTGCCTCTGCCCCATGTCGAGATCGGCAAGGTGACGATGACCAAGCGCGGCGACGAGCTCTTTATCGAAATCGGCAACTTCCGCCGCGATATGATCCTGCCTATGACCCTGGCCGAGCGCCCGGCCCGCCGGGCCGTCTTCCGCAGCGGTGTGCTCGAGGTGCGCTTCGGTGCCCCCGAAGCCCTGCCGCTCGAATCGACCCCTAGCCCCACGTAGCACTTATGTTGAACCAGGCAGATCTCGTGCGTGCAGTGAGTGGCGAAGTAGCCCTGATCGGTGTGCCGATCGACCTGGGTGCCGGGCGGCGTGGCGTGGATATGGGCCCCAGTGCGATGCGCTATACCGGCTTGCAGGCGCGGGTGGGCGTGCTGGGCTACCATGTGCGCGACTATGGCAACCTGCTTACGCCGATGGTTGAGACGAGTTCCTTGCCTGTGCCCGGTGACCCGTTGCGCTACCTTGAGCCGATTGCCGCCCTCTGTGTAACCCTGGCCGACACCGTCGCTGCAGCTGTGGTCCATGGCGACATCCCGCTTGTGCTCGGTGGTGACCACAGCCTCTCGATTGGCTCAGTCAGCGGGAGTGCTCGCAGGCGTACCCTGGGCCTGATCTGGATCGACGCCCACGCCGACTACAATACCGCCGAGACGACGCCAAGCGGCAATATTCACGGGATGGCCCTGGCGGCCCTGACCGGGCGCGGTCATCCGCTGCTGACTGGACTGGCCGGGCGGACGCCCGCCGTGCGTCCTGAGCATGTTGCCCTGGTTGGCGTGCGCGATCTTGACCTGCTCGAGCGCGAAGCGCTGCGGGCCAGTTCGCTCCATGTCTTTACGATGCACGAGATCGACCGGCGGGGCATGGCCACAGTGATCGATGAGGCCATACGCCTGGTTTCCAACGGCACCGATGGCTTTCATGTGAGCTTCGACCTTGATGTGGTCGATCCACATGAGGCACCGGGAGTCGGTACACCGGTCTTCGGCGGGATCTCGCGGCGTGAGGCGCATCTGGCGATGGAGTTGCTGGCCCTGAGCGGGGGCATCCGCAGCCTTGATCTGGTTGAAGTCAACCCCATCCTTGACGAGCGCAATGCAACCGCTGAGCTGGCAGTAGAATTGGCCCTCTCAGCGCTCGGCAAACGCACCTTGTAGGCCAGCCTGACCAGATTGCCCCGCTGCCTGCCGTAGACCACAGCCCCGCTGCCACCGGGAGATAGCGTATAATGCTGCTCTCACCGTTAAGGCAGCTGGGCCTAGGTGTCTGAAGATCGTGCTTCTTCATGGCATTCATACGGTCGCTAAAGGCAAATATCTATGAGCAAACCGATCGTCGCCCTTGTGGGACGACCGAACGTCGGCAAATCGACGTTCTTCAACCGGCTGATCGGCGAGCGCCGGGCGATTATTGAGGATGTGCCCGGAACAACGCGTGACCGACTCTATGGCGAGAGTTTCTGGAATGGGCGTGACTTTACGGTAGTCGATACCGCCGGCTTGCTCTTTGGTGAGGACGACCCTGATCTGCCCAGTGTTGAGATCAGCCGTCGGACACATGAGCAGGCGCGCCTGGCAATTGAACAGGCCGACGCGATCATCCTGATGGTTGATGGGCGTGAGGGACTGACCACCGCTGATGCTGAGGTGGCCGAGTTGCTGCGCCCGATGGCCAAGCATGTCGTGCTGGCGGTCAACAAGACCGATAGCCTCGAACGCCAGCTTGATGCGGTGGAGTTTTATGCACTCAACCTGGGCGACCCGATCCCTATGAGTGCCTTCCATGGCCTGGGCACCGGTGATGTGCTCGACCGACTGGTGGCGATCTTTCCGCCCAGCCCCGAAGAGCCCGAGGAGGAACGCCACCTGCGCATCGCCATCGTTGGGCGGCCCAATGTTGGCAAGTCGAGCTTGCTCAATCGCCTGCTTGGCAGTGAGCGCAGTGTGGTCTCGCAGGTGCCTGGAACAACCCGTGACACGATCGATACGACGGTCATCGTTGATGGCGAGCCGGTGACGCTGATCGATACGGCTGGCATTCGCCGTTCCGGTCGCATTGATCGGGGCATCGAGAAGTATGCGGTTCTGCGCGCCCTGCGGGCCATCGAGCGCTGCGATGTGGCCCTGTTATTGATTGATGCCGTCGAAGGGGTCACGGCGCAGGATACCCACATCGCCGGGATGGTGCTTGAGGCGAAAAAGGGCCTTGCCATTCTGATTAACAAATGGGACGCCATCGAAAAGGATAATCAGACTTTCTACGAATTTGAGCGTAAGGTGCGCGAAGCGTTTAAGTTTGTTGACTATGCCCCGCTGCTCTTCATCTCGGCCCTTGATGGCCAGCGTACCGGGCGGATTGTCCAGCTTGCCCGTGAGATCCAGGATCAGCGCCAGAAGCGGGTGCCTACGGGCGAGTTGAACGCCTTTCTACGCCAGGCGGTGCTTGATCAGCCACCGACGGCAATCAAGAAGGGCGCTCACCTGCGGCTCTACTACGCCGTACAGCCTCAGATCGAGCCGCCGGTCTTTCTCTTCTTCGCCAACGATGGTGAACTGGTACACTGGTCATACGCTCGTTATCTTGAAAACCGCCTGCGTGAGCGCTACGACTTCGGGGGGACGCCGCTGGTGATCGTCTTCCGTACGCGTGAGCGTAAGGACGAACGTTAGGAGCGACGATTCGCATATCATAGTGGAAGGTGTCTATGATCAGCGGTATCGATCTCCAATTTGAACCCTATCTCAACTACCGCGCCAGCATTACCCAGATCGAAAATTTCGCCGAGCAGTCACGTTTCTGTTATCGCATCGCGCTTGGGGTAGTCGGTGAGCCTGGGACGTCCGAAAGCAGTGATCCGGCTACCGGGCAGGCTTTTGGGCAGATCAGTGATGTTCTGCACAGCAGTTGTTTTCTCTGCGAATGGCACTGTTTTGGCGTCTTTATGCGATCCACCGTGCGCAGTATGTTGCAAGCCCATCCCAGCGTGCTTGCTTCGCTCAATCCTGAGCGTACGATTAGCTATGGCGAGTTGTTGACCGCCTCTGACGGATTGAGCTCCCTGGCAAAACTGCGCAATACGCTGATCACTGCTGAGATAGAGCGGCGTCAGGCCGGTGGACGCTCGGTGATCGGGCTGATCGATTTCCTCAAGCAGTATTTTCATCTACGCATCGACCCCTATGCCGTTGAGTATCTCGACCAGGGCCATCGCAGTACGGCCAGCCGGCGTGAGCTCGAACTGGTTGGTGAAATCTGTGCTCTGCTCAGCCGTGAGTGCCCACGTCCATCCGCTATCGCTGCCTACCCGCAACTGATCTGGCGTGAACAGGCCGTCGTGGTGACCGAGAGCTACTTCAACCAGAGTAAGCATATGCTCAATGCGATAGCCGCGGAGATCGCCCGTTGTGTTGAGCATCGCTGGTATGAGGCCTGACGAGTATGTCTATGGCTGGGATGCTACGCCTGGCATTGTCTCGGTCTGGGCTACCCACGCGGGCCAGGCTTTGATCTGGCGCCGCAACGGTGATCAGGTGCTGCGTGAGCAGGCCCGCTTCCGCCCCTGGCTCTTTGCGGCCCACCTGGACGACCTGGCCCACCTGGGGGCTGCGCTGCGCGCCGATGACTCCCGTGCGGCGATCAGTTATACGCGCCTCAGCGGCCCGCAGGCGAGCTATCCCTATTTGCTGACGGCCAGCTCGGGGCGTACGCTTGAGACCGCAATCCTGACCGGGGCGCGCCACCGCCTGGGCCAGCCGGTCGCTTCGCTCTACGGCCTCGACGACTATTATCGCGTTGGCCCGGTTGAGCAGTACATGATGTTGACGGGGCGGGTCTATTTTCGTGGCATGGTCTATGCCGACCTGCGGCGTATGCAGATCGACCTGGAGACAACCGCGCTTGATCCCGGCGCAGGGCGCATCTTTCTGGTTGCTGTGCGTGATAGCCAGGGCCTTGCGCTGACCCTGGAGGCTCCAACCGCTGCCGATGAGCCGGCGCTGATCACTGAGTTGTGCGCTCTGGTACAGCAACGTGACCCCGATGTGATCGAGAATCATAACCTCTTTGGCTTCGATCTGCCCTTTCTGGCGGCCCGCGCTGCCGCCCTGGGCCTTGGGTTGCGCCTGGGGCGGGCGGGTGGCCCGCAGCAGCTGGAGCGCGTGCGTGAAGATCCGCGTGGACGACGTCATCGCTACAGCGTTGCCGGGCGTGAGTTGCTTGATACGCTTGATGCAGTGCGCCGCCATGACTTTGTCGCCCGTGACCTGCCTGGTCATGGGCTGAAGCAGGTTGCCCGCGCCTTCGGGGTGGCCGGGCCTGAGCGGATCTACCTTGACGGTGAGGCGATCTACCGTACCTACCAGGAAGAGCCTGAACGGGTGCGCCGCTACGCCCTTGATGATGTGGCCGAGGTGGACGCCCTGTCCCGGCGGCTGCTGGCAGCTCCCTTTGCCCTGGCTGGCATGGCCCCACGACGCTACGAGCGGGTGGCCTGGGCCGGGCCAGCCATGGGCTTGCTCGAGCCGATGCTACTGCGGGCCTACCTGCGGATCGGAGCCGCTCCACCCCTGCCGCCGGCGGCCCGCGGGGTGCGCGTGGGCGGACATAGCGGCGGCGCACTCTTCCTGTTTGCCGGTGGCGTCGCCCGCCATGTGGTCAAGGCCGATATTGCCTCGCTCTATCCTTCGCTGATGTGCAGCTTTCGGATCGGGCCAGCCTGCGACCGGATCGGGGCCTTGCTTGAGATTGTCGGCCAGCTGCTCGAAGCGCGCCTTGAGCATAAGGCCGCCGCACGTACTGCTACGCCCGGCTCACTCGAGGCCGGGCACCACCATGCCTTGCAGGCGGCTATGAAGCTGATCATCAATGCGGCCTACGGCTATATGGGCGCGGTGAGCATGGGCCTCTTCGCCGATATGGATGCCGCCGATGAGGTGACCCGCCGGGGCCGCGAGGTGCTTGATCTGGTGATCAGCGGCTTGCGTGAGCGCGGTATGGCCCTGATTGAAGCTGATACCGACGGAGTCTATTTCGCGGTGCCCGCCGCCTGGGGCGAGCCTGAGGAGCGTGCGCTGGTGGCCGCAGTGGCCGCCACCTTGCCCCCCGGCATCAACCTGGAGTACGAGGGGCGCTACGCCGCCATGTTTAGCCACGAGGTCAAGAATTATGCCCTGCTCAGCTATGACGGCGAGTTGATTATGCGCGGGGTGGCCATGCGCTCAAGCCGTGCCGAACCCTTCGGTGAGCAATTCCTGCGTGCCGCGCTGCGCCTGACCATGGCCGGTGAGATTGGTGGGCTGCGCGAACATTTTCTGGCGACCGTCGCCGCTCTGCGCGCACGCCGGGTAGCCCTGGCCGAGGTTGCCTCCCGCGTGCGGCTGACCAAGACCCCCGAGGGCTACCGTGCCGCTCGTCAGCGCGAAGGCCCCTACGAAGCCATGCTTGCTGCCGGACGCACCAGTTGGAATCCTGGCGAGCGGATACGCTTCTACCGGGCCGAAGGCGGGCGCTATGCCCTGCTAGAGCAGCCCACACCCCCGCCCTACGACGCCGAACATTATGTGCGCGTGCTGGTTGAGAACTACGCCGACCGTCTGCGCAAAGCCTTTCGGCCCGCCGACTTTGCCCAGATCTTTCGTAGTGAAGCCCAGATCGGCCTCTTCGACCGGGAGATGGCCACGATTATGCCCCTCTGGATCAGCTGTTCTTGACGGACTCTGCCTATGCCAACGCTGGATTTTCACCCGATCCTGGTCGAACTGATGCAGGCTGCATTGGACAACCCAAGTCTGCTACAATTCCGTAAACCAGTCACGGCTCATCAATACATCAAGTTCTATCAACTGGTGACCCACTATCTCAAGCCAGGCAGTACCGTCTTGGATTGGGGGGCCGGTAATGGGCATTTCTCTTACTTCTTGATCAGATCTGGCTATCGTGTCCAGGGCTTTGATTTTGATGCGCAACCTGCACTATGTGAACCATTTAGCCCCACAACATACACCTACATCCAGGCTGATCCACAGCATCCAAGCAACCTTCCGTATGCAAGTGCGAGCTTTGACGCCGTGGTCTCGGTTGGTGTGCTGGAGCATGTACGTGAGACCGGCGGCACCGAACTTGGCAGTCTCAACGAGATCGCCCGTATTCTCAAGCCACAGGGCCTCTTGCTCTGCTTTCATTTGCCGAACCGTTACAGCTGGATCGAGGCGGCCTTGCGTTTGAGCAGGCGCTGGTCGCACCAGTACCGCTACACCGCCTCAACCATTCGTACCCTGACCGAGCAGAGTGGCTTTGCGTTGCTTGAACTCGAACGCTATGCGATCTTGCCACGCAATGTCTGGGGCTGGGGCATCCCCGGCAGGCTGGGTGCTTCATTTGAGTTGGCACGTCTCTATGATCGGATTGATGCGCTATTTTCGCGGATCTTCTCCCCGATTTGCCAGAATTACCTCTTTGTTGCCCGCAAACGTGGAGCATGAGAAGGAGTTATGTCTATGCGGATCACCCCAATGATCAGATTGGGCCTCTTACTGGCCCTGCTTGTCAGCCTTGCCGCCTTGCCGGTGATGCCAGTGGCAGCGCAGGCCCCGGTGCCTCAGCTGCGGGCCTTCTGGGTCGATAGTCTCAACCCAGGTATCTACAACCACCCCCAGGTCGATGAGTTGGTGAACAATGTGGTGCGGGCGGGGGCTAATACGATCATTGTGCAGGTGCGCCGCCACGGCGATGCCTGGTACAACCGCAGCATCGACCCACGCGCCGCCGATCCGCGCCTGGCCCCCGCCGCCGAGTTTGATCCGCTCGAATACTTGTTGGCCAAGGCACATAGCCAGGGCATCCAGGTACATGCCTGGCTGGTCGTCTCGGTGACATGCCGGAGCACCGATCGGCTCTGGGGCCACCCCAACCATGTCTGTACCAGCCATGGGCCGGGGGCGCAAGGGGCCGAGCGTTGGACAACGGCCACCTACGATGGTCAGCAGGTCGGCGACCTGGACTACGGGCATCCGGCAAGCATCCAGTACCTCGAACGGGTGGTGATGCAGTTGCTGCAGGACTATCCGCAAGTGGACGGGCTGCACTGGGACTATATCCGCTTTGGCGGGCGCGACTACGGCTACAACCAGGTCAGCATGGAGCGTTTTAACCGCGCCTATGGGCGTCCGCTGAATCAGCGTCCGGCACCTGATGACCCGGCCTGGAGCCAGTGGCGCCGTGACCGGGTAAGCGAGTTGGCGCGTCGGCTCTACCTACGAGCCAAGGCGATCAAGCCGAGTGTGCAGGTGAGTGCGGCGACGATCACATGGGGTGGTCTTGGCAACAATGGCGACTTCCGCGTCTCGGCGGCCTACGACCGGGTTTTCCAGGACTGGCCAGCGTGGTTGGAGGAGGGCATCATCGACTTCGCCGTGCCGATGCACTACTTTGACGAGGGTGATGCACGGGCGCGGGCCTGGTATGACGGCTGGATGGCCTTTGACCGTAATCATACGGGGCGCAGGGCGATTGTCTCAGGGATTGGGGCCTGGCTCAACAGCTCTCAACAGAATATCAATCAGGTTCAGCGGGCCCTGAGCCCTGACGGGCAGGGGCGCGCGCTGTCCGGGGTAGCTTTCTTCTCCTATGCACGGCCCACAACAGGCTTCGGCGACGAGGCCCGGCACGCTTTTATGGACGAACTGCGGGCGACGGTCTTCGCCCAGCCAGCCTATGTGCCGCAATGGCCCTGGATCGTGGCTCCCACTGGCGGGCACCTGCAGGGCATTGCCACCATCGACGGTCAGGCTATCCCCGAGGCCAAGGTCACGCTCTTCCACCAGGGAGTCTGGCTGCGTGACATCTATAGTATGGCTGACGGCTGGTTTGGCGCGGTCGAGCTGCCGCCGGGCAACTACAACCTTGCGATTACCGCCCCCGACGGGCGGCAGAGCTGGTTCAGCACGACGGTGCGCCCTGGGCTGGTGAGCAGTTTGTAGAACCAAGCAGCAGCGCGGCCTGATACGGTGGTTCTGGGAGGGCCATGCCCTCCCAGAAACCTACCCAGCGGCAAGATGAACTACTAACTCGTTAAACGGGCCAGGGAGGCCTGGGTGGTACGCGTTGCCAGGATCGGCGCATTATGGGCACGTTCGGCGAGCAGCACCAGCGAGCGCGGCTGGAGTTGATAGATCTCGCTGGTGGGGCTGTGCTCGCCCTCGGCCTGTGGATCAGCCGTATCGATCAGGATTTCCCAGATCGGATCGTCGGGCCAGTCAGGCAGAATGAAGGGAACCGTCTGCGCACTGGCATTGAAGAGGATGAGCAGTACGTCGTCGTGGATGGGTCGCCCGCGCTCGTCTACTTCGCGCATCACATGCCCGTTGAGCAGCAGGCCGATGCAGCGTAGTTCGCCATTATTCCAGAGATTGGTGCCAATCTCCTGGCCATCGGGGCTGAGCCACTCAACATCATATTCGGCCCCGCCAGCAGTGAGCGGGCCCTGGAAGAAGTTCCGGCGGTGCAACAAGGGATGCTTGCGGCGCAGGGCAATCAGGCGGCTGGTAAAGGCAAACAAGGCCTCGGCCTCGGCGTCGGTTGACCAGTCAAACCAGCTGATCGGGTTGTCCTGGCAGTAGGCATTATTGTTGCCGAGCTGGCTGCGCCCGCGCTCGTCGCCGGCCAATAGCATTGGAGTGCCCTGCGAGAGCAGCAGGGTCGCCAGGAAGTTGCGGATCTGCTGAAGCCGTGCGGCGTTGATCTGGGGATCGTCGCTAGGGCCTTCCATGCCCATGTTCCAACTGTTGTTATGCGTATCGCCGTCGCGGTTGCCTTCGCCGTTGGCCTCGTTATGTTTCTCGTTGTAGCTTACCAGGTCGTGCAGGGTAAAGCCGTCGTGGGCGGTGACAAAGTTGATGCTGTGGAAGGGCCGGCGCCCGTTGTGGCGATAGAGATCCATTGAGCCCATGATACGCGAGGCGAATTCGCCAGCCTGCCCGGCGTCGCCCTTCCAGAATTTGCGCACATTGTCGCGGTATTTGCCATTCCACTCGGCCCAGGGGGCGGGGAAGCGCCCAACCCAGTAGCCATCGGGGCCAACATCCCATGGTTCGGCGATCAGTTTGACCCGTGACAGCACCGGGTCGAGCTTAAGCACATCGAAGAAGGAGCTCATCCGATCGCCTTCACTGCGCACGAGGGTGCGGGCAAGGTCGAAGCGAAAGCCGTCGATATGCATCTCGTTGACCCAGTAGCGTAGGCTATCGATCACCAGCTGCAGCACACGCGGGTGGGTCGTATTCAGGCTATTGCCGGTGCCGGTGTAATCGCTGTAGTAGCGCGGATTATCGGCGGCCAGGCGGTAGTAGACGGCGTTATCAAGGCCGCGGAAGGCGAGTGTCGGGCCGAGCTGGTTGCCTTCGGCGGTATGGTTGTAGACCACATCGAGGATGACTTCAATGCCAGCGGCGTGCAGGGCTTGCACCATCGCCTTAAACTCGTTCACCACCCCGCCCTGGCCGGGCTGGGAGGCATAGCGTGCGTCGGGGGCGAAGAAGCCGATCGTCTGGTAGCCCCAGTAGTTGATCAGGCCCAGATCAGCCAGGTGCTGGTCATTGACTGTGTGGTGGATGGGCAGTAACTCCACGGCCGTCACGCCGAGGTCGCGCAGGTAGCTGATCGCCGCCTCGCTGGCCAGGCCAGCATAGGTACCCCGCAGGCCTTCAGGCACCCCCGGCATCTGGCGGGTGAAGCCCTTGACATGCACTTCGTAGATCACCGACTCGTGCAGGGGTGTCTCGATCAAGCGATCATTGCCCCAGTCGAAGCTGCTGTCAATCACAACCGAGCGCAACGCCGAGGGGGCGCTATCGCGCTTGCCGATGGTCAGATCGGTATAGGGGCTGCCCACGCGATAGCCGTAGAGTGAACTATCCCAGCTCAGCGAGCCGCTGAGCGCTTTGGCATAGGGGTCAAGCAGTAGCTTGTAAGGGTTGAAGCGATGGCCCTGGCCAGGGTTGTAGGGGCCGTAGGCGCGGTAGCCATAGAGTTGGCCGGGGCCGAGACTGGGCACATAGCCATGCCAGATGTCTTCGGTGCGCTCGGGCAGGGTCAGGCGGGTCGCTTCACGCGAGGCCCCCGGACCGTCGAAGAGGCAGAGTTCGACGTGGCTGGCATTGGCCGAGAAGAGCGCAAAATTGACCCCCTGACCGTCCCAGGTGGCACCGAGCGGATAAGGTTTACCAGGCCAGATCGAAGCCATGCGATAGATCTCCCAGTTAGACGCGACGCGGTGAGGATTATGATACCACGTCAATGCTGCCCTTCACGCACAAGAAGCAGGCCCAGCGCCACTCCGGCCAGGGCCGCTGTGCCAGCCAACACCCCATTGCTCCAGAAGCCTATGCTTGCGAAGATGCGCGGCCCAAGCAACGACCCACTGATGCGTCCCAGGCCGATGGCAACCACCGTCAAGGCCATGATTGACCCGCGTGCATTTCTACTCAGGCCGCTCATCAGCGGGAAGGTCGAGACGATCGCGAACTCGAAGCAGAGGTCGAAGAGTAGGAAGAGCCCCAGAAAGAAGAACCAGTTGCCCTCGCTCAAAGGCAAGAGCAACATCAGCAGGCCCACACCGCTGAAGCCGCTCAGGACGGCACGCCGCTTGCCCAGGCGGTCGGTCCAGAGGGTGGCCGCCGAGGCCCCCACCAGTTCAACCAGCCCCAACAGCCCGAAGATCAGGCCCAGTTGCTCGGTCGTGGCCCTGAAGGCACTGCTCAGCCAGGAGCCGTAGACCACAAAGATCAGTTCAACCGCGAACAACTGCAGGAAGATCAGAGCCAGCCCCGCCGACACTCCCGGCAGGCGCAGGGCGGACAGGATCGGTACCGCACCTGCGTCTTCTGTGCTGGCGCTGCGCACTGGCTGTGGCGAAGCTGGCAAGCATGCGGTCAACAGGGTCATCAGGGCCGCCATGCCTGCCATCACCCAGCCAGCCAGGGCCCAGCCACCCCCCAGTTGCACCAGCATCGTCAGCCCGGTCACTCCGACCAGGGCTGCTGCGGCCCAGCTCAACTCAAGCAGGCCGAGCACCCGCCCACGCTGGCCATAGGTGCTCCGATTGCTGGCATAGGTCTGCATAGCTGGCATAAAGAGGGCGGTACCGAGCCCGATCAGGCTGTAGCCGAGTAGAAAGACAGACAAGCTGGTTGCCGGTGCGCAGATCGTCGCACCGAGGGTAAAAATGCTCAGCCCGGCCAGGAGGGTCACCCGGTCGCCGTAGCGGTCGGTGATCAAGCCGCCCAGGGGGCTGAGCAGCGTTGCACCCACCTGCACGGTCACGAGCAGGCTTACCTGTTCAAGGCTTACCCCCAGGGCGGCAGCCAGTACCGGCAGTAGTGGGTAGACCACCCGAAAGGCGGTATTTAAGACCAGCCGGGCCCCTATCAGTACAGCCAGTTCCTGCCAGCCCAACTCCATCTCAGGTTGCGCCGTTGATCCGCTCATTGCCGCTCTACTCTCGATTGACACCGGCTACACCCACAGCTATGATACCCGCGTTTAGCTCTGCGCCTGCGCAGCCCTACCCGTGTGTCTTGCAACGGGTGGCGTATGTACACAGAAGGATCATCACCCATATGCAGCGCACTTACCATCGCTGGCATAGCCCTTCGCTTGGTCGTGAGATGGAGTTGTTGGTTTTTGGCCATGCCGGGGCTCCGGTGATCGTCTTCCCCACCTCCCACGGGCGCTTCCATGAATTTGAAGATCGGGGTATGGTTGCGGCCCTGGGCCATGCTATCGACCAGGGCTGGTACCAGCTCTACTGTGTTGACAGTGTTTTTGGTGAGAGTTGGTACAACTACCATGGTGATACTGACGCCCGCATGTGGCGCGAAGAGCAGTATGAACACTACCTGCTAACCGAGTTGGTGCCGCTGATTCGCGGCCAGAACTCCAATCCTTACCTGATCGCGACGGGCTGTTCGTTCGGGGCGACCGAAGCGGTGATCTTCACCCTGCGTCATCCCGGTGTCGTCAGGCGGGTTGTCGCCCTCAGCGGCCTCTACGACCTGCGCCGTTTCTTCGCCAACTATACCCAGGGGCTCTATTTCCACAACCCGGTCGATTTTGTGCCCAACATCAACGACGGCTGGACGCTCGACCGCCTGCGTGATACCGACATTATCCTCATCAGTGGGCGCGAAGACCCGTCGGTCTGGTCGGCCGAGCTGCTTTCACGCCAACTCTGGGAGCGGGGCATCGGCAATGGCCTGCGTCTCTGGGACGGCTGGGGCCACGATTGGCCCTATTGGATGCAGATGATCAACACCTACCTTGGTGGGCATGATTAAATGGGGTATGCTGTGCAGTCTATGCGCTGGTTTGGGCTGTTGCTGCTGCTGCTCGTCTTGATGCCACCGCCGGTAATGGCCACCCAGGCTGGTGGGCTACGCTGTTTTAGCGAGACAGGCTACTGCATCAATGGGCCACTGGCTGCATTCTGGGAGACCAACGGCGGGCTGCCGGTTTTTGGGCTGCCAATTTCGCCGTTGGTCGAGACGAGCGTGGAAGGGCAACCGTTACGCCTCCAGTGGTTCGAACGAGCGCGCCTTGAAGTACACACCGAGCAGCCAGGGCCCGCGATCGTGCAACTGGGGCGTCTCGGGGTCGAAGCTCTGACTGCCTCCGGGCGCGATTGGCACAGCTTCGAGCGGGGCACAACCGGCTCCGGCTGCCGTAGCTTCAGTGCAACCGGCCACCCGGTGTGTGAGCCGATCCTGAGCGCATGGCAGGCCCAGGGGCTGCAACTCGATAACCAGCCAGCCCTCAGTGACGACGAGCGCAGCGCCCTTTTCGGCCTGCCCCTCAGTTCACTGCGTACAGAGCGGCTCAGTGATGGGCAACTCTACCAGGTGCAGTGGTTTGAACGAGCGCGCTTTGAGATCCACCTTGAGTCAGGCCAGCCAAAGGTGCTGCTTGGCCTGCTGGGTCAGGAGGTACGCCCGGCCCAGCTTGAGCGTGTACGGCCGGTCTTTGCCCCAGAGGCCTGCCCATTTCGCGTACCTGCCGGTGCCCGCGTCGAGTGCGGCAAGCTGATGGTACCCCTTGAGCGGACGCAGCCGGGTGGGCGTAGTGCCGCTGTGGCCGTCGCCATCTTCCGCGATCCGCACCCACGCGCCGAGCCGATCCTCTATCTGGCTGGCGGCCCCGGCAGCCCGGCGCTGGAGAGCGCCGCAGTGCTCTGGCAGTCCTGGCAGGCTTTTATCGCCGGGCGTGACTTTGTCGTGGTTGATCAGCGCGGTGTCGGGGCAAGTTGGCCCACCCTACGCTGCCCCGAGGTGCCCGCCTTCGCCGCCGAAGCCCGCCGGCAGCAACTGCGTGGCCAACGTTATGCCCAGGGCGAGGCCGCTGCCTTGCGTGCCTGTAGCGAGCGGCTCGCCGCTGAAGGTACGCCAATGCGGGCCTTTACTACCGCCGCTGCCGCTGCCGACCTGGAAGATCTGCGCCAGACCCTTGGCATGCCCGCGTGGAATGTGTTTGGCATCTCCTACGGCACACGCCTGGCCATGGCCCTCGTGCGGGATTATCCCGGCGGTGTGCGTAGCCTGATCCTCGACTCGCCCTATCCACTCCAGGTGAGCCTCTATGCCAGTATGCCCGCCAACCTCGACCGTGCCCTGACGACGCTCTTCAGCGATTGTGCTGCCCATCCCCAGTGTGCCGTGCGCTACCCCGATCTGGAAGCGCGCTTCTGGCGTCTCGTCGAGGGTTTGAACGCCAACCCGCTTTCGGCTGAGCTTGGAGCAGGCCCGGAGCCACTCAGCGGGGATCGGCTGATCGGGATTGTCTTTCGCCAACTCTACGCCACGCGCAGCCTGCCAAAGTTGCCGGCGGCGCTTGTCGGGGTGGAGCAGGGCAATCTTCGTCCCTTGCGTGAGCTGATCGCCAGTCGGGCAAGTGTCGGGGTTGGGACTTCCCAGGCGCTCTACTACGCTGTCCAGTGCGCTGAAGAGTTTGCTGCTCTAGGCCCAGGCTGGCGTGAACAGGCCCTGGCGGGCAGGCAACGGCTGGCTGGCTTCTATAGCGGCCTGCTTGAGCTCTCAGGCGAGGCTGAAGGGCTATGTGCTCACTTCGGTGCGGCATCGTTCGAGCCGCGCTGGGTGGCCCCGCTACGTGCGGAGACGCCCGTCCTGGTACTCTCAGGCGCCTACGACCCGATCACCCCACCGGCCTGGCGCGAGCGAGTCGCCGAGGGTCTTGGCCGTACCTATAGTTTTGTCCTCCCCGGTACGGGCCATGCAGCGATCAGTCGGGGGCGCTGTGCCACCAGCCTTGTGCGTGCCTTCCTCGTTAATCCCTTGCAGGCACCTGATGGTAGCTGTGTGGCCCAGCTTGGGCCACCTGCATTTGAGTGAGGTAAGCAAGCGGGAGGGCCTGTCTGGCCCTCCCTTGGAACGACGCTCACTCGCTGCTGGCCAGTGCATCGAGCAGGGCCAGCAAATTCTCGGGAGCTGGTGGGGTGAAGGCGACCGAGAACGGTGCGGCCCAGGCCCAGCGAATGATACCGCTGCGGTCGATCACAAAGGTGCCAGGGAGCGGCACACCCATTACTGAGCCCATACCGTAGCGGTGAAAGACCTCCCACTCGCCATCGCTGAGTACCGGGTAGGGGGCGCGCAAGGTCTCAGCCACAAAGCTTGTCATGTCCAGATCGGTGCTACTCACCACCAACAGGTGAGCATCGCGTGCCTCAAATTGATCATAGGCTTCCCGCAAAGCATCCAGCTGCGGCGCGCAATTCGGTCAGAAGAAGCGATCACTCACGATCCGCGAGAGGTTGAGTACTACCGGCTTGCCGCGCAGCGCACTCAGGGTGATTGTGCGTCCGTACTCGACCTGCTCTTCGCCAGCGGGGCTACGAAAGACACGGGCGTAGGGCAGGGTGAAATCGGGGGCGAGCGTGCCAACCGCAGGAACGTTGGCTGGGCCACGTGGTTGGACAAATTCCCCCCGCCAGCGGGAGGTCATTGGAATGTAAGGTCTTGCCATAGCAACCTCTTCTTACGCTTCACACACTTGACGTAGGCGTTGCATCTGCACACGGGCGTCCCAGCCCATCAGCGGGGCGATGGTTATTGGCCAGATCAGGTCGATGATTGGCAGGCGTAGGCGGTATTCGATACGATTCTGGATCAACGTCTGACCTGCTGCCAGGGGCAGCCAGTGCCAGGCGTCGAAGCCCTCCCAGAAACCCTCGAAGGCCCAGAGGATCAGCCCTGGGCGTCGCTCGTGGACATGGTAGTGCGCTTCAAGCAGCTGCCCTACGCCGGTCAGGTTCAGCCGCCACGGTGCGCCTTGGTCGAAACGCCAGCCATCGAGAGGCTCAAAACGCACGGCTGGCGACATCCAGCGTAGCATCAGGTCGCGCTCGGTCATCACCGCTTCGACGCGCTCGAGTGGGGCGGTAACCTCGACGAATTCCTCAAGCAGTTGATCTTTTGGTTCCATATGGCTCACAGTTTCAACGTTTGCAATCTGCTCTTCACTATACCTGGGATCGAGTTTTTTGTCCACCCTTTGCACAGGATAGAGGAGCAAGGGGCCATGCTACAATAGGCACGGAGTATATGCATATGATTGCTAGTTACTACAGCCTATTAGGCGTGTCGCCTGAGGCCGACCAGGAGCAGCTTGCGGCTGCCTATGCGCGGGAGCGCGCACGTTATGCCCCCGAACTTGTGGCCGATCTCGACCCCGAGTTGCGCCGGGTGGCCAGTGAGCGGAGCGCCGCGTTGGAGCATGCCTACCAGGTACTTGCCGATCCGCAGCGCCGCCGTCAGTACGATGCGAGCTTGCAACCTGGGGTGGCCGCGGCCCCTGAACGTGGCCTGAGCAAGCGCGAGCGGCGCTACGCCCTGGCTGGGGTGCTGCTGGCTCTGGTGCTGGTGGTGGCCATCTGGGTCCTCACCGGGCGTGAGCCGCAGCCCAGTGGCCAGGCGATGCCCGAACTGAACCGTGAAGCACCTACCTTCAATGTGCCAGCCCTCGGCGGCGGCCAGGTCAACCTGGCCGACTATCGCGGCCAGGTTGTGCTCCTCAACTTCTGGGGTACCTGGTGTGAGCCATGCAAGCGTGAATTGCCGGCTTTACAGGCAGCCCACCGTGAATTGGGAACCCAGGGTCTGGTGGTGATCGGGGTCAACCTTACTGATGACGAACTGGCCCAGGGTGGTGACGAACAGGCTATTCGCAGCTTCCTCGACCAGTTTGGAGTCACGTACCCCATCGCGCTCGATATGCAGGGTGAATTAGCCAATGCCTACCGGGTGTTTCCCCTCCCAACCAGTTTCTTTATCGATGGCACAGGACACATCCGCTACGTCCATATCGGCGAGTTGACCCTTGACGATGTCACGGCCCGTTTCGTCGAACTCAAGCGTCAGGCCCGCGTTGTACCGGCACCATAAAGCAGGAGTAGTTGATGGATCGGCGAACCATCCTGGTAGTCGATGACGATTATGGTCTGCGTGAGTTGATCCGCATCAACCTCGAGCATGAGGGCTATGCCGTTATCCAGGCGGCCAATGGCCTGGAGTGCCTCGAATACGTGCGTACGCAGCGTCCCGACATGGTCATCCTTGATGTGATGATGCCCCAGATGGACGGAATCGAGACGTGCGCTCGTCTGCGGAAGTTCTCCAAGCTTCCCGTCTTGATGCTCACCGCCAAGGTGCAGAGCAATGATGTGATCAGCGGCCTCGATCATGGGGCCGATGATTACCTGGCCAAGCCCTTCAATGTCGATGAGTTGTCGGCGCGTGTGCGAGCCTTGCTCCGCCGCGTACCGCCAGCTTATCGCCCACTCAGCGTCGCTGAAGGCCAGATCCAGATTGACCAGCAGAAGCGTGAGGTGCGTGTCCGCGAGCAGGTCGTTGACCTGACCCCCACTGAGTACCACCTGTTACTCATCCTTGCCGAGCGGGCTGGGATTGTGGTTGACCACGACACCCTCTTGCGTGCCGTCTGGGGCCAGGAGTATACCAAAGATAACGACTACCTCAAGGTCTATATCTGGCACCTGCGCCGTAAGATCGAGCTCGATCCCCGTAAGCCCCTTCTGCTGCTCACCGAGTGGGGGATGGGCTATCGCTTGCTTCCGTGATCAGAAGGAGTTGTGTCCATGACCTCGCCCATTGAGACCAGGTACGGGATCGCTTATATGCCCACCGACGTGCCCGGGCCTAAGGCTCGTGCGCTCGTTGAACGTGATGGGCTGGTGCTTGCTCCAATGGGGCGGGTCTATCCTCTGGTGATCGACCATGCGTTTGGCTGCGAGGTGTGGGATGTTGATGGGCACCGCTACCTGGATATGAATGCTGGCATCGCCGTGCTCGCCGCAGGTCACGGCCACCCGCGCCTGGTGGCGGCGGCGCAGGCCCAACTGACCCGCTTTACCCATATGGCTGGTACCGACTTCTACAACGAGCCAATGATCCGTGCCGCTGAGAAGCTGGTTGCCCTGATGCCTGGCGGTACGGGCTGGCAGGTCTTCTTCACCAACAGTGGCACCGAGTCAATTGAGGCCTGTCTCAAATTGGCCCGCTATGTTACCGGACGCCAGAATGTGATCGCCTTCTACGGCGCGTTCCATGGCCGTTCTTACGGCAGCCTTTCGCTGACGGCCTCTAAACCGCGTCAGCGCAAGGGCTTCTTCCCACTCCTGCCCGGCACTTTCCACGCCTTCTATGCCAACCCTTACCGTGCCCCCCTGGGGAGCGATCCGGCCAGAGTTACTGCCACCTGCCTTAGTTTTATCGAGCAGCAACTCTTCAATACAACCTGCCCACCCGAAGAAGTTGCCGCAATTGTCGTTGAGTCACTCCAGGGTGAAGGCGGTTATGTCGTGCCGGCCCCCGGCTTCCTCAGCGGTCTGCGCGCCCTTTGTGATCGCCACGGCATCCTGCTGATCGCCGACGAGGTGCAGAGTGGCGTGGGGCGTACCGGCAAGATGTGGGCCTTTGAGCACGAGGGGATTGTGCCCGACATTGTCGCCTCGGCCAAGGGCCTGGGTGGTGGACTGCCGATTGGTGCGATGATCGCCCGTACGGAGTTGGCCCGTCAATGGGAGCCTGGCTCGCATGGCAATACCTACGGCGGCAACGGCCTCACCTGTGCCGTGACCCATGAACTGCTTGAGTTGGTCGAAACAGAGTTGATGGCCAATGCAGCCCTGGTCGGTGCGCACCTGTTTAGCCAACTCAGCGACCTGGCCAGGCGCTTCCCGCAGATCGGTTCGGTGCGCGGGCGTGGCTTGATGCTGGGGGTCGAACTGATCGACCCGGCGACCGGGGCTGCCGATCATGACCTGGCCGATGCGGTGATGTACGAAGCCTTTCGCAAAGGCTTGCTGATTCTTACCTGTGGGGCCTCAACCATCCGTTTCTGTCCGCCCCTGACCCTGAACGAAGGGCAGGCCGACGAGGCGGTTGAGCGCTTTGCCCTGGCCCTCGAGGCCTGTACTGCTGATGCAGCAGCCGTTTGACCTCAGCGTTTGCGGCGCATCAGGATGATCCCGGCGATGATTAGCAGGGCCGGGAAGATTAGCGACATATCGATACCAAATTGCTCAAGCAGGATCAGGCCACCAATACCGACCAGGATGAGGCCGAGGGTACGCCAGTTGCCTGCCCGGCGTGGGGTTGGGGCGGTGTAGGTTGGCAGTTGATCGGGCGGCAGGTTCAGGTTCACGGTGTGCCCGGTTGCCGGGGCATCCATATCGATCGGCTGGCCCGTGAAGGGGTCAAAACGACGCTCAGGCGGCTCGGCCAGTGAGATCGGCAGGCCGCTACGGGCCTGGGCCTGGGCCTGGCGCTGCCCGACCAGCACCTCCTGCTCGCGCTGGCGGGGAGCCTTGACCGACTCCTGATTGAGGTGGGGCAGGCTCGGTGTGGCGGCCCCGGATGCGGTGCGGGCGGCCCGGGGCATGATCAGCCAGAGCAGCAGATAGACCGGCAGGCCCAGGCCGGTCGTCAGGGTGAGTAACACAAAGATCAGCCGGACAAGCACCGGGTCAATCGCAAAATACTCGGCGAGCCCGCCGCAGACACCTGACAGCATCGACTCACTGGCGCTGCGCGTCAATCGCGGTTGCATCGCGCACTCCTTCAGCCAGGTGCGACGGTCTTTCCGTCGCTGCTGCCGAATATGACGGAGCCAGGGTGGGCATTGTTGCGCTCTGCTCTATAGAGCTACGTCTATCTTTTGGTATAAGGGTAGGAGCGCAGCGCGCTGCGCTCCTACTTCCGATGCGGGCGGGATGTCCATATTCCCAGCGCTGCCGTCACACATACTAACGCCAGGCTATCCCTACGCGCGCTCGTCAGGATCGAGGCGGGTCGTCTCGCCAGTAGCTGGGGGCGGCTCCTCGGCTGGCGGGGCCTGTTGCGGCTCGGCTGGCGGGGCCTGTTGCGGCTCCTGAGCACTGGTATTCTGGCTTAGATTGGTGATGAAGTTGGCCAGTTGATCATTGAGTTGGGCCACACCGCGCGCCAGGGCCTCCTGAAAATCATGGGTGGCCTTGCTCTGCTGGGCCTGGCTGACGGCCTGCTCACTCCGCTCGACAAACTGCTGAAGGCTGGGGTTCTCCTGGATCGCCTTCAGCGCCGACTTCATCTGTGTACCGATCTCTTGCATGCCTGCGGCCATGTCTTGCTGCACCTGCCGAGCTTTATCACTCTGCAGGGCGTTGCGAACGGCAGTCTCAAGCTGCTGGCCAAGCTCACGCAACTCACTCGCCAGGTCACCCTGAGGTGGTTTGGGCTGGTTGTCCGAATCGCTCATAAGATGCTCCTTCGTATTGGTCTCGTAGGAAGATCAGGCCGGGTACAGTCTACGCTCCAAGGTTCTGACGTTCAAAAAATCCAAAAAGTTGAAGGGGTGGGGCCACTTGCCTGCTGATCATGTTCAGCGCCGCAGACGGCGGAGAAGCCAGAGGCCAGCGGCGATCAGGATGCTGCTACTGGCGACGACCCGGCGGCGCGTGGATGGCTCGCCTTCGGCGAGCGAGGCGACCGGCAGCAGGCTTGCCGACAGGCTGAAGGGTAAAGCAGGGCGCAAGCCGACGGCAGTCTGTTGCGGGACGCCGACCTGGGCGATGCGGAGGTTTCGGGCGCGGGCGGCAGCGTAGATCTCAGCTTGCACCAGGGCGTCGGCACCGTGCCGTGCGATCAGATCGCGCTGATCGGCGCGGAAGAGGCCCATCGCGAGGGCCGGGTCGCGCAGGCCGGGGGCCATCCATGCACGAACAGCGGCGTTAAAGAGGCGGACGTGCGGGCGGCGTAACGGTGGCTCACGGTAGGCGAACACAAGATCGTGCGCGGGCACGAGTTCCAACAGGCGGGCAAGGGCTGGCGGGCCGGAGGGATGGGCGCGCTCAAGAATGCCAATGTAGCTGCCACGGGCGACGGCCCAGGCCTCAACAAGGGCCCGGCGATAGCCGCCTGGCCGATGGTAACGCAGGACGGCTACAGCGCTGCTGGTTGCCGCCAGTCGATCGACCAGCGCCGAGCGCGCAACAGAGTTGCTGTCATCAACCAGGATGAGCTCATAGTCGGCGCTGCGCTGCACCGCCACGGCCTGGCACGCCGCAACTACGGCAGCCAGTCTCTCGGTCGGCCCGGTGGCCGGCAGTACCAGTGAGAGGCTGATTGACTCCACGTGATCTTTCCTCACTCCAAGGGCTACGATGGTAGTATATAGCAATCTGCGCTGACTCGTGAGGTGGGTAGGCGCGATGGAACCAGGCATCCTGAGCTAGCGTCTTGAGTTTATGTAATGCCTCCCGATCCTAACAAGTGCCTGGGCTTTCACACCTACAGGCACACCATCGGGTTTTATCTCCACATCTCCACGCTCACCCAGCCGATGCTGAAACATGTCTAAGCAAAAGGAGTCCCTCAATGCTGCACCATCTCCACCCTACCCGCTACTGGTCGCTGCTTGCGTTGATCGTCGGGGGACTGCTGATGAGCGCGTGTGGAGCTGGCAGTGCGGCCCCTGCTGCCCCGACAGCAGACGCAGCGGCTCCCTCCAGTGCGACGGTCGCCCCGGCACCGCTGGCGACACCAGCCGAGGCTGTGCCAACGCTCGCACCAGTGCTCGCTGGCAATGGCATTATTCCCGCTGAGATGCTGGCGGCGATGATTGCCGACCTGGCTTCCCGTGCCGGGGTGCCCCCCACCGAGGTTAGCGTGCTCAAGGCCGAAGCGGTCACCTGGCCCGATGGCTCACTCGGCTGCCCGCGTGAGGGCATGCTCTATCCACAGGTCTTGATCGACGGTTTCCGGGCTACGCTCAGCGCTGCTGGCAGTGAATATGCCTATCACGGCGATGGACGTGGTAATTTCGTCTATTGCGCCAATCCGGCACCGTAGGGCTCTGCGTCCTCACGGCCAGCGGTAGCTGGCCCCGGGTGCCAGGCGCAAGCTCTCATCGCCGAGACGCCCAAGGCCGGCCAGATCTTCACCGGGGGGGCGCTCCAGGCGCGCCCCTTCGGTCCATTGCACGATCCAGCCGTTACGTTCAAGCTCGCCACTGAGAACTGGGCCAAGCTCACTGTAGCTTGCGGGTGCGCTGGCAAAGTCTGGGCAGAGGCCGGCAGCATCTGGCGTACCTGTAAGGCAGCTTGCGCCGCGTGTGGTTTCAGCCATGTAGAGCTGTGTACCAAGGGGGCGAGCTGTAACCTCGCTGCCGCGTAGTTCGAGGCAGGTGCGCTCGAAGCATTGCAGGCGGCCCCAGGCGAAGGGTACGGCAGGCGTGAGGGGTAGCCCGACTCGCTCGATCGCGCCCATTTCAGCCCATGCGCGCATCAAGCGTCCCGGGACAAAACGTCCGGTCTGTGCGAAGAAGGCCCCGCCAGCCTCGGCTACCTCCAATGTGGTGAGCGGCAGGGCTACCTGGGCGGCCTGACCTGCGGTCTGCAGGCTGAGCAGCAGGCGATACGATCCTCCCGGCAGTTCGGGTGGTAGGGTGAGCGGCTGCATGTGCTCAACCGGGGCGGCAACCGGCCAGTCTGGGGGCGGGTAGACACCGTAGAGCAGTGGGCGCTCCAGTTCGATCAACGGAGGCCCCGCGCTGCTAGCCAGCCCGAGGGTGATGCTTATGGGTGCGCCTGTTACCGCGCCATCGCGTTGCCATACCAGACTCAGGGCCAGGGTTTCACCCGGCTCGTAGAATTGGCCCGCCGGTACTGCCAGGCGATAACCCGCCAGGTGCAGGCCGGGCAGCGGGTTGAAGGACTGATCGGGCAGGCGTAACGGCCCGCTCTCGACCGGACGGTAGAGGTCAAATGTGCCGAGCGAGCCGTCCTGGGCGTAGCGGCGCTGGAGGATGGTTGTGACACCAGGGGTGAGCCAGTTGCCGAGGTAGTCGATCACTGCCAGGGGCAGACTGCCGCTGGCCAACTCTTGCAGCAGGGCCTGCTCATCGATCAGGCCCTGGTCGAGCAACTGGCGAGCTTCAAAGACCTGCAGGCGTGAGCCGACTCCGGCTGTTGCAGCGACGCCGGGCATGTCGGTGAAGATCTGCGGGCCGGCAGCCTGGACTTCGCTGGTAAGGGCCTGGTTAACCCGGTTCAGGGCTGCTAATACCTCGGCCTCACGGGTCATGTCGGCGGGTAGCCCGTAGCGGCCCAGGATCATACGCGGTGGGCTCGGCTCGATCAGTCCAGCCGGGCGCAAGCGGGTTGTATCCCAGAGGGGTGGGTAGTAGAGCAGGGCTGCGACAAGTAGGATGTAGAAGCCAGGCGGCGCAAGCCTGGCATAACGCCCCTGGTGCTGCGGCCCAGCAGTGGCCAGGAACGGTGGACCCATGGCGACGATCCAGGCTAGCCCGGCGTAGAGTTCGAGAAAGTAGTTGCTGTAGGCCCCCACCTTGCCCACGCCAATGGCGGTAATTACACCACCAATCGTATAGAGCAGGGCTAGAACCAGTCGTGCGGGATGCAGCGAGTCGTTCGTGGCTTGTGGGTTGTCGTGTGAGCGGAAGGAGCGCAAAGCGAGGGCCACAACCAGTCCGGCGGCAGCCGCAAAGGCCCAGCGTAAGCGGATCTGCTGGGCCCAGAAGTCCCAGGCCAGCCCGGCCTCCCAGCGATTGGCGTTGGCGGCAACCACATGCAGCAGCAACCAGCCACCGGAGGCAAGCTGCAGTGTCAGCAAGAGCAGCCCACCGACCAGGCCCAGTGTGAGACTCAAGGCGACAAGTGGTCGCAAGGCTGCTAGGCGGGTGCCGGCAGGTGCGCGCCAGGCCCACCAGGCTAGCCAGAGCCAGGCAGCCAGGGGTGCCGCCAGCAGGGAAGGTTTGACAAATAGGCTCGCCGTCAGCACCAGCCCTGCTGCCCCGCCCCGCCGCAGGGTTGGGCCTCTGGGGCCTACCAGGAGTACCAGGCCCCAGAGGCCCAGCGCCAGGCCGAGCAGATCGACGCGCATCAGGCTGGCCCATTCGCGCACAATCGGCACGCTGAGCAGGAGCAGCGCTAGCAGAGTGGCGGGCTGGGGCAGGCGTGAGGAACGGGCCGGGGTGGGCCTGCTCAGTACGGCGATGGCACCGACGCTGGCAAGGGTCGCACCGAGGGCGATCAAGCGTCCCGCCATCAGGGTTGAGCCAAATAGGGCGGCCAGCCCGGCGCTGAACAGCAGGTAGAGCGGGGGATAGTTGACGATCAGGTGGGGGGCCGCCGCCGGGTCGGCGTAGAGGGCCCAGATCGGCGTCCCGGATCGCAGCGCCTCAACCTGGGCTAGTAACGGCCCCTCACCATAGTCGAGCGGAAAGGCAAAGCTGAGCATGCCATGGGCACGAACGACAAAGGCAAGCAGGTAGACCCCAGTCTGCAGGGCCAGGCTCAGCTGCGCAGCACGGGTGGCAAGCAAAACAAGTCGTGACGCCATGCTCGCCATTATAGGGCAGCCTGGCGTCCGCCCGTGGCGGCGTCAAGGCGCCCGTGGTGGCGGTCAACACGCCCGTGGTGGCGGTCAACACGCCCGTGGTGGCGGTCAACACGCCCGTGGTGGCGTCAAGGCGCCCGTGGTGGCCAACCCGGGTGTCCCCGGTAGGGGCGCAGCAGCGTTCGCTGCTGCGCCCCTACGGCGCCCCTACGACCGTGTCCCAACCACACTATTTCGGCAACCACCAGAGCCGGTAACGCTCAACCCGTTGATCGGCCTCGTTTTGGTAGAGCGGGCTGCTGATGGGTAGATAGGTCGCCACGGCCCCGGCCCCGTAGGGTGCGTAGGAGAAGGTGGGTACGGGTTGCCATGTGCCCGTCTGCGGATCGAGCTGGCAGAGCACCGCCTCGCCCTGGCCAATATCGGTGCGCGCCGAGAGGGAGTAACGTACCTCAAGTGTCAGATGGATCTCCTCTGCACGCAGTGGACGGTTGGTGGCCAGGCTGAAGGGATAGCTCAGGGCGATGGCCCCTGCCTGCGGAGGCGGGGCTGTGCAACCATTCTGGATCGTCGTCACGGTGCGCATCGTGCTGTAGTAGCGCATATACTCCTCGCGCTGCTGCTCGTTGAGCATACCGAAGCCCGGCTGGTTGCTGAAATAGAGCCGCACGTTGCCATCTGACGAGCCAGCGGTCAGGGAGGGGCCAACATTCACCTGGTGCAGCCCCTCGGATGACTCGCCTGCTGGTGCCGCCCCGAGGTCTGCCGCTCCGCCAAGTATGGCCCGGTGCAGAAAGGAGCCGGGGCTGGTGCCGGTGGTGTGGGTGGGAGGACTGCCTCCATGTGAGAATGAGCCGATTGCATAGGGCCGATCCTGCGACCAGAGCAAAAGATGGCCGTCAAGGCTGCTGATCAGCGTATCGGGGAAGCTGAAGCTCTGCCCGTCAAGCGCAAAACGCGTGATGGTTCCGCCCAGCGGGCATAACCAGACTTCGTCGATCAGTGGGGCTGTGGGCAGGTTGCTCAGGGCTACGCGCACCCAGATCGCTGGCGGTAGGCCCTGTAGGGCCTCCACTGTGGGGGCCGGGACGGGGAAGGGCTGGGGTAGCACTTCCATCAGCGGCTGGGCCTCCAGCGTGATCGGGGCAAAGGGCACCCATTCCAGGTCGCCTTGCGCATTTGGTACGCAGCGGCTGACAAAGGTTGCGGCCTGGTTCGCCGTGCCATGCACCACCGCCACCAGCCAGTCACTCGGTTCGGCGCCCAACAGGTCAAAGGGTTGCTGGCGACTGCGAATATCGAGCGTGCCCTGGGCGATCAGGCGTGGCTGCGCTGCGCTGCGTGGACTGACTATATAGAGCCAGCAGCGGTCGTAGGGCTCGCACTGCTGCTGTTGGGCAAAATCATCGTGGCGGCGCAGCGGCAGCGTATCACGGTGGCTTTCCGGCTTGAGTTGCAGCCCCGTGCCGATGTGGCTCGTTTCCTTTGCGAAGATGATCTGAGGTAGGGGCAAGCGCAGCAGGCCCGGCCCCTGACGACCCGGGCCGGGGTTCTCGATTGGCAGGCCAGGATAGAGCGTCTCTAGCAGACGCTGTTCGGAGGGTTCACTCGGCTCAATCTGCAACGACAACTCGCTCACGCCATCCAGGGCTTCCATCACTGAGGTGCCGTTGAGAAAGAGCTTGGGGGCCATGATCTGGCTGGCCTGCGGATCACCCTCGGCAAGCACCAGTGCGGTGGCCTGGCCTGCCCCTGGTGCGCCGGACGGTTTCACAGCTAGCGGCTCCAGGTAGGCATCACGCAGGTGTAGCGCATAGTGCGCCCACTCGTGTACCAGCACCTTGTAGCCCTCAGGCTCATCCCACGGAATGCAGTAGGTACGCCGCCAATCGCCGCGGCCCACCCGGATCGGCACGCGCTTGGTCGGCTCATGGATACTGCCGACCCAACTGCGCCCCTGGATGCGGTTCGAGGCAGCCAGCACCAGATCGGCTGCGGCGAAATAGGCCGGGCTCCAGCCGATCAGCACCTGGCCAAAGGCCATCCGCCCGTTGCTCACATCGTAGAGAAAGTCCGAGGCGCGTCGAAAAGCCCAGGCCAACTGCTGACGCATGGCATTGTCAGGCTCCCATTCGAGCGCAACAATCAGATTGAAGAGGTAGATTAGATGGCGGTTGGCGGCCTGCTCCGGCCTCAGGCGCACCTCCGCAGTGGCTGGCATCGTGATGCCTTTGGCCCCCAGAAGGGTTCGATCAGGTAACTCGGCCAGACGCTCATCGACATGCTTGGCCTGGGGTGGCCCACTCACCGCCTCCTCTGTTAACAGCGCGCTACTCAGCAGCGTCTGCGCTTTGCCCAGGTCAGCAGCCTCTGGCTTGCGCCCCAGGTCACTTACTTCATAGGCACAGTAGCTATAGTGGGGTGGGAAAAGACAGGCATTGACATCTTTCGGATCAAGCTCTACCCTGGCAATACGCTGACCACGTGGACGCCGATGGGTTGCTGGTGGTAAACCCTGCGGAAAGAGCAGCTTCAGCTCTGGGCTCAACGGCTGATTGGGCCACCAATCAATTTCGCGGTAGACAAGCTCCCAGACCGGATCGTCCGGGTAGAGGTCGTTGGGTGTCACGTCGGGCGGCAGCGCGATATAGTTGAAGCGCAGGTACGGCGGCGGCTCCCTTTGTGGCTGATCCGCCTGATCACTGGTTTGCATAGCTTCCTTCCTTGTGGTAAACGCCTGGTGGTCTGAATATGCAGGTCTCTTCATCAGAACTACCGGATAGTCTGTTACGCATCTGTGTGGCCCTGCCCTGGATCACCCCTGCGCTGCTGAAGTTGCTTGAAGATGACCAGACGGCGATTGAGGCCCTGCTGGCGAGCGCGTGGCTGGCTCCCGCTGCCGAGTGGGACGGTGCCCTGCGCCTGCGTGAAGAGTTGCGGGCCGAACTGCTGGTACGGCTCAGTGCTGGCGCCCCCTATGATGAGCAAGCTCGTTTGCAGATCACGACGCTGAACCGCTTGTTGCAGCGCCTCGCCGCCTTGCCCGGGCCAAACCCCGCCTTGCTCGAGGTCTGCTTCGCACAGTTGCTCGCCGGGCTGCAACTGCTGAACCTGCGCCGAGAGTGGGCGCAGATGCAACCCCTGCTCGACCTGGCCGCTGCGATCGGCTTCAGCCAGACTGTCCAGCAGCAACGGCTCACCTATTACACCGGGCTGGTGGCGGTGCGCGCCCAGCACTATAGCGAAGGTGAGGCGCAGTTGCATCCCCTCGCCTGTGACGAGCAGGTGCTGTCCGAACTGCGCATGCTGGCCTGGAACGCCCTGGGAGCCTCGTACTACGGCCAGGCCCAGTACGACCGCGCCTTGCTCAGCTTCCAGCATGTGCAGACCCTGGCGCAGGCCATTGGTGAACGTGAGCACGAAGGTCTGGCGCTGCTTAACCTGAGCATTGTGCAGAACGAGCTTGGGGCCTACGAGCAGGCCCTCAGTCTGGCTCAGGCCAGCCTGGGCCACTTTCAGGCCCTCGGTCAGCGCCACCGTGAGGCCCATGCGCTCTATGAGATCGGCAATACGGCCCTGCAACTCGGCTATTGGCGTGAGGCCCAGGCACAGATCGACCTGGCCCTCGCCTGTTACCAGGAGCTTGGCACGCGCCATGGCCTGGGGGCGATCTACTGGGTTCAGGGCCTGCTGCACCATGCACTCAACGAGATCGTCGCCAGTGAGCAAGCTTACCAGCAATGTCTCCAGATTGCTGCTTCGCCGGAGTTGTACGACCCGGTGATGTTGA
Organism: uncultured Chloroflexaceae bacterium; assembly: GCA_964592425.1. Classification (GTDB taxonomy): domain Bacteria; phylum Chloroflexota; class Chloroflexia; order Chloroflexales; family Chloroflexaceae; genus Viridilinea. The sequence goes on from CAZQCG010000013.1 coordinate 41,548, forward strand.
TGGATGCGCGCAGTTCCCTCGGCCTGCTCTACCAGAGCGAAGGGCGTTTCGCCGAGGCTCGCGCAACCTACCAGGAGGCTCTGGCCTTTGCGATTCAGGTCGAAAATGACCATGCCCGGCTGCTGATCAGCTACCGTCTCGGCACCCTGTACGAGCAACTTGGCCAACTTGCCGATGCTGCCACCGCCTATGCGGAGGCGATCACGATGCTCGAGGGTCTGCGCCACTCGCTCGACACGCTGGAGGCCAAACTGGGTCTGCTCGGCACAACGGCTCAGATCTACGAGGCGATGGTGCGTCTCTGCCTGCTGCAGGGCCAGGCCGAGCAAGCCTTCGACTATGTTGAGCGGGCCAGGTCGCGGGCCTTCCTCGATCTGCGCCTGCAGCAGCCTATGCTCGATGGTGCCTATCTGCCCACGGCTCCCCTGAGTTGTGTCGAGGTGCAAGCGCGCCTGACTCCTGGCACGGTGCTGATCGCCTACTTCACCACCGGCGTCTTGTCGCGCGCCGACCGGCTGGTGAACCGGCTGGCCCAGGCCAACGCCCGCCTGCGCGCCTTGCTCAGTGTGCCGTCGCAGATCTACCTCTTTGCGCTTACCCGCACTACCCTGGAGGTTGTGCAGGTTCGGCTTGACCCGAACAGCCTGCGCCCGGCCCAGAGTGTCCTCAGCGCCAGCAGCCGCCTCTTGAGTCCGAATCTGCTGCGGCACCTCTCGACAAACCTGATCGCCCCTGTGGCCCATCTGCTCAACGGCTGCCGGGCGATCTACCTGGTGCCCCACGGCCCCCTGCACCATGTCCCCTTTGGGGCGCTCAGCACTCCTGACGGGCGCAATCTGGTCGATCCACACCAGCCGCCGCTGGTGCTGGCCCCCAGTGCGACCATCCTGCTCGAACCAGGGCCGGAGCGCCGCTCTGAAGCCCCTACTGCAAGCCTGGCGCTTGGCTATAACGACAGCAGCCAACAGCTGCGCTTTGCCGAAGCCGAAGCCCGCTTGGTCGCCTGGCTGACGGGCGGTACCAGCCTGATCGGCCCCGCGCCCAAGGCCGACGTGCTGCGCGAGGCCGCGCCGCGCCTGCGCTGGCTGCATATTGCCGGTCATACCGAAGTGCATGTGAGTGAGCCTCTTGCTTCAGGTCTGGTCATCAGTGCCACCGAGCAACTGACCGGCTACTGGGTGATGGAGGCACTGCAACTCAGCGCCGAGCAGGTCAGCCTCAGCGCCTGTACGAGTGGTCTGAGTCATGTCCTGCCCGGCGATGAACAACTAGGCTTGCCGCGGGCCTTTCTGCATGCGGGCGCCGCCAGTGTGCTCTGTACGCTCTGGGAGGCAGCCGACCGCGTGGCCCTGCTGATGATGGAGCGCTTTTATCGCGCTCTACTCCAGGGCCTCAGTGCCCCCGTCGCTCTGCGTGATGCACAGGTGGCCGTGCGTGAGATGAGCGCAGAGGAAGTGGTTGCCACCTTCCGTCGCCTGGGGGCCGCCTTTCCCGATCTGGCCTGGCATGCCGCTGATGAGCCAGGTGATCTCGCCCAACGACCATTTGCCGATCCCTTCTACTGGGCGCCGTTTGTGCTTGTTGGGCGGGCTGCAGCGACGGGCGCGTGAATGGTGTTAGTCTGGTGTAGCCTCTCCGGCTTGCGCCGGGCTCAGGCTCAGGCGCAGCCCGGGCAGGTCGGCGCGTGGGATACCGCTAAAGCTGATCGTGCCGCTCTCGTCGCTGGTCGCCTCAAGCACAAGCCGACCAACGGTGAGGCGGGCCAGGGTGCCCTGTTGGTCAAATGGGTCACGCTCAGCCTCTTGCACTGTCACACTCACTATGCATAAATTCTCCCCCTCGGCGCGAATCTCGAGTTGCACCTCGGCAGGTGGGTGAACCGTTGTGGTGTAGGTGGCCCGGTAGAGCAGTCGCCCACGGAAGGCACCGGCCAACTGTGGCTGTTGCCAGGCTGAAAGAATCGGCTGTGACAGCGTGACCAGCAATTGGCCGCGTGACGAGCGTAGCAGGGGCGGGGCGGTTGCCGGGGCAGGTGCAGCCTTCAAGAAACTCAGATCAGGGGTCTGGCTGGGCCGATCAAGTGTTGCACTGCCGACCAGGGCGGTCAGATCAAGCAACGCACTCAAGGCGCTTCGGCACTCATCGCAAGTGACAAGGTGGGCTGCCGCCGCAGGGAACTGCTGCTCCGGCGCAGCGCCTTCGGCTGCCAGGGCGACATATTCGGGCAGCAGGGCCTGCACTGCCGCGTGATCGAGGGCTACCGATCCCGGTTGTTGTTCAATGGATGGCTTCATAGGGTTGATCGCTTGCCTTCAAACTACACGCAACTCATGCGACTACCATCACAGGCAAGGTTGTCGGCAATCCTTGCACTTGTGTCCGGCAAGTTAGCCTGCTTCATCCTCAACCAGCGCCTGCCAGTATGGATCGTTACGTAGCCTGGCAATCGCCCGTGAGCGCAGCACCTGCAACTGAGGCCCCGACTTATGCAGCAGCGCACCGATCTCGCTATCATTCAACCCGTAGCGATACTTGAGCCAGAAAGCCTGGAACTGGTCGGCGGCGCGTGGATGGGCAGCCAGGAAGCTGCTTGCCGCAGCCTCGAGTTGCTGCACCTGCTCTTGTTCAAGCACCTGCTGAGCCGGCTCAGGAGTCGGGTCGGCCAGCACCTTCGCCAGGCTGAGCGCTGGCTGTGCGCTGCTATTGAGGGCTTGCTCAAGCGAGACCTCGCCCTGCTGCTGGCGGCGAAGTTGGCGCACACTTGTCCAGAGGCGCTGCAACGCGAAGGCAAGAAAGGCTCGCGGGTTACGACACAAGGGCAATGCCTCAAAGGTGGCGAGCAGCCCCGCCTGCGCCGCCTCGTCGGCTACATCAGGATACCTGGCCCGTGCGATACCGTTCAGGTAGATGAAGAGTTCGCTATAGCCGCGTTCGCGCCGTGCATCGCCCTCAAGATGGGCACAGGCAAGATAGAGCGCCTCGACATAGACACTGATCACCATGCGCTCAGGATGCAGGGCCGGTGCATCGGGGCGCTCAAGCTCGTGCAAGGCTCGATCAGCAAGCTCAGCCACACTGAGTAGTTGCCAGTCATAGCGTGCCGCCAACTGTTCGGCAGCGCGCAAGCACTGCTGGGCCAGTGCTTCGGCTGGGTGCTCGCCCGGCGCTCTTGTCACATTAACCTCACGCTAGCAGGCCTATGCACGGCTGTAGTGTATCCACAAGCCGAAAATGGTGCAAGTTGAAGCAGCAAGTGCAAGCCAGTACGTGATCACTGCCCGTAGGGATGATGCGTTATTCCAGATATTCAACCACGACCCCACCCCTACATCGTACCGAGGTTTATATGGATCACCATACGATCTTAGATGAAGACCGACTGCGCTGGAGTCTGCTCCTCTACGACCGTACAACCGTGGAGCACTGCGACCGCGTGGGGCGCTTGTCGGGGGTCATTGCCGCCCGGCTTGGCTGGAGCGTCGAAGCCTGCCGCAAGCTGGCCCGTGCGGCGCGCCTGCACGACATTGGCAAACTGAAGACGCCCCTTGTCCTGCTCCAGAAGCCCGGTCGTCTGACGGTTGACGAATATGCCGAGATCCAGCGCCACCCCGAGGATGGCGTGGCGATTGTGGCGCAGCTGGTTAGCGATCCGCTCCTGATTGCTGTGATCGGTAGCCATCACGAGCGCTGGAACGGTAGCGGCTACCCCTACGGGCTGAGCGGGGAGGCTATTCCCCTGGCGGCGCGTATCGCTGCCGTAGCCGATGTCTACGATGCTCTTTGTCACCAGCGGCCTTACCACACCCCCTGCAGTCCGGGCGAAGCGTACGCCTACTTGTGCGCCCACAGTGGTACGCTTTTCGATGCGCAGGTGATCACCGCCTTCGCCTCGGTGGCTCTCGATCAGCCGGTAAACTCTGCTCGCTGGCGTTTTGCCGACTATAGGCCCTGGCATCAACAGGCTCAGCCAACGCTCGCCCTCGCTGGACGTTGGCTTCAACAAGCTCAGCCAACGCTTGCCGGTTAAGTAGTGTGTAATAGGAGCATTTCAACGATGACAACCACCTCGAAGACGATCACTGACCTTAACATGCGCTCGACGCCGCAGGTCTCGCCATCCAACTGGATCGAATCGCTGGCCCCTGACGAGCCATTCCTGGCCTATGGCAACAACGGGCGCTGGCTGCGCATTGAGCATAACGGTAGGCAGGGCTTCGTCAATGGTGACTTCACCGTCTCATTGGTGCCTGAAGCAGCGACAGCCCTGTGGCACACCTATGTGACGGCCCAGCAACTCCGCCTTCGTGACGCACCATCGATGAGTAGCAATACCCTCGTCTTCCTCCCGAACGGTACGCAGCTCGCCGTGTTCGGCCATAACGAGGGCTGGATGCACGTACAACATGGCGCTCTGGCGGGCTTTGTCTTCTCTACCTACACCAACAGCGATCAGGACGGTGGCGCATTGGCCGACCTGATGAGCAAGCCGAAGCTCAGCACCAGCCAGATCAATGATGTGCGCATGCTGATCAGTACCCTGAGTGATGAGACGCGCAAGGGTGATCTGTTTGAGGCGCTCCAGGCCAAGACAATTTACCGCAGCCAGCGCGATAATCAGATCCGCAACGCCAACGGTCTAGTTGAAACGCGCGCCGGACAGATGTGTAACCTCACCTCGCTGGCGATGTGCCTGGATTACCTGGGCATCTTCAACCCGTACCCCCATTTGCAGCAACTTGAGGATGCGCTTGAGCATGTGCGGGTGCTGAACAGTCTCCCCCCGCGTACCACTTCGGATGGCTGGGGCGGCGTGGCCAGGCTGATGGGGGCCAACGTCATATTTCTCGGCACGAACGTAAGCCAGCCGCAGGGCTGGTATATGAACACGGTGCGCCCGGCCCTCCGTGCCGGTCACGCGGTCATGATGAGCGCCTGTGGTCATATTGTGCGTCTTCAGGCCGTCACCAATGAGGGCCTGATCATCGATGACCCCTATGGGCGGGCCAGGATGCTGCCCAATGCTGGCTGCAGCGACGGTAGGTGGCAGTACAGCGCCTGGAACGAGTATCAGGTGCCTGGCCAGACCGTCGGCGAGGATAATCTGTGGACCTGGAATGATGTGGCCCCGCACTGTATGCGCTGGATTGCCCAGATCGCACGTGCCCAACCAACGCTTGGCGGGGCACCAGTGCCTATGCCGCCCATGCCGACCTTCGTTGACGACGGGATTGTTATGCCTGGCCAGCAAGATTGAAGCTAGGGGGACAACCTGGAGCGCTTCGCGCTGGGGTTAGGGGATGGGGTTTGCCGCATCTGGACGCCATCCACCACGCACAGGTCGGCTCAACCTTTCTGAGAACCGCTGCAAGCGCAGCAGCAAAAGCTGCTGCGCCTTGCAGGTACCTGTCCGTTCCGTCTTGTTTGCTCGGACGGCGTACGCGCCTAGTGGGGGATCTTCTTCGGGGCCTGGTAGACACCCTCGTGGCGGTGGATGCGGTAACCGACCTGCTTGAGCAACTCGGTGGCGATCACGCTCTTCTGGATCTCGTTAGTGCCCTCGAAGATGCGGGTCACGCGGGCGTCGCGGTACATACGCTCCAGGGGCAGTTCACGCGAGAAGCCCATACCGCCGTGGATCTGGATGGCCTCATCGATCACCTGGCTGGTCATCTCGGTGCAGTAGAGCTTGACGATGCTGCTCTCAAGGGTGGCGGGCTTGCCAGCGTCGACCTTGGTGGCGCAGTCATAGACGATCTGCTCCATCGTATAGATCTTCATCGCCATCTCGGCCAGCTTGAACTGAATAGCCTGGAACTCGGCGATCGGCCGCCCGAACTGCTGGCGCTCGATGGCGTAGTTGCGGCTCAGCTCAAAAGCCTCCTTGGCCGAGCCGACAGCGCTGCCGCCGAGGCCGCAGCGCCCGATGTCGAGAGTCTTCATCGCCACCTGGAAGCCGTGGCCGATACCACCAAGCACATTCTCGGCGGGGATGCGCATATCCTCGAAGAAGAGGCTGCAGGTGTGCGAGGCGCGCAGGCCCATCTTGTGCTCGACCTTGCCGACCTTAAAGCCGGGGGCGGTCGTCTCGACAATAAAGGCTGTAACGCCGCCGCGGGCCCCCTTGGCTTTGTCCGTCACGGCGTGGACAATCACCACGTCGGCAAAGCTGCCGTTGGTGATCCACATCTTCTGGCCGTTGATCACCCACTCATCGCCCTGCAACTCGGCGCTGGTGCTAATGTGGGCCGCGTCACTGCCGGCGTTGGGTTCGGTGAGCGCCCAGGCACCGACCATGCGCCCCTCGTTCATAGCCCGCAGATACTTGTCCTTCTGGGCCTCGCTACCACCGATGAAGATGCTCATTGCCGCAAGCTGGGTGTGGGCACCGATGACCGTGGCCGTGCTGGCACAGGCCCGGTTCAACTCCTCCATCAGCACGCAGTAGCCGGTGATGCCCATCTCGCTGCCGCCGTAGCGCTCAGGGAAGGGCACGCCAAGCAGACCAAGCTCGCCAGCCTTCTTGAAGATCTCGATCGGCACACGCTCCTCCTCATCGAGGGCACGTGCAATCGGGCGAATCTCCTTGTCTACAAACTCGCGTACCGTCTGGCGAAGCATCTTGATCTCGTCGTTGTGCTCGTACTCCATCGTCGAGTCCTCCTGGTTGGGCGGTCGGCGCTCGGCCCCGCCGGCTTCTGTCGCTCTACTTCGTTCGCGTTGAGCCCTCGCGCTGCCGGCCCCGATGCCGCCGGAGGATCCCTCCGTGCCCTGCGTCCGGTTGCCGTCCCCTGGCCGATCTTTTGCTCATATTTGGGAAGATCGGCGCTGCCCCTGTTTGCTATGCTGGATGCGCCCCGGCCTACCGGTTACGCCTCACTGGCCTCGCGACTGGGAGCCTGAACCATCGGGCTGCGGTAGGGTGGCCGCGCCCCGGATCGAGTCATCGTGCCTATCTACGAATGAGGTGGAAGGTCGCGCTGCCCGGCCATGGCCCGGCGCGTCTGCGCGGAGACGATTGGTAAGATCAGCACCGAGGGGTGCTCACGGTCGTGCAGGATAGTCTGCTCAGCCGGGGGGCCGTCCGGCGCGCCGGCGGCCAGGCTGCGCCCATCGCCGCTGTTGGCGCTCCAGCGAGGGTGGGCTGCGCTGCAAAGGTGAAGTCTGAGCCGGTGCCCGGCCCGAAAGCGCCTGGCTGCCGCCCCGAGATAGATGCTCAGGTGCAGGCTCCCGTCCGGTTCTGGCGCAGCCTGCGTAGGACTGACACGCGCCAGTCCCTCACATACATTGACACTACGCCCATCAGGGGCGACATCGCACAGTCGCCCGACAAAGTCGGTATGGGCCTGCGACGAGCGGGCATAGAGCTCCAGGCGCACATAGCCCACCAGTTCAAGATCATCTGCCAGCACATCGCCGGTGAAACAGAGCAGGTCGGGGCGGGCCTCAAGCACACGCTGATCGCGAGCCCCGGCAGCCGGGCTCAGTACAGGCCCGCCCAGCGACGGGGTCGGCCTGCGCGGCTCGTAACGGTAGTGTGAGGCGCTGGGCGCAGATGGTGGCTCTGCCCCAAGCCGTCCGGCTGGCTGTAGGTACAACTGCTGCGCCTGGGCCGGGGGCGGCCAGAAGTCCATCACATGCTGCTCGCGGGCGCCGGTGAGCAGCAAACGCACGGCCCGCCGATCCAGCAACGCGCGGTGACCCTTCAGATGAGCATCAAACCACCACAGACCCTCGCGGATGCCGTCGCCACGCAGGCGGGGATCGGTATGGTGGCGCGGCAGTACTGTGAGCGCAGGGTTCCGCCCTGCCGCTAACAGGTCACTATAGTCATCCAGTTGCTCGGGCAAGAAGATATCGTACCAGCCAGCCACAAGATGCACCGCCGCATCAACTCGCCCCAGCTTACGGTGCTGGTCGATGTTACGCCAGTAGGCGCTGTCAGGCGCGGTTTCCGCCAGCCAGCGCTGGAAGGCTGGCTGGGGCGCACCGAGGACAGCCTGGTCGGCAGAAGCAAAAGGTGCGGCGGACATGGCCGCACGCAGGGCTGCCTCGCGGCGTGGCGAGAGCACCTGGGCAAATGCACGCAGATCGATGCCGCGACCGGGGCGATCCGTTGCCTGTAAATAGCCACTCCAGCGCAGGGTCGATTCGTAGGTGAAGGCACCGCCGGGGTAGAAGGAGTGCGAGAAGCGTGCCGTCGTAGTGATCGGCACGAGCGCCTTCAGGTAGGGTGGTGCATCGGCGGCCACTGCCCACTGGGTATAGCCGACATAGCTTGCGCCCCACATGCCCAGGTTGCCCTCGAACCAAGCTTGCTCAGCGAGCCACGCGAGCGTTGCGTGTCCGTCACTGGCCTCGTTGATGAACGGCTCGAAGCGGCCTTCGGAGCGAAAGCGTCCGCGTACACTCTGCACGACTACGTTATAGCCACGCTCGGCGAAGAGCCAGGCAGCGACCATGCCCATGCGCCATAATTCCGAGGGTCGCCCATAGGGTGTGCGGATCAGGATGGTCGGGAAAGGCCCTGGCGTGCGTGGATAGAGCCGGTCGGCATAGAGGGTTGTGCCGTCGGGCATGCGGGCTGGCAGGTCGGCCTCAAAGGCGACCGGGTATTCGGCGGGGCGCAAGCCAAAGGCGCGTCCGAGCAACTGCCGCTGCCCGGCGTAGAGCCCGAGTCCGGCCAGACCCAGGCCGGCCAACCCGAGGCAGGCGCTAGTCGAGCGCATCAGCAAGCCCTCCCTGCTGCGCACCAGACGCAGGCTTGCCCTACCTCTGAGCGGATTGCTACCCAGGCCATCAGGGCGGGGCAGTTGCAAAAGTTGTTTGCCGTTCGCGCCAGGCAGGCTGAATCGCCCGAACGCTCGCCTCTGCTCATCTGCGGACGACCTACCAAGCCCATCTCCCTCTTCACCAGGTCGGGGCAATACTTGCGCAAAGCTTAAATTAACACAGCGCGTTATGAAAATTATAGCAAAAGAGATCTTCATCTGTCAAGCCAGGCTAACGCACTGTGTCAGCCCGTGCAGAACCGCTTCTTCAAGATCGACCGCTCACACTTCTACGCTGTGGAAAAGGTTGCCGATCGGTGCAGGTGCTACAATAGCGGCAGGATCACGTGCAGCCCGCTGCGCGTTGGTGTCCTGATCAGGAAGCATCATGATTGCCACACTGCGCGGTACGCTGAACCAATCCGGGGTTGACCACCTGGTGCTCGAAGTCGGTGGGGTGGGTTTACTTGTCTATGTGCCGCGCCCGCTGCTGGCTGGCCTCGGCCCGCCTGGGAGTGAACTCTTCCTCCACACGTTGCTGATCGTGCGTGAGGACGCCTTGAGCCTCTACGGCTTTGCCAACCTCGACCAGCGCCAACTCTTTGAGCGCCTGCTCAGTGTGGCGGGGATTGGCCCGCGTGTTGCACTGAGCCTGCTCTCTTCCGGGCCTCCCGACGAATTGCGCCTGGCGATTGCCCAGGGCGATACCGCCCGCCTGGCTCGCGTGCCGGGCATCGGCAAGAAGACTGCCGAGCGCCTTGTGCTGGAATTGAAGGGCAAGCTGGTCACTGGTAGCCTGCCACCGGTCGCCTCCGGGGCCACGCCCGCTACCGTCACGCTCAACAACGAACTGGCTGAACTGCTCGCTAGCCTTGGCTATAGCTCCGCTGAGGCCAGTGCCGCTATTGCCGCCCTACCCGCCGAGGCTCCCGAAGAGCTCGAGACACGCCTGCGCCTGGCACTCCGCTTCTTCGGTAGCGCCTGAGTCCTGGCTAGCGCCTCGCTAGCGTATCCCCTCGCTGAGATCTGATCAGGTGGCGGCAGGGAAGAGGCCCATCCTGGATGCTCTGTCTAGCCTGGATGCTCCCTGGCTTGGATGATTCAGCCGTAGTTAGGCTGTAGCTCCCGGCGGTATACTCAGCCATAGTAGAAGCCATGACGCGCCGCTGCCCCCTCTGCGCCATTGGTGGTGCCGTGTGGGGCAAGCTTACGTTTGCGAAAGCATTGCTTATGACAACACGCATACTGATTGCCGATAGTGATCCCCAGGTGCGTAGCAACCTGCGTGAGACGCTTGTTGTCCAGGGCTACCTGGTGGCGGGTGAGGCTGGTGACGGCCAGAGTGCGCTGAACTTGACCCGTCAGTTACGCCCGGATCTGGTCTTGCTTGATGCGAAGTTACCGCATCTTGATGGTTTGGCCGCTGCCAGCATGATCAGTAGTGAATTGCTTGCCCCGGTCTTACTCCTGACGGCCAGCAGTTCGCGTGATCTGGTGATGGCTGCTCGTGATGCCGGGGTGCGTGGCTACCTGATCAAGCCGGTGCGTGAGGCCGAGTTGATGCCGCTGATTGAGGTGACGATCGCCCGCTGGAATGATCAGACTAGCCGGTGGCGTGAGTTGCACCAACTCCGCGAGCGCATCGAGCACCGCAAGCTGATCGAACGGGCCAAGGGTTGTCTGATGGATCAGCACAACCTTAGCGAGTCGGAGGCTTTCCGCAAGATCCAGCAACTGGCGATGAACAGCCGTAAAACGATGCACGAGGTGGCTCAAGCCATCCTGCTCACCCGCCAGTTGAGCGCGTAGGGGCCTCGCATTCCTGTGGCAGTCTTGTGCTATGCTCTGCCTGAGCATCCACCGCCACAAGGAGCCGCCCATGTCCAGGCTCGATCAGCCCTTCCCTGCGCGCCACGCTGTCATTCTTGCGGCTGGCGAGTCGACTCGTACCCGCCCGCTGACCCTGCACCGCCCGAAGCCACTCATCCCGCTGCTCGGTCGTCCACTGCTTGCCCACATCCTGGATGAGCTGGTTGGCCTGGTCGATACGGCGACATTGGTGGTCGGCTACCGGGCGGCTATGGTCGAGGCAGCCTTTGGCGAGCTCTATCGCGGGATCAGCCTGCGTTATGCCCTGCAGCAGACGGTGAATGGGACAGCTGGCGCTTTGCTGGCCGCTGGGCCAATCAACGAGCCCTTTCTGTTACTCTACGGCGATAACCTGGTTGCCCATGAAGATCTTATCGGGGTCTGCCATGGGCGTTCTAGCGTGGCTGGCCTGCGGGTTGCCGATGCGCGGGCCTTCGGGGTGCTGCAGATCGAAGGCGGCCATGTGCGAGCCATCCTTGAGAAGCCGGCCAACCCACCCCCCGAAGCCCTGGCCAATCCTGGTATCTACCGCTTTGAGCCGGACGTCTTTCCGCTGCTTGGGCAGATCACCCCTTCGCTCCGGGGTGAGTTAGAGTTGACTGACCTGATCGAGGCCCTGGCTGCCCGCGAGCCCGTGTATCCCCACACCTGTACCGGCTTCTGGGTGCCCGTCGGCAACCCCTGGGAGGCTCTGACTGCGGCGCTCTTTCTGCTGGCTCGACAGGCAGAGGGGGCTGCATCAATTGACCCCTCGGCAGAGGTTGCCGCCGACGCGCTGATCAGCGGTGCCGTGCGGATCGGTGCCGGGGTACGGATCGCGGCTGGCGTGCGTATCAGCGGCCCGACATGGATCGGCGATGGCTGTCGGCTGGGGGCCGGTGCTGTGGTCGAGCATGCTGCCCTCGAAGCGGGGGCACTGCTTGGCCCGCAGGCCCGCGTGTGCGACAGTGTGCTTGGAGCTGGCGCGACCGTTATGGAAGCAGCGCAGGTGCAGGCCTCCTGGCTTGATGATGGTGCGGAGGTCGGGCCGGGGGCCAGGTTGCTGGCGGCAGCTTTTGCCGATCGGCGGCCCGCCGCCGAGCTCCGTGGTATGCTCAGTGAGGCCCAGATCATCACCCGTGGGGCCGTCCTTGGGTGTGGTGCCAGGGTGGCTGGCGGCAGCACGATCGTGCCCGGAACGGTGATCAGCTAGTACTCTGTCCCAGAAGTTCGCTGGGGGTTCCTGGGAACGCGGGCGTCTCGCCCGCATCCGGCCTGAGCGGGCGAGACGCCCGCGCACCCGGGTCACAACTGCCTGCGGACTTTCGGCAGCTGTACTAGTACCAATACTTTACAGATAAGGATGCATGCATGGCTGAGAAAACCTGTCAGGTGCGGCCACGGAATGCATCAGAATGAGAATGATCATGGCTGGCCGCACCTGACAGGTTTCTTATTTGCAAGGTATTGGTACTACTACAGCGCAGCGGTCTGGCATCCTGAAGGCGATGGATCGCTCCGCCGGGTAAGGGCGCAGCAGCGTCTGCTACTGCGCCCTTACGCCCCTCATCATCACCATTAGGAGGTCGGCGGCGCAATGTATGCGCCTCTAAGCCCACTTTACCCGCGGGCGGCGGCATATAACTCGGCCACCCTGGCCCAGTTGACCACGTTCCACCAGGCGTCAAGGTAGGCGGGGCGCTTGAACTGATACTTCAGATAGTAGGCGTGCTCCCAGACATCAACGCCGAGGATGGCCGTCTTGCCCTCCATCAGCGGGTTGTCCTGGTTGGGCGTGCTCATAATGCTGAGGCTGCCGTCGGCAGCAGCGACCAGCCAGGCCCAGCCGGAGCCGAAACGGCCCAGCCCGGCTGCCTTGAACTGCTCCTGGAAGGCAGCAAAGCTACCGAAAGCGGCATTGATCGCCTCAGCCAGGGCGCCGGTCGGCTCACCGCCACCATTGGGGCCCATCACCTCCCAGAAGAAGGTGTGGTTCCAGTGGCCGCCGCCGTTGTTGCGTACCACCATGCGGATGGCTTCGGGCACCGCATTCAGGTCGCCGAGCAACGCTTCCAGGCTCTTGTCGGCCATTTCGGGATGCTTGGCAAGCGCATTGTTCAGGTTGGTAACATAAGTATTATGATGGTTATCGTGGTGAAAATGCATCGTCGCCTCATCAATATGAGGCTCGAGCGCGGTGTAGGCATACGGCAACGGTGGGAGTTCAAAGCTCATCGGGGATTCCTCCGGGAGTGTTCAAATGGGAGAGAGCAATCCGATAACGGCAGCAGGACGCGCCCTGCGCCAGCGTTCCTTCACAAATGACCGGCGTACCCAACAGGTCGGCGTAGAGGGTGGCCTCCTGGGTACAGAGTTGCGGATAGTGACGGGCGACACAGTCTACTGGGCAGTTATACTCAGTGAGCAGAACCGAGCCGTCACTTGCCTCGTCATACTCACACATATAGCCCTGCTCTGCCAGTACGGCTGCCAGGGCGGCTACCCGTTCGGTGCCGGGAGTAGTGCCGAGTCGGGGGCGCAAGCTGTGGGCCATTGCCTCGCGGCGCGCATTCAGCACCGCCTCGAGCCCCTCTGTGCCACAGACATGCTCTACGGCACTGAGGAGCTCGAGCGAGAGGTTGTCATAACGTTTAGGAAAACGTGTCTCTGCCTCGCTGGTGAGGGTATAGATCTGGGCCGGGCGCCCGATACTGCGGCGCAAACCGCTGATCTGCACCATACGCTCGCCTTCGAGCAGGGCGAGGTGCTGGCGGATGCCAACGGCACCAACCTGCAAGTGTTCGCTGAGTTCAAGCGCCGTCATCTCACCATGCCTGCGTAGCAGTTGCAAGATGCTCTGGCGCGTAGAGCCCTGCTCTCTACGTTCGAGGCTCATAGTAGATTGATTAGATTCAGCTATCGAAAGCGCTGTTTGAGTATAGCATCAGATTTTTTGGCCTGTCAAGGCTTGGGTTTGGCAGGTGGCTCTGGCCCGCCGTATAATATGCCGGGGGCAGCGCTCTCTGCCCGCATGATGCCGTTATCCAGACCAAAGACCGGCCAGGTTTGGACAGGCCTGGATCGGCATCCCGAAAGCCTTCATCCACAATGCCTCTTGCCAAGTGGCGCTACTATGCACGCTCGATCCCGCTGATGCTGGGCGGTTTTCGTAACTGGCCCGCCCTTATTCCAGCACTGCTGAGCGGGCGCAAGCGTGTCGTGCAGATCGGTGCGCTCCAGTTCGCCTACCGCGATGCGATGGATCTCTGGACGATCAAAGAGACCTGCCTCGACGATCACTACCGTGTCGCCGGGCGGGGCATCGGGGCGGGCGGTGTCGTGATCGATATCGGGGCTGGTCTCGGTGATTTCGCTATTCTGGCGGCCCATAGCTACCCCGGGGCGATCGTCTACGCCTTTGAGCCCTTTCCCGAGTCGGCTGAGCTTTGCCGACGCAACCTGGCCCTGAACCGGGTGGCCAATGTCCAGCTTTTTGCCCATGCCGTAGGCGCCCAAAACGGAACCCTTCGTCTTGACACCAGCGCAGGCACGGCGGTACAGCATCGTACCATCGGCGACCAGGCCGGTGCAGCCGGGCTGACGGTTACTAGCCGTAGCCTGGCCACGATCTTCGCCGAACAACAACTGACCCATTGTGATCTGCTCAAACTTGACTGCGAGGGTGCCGAGTTTGCGATCTTGCTCAAGCTTGACCCGGCGATCCTGGCCAGCATTCAGATGATCAGCCTGGAGTACCATAACGGTGTGACCGCTCACACTCACCAGGATCTCATAGCCTTGCTTGAGCGGGCTGGCTTCCGTCTTGAACAGCGCAGCAATCCTGTTCATGCCCACCTGGGTATGCTGCACGCCTATCGAAGCTGATTAGCTCGAAGGTGAGCAAAGCCCGCCCTGGCTCACACCCCTCCCGAACCACTTACTGGTTCTGCATAACAACCAGGACTCCTCGTGCAGGTACAACGTAGCTCGCGCCGCCCGTTGCTCACATGGTTTGTCCAGGGCGTCTTTCTGCTCCTGCTGCTCTACTTCCTCAGCCGGGCTGACCTGCGTGCCGTCGGGATGACCCTGGCCGCTGTTGAGCCCCTGCCGCTGAGCCTGGCCCTGCTGGCCCTGCTGCCCTTTGCCTGGCTCAAGGCCCTGCGCTGGGGTGGGATCATCCGTGATATGGGTCTACCTGCACCACGAATTGTGCGTTTGTGGATCTACTATCTGATCGGTCTCTACCTTGGTGGGGTGACTCCGGGCCAACTGGGTGACCTGGCCAAGGGCTGGTACCTGCGCAACCACCAGATTCCCCTCCAGGCTGCGGTGACCAGTGTAGTAGTTGACCGCATTTACGACCTGCTGGTGATCGCCGGGCTGGGGATGCTGGCCCTGCTTGACTATCGCGGTCTGGTGCCCGCGCAGTGGTTGGTTGGTGCTCAGTTGGGTGTGATTGGCCTGGGCTTCGCCTCGGCCTTGCTGATCTCGCAGCGTTTTCGCCTCTGGTTGGCCGATTGGCTCGACCGTAGCCTGCTCCAACGCCTACAGATCGGACGCCTGCTCAGCTTTCGTTTCTCGTTGCGTAGCCGTTATATGCCCTTGTTGTTGCTGATAACCCTGCTCTCGATTGGGGTGAACCTCTGGCGCGGCTGGTTGCTCTTTGTGGCTCTCGATCTGCAGTTGTCGCTCTTCTCGATCTTTGCCGTGATCATTTTGATCGCAATCTTTCAGGTTTTGCCGATCAGCATTGCTGGCTTCGGCGTGCGCGAAACCCTGCTGATAATCACCTTACAACGCTATGGCTATGGGATTGAAGAGGCCCTGGCTCTCTCGCTCTTGCTGCTGCTGCTCAACCTGCAGCAGATTTTCGTTGGTTTTGTGCTGGCCCTCTTTTATCCCATCCCCGCCGAGGCGCGTTGAATGACCAGCGTAGCGCAGCCAACTCCTATGCTTGGCACCCATTGGCTGAGCTTGTCGCAGCCAACCTCGTTGGTTACCGAACAACATCGATTGGCTATAATAACCAGAGCCTGAATTGAGCATCGCCAGAGTGCGCTGATGAGTACGCCAATCAACACAGTGAATGCCGTGCAAGCGGAACAACCGCAGCCCCCAGTTTCGGCCTGGGTTGCCCGTCTGCTGCTCTTGCTGATCCTGCTGCTTGGCGCTGCCTTCCGCAGCTTGAGTCTGACCGACTGGGATGCCGGTACGGGCCAGCATCCCGATGAGCGCTTCTTCGCTGATGTGGCTTCCAGTGTGCGTTTGCCCGCCAACCTGACCGAGTTCTACGACTCGGCACGCTCACCGCTCAACCCGCGCAATTACGATAAGTTCTCCTTCTTCGTCTACGGCCCTTTTCCGATCATCATTACCCGCCTGACCGCCGTGGCCCTCACGCCGCCTGAGGTGTTGCCCGCCGAGGTGCCCTCGCTCAATGGGCCGCCGCGGCTCGGTGCTGACCCTGGGACCCCCGACCAGGCGCGGACGGATTATGGGCCGCTGGTGGCTAACCCTGAACGGGCTTTGCCGCGTCCTCCCCTGCTTGGGTCGATCTTCAACCCTGAAGGACGTAACCTGACGGTCTACGGTGAGATCCAGAAGGTCGGGCGTAGCCTGGGTTTGCTCTTTGACCTGGGTACCATCCTGCTGCTCTATCTGATCGGTACCAGCCTCTTTGACCGGCGGGCTGGCTTGCTGGCTGCGCTCTTCGGGGCGCTCACCGTGCTCTCCATTCAGCAGGTGCATTTTTTTGTCGACCCGATCTTCTCAACCTTCTTCTGCAACCTGAGTCTCTACTGGTTGGTGCGGGCGGCTCAGGGCCGTGGCTGGCTGGCCTATGCCCTGCTCGGCTTGAGTATCGGTGCGGCAATGGCCAACCGCATCACGATGGCGACGCTGGGCGGTCTGGCCCTGGTCGCCGCCCTGCTTGTGGTGCTGCGCCGGCGACACCCCGCCGGGTCGCAGGCTCCTCCCTTCGGGCTGCTGTTCGGGCGCGAGTTGAGCCTGGTGGTGCTGGCCGGGGCCTTGACCCTGCTCAGCTTTCGCTCGCTCGCCCCCGATGCTTTTAGCGGCTCGCAGCCCGGCGGGCCACTGCTGAGTGACCACCTGACCTTGTTGCAGGGGGCCGGGTTTCTCGATCTGCGCTTCGATCCGCGCTTCATCGAGAATATGAGCACGGTGCGCGGCCTGGTCAGTGGCGAGATCGACTTTCCACCTGGTCAGCAGTGGGTTGGGCGGACGCCTTATCTCTTTCCCTGGCAGAATATGGTGCTCTGGGGTATGGGTCCCGGCCTTGGCCTGGCTGCCTGGCTAGCCTGGGCGCTCTTTGGCCTGGCTGGATTGCGCCGCCTGCTCTGGCCGCGCCCGGGTGTGCCGCCGCCCAGCCCGGCCTGGGTACTCTTTAGCTGGATCAGCTTCTACTTCCTCTGGCAGGGCGGCCAGTTTGCGATCAACCTGCGCTACCTCCTGCCGATCTATGGCTCGCTGATCATCTTCGCAAGCTGGGGCCTGCTACACCTGTTCGCCTGGGGGCGTGGCGCACGAACGACTGCTGCGGGTCGGCGGCGGTTGACTGCTGCGCCCCTGCTCCTGGTCGTCTTGCTCACGTTTGGTTGGGCCTACGCCTTCAGCCGCATCTACACCCGCCCGCACTCGCGTGTGACGGCCGCCCACTGGCTGGCTGAGCATGCCCCGCCCGGCTCGGCGGTGACGGCTGAGATCTGGGACGACCCGCTGCCGCTCCAGGTGACCGCTGCGGCCTGGGAGGTTACTTTTCAGGGGATTAGCTCACCGCCCTACGCCGAGGACGAGTTACGCAAGTATGTCGGGGCCTATAACGCCGCCGGCCTCTTCGAGGAGGGCATGCTTGACCAGCTTGACCGGGCGGACTATATCACCCTGACCAGTAACCGGGTCTATGACAGTACCTCGCGCCTGCGTATGCGCTATCCGGCCCTGATGCGCTACTACCATACGCTCTTCTCGGGTGAACTGGGCTTCCGCCTGGTGGCCGAGGTTACTTCTTATCCGCAGATCCTTGGCCTCGCTATTCCCGACCAGTCGGCTGAAGAGTCGTTTCATGTCTATGATCACCCGCGTGTGCTGATCTTTGAAAAGACGGCGAACTATTCGCGGGCCCGCGCCGAGGCGCTGATCAGCGAAAATATGCTCTGGGACGAGGTCTATAAGTCGCCGCTGTTGATTGCTGACCGTAACCCGACGGCGCTGCGCCTGACCGATAGCCAGTGGCCGCGTTACCTGGCAGGCGGGACATGGACGCAGCTCTACAATTCCGCTGGCTGGGCGCGCTGGCTGGCCCCGTTCAGCTGGATCGGCGCACTCCAACTGCTGGGCCTGGCCGTCTTCGCTCTGTTTTTTCGGCTCTTCAAGGGCTTGCCCGACCATGGCTACAGCCTGGCGAAGGTGCTGGCTCTGCTGCTGGTGGCCTACCTGGCCTGGCTGGGCGGCAGCCTGGGGCAGGATGTCGGTGTGCCCGGCCAGGGTCTGAATGAGGCGATCAGCTGGGAGCCCTTCCCGCTAGCCTTCACCCCTGCCTTGCTCTGGCTGATCAGCGCACCGCTGCTTGCGGCAGGCGCGGCGGCAGCCTGGTTCGATCGGCGACGGCTGCGTTCTTTCTGGTTTACCCGTCGTCAGGCGATCATCGGGGCCGAGGCGGTCTTTTTCGGCTTCCTGTTGCTGGGCCTGAGTCTGCGTCTGCTCAACCCTGACCTCTGGCACCCGGCCCGCGGCGGCGAGAAGCCCATGGATTTCGCCTACTTCAACGCCGTACTGAAAAGCGCGGCCTTCCCACCCTACGATCCCTGGCATGCCGGTGGCCATCTCAACTACTACTACTTTGGCTTCGTACTTGTCGGCACCCTGACTCACCTCAGCACAGCCCTGCCGAGTGTGGCCTATAACCTGGCAGTTGCTACCTTGATGGGCCTGACGGCCCTGGGTGCCTGGGGCGTCGTCTACAACCTGCTGGCCCCGCAGATCATGCGTACCCGGCGGGCCGCAGAGTGGCGCGCTGTGGTTGCTGCCGCCCTTGCACCGGGCCTGCTGCTGCTACTGGGCAACCTGGCCCAGGCCGTCTGGTACCTCACCGGCTACGCCGCCGAGCAGGCAGCTATGGGGCGTAGCGAGTGGGCCTACTGGGATGCGACGCGCATTGTCGCCGGGACAGTCAACGAGTTTCCCTTCTTTACCTTTCTCTTTGGCGATCTGCACGCCCATATGCTGGTGATGCCGCTCAGCCTGGCCCTGCTTGGCCTGAGTGTGGCCTATCTGCGTGATCCCCTGCACGAAGCTGGCCGGGGCCGGCTCACGGTCATCTTCCGCCTTGCGGTCTATATCCTGCTGATGGGGCTGTTGGCCGGGGCGATCCGGGCGACCAATACGTGGGATTACCCCACCTTTGTCGGCCTGGCCGGGCTGACCATGGCCCTGGCGGGCTGGCGCTCCAGTCGCGGCCGACGCCCATGGCCACGAATCATCCTCTGGATGCTGCTGCCGCCCCTGCTGCTGATGGTGACCGGCAACCTGCTGTTTGCCCCCTTCACCGCCGCCTTCGCTACCGAGTCGTCGGGGGCCGCCTTGTGGCGCGATGAAGCGGCCAGCGGGCTGTTGCAACAGGTCTTGCGCGCTCCCCGCACGACGGTCGGCGAACTGATCCGCCTGTGGGGCCACTGGCTGGCCCTGGCAGCGGTGGCCGGGCTGCTGTTGCTGGCCCGTCTGGCTGGTAAGCGGGTCGCTCTTATCGCGCTGATCAGCCTGGGCCTGCTCTTCGCTGCCAGCCTCTGGCTGAACTGGGCGGCCCCGCTGCTGCTCCTGCCGCTGCTGCTGCTGGCTGTCTGGCTGCTCTGGCATCTGCGGCGCGCACCCTATCGCCTGTTGCTGCCAGCCCTCTGGCTGAGTGCCGGACTGGGCCTCGGCCTGCTGGTTGAAGTGCTGGTCGTGCGCGGCGACATCGGGCGCATGAATACGGTCTTTAAGTTCGGGCTGCACGCGTGGACGCTCTTTGCTCTGGGCAGTGCCGCCCTGCTGCCGTCGGTCTGGCAGGCGACGGGGCGCTACGGGGCGATCATGCGCTACGGGCTGCGCGCTGGCCTCATCCTAGTGGGGGTGGCGGCCCTGGTCTACCCACTGACGGCCACCCCCGCCCGTGCCACCGACCGCTGGGTCGCCGACGCTCCTGGTGGGCTCGACGGGACAGCCTTCTTCAGCGCCGTCAGCGCCGCACGCCAGGGGCCAGCCTTCTCGCTCGATGAGGATGCAGCGGCCATTGCCTGGCTCCAGGCCAACGTTAGCGGTACGCCCGTCATCCTCGAAGCCCACCAGCCTTCATATCAATGGGCCGGGCGCGTGGCAACCTTTAGTGGCCTGCCAACCATCCTCGGCTGGGAGTGGCATCAGGTACAGCAGCGCAATGCAGTTGGGGCCAGCGCGACCATTGCCCGCCGTCAGCAGATCATCGCCGAGATCTACAATACGTTCAATAGCACCACTGCCGCCGAATGGCTGCGCCTCTACGGGGTCGAATACCTCTATGTGGGCGGGGTCGAACGCTCGATCTACGACCCGGCGGGCCTGGCCAAGTTTGAGCGCATGGTCGCCGATGGGCAGCTCGCACCGGTCTTCAGCCAGGGCCAGACGACGATCTATCGCGTGCTCGCGCCCGGCCAATCACGCATGCTCACCAGCGACCTGGCAGTTGTTGCGCCCGAGGGTACGACCCCACCGCCGCTGCTGCTTGCCACGCCGGTCAATCAACTCCCCGCTGTTGATGAGTATGCCTGGAACAGCCTGGTGCGCGAAAACTGGCTACTCTCAACCCTACTCTGGCTGGTCTTGCTCTACGGGCTGAGCCTGCTGGGCTTACCACTTGCCATGCTTGTCTTCGGCGGCTGGCGTGACAGCGGCCTGGTCTGGGCGCGTCTGATCGGCCTGCTGCTGCTGGGCTACGCCGTCTGGCTCCCAACCAGCCTGGGGCTCTGGTTCTACAACCGCTGGGGGGTGCTTGGCGGCCTGCTGATTGTCCTTGGCCTTAACCTGGCCCTGCTCTGGTGGATCGGGCGGCAGCGCCAATCAGGTGAGGCCACGCATGAGCGTGGGCAGCTTGCCCGCACGGAGGAGCTTGACGCGGGTGCCGGGGAGCATGGGCAGCCTGCGCCGGACGGGGCCACCGGCGGGGAGGGCGGGCAGCCTGCTCGCACGGAGGAGCTTGCACCGGACGGGGCCACCGGAGATGGCGGGCAGCTTGCCCGCATGCAGGGGCTGGCGCCCATTGCTGCCGGGCTACGACTCCTGGCCCTCCAGCTCAAAACCCACCGCCGCGGCATGCTCTGGAGTGAGGGTCTCTTCCTGGCGGGCTTTGTGCTCCTGGCCCTGATCCGCCTGGCCAACCCCGATCTCTGGCACCCGATCTGGGGTGGTGAAAAGCCCATGGAGTTCGGCTTCCTCAACGCCATCCTGCGCAGTCCGGTCATGCCGCCCTACGATCCTTTCTTCAGCGATGGGATCATCAACTACTACTACTACGGCTATTTCCTCATCTCCTTGCCGATCAAGCTCAGCGGCAGCGCCCCGGCGGTTGGCTTTAATCTGGCTGTCGCCACCCTCTTCGGGCTGACCCTGGCTGGTGTCTTTGCCCTGGCTGCCGAGCTGACCCGCCGGGTTCGCTATGGCCTGCTGGCGGCCCTGCTGGTGGCCCTGTTGGGCAATCTGGCTGGCTTCTTCGCCGCTGGCTGGTCGCGTGGTTTCCCTGCAGTGATTGCGGCCCTGGCTGATGGCGGGCTGCCTGGCTTCGGGGCGCGGCTGGGCGACTGGTTCATTGGGCCGAGCCGAGTCATCCCCTACACGATCAACGAATTTCCCTTCTTCAGCTTTCTCTTCGCCGACCTGCACCCCCATCTGATCGCCATGCCGATCACCCTGCTGGTGGTAGCCCTGGCCTATGCCCTGGTGCGCCTGCCCGGCGGCTTGCTAGCCCGCGGCTTCTGGCCGCCCGCCCTGCTGCTGGCGCTGAGCCTGGGCACGCTGGCGGTGACCAACTCGTGGGATTTTCCGAGCTACGGGCTGCTGACCGGCCTGGCGTTGCTTGGCGCAGCCTGGCGAGCCGCTGGGCGGCGTGCATCTGGCTTGCCGCTTGCGGCGCTCTTGCGCGCTGGTGGGCTGGCCGCTGGCCTGGGCCTGACTGGGCTGGCCCTCTATGCGCCCTTCTTTGATCGTTACTGGGCTCCGGTCGGCGGTATCGGCCAGGTCACCACTCCGACACTGCCCGGCGACTACCTGGTAATCTATGGTCTCACTGTCGCTGTGCTTGTCCCGCTGCTGATCGCAGCCCTTGGGCGCGTCTTCGTGCCGCGCCGGCACTTCTCCGGCATGGTATCGACTCCGGCGATCCTGGCCCTGCATAACTCGCCGACTGTGCCGCGTGGCCTGCTGGCTGTCGCTGCCCTGGCTCTGGGCCTCTTCCTGAGCCTGGCCCTGCCGTGGCTGGGCCTGCGTGCGGCCCTGGCCCTCCTGTTGCTGGCCAGTCTGCCTGTGCTGCTCCGCCGCGCCCTCAGCCCTACAACCTGGTACGCCCTGCTGCTGGCCTGGCTCGGCTGGGCCGTTGCCCTTGGTGCCGAACTGCTCTATGTGCGTGACCACCTCGACGGCAGTGATTGGTACCGCATGAATACGGTCTTTAAGTTCGGCTTGCAGAGCTGGCTGCTCCTGAACCTCGCGGCTGCAGCCCTCCTGCCGACGCTCTTGCATGGGCTGCGCCGCGCTGGCGGCCTATGGGCCCAGCGCATCGCTCTGGGCGGGCTGGGCTTGCTGGTTGCCCTGGCAGCGATCTATCCGCTGGCTGGCGTGCCCTCACGCATCGCCAACCGCTTCGAGGTTGCCACCGGGCCGACCCTTGATGGGTTGGCCTTCCTGGAACAGGCTAGCTTCAGCTATGACTGTGCCGCCTATGGCGGCTGTGAGCCGGGGGCCGGCACCCCGACCATCGACCTGAGTGGTGATGCCGCGGCGATTGACTGGCTCAACCGCACAATCAGCGGTACACCGATTGTTGTCCAGTCCAACCTGGCCTTCTACCGCGGCTACGGCATTCGCATCGCCGCCAATACCGGCCTGCCCACGGTGATCAGTGCCCTGCATGTGAATGAACAGCGTGATCCGGCCGCTGCCGCACGCCGCGATGCTGACCTGGATCGTTTCTACCGCAGCCCCGATCCTGAAGAGGCCCTGCGTTTTCTGGCCAGCTATCGCGTTGATTATGTCTATGTGGGTGGCGTCGAGCGGGCCATCTATCCCGCCACCGGCCTGGCCAAATTCGAGCAGATGCGCGGCAACTACCTGGAGCCGGTCTTTGACAATCAGCAGGTGCAGATCTACGCCGTGAAGGGTGTGCCCTCCAGCTATGCACGCCCGGCCCCGGTTGCTTTCTCGACCGGCACCGCCAGGCCTACGCCTGTGCCGCCGGTTGTGGCACCGCCCGATCTGGCTGATCTCGAGCAGGCCAACCTGGCCGACCCGACCATTGGCGCGATCGCCTTCGGCCTGGCCGAGCGCTACCGTGAAATGGGCCGTATCGCTGATGCCCTGAGGATCCTTGAGCCAGCCGCCCAGGCTAACCCTAACGATATTGGCCTGCACCACCTCTGGGGTGACATCCTGGCCCTGGCCGGGCGCTTCGACGAGGCCGAACGCGCCTATCTGCTCGCTGCCCAGGCCCAGCCTACGGCTGAGAATTGGAACAAACTGGGCGTTGCCCTGCTCGACTGGGGTGCCTTTGACAAGGCCGAGTTGGCCCTTGAGCGTGCGGTCGCCGCCAATCCGGCCTTGCCTGCCCCGCACTACCAGCTTGGCCGCCTCTTCGCCCTTACCGGCGAGGCGGAACGTGCTCGCGCCGAGTTGGAACTCTACCTGAACCTTGACCCCAATGGCCAATGGGCCGCGCAGGCTCGCCAGTTGCTGGTGGAGTTGAATCCATGATCGGGGCGATCATTATCTGGTGGCTGGTGGCTAGCCTGCTCGGCCTGGCTGGCCTGCCGGTGACCCGGCTGCTGTTGGGCGCGCTACCTGACCGTGGTTATGCCTTTGCCCGCGCCCTTGGCCTGCTCCTGGTGGGCTACCTGGCCTGGCTGCTGGCCATGCTCGGCCTGCTTCCCTTCAGTGCCACGAGCCTGACCCTTGCGGCCCTGGTGTTGGCCGGCGTGGGCCTCTGGCTCAGCGGTGGCCCACGCACGGCCTGGGCGCGTACGCAGGCCGCCATCCGTACCCGCTGGCCGGCTCTGCTCTTCTCCGAGGCAATCTTCCTTGGGGCCTTGCTGGCGACGGTCTGGATGCGCGCCCATGACCCGCACCCCTGGGGCACTGAGCGGCCCATGGATTTTGCCTTCTTCAACGCTGTCCAGCGCTCGGGCTTCTTTCCCCCGAACGACCCCTGGCTCGCTGGCTTCAGCATCAACTACTACTACTTCGGCTATGTGCTGATGGGCGGCATGGCTTTGCTGAGCGGTCTGGAGCCCTCCTCAGCCTATAACCTCGCCCTGGCCCTGATCGTCGCCCTCACCGCTCAGGGTTGCGCTGGCATGGTCAGCAACCTGATCGAGTTGGCCGGGCGCGATAGCCCGCCCCCCGCGCGCCTGGCCCGGACGCTCGTGCCCATGCTCGGAGCCATCTTTGTGCTGCTTGCCGCCAACCAGTCGGGGGCGCTCCAGGTGCTGCTGGGTAGTGAGCGTGCCGTAGCCCTTGACGGCAGTGAGTTAGCGACGGCCCTCGGCCAGGTCGCGAGCGGTGCCCCGCAGATCAGCCTGCCTGCGCCGATTACCACTTCGTCTGATGCCTGGGGCACTTTCGACGGCTGGCCGCGCGAAGATCGGCTTGCCAGCTTCAACTGGTGGTGGCCCTCACGCTCGCTCTGGGACGAATACCGCGCCAGCGAACGTGAACGGCGCTACAACATCACTGAATTCCCCCTCTTCAGCTTTCGCCTTGGCGATATGCATCCCCATGTGATGGCCCTGCCCTTTGGCCTGCTGGCAGCGGCGACGGCCCTGGCCGCGCTGGTGCGCCCGGCACTGCCCCATGGTGGGCGCGCCGACCTGGCTCGGCTTACCCTGGCTGGCCTGCTGATCGGCAGTCTCTACGCGCTCAACAGCTGGGATCTACCGACCTACCTGCTGCTCTATGCCGCTGCCGTTGGCCTGGCAATCTTCCGCACCAGCGAGCCCCACCCCTGGCGCACGCTGGCCTACCTCCTGCTGATCGTCGTTGCGGCAGCCTACCTGCTCTTTGTTCCCTTCCACCTCACCTTTCACTCCCTCGTGGGCAGCGCCGCGCCGCTGATCGACCTGCCCCTGATCGGGCCGCTGACCAGCCTGATCGCCCCCTACGTCGACCGCCACAGCGGCCTGCACGCCTTCCTGATCATCTTCGGGCTCTTTGCCGTGCCAATTGTCACCTTTGTCTACCTGGCCGGGAGGCCCAAAGATCACGTCGATCTGACGGCATCAGACGAACCAGTACGGATGTCCAGAGATTCGCAGAGGGTTCTGGCCTGGGAGCGCGGGCAACCTGCTCGCATTCAGGTGCGGGCGGGCGGGACGCCCGTGCGCCCAGAGCTCTCTCCTGATCCTGGGAAAGCTGTACCAACGGATCGCGTAAGCACTTCCAGACAGGCTGGCTGGCTGCTCTGGTTACCACCGGGGTTGCTGCTCCTTGGCCTGCTGGTCGGCTTCCCGCTGCTGGCTCTGGCTGGTCTGGGCCTGCTTGCCGCCTGGCAGGCCCGCCACCTGGCCGAGCGTCCCGGCGAGAGTTTCGCCCTGCTGCTGGTTGCCCTCGGCTGCGCGATCATCTTCGGTACCGAGTTGATCTTCATCCGCGACATCTTCGGCAACCGGATGAATACGATCTTCAAATTCTACTACCAGGTCTGGTTGCTCTGGGGCCTCCTCGCCCCCTTTGCCCTCTGGTGGAGCTTGAAGCAGGCGCACGGGCGTTTGCGTCTGGTTGCCTGGGGCACCGCTCTGCTTACCGGCCTTCTGCTCCTTGGTGCCCTGGTCTACCCCTGGCTGGCCCTGGGCGAACTCGGGCGGGGTGAACTGATTGGCTTGCAAGGCAAAACCCCGCGTGAAGGAACTCTCGCCGGGGCCGCCTCCCTCGCCTGGCTACGCCAGAACGCCGCCCCCGGTAGTGTCGTGCTTGAAGCGGTCGCCCTCGACAATCCTGACGCCGTCGCCCTCGGCAGCGAGACACCCCGTTGCGGCGGCTCTTACAACGGCGAAGGCTTTGCCGGCGTTGCCGCAGCCACCGGCCTGCCGACGGTGCTCGGCTGGAAGGGCCATCAACAGCAGTGGCGCGGCGGCGACCCCGCCGCCCTCGCTGAGCTTGAGCCGCGCTGTAGCGCCGTTGATACAATCTTCCGCACCCTCGACCCCGCCACTGCACGTGATCTGCTGGCCAACTACAAGGTCACGTATGTCTACCTTGGCCAGCTCGAACGCCGACTCTACCCGCCCGAGGCCCTCGCCAAGTTCAATGCCATGGGTGAGACCGTCTTTGAGCAGGATGAGATTAGCGTCATTCACCTGCAGTAGCCGCTCTGCAAGCCGTAGTAGCCCGCCTTTAACTACACAGTCAAGCTCGTAACGCGTATGCTATAATTCCGTCGGTGGTGTCGACAATGGAGTTGATGCCCCACGCCAAAGGAGCAACGCGATGATCACCAAACGAACCGGCCGTAACGGCAAGGTGCGGGTCAGTTTCGCCATGCCTGCCGCGATCTGGGCCGATACCATCCACGTTGTCGGTGATTTTAACCGCTGGGACGAGCGGGCAACCCCTATGCGGCAGACGGAGACAGGCTGGTTGGTGACGGTTGAGCTCGATCCGGGTCAAGCCTACCAGTATCGCTACCTGCTCAACGGCAGCGACTGGCACAATGACTGGAATGCCGATCGTTATGAGCCAAATGCCTTTGGCGGTGATAATTCCGTCGTTGTGACCCCTTTGTTTGACGATGAACAGAGTGAGTTGCCGAATGAAAATAATGAGCTTGAGCGCGTAGTGAATTTCAGCGGATCACGGGTGCGTATGGTTTCGACAGGTTAGGCTATGTCTATTCAGAGCGTTCCGGTTCTCGATTTTGGCTCACAAACCGCCCAGTTAATCGTGCGTCGTCTGCGCGAACTGGGCGTCTATAGTGAATTGTTGCCCCATAGCGCCTCCGAAGCGCAGGTGCGTGCGCTCAACCCCCTCGGTCTCATCCTCTCCGGTGGGCCTGCCAGCGTCTATGAAGCAGAGGCCCCGGCCATGCCGGCCTGGTTGCCTACCGCCGACCTGCCGGTGTTGGGTATCTGTTACGGCATGCAGTTGATCAGCCTCGCCCTGGGTGGGGTGGTGCTGCGTCCTGAGCAGCGTGAGTATGGTCCCGCCGAGATTGAACTGTGTGAGCCACACCCCCTCTTCATCGACACCCCGCGCAGCCAGCAGGTCTGGATGAGCCATGGCGATCGCATCGAGGGCCTGCCGCCCGGCTTCCACCCGATCGCTGCCAACCCTGCCACTCCCTTCGCTGCCATGGCCGATGATACGCGCCGTTGGTATGGTGTGCAGTTCCACCCCGAGGTGTTGCATACAAGCTATGGGCGAGCCATCCTGGCTAACTTCCTCTTCCAGATCTGCCATGCCTCCGCCACATGGCGTCCCGCCGAATTTGTCGCCGAAGCTGTCGAGCGGGTACGTGAACGGGTTGGCCCGCAAGGACGGGTGATCTGCGCCCTCTCCGGCGGCGTCGACAGTGCGGTTGCCGCGCTGATCATCCATCGCGCCATCGGTGAACGGCTCAGCTGTGTCTTCGTCGATAATGGCCTGCTGCGCCTGGGTGAGGCCGAGCAAGTCGTCGCTACTTTCCGCGAGCATTTCCATATCCCCCTCGTGGCGATTGATGCCCGTGAAGAGTTCCTGGCGGCCCTTGAAGGCGTTGCTGACCCTGAGCGGAAGCGCAAAATTATTGGCGAAAAGTTCGTGCGCAACTTCGAGCGGGCCGCCCGCAGTCTCGATAACGCTCGTTTCCTTGCTCAGGGCACCCTCTACCCCGATGTGATTGAGTCGAGCGCCCCCGACCGTAAACAGGGTGTGACGATCAAAACCCACCATAACGTCGGCGGCCTGCCCGCCGATATGCAGATGGAGTTGGTCGAGCCGCTGCGCTATATGTTCAAAGATGAGGTGCGCGCCGCTGGCCTCGAATTGGGCTTGCCCGAGGAGTGGGTCTGGCGCCATCCTTTCCCCGGCCCTGGTCTCGCTGTGCGCCTGATTGGCCCGGTCGTCCATGAGCGCCTCGAGACCCTGCGCCGCGCCGATGCGATCTTTATGCATGAGCTGCGCGCCGCCGGGCTCTATCGGGAGACCCAGCAGGCCTTCGCCGTGTTGCTGCCTGTGCAAAGCGTCGGCGTTATGGGTGATGGGCGTACCTATGCCGATACGATTGCCCTGCGGGCCGTCACCACCGAGGATTATATGACTGCCGACTGGGCGCGTCTGCCCTACGATCTGCTGGCCAGAGTCAGCGCCCGGATCGTCAACGAGGTGCCTGGGATCAACCGTGTTGTCTACGACCTCTCCTCGAAGCCTCCGGCAACGATTGAGTGGGAGTAGCGCCACTGGATATTCGTAGTGATGCCCCACGCCTCCGCCCCTGCCAAACTCATCCTCTGCGGTGAACACGCTGTTGTCTATGGCCGCCCGGCAATTGCCGTGCCCCTGTCCGCCGTGCGCGCCTCCGCCGAAGTTTGTCCCGGCACAGCGGGAAGTGGCCTACATCTGCTTGCTCCCGACCTTGGGGCCGCCTGGATCGCCGCCGATGTGCCCGACAACCCGCTCAGTGAGCTGGCCCGCACTGCCCTGGCTCGTTTTGGCCATGCCAACCTCGATCTAAGCGTGACCCTTCGTTCGGCTATCCCCATCGCCAGCGGTATGGGCAGCGGGGCCGCCATCGCCACTGCCCTTGTGCGCGCCCTGGCCGCAGCTGTGGGGGCTACCCCTGACCCCGCCGAGATCTCGATGATGGTCTATGCCAGTGAGCAGCGTTTTCATGGCACGCCAAGTGGCATCGACAATACCGTCGTCGCCTTCGAGCAGGCGATCTGGTTTGTCCGCTCACGCCTAGCCCAGACCGACGCTCCCCCACTTGCCCCACTCATCGAGCCAATCAGTGTCGGAACTCCCCTCACCCTGGTGATCGGCGATACCGGCGTGCGTAGTGCCACCCGCCTGCCCGTCGCTGCCGTGCGGGCCGCATGGGAGGCCGACTTACCCACCTACGAAGGCTATTTTGACGCTATCGGCACCCTCGTCACCCAGGCCCGCAGTGCCCTGACCACCGGCGATGCTCCCACCCTTGGACACCTGCTCGACACCAACCAGGCCCTTCTTGAGCAGTTGGGTGTCTCCTCGCCCGAACTCGAGCGCCTGATCCAGGTTGCCCGCCAGGCCGGTGCCCTGGGGGCCAAACTCTCAGGCGCAGGCTGGGGTGGCGTCATGCTGGCCCTCACCACCCCCAGCAGCGCCCCCACCATCGCTGCCGCCCTCACCAATGCCGGTGCCACCCATGTCTTCATCACCGAGCTTAACGAGTCTATAATTAGTCCGTAAACGAAGTGAATTCCTCTTTATTAGCGTAGCGGATCTAACGTAGTGGCTGGCGACAAGGATGCGGGATGCGCATCCCACCTCCACAGCTTCACACCTGAACCTATGGCAAAGATCATGGTTGCAATGAGCGGCGGGGTCGACAGCTCTCTGGCTGCCGCGCTGCTGCATGAAGCGGGCCACCACGTCGTCGGTGTAACCATGCACCTCTGGGAGGGTGACGACGACGAGCTGGCCGAGAGTCTCTGCTGCTCGCAGGAGATGGCCGAGAGTGCCCGCCGTGTCTGTGCGCAGCTTGGTCTGCCCTACTATGTCTTCAACTATCAGCGCGAATTTCGCCGCTATGTGATCGATACCTTTGTGCGTGCCTATGCCCAGGGTGAGACCCCCAACCCCTGCCTGGCCTGCAACCGCGAGTTGAAGTTCCGCGCCCTGCTTGCTCGGGCCCAGGCCCTCGGCTTTGACGCTATTGCCACTGGCCACTATGCCCAGATCCGCGCTCTGCCAACCCCTGACGGTACCCATAGCTACGAACTCTGGCGTGCGGTCGATCGCGACAAAGACCAGTCTTACATGCTGCATATGCTGGGCCAGGCCGACCTGGCGCGTATCTACTTCCCCATCGGGGGCTTGCATAAGGCCGAGGTGCGCGCCATGGCGGCCGCCCGTACACTCGCCAGCGCCGACCGCCCCGAGAGCCAGGATATCTGCTTTGTGCCCGGCGGCAATTATCGCAACCTGCTGCGTGAACAGGCCCCTGAAAGCCTGAGCCCTGGCCCGATTGTCGATCTCGAGGGCAACATCCTTGGCCAGCACGCGGGCCTGCCGCTCTACACGGTCGGTCAGCGGCGCGGTCTGGGCCTCGGTGGTGGCCAGCTCCGTTATGTTATCGCTCTTGATGCGCAGCACAATACGCTCGTCGTTGGCCCGTCCGAGGCCGTGCTGGCGCACCAACTCACCGTCGCCGAGGCCGTCTTTGTCGATGGCAAACCGCCTCAGGCAGCTCTCCGCTGCCTGGTTCAACTGCGTGCCCACGCCGCACCCGCTGTCGCCGAGCTCAGCCCCGGCGAGGGTGGACAGTGGCGCGTGCGCTTTGACCAGCCCCAGCGGGCCATTACCCCCGGCCAGGCCGCCGTCTTCTACAACGGTGAACGTGTGCTCGGCGGTGGGCGTATTGTGCGCCCGTCCCTACCAGCGGCAAGCCAATGAACGAACTGGCCCCTACCACCGTCCTCATCCTCCTGCTGGCCACTGCCTGCGCCTCTCTGGCCCATGTGCTGCTTGGCCGGCGCTGGCGCCAGTTGCCGATCTTCTGGCTGACCGCCTGCGTCGGCTGCCTGCTCGCCTACGGCCTTGGCCTGCGCCTGCCACTCGAGTTGCCCGTTCCGGCAGGCGTACCCGTGCTTGAGGCCGTCCTGCTCGCCTGGCTCCTCCTGATTGTTGTTTCACGCCTGCGTGTATGATATAATCGGCAACATCACTATGCCTAAAGATCGCATCAGGATGCAGCGGAGCTTGCCAGGGTGCTGGCTGCGCCACCCAGAGCGGAGGGCCTTATCGTGTGGAAGTGGATAGGGATTGGCCTTGGGACGATCACGCTTCTGTTGATCGCCTTTATCGTCGGTATGGCCCTGGCTCCCGATCCGGTTCGTGTGGCAACCCGCGATATCTTTATTATTATCCTCGCCGTCTTTCAGCTTGTCACCGTTGTCCTATTGACCGTAGTGCTGCTGGTGTTGATCTATGCCCTCAACAAGATCGATAAACTGGCTCGCCTCAACCTGATGCCCAAGTTCGATGAGGCTATGCTCAAGATCAACGATGTGCTCGAAAATACCCGCACCATCGCTGATAACGCCCGCACATCGGTCTCAACCGTCTCTGGTTCCACCTCCTTCGTCAGCGAGCGGGTCGTCTCGCCGATCATTCGCCTGACCAGCCTGGCGACCGGCGTGCGCGCCGCCGCTACCACCCTCGCCCGGCGCGATCTGCAAAATGAGGCTGATCAGCAGCAACCCTGAGCTATACGAGCCGGCAGCCATGCAAGAACAACCACATTTCTCATACGGTGGCCAGGCCGTGCTCGAAGGGGTCATGATGCGCGGGCAGCGCCAGGCCAGTGTGGCCGTGCGCCGCCCCGATGGCACGATCGCCCTTAAACACCTGGCTGTGCCTGTGCGCTCAGGCGCAGCCTGGGCCAGGCTGCCGATCATACGGGGCTTCTACAGTCTGAGTGAGGCTTTCAGCATTGGCAGGCAGGCGCTCGATTTCTCCGCCAGCGTGGCTGTTGCCGAAGAAGAGGCCGATCTGCCGCTGCCGCTGCGCCTGCTGATCTTTGGCCTCACCATTGGCGCGGTGATCGCCATTTTTGTCGTCTTGCCCTCCACTGTCGCCAATCTGATCTTCATCCACTTCGGTCTGCCGGTGCTGGCCCGTGAAGCGATCGAAGGTCTGATCAACCTGGCCCTCGTGATCGCCTATCTCTACGCGATCAGCCACCTGCGTGACATTCAGCGTGTCTTTGGCTTCCACGGCGCCGAGCATAAGGTGATCAACGCTTATGAGGCCGGGGCCTCGCTCACTGTCGAGGCCGTGCGGCCTTTCACCCGCATCCACCCCCGTTGCGGCACCAGTTTCCTCGTGATGACTGCCCTGATTGGCTTCCTGATCTTTCTCTCGGTCGCCGGGCTGCCCCTCTGGCAGCGTATCGGCGCACGGGTTGTCTTCATTCCCCTGGTCGCGGCGGTCGCCTTCGAGGGTATGCGCCTCGCCGCTGCTCACTACCACCGTCCATGGGTGCGTGCGTTGCTCGCCCCGGCCCTGGCTACCCAGTACCTTACGACCCGTGAGCCCGACGATCTGATGCTGGCTACCGCTATTGCCGCCCTCGTCCCTGTACTCGAGGCCGACGGTGCGGCCCACAACGCGCCGACGCCAGCCGCCTCGTCCTATGTCGTCTCGGCGCAGGTCGCCGGGCCGGGCAACCCCTGAACCCAACTCCTGTTGAGCACGTCGCATACACGCCTGGGCCAAAACGCAGCGTAACACGGTGCGCCCTGCTCATCACTCATCACTGGTATGACCCGCCGCCGAGCATGGCATAATGATCTGGATCAAGGCTGTGCAGGATGCCCCCGGAGGGCAGGCTTATGGCGCTGGTCGGCAACCTTCGCGATTTCGGCCTCTCGGATTTTCTCTACCTGGTCGATCGCGGCTACAAAACCGGGGGCCTCCACCTGGCCCACCAGCACGAGACGGCCCTGCTCTTCTTTGATCAGGGTAAACTGCTGCTGGTTGCCCGCCAGGCCGAGGATGTCCAGGCCGACCTGCTCGTGCGCCTCGGTTTGCTCAGCCCCGAACAACTCGCTTTCGCCCGCCGCCGTCTGGCCGGACGTAGCGCCGGGGCTACCCTGACCCAGGTGATCATCGAGGAGCAACTCGCCCCGCGTGAACTCCTCCAGAGTCGCTTGCAAGGCTTCAGCGAAGAGGCAGTCTATGGTCTCTTTGCCTGGGCTGAGGGCGAATTTCGCTTCGAGCAAAATCAGCGTCCATCCGCCGATGCTCCGGTCATCCCCACCCCAATCTCGGTTGACCACCTGATTATGGAGGGTGTGCGGCGCATCGATGAGTGGAGCCGGATCAAAGACCGTATTCCCTCCTCCGCTCTGGTGCCCCGCTTTATCGAACAGCCCGGCGAGCGGATCAAGGGCAGTAAACTCTCACCCGCCGAGTGGCGCATCTTCGCCCGTATTAATGGCAAAGATAGCCTCGCCGAGATCATCCAGAAGACAGGTATGAGCGAATTTGAGGTCTCGCGGGTCGTCTATGGTTTTCTCACCACGGGCCTGGTTCAGTTGCAGCGCCGCCCACTGGCAACGCCCGGCCGCACTACGGCCAGTCCACCCCCGACGCAGCGTGTCAAACGGAGCCTGGTAGATCGCATCATTCAGCGTATTAAGAGTATGTAGTCTTCCTGCCCGAAATCATCGTGACATCTCGCAGGGGCAAAACCCTCGAAGCTCCCCGCAACTCCTAGCAACACGAGCGGAGGCCGGTGTGCAGACTGTAAAAATGGTTATCAGCGGGGCTGTGAATGCGGGTAAAACCGAATTCATCAGGGCGATCAGCGAGATCGAGGTTGTCTCGACCGAGCGCCGTGCCACCGATGACACCAGGATGATCAAGCAGGAGACGACCGTTGCGATGGATTTCGGGCGCATCGCTATTGCGCACGACCTGGTGCTGCATCTCTTCGGTACGCCCGGCCAGAAGCGCTTCGACTTTATGTGGGAGATCCTCTCCGAAGGCATGCTCGGTATGGTCATCCTGGTCGACAGCACCCGCCCCGAGACCTTCCGCGAGACCAATCGCATTATCGACTTCTTCGCTTCTTTTGGCGATGCGCCCTATGTCATCGCCGCCAATAAACAGGATCGGCCCAATGCCTGGGCCCCCGACGAGTTGCGCCTGGCCCTGCGCCAGCCCGAGCACATTAAAGTCCTGCCCTGCGTGGCCTCCGATCGCGAGAGCGTCAAGTCCGTCTTACTTGAATTGCTCTACGTCATCCAATCCCGTAGCGAATAAATGCCTGGTCCTACGTTGCCGCTGACCGAAACTGAACCCGTGCTCATCCTTGAGCCGGGCCGCGCCGACCGCCATTACTGGTTTGATCTCTGGCGCTACCGCGAACTCTTTTTCATCCTCGCCTGGCGCGATGTCTCGGTGCGCTATAAACAGACGATCATCGGTGTCGCCTGGGCGGTTCTCCGTCCCTTCCTGACAATGATCGTCTTTACGCTCATCTTCGGGCGCGTGGCCAGGCTCCCAAGTGACGGTGATGCCCCCTACGCCCTGCTTGTCTTTGCCGGTATGCTGCCCTGGACACTCTTCGCCACCGCGTTGAGTGAGGCCGCCAACAGCCTGATCGACAATGCCAATCTGATCAGCAAAGTCTATTTCCCACGCATGATTATCCCGGCGGCAACGATGGTGACGGCACTGATCGATTTTTCGATCAGCCTGGTTATCCTCTTCGCGATGCTGCTCTTCTATCGCTATGCCCCCGGCTGGCCCATCCTGCTGTTACCCCTCTTTACGCTGCTAGCCCTGCTCACCAGCCTTGGCCCCGGTCTGTGGATGACGGCCCTCAATGTCAAGTATCGCGACTTTCGCTACGTCATCCCCTTCGTTGTCCAATTTGGGCTCTACATCTCGCCAGTCGGCTTCAGTAGCGCAGTGATCCCCGCCGAGTGGCGCCTGCTCTACAGCCTTAACCCGATGGTCGCTGTGATCGACGGTTTCCGCTGGGCCATCCTGGGCGGCGCGAGCTCGATCTACTGGCCTGGCTTCGGCCTGAGCCTGCTGGTGGTGGCCGGGTTTCTCTGGCTGGGCATCAGCCAGTTCCGCAAGACCGAAAAGAGCTTTGCGGATATTATCTAGCCATGGCAGAGATTGTGATCAAAGCCGAAGGTCTCGGCAAACGTTATACCATCGGCCACCAGGCCGAGCGTGAGCGCTACCTGGCCTTGCGTGACGTGCTTACGCAGAATGCCCGCCAGCTCTGGCGCAAGACCCGCGACCTGGCTCGTGGCCGGCCGATCATCCAGGGTGACAGCCAGGAGGATCTCTGGGCGCTCAAGGAGGTTGACTTCGAGATTCGCCGTGGCGAGGCCGTTGGCATTATCGGGCGCAACGGGGCTGGCAAGAGCACCCTGCTCAAGGTGCTCAGCCGCATCACCGAGCCGAGCAGCGGGCGCGTGACGATCAAAGGTCGGGTGGCCAGCCTGCTCGAAGTCGGCACCGGCTTCCACCCCGAGCTGAGCGGGCGCGAGAATATCTATCTCAACGGGGCTATCCTGGGCATGACCCGCGCCGAGATCAAGCGCAAGTTCGACGAGATCGTCGCCTTCGCCGAGGTGGAGAAATTCCTTGACACCCCGGTCAAACGCTACAGCAGCGGCATGTACGTACGCCTGGCCTTCGCCGTCGCCGCCCACCTGGAGCCGGAGATCCTGGTGGTTGATGAGGTGCTCGCGGTGGGTGATGCCGCCTTCCAGAAAAAATGTCTGGGCAAGATGGGTGATGTGGCTCAGGAGGGGCGGACAGTACTGTTTGTGAGCCATAATATGGCCGCCATCAAGCGTCTCTGTCGTCACGCAATCTGGCTGCATGACGGCCAGGTGTGTGCCGCAGGTGCGACTACCGAGGTCGTCGCTCGTTACCTGGCCGAAGGAGCCGTTAGCTTTGCCCAGGCCTTCTTTACGCCACGTGCAAATGTTCCAATTCAGTATCTATCAGTTGTTGTTAAAGACAGTGAGGGTGCGATTACCCAATATCTGCCTGATGATTGTGCATTTAGTATCGAGATCGAGATTGGGGTTTATGAGAATATTTCGGGCATCTATTTTGGTATGATTCTGCAAAATTCAGAAGGCGTCAACGTGCTTTTTGCCGATAGTCGCGATGTTGAGGACATGGTTCCCTCGCAGTTTGCCCCTGGTCGCTATCGCTTTCTCCTGACCATTCCTGCGATTCTGGCCCCTGGTCACTACTACCTGACTTCAATGGGTATTGCAACAATTAATCCAATCATCAGTCTTGACTTCAAAGAGAGTGTTTGCTCTTTTGAGATTATTAACAACTCCAATCCCCAGCGCGCCACTGCACGTCCGGGTATTGTAAACCTCCATCTCCCATGGGAAACCATGAAAATCGCCGATAGCTATGCAGTGGTTATGTAGGAACAGCGTGTGTCGTTTGTTGTTTGCCCGCTTTGTGAAACAACCCAGGTTGTGCCTGTCGCCAGGCACCTGGACTTCAACGCAGCACAGATTTACTTCTGCCAGGCGTGTCGGCACTGGTTTGCTTACCCCGAGCCCGCCTCCGCCTGGCTTGATCAGTACTATCGTGAGATCTATAGCCCGCAGCGAAGGCGCTATTTCAGTGAAGCCTACTACCTCCTGATGGAGCGTAGAGCTGCGGCCCAGATCGATTTCATCAGGCAGCAGTTGCCAGGCAAGACGCTTGCCTCATTGCGTAACTGCAACGCCATCGACCTGGGATGCGGTGTTGGTGCCCTGGTGGCCGCGCTCGAGCAAGCAGGCCTCAATGCGGTCGGCTATGATAGTGATCATCTGGCGATCACCATCGGCAGGCAGCGCTGGCAGGCAAATATCCATGTTGGCACATTGAGCGACCACCAGTTGTTGCATGAAAGCTTCGACTTGCTCTGTATGTCCCATCTGGTTGAGCACCTGGCGGATCTGTGCCGGACGCTCGCGGCAATCTTGCAACTGCTTCGCCCTGGTGGTTACCTTCTGATCGAGGTGCCTGATTGTTTCACTGAGTTGTTCACCGCCAACGTCGATACCGAGTCGCACCTCCATTTCTTTACCCGTTCTTCCCTGGTCAAACTTTGTACGGCCCTTGGTTTGCAGGTGCTGGCTTGTGTGAGCTGTGGCCCGCCGAAATTGCTCTCTGGCCAGGTCGGTGCGATCCATCAGCATGCTCAGTCGCCTGGTGTAGCTAGATCTCCGCTGTTGGCTGGCCTCAGTCGTGTAAAGCGCAAATTTGGTCGCCTGCTACGCCCGTCAGGGCAGACGGCGTACGATGGTTATTATGATCGCTACTATCGTGACGATGAGCCTGGCGGAATCTGGCTGCGCTGTCTGGCACGCAAGCTATGAAGAGAGGATTGATCAACCATGACGATGCCCTCAGTTTGCGCCATCATCCCGGCCCGGGGTGGCTCCAAGGGTATTCCCCGTAAGAACATCGTTGCGATCAACGGGAAACCCTTGCTCGCCTATTCGATTGAGCATGCCCGGCAGGCTCTTTCCGTTGAGCGGGTTTTTGTCTCAACCGATGACCACGAAATTGCCGCCGTTGCGCGGCAGTGGGGCGCTGAGGTTCCTTTTATGCGCCCGGCTGAGCTGGCCGGTGATACGGTGCTTGATCATCCTGTCTTCGCCCACGCCCTGCAGTGGTTGCACGAGCATGCGGGTTACCACCCCGAACTGGTGGTTCATCTGCGCCCGACTTCGCCTATTCGGGCTGATGGTCAGATTGATCAGGCCGTACGCCTGTTACTTGAACAGCCCACGGCCGACTCCGTGCGCTCAGTCTCTATCCCCGCGCAGCATCCCTACCGCATGTTTACCCTGCGCGAAGACGGTTTTCTGCAACCGCTGCTCCAGACAAAATATCCGCAGCCTTTCCTCTTGCGTCGCCAGGAATTGCCACCAGTCTATTGGTACAACTGCGTCATTGATGTCACTCGGGCAACAACGATTCTTGATCAGCAGTCGATGACTGGTGATCGTATTCTGCCCTATATCATTGATGCCGATTATGTCGTCGATATTGATAGCCCTGATGATCTGGTTGTTGCTACGGCTAAACTTCAGCTGTTTGAAAAGAGCATGCGCCCATGATTGATCAACCAGCCGGGCTCAACGTTCTGGTGGTCGGCGCAGGCATGTATGTGTGTGGTCTCGGCACTACTGGCTTCGGCACCGTGCTCCCAGCGCTCTTTGAAGATCAGCGCCAGGGCCTTGTTGCTCAGATTGCCCTTGCCGGTCGTCATGGCAACAAAGCCCCGGATGTGTTGGCCAAAGTGCATGCGTTGGCCGCTTACATGCAGATCGATCCACTTGTTGACTATGCGCCAACGGCTGAGATTATTCAGGATGATGCATACCTTGAGCTTGCCCGTCGGTATAAGGTTGATTGTGCGATCATCTCTGTGCCCGACCACCTTCATTATCAGATTACGCGGCAGCTAATGGAGCTTGGTATTCATTGTTTGGTGGTTAAGCCGCTTGCGCCAACTATTAACGAGGTTGATCGCCTGATTCATGCTCAACATACCTATCATGTATATGGTGCCGTTGAGTTTCATAAGCGCTTTGATCAGACTAATCTGCGTATTCGTCGCATGATCCACGAAGGCCACCTGGGCGATATACTCTACATCCTGGTTGAATATAGCCAGAAGCGCAGCATTCCGCTCATCCATTTCCGTGATTGGGTTGAACGCACCGATATTTTTCAATATCTTGGTGTGCATTATGTTGATCTGATCTTCTTTCTGACTGGCGCACTGCCCCGGCGGGTTATGGCCACCGCTCAACGCGGCCTGCTGGATAGCCTTGGCATACATACCTTTGATGCGATCCAGGTGCTGATCGAATGGTACGATCAGGCTACTGGCAAATCCTTTATGGCTACCCTGCTCACGAACTGGATCGATCCACTCCAGACCAGCGCCATGTCCGACCAGAAGATCAAACTGATCGGTACTGGTGGTCGCATCGAGTGCGATCAGAAAGAACGTGGCCTGCGTACAGTCTCCGCAGTCAGCGGTATCGAAGAGTTGAACCCATACTTCTCTGATTTTCATGATCCTCTTGACCATAGCGGCATGCGTTTTCAGGGCTATGGTTATGCCAGTATTCATCAGTTTTTGCTTGATGTTCGAGACCTTAAGCATGCCACATGCACACTTGAGGATCTCCAGCAAAGCTTACGGGCAACCTTCAGCGCTGCACGGATCTCAACCGCAGTGATCGAAGCTGTCCACACCAGCCTGGCCCACAACAGCGTCTGGATCCTCCTGCATGACCGAGGTACGCTATGATTGAGCATCCCGCCCCCGCCATCCTTGTCACCCATACCGTGCTTGAGGCTTTTTGTGCGGCTGCCCTGCAGAGTCGCCAGGTTCGTCCAGACGTAGCGCAGCATGTGATTACTTCACTGATCCAGACCTCACTGCGTGGTGTCGACTCGCATGGCATCGAGCTGCTGCCCCACTACCTGCGCGCCCTTGATGCCGGGCGGATCAATCCCCACCCGACCTATCAATTGACCGCCTCAGCCCCATCAACCGCCGTACTCTATGCCGACCACACTTTTGGTCATGCTGCCGGCGCAGAAGCCATGCTTCAGGCAGTTGAACTGGCCCGTACAACTGGCGTAGGCGTGGTCACGGTCTCGCACTCGACCCACTTTGGTGCGGCGGCCTACTTTGGCCTGCTGGCCGCTGATCGGGGCATGATTGGTATCTGTATGACCCACTCAACTCCCCATATGTTGAGTTTCGCTGGGGTACGCCCCTTTTTCAGTACCAATCCAATCTGTTTTGCCGCACCTTGTGAGGAAGAACCCTACTGTCTGGACATGGCAACCAGCCTCTCGACTTGGAATCGTTTGCTTGCCTACAAACAGGCAGGCGAGCAGATTCCCCCGGATTGGGGTGCCGATGCCCAGGGTCAGCCCACGACCAGCCCCGATCTGGTGGCTTCGATGCTGCCAATCGGTGGCTATAA
Source organism: uncultured Chloroflexaceae bacterium (assembly GCA_964592425.1). Classification (GTDB taxonomy): domain Bacteria; phylum Chloroflexota; class Chloroflexia; order Chloroflexales; family Chloroflexaceae; genus Viridilinea. The sequence continues at coordinate 81,140 of CAZQCG010000013.1, forward strand.
GGGCTTTGGCCTGAGCATGATCGTCGATGTCCTCTGTTCATTACTGACCGGTATGCCCTTCGGACGTGACATATCAGCGATGTACGCCGAACCGCTCAGCAGCAAACGTATGCTCGGCCACTTTTTTCTGGCGATCGATGTTGAGCGTTTTGTTGGCCTTGCGGTCTTTCGTCAGCGTATGCAAGCAATGATGGATGCTGTTCGGAATGAACCACCCGCTGATCCGGCCACTCCGGTGCTGGTTGCTGGTGATCCCGAAAAGGAGACTGCCCGTCGCCGCCTGAGCGAGGGCATCCCCGTCTCACCGTCACGTTATACTGAATTCCTGGAAATTGCCCGGGCACTCGGTTTTACCGCTTTTGCTTGATATGCAGCTTGTCGATATCGTAAACTTCAACGCTGATGCGTCATGCCTCGCCTGTGATGTGTGGTTAGCTGCCCTCAGCGGAGGTGCAAACTCCACCTTCTGTCGCTGGTTACGCCTCTACATCGACTATCACAAGCCCATGGTCTTGGGTATGACGGGGGCGACCGTCTCGGATCTGGCGATCCATAACCCTGAAGCCATTGCCATCATTACGGCCCATCGGGCGATCTTTCAGGTTATCCTGCGCCCCTACGCCCACGATATCTCTCTCCTGCGGACCCCGGCAGGCTTTGCTTTTAACCTGGCAATGGGTAAAGCGGTGCTTAGCTCGGTGTTGGCAGGCGATTGTCGCTACTATTTACCTCCTGAATTCATGTTAATGAATGAGCAGCTTGCGCTACTCAAGCTCCATGGCGTCACCTGCACCTTCATCAATCCCGATCGTTTTCCTCCCGAACATGCCGAACGGATCTATCGCCGTCCGTATGTTGTGACGGGTGTTGCTGGTGCCGCTCTCGGTTGTATCCCTGTCGATGGACGCCTCACCGGGCACTATCTGCGAACCATTCAACTGTGGGATCAGCAGCTGTGGCACGCGTTGCTGGCCGAATCAGACTCTTCGCCACGCTATCTCTGGCGCGATGGTGAAAGTTGCTTTCTGCTGCCCGATGGCCTTGCCCGTGAAGCATTCTGGTTAGCTGGCTGCCCGTTTGTGCGTACACACCTCGATCTACCTGTGTATACACACGATCTTCCCGCCGGTTCTTTCAAATCCTATCCACTCCACGCTTTTTCGTCCTGGATGAAAGAATTTCGCATGCTTGGATATCTGAACCGGGTGTATGAGATCGAGAAGTCGCTTACCTCATTGCCTCTACTGCAAAAATATATGTGGTTGCTTGTGATAAACTCAGATATACTCTCTGCAGTCGAGAAAGACACCCCGTCTGTGCAAATTAAACCATCTGTTAATAGCTCTGATGCGAGTGTATTTAGAATTGCGAGGAGTGAACGAGGCTTCGAAGGTGAAGAATATCTTTACTTTCTTGAGAAAAATCTGCCCGGTAATGATCTTTTCATGGATCTAGCTGCCAGTGAATTGCCCCACCATAGAAAAGCTCTGGGTCGTCTGGCGCATTTGATGAGTTTGAACCTGGACGCTTGATCTGTGTTGGGGCTTGATCTGTTGATGAGTATGATTCTGATATGAATACCATGGCCTTAGATGCCCTGTTTGTCATTAATCAAGCTTGCTCTTTCGATGAAATGCAAGCTGTCTGTGCTGCGCATCGTTTTAAGACGGTTGTCGTTGTGACAACCCATCGGGTCTATCCTGCTGAGCAGCAGATCCTTGCCGCGCTTGCGCCGCAAGTGGAAATATGTAGTTTCTCCGATCTGTTAAGCGAGTCGGACATGCTGGCTTGTGATCAGATCGCGCTGCAATCCATGGCTCGCTACAATCATCCCAGGGAGCCTTTCGACGTATCATGCTTTATGGCACTCAGCACCTATGCAAAGAATTGGCTGATCCATCAGCATCTTGCCGAACGCTACCATGTTGTATCAAGCTACTATTTACCCGGGCTGGGGGTTGCAGCTGACTATTGGCAACCCATCGCCACGCTGCTGGGCTCAGCAACCCCCGGCATGCCTGTCTACCTGAAGTTGCTGGTGTTTGCCAGGCGTGTTCTGGCACCTGTTGTGCGGCATGCCCACCGCTTATGGCTGATGATGCCTCAAGCAGGCTACCGTATTCGTCATGCTGGCCAGCACTACCTCTTTTTCGCTTCGCTCAAACGCTTGCATATCCGCCCTGATGTCACGCTTGAGCGGCTGGGCCGTCTATCTGTTGTCCTGCCACTTCTCTTCCTCGCACCGGCACACCTGCTCGGCATCCCCGCGCAGCACCCGCTCCGCCAGCAGATCCGCAATCAGTTGGGCCATCATGCTCATTGGTGTATGACTATTCATGATTATCAGCAGGATCTGGCCGGCCTGCTCGGTGAGGTGCTGGTCTTTGTTGATGGGTATCACCCCTCAAACTACCCACGGTCGTATATCGATCTCTATGCTGACAATCTTTTTGTCGTGCGCACCATGTTCGATGAACGCTGGTTTGTGACCCATGGCAAACGGGTGCTAAAACCGCCTGCTTTCATCGAGCAAGAGTTCTTTGAGCCATGTCGCCCGATGCTGTCCAGCCATGTCCTGGTGGCCCTGAACCATGCCGGTGATTGGACCGCCCTGATCAATCGCTCTGACACCGATGAACTGGTGCTTGCCACCGCCGAACTGGCCCGTACCTTTCCGACACTCCAGTTTCGGCTCCGTGCCCATCCAACCATGAGCCGACCTGAGCATGAAGGACTCAACGCGATCGAGCGTATCAGGCGTTTTGTGCAGGCGCTCAAGCTACCTAACCTCAAGCTCTCAACAGGCGACCTGGCAGCCGATCTTGCCTGGTGCGATCTCTGTCTGTCGGAATACTCGCAGGTCTTGCTTGATGCGCTTAAGTCTGGTTGTCTGGGTCTGGCAGTTAACCTGACCAGCCGGCGCTCATTTATGCAGGACTATGCCGATTGCGGCTTCTTCCAGGCCACTAATCAGCAGCAGTTGATCGACATGCTTCAATTCATATCTGAGCAGCCCGATCTAGCATGTGTACAGCAGAACCGCGCCGTTGCCAGCTACAACCGGCGCTTGTCGGCGTGGCTCGGCGAAACACCAGCGGGCTGATTTTTATATGCACACTACCAGGCTCAAACAGGCCCTCAAGCCCTTGCTGCCGCCGATCCTGCTGGATCTGGCCAGGCGCATACAACATGGTACGACCGGCCTCAGTGGTGATTATGCGACCTGGGCTGCTGCCCTCGCCGCCAGTACCGGCTATGACAGTGAGGTGATCCTTGAACAGACCCGCCGCGCGCTCTTGAAAGTCAAGCAGGGCGAAGCTGCCTATGAGCGCGATGCCGTACTGTTTGACGAAATTGAGTATGCCTGGCCCGTCCTGGCTGCATTGCTGTGGGTCGCTGCTCAAAATCATGGTACGCTTAATGTGCTCGACCTGGGCGGATCGTTAGGGAGTTCGTTTTTTCAGAACCGGCGCTTCCTCGCTGCGCTGCCCGCTATACGCTGGAATATCGTCGAGCAACCGCGCCATGTGCAAGCTGGCCAGACCTGGTTTGCCGACGAACAGCTGCATTTCTATCCCGATCTTGCCGCCTGCCTGGCTGTAACACAACCCAATGTTGTGTTGCTAAGCAGTGTCCTGCAATACCTCGAACATCCCTATGCCATGCTGTCGCAGCTCGCAACGCTGCCCTGTGATCAGATGATTATCGATCGCACACCCTTCTGGCATGGTCTGCGCGACCGCCTTTGTGTTCAGCATGTACCGCCACAGATCTACTCCGCCAGCTATCCCAGTTGGGTCTTTTCGCAGCAGCGTCTTTACGCACACCTTGCCCAACATTGGCAAGTCATAGTGCGCTTTGATAACCCGGACAACCTGCCAGCCCCAGTCCGAGTCATCTACCAGGGAGCGATCCTTGTCCGCCAAACTTCCCTATCTTAACCTCGGATGTGGTAGTCGTTACCATCCCGCCTGGATCAACATCGATCTCATCCCGCATGGGCCGGGCGTGATCAGGCATGATCTCAGCCGAGGTATCCCCCTGCCTGATGCCAGTTGCGCGGTGGTCTATCACGCCGCTATGCTCGAACATCTGCGCCCTGCTGATGCCGCTACACTTTTGCGCGAGTGTCACCGTGTCTTGCAGCCCGGTGGCATCCTGCGCATCGGGGTGCCCGATCTGGAACGACTCTGCCGGATCTATCTGGAGAAAGTAACCGCCGCGCTGAACGGCGATCCGGGTGCTTCCGATGACTATGACTGGATCATGCTTGAGTTATTCGATCAGTTGGTGCGTGAGCAGAGCGGTGGAGCGATGCTAGCCTATCTGGGCCGCCATCCGTTGCCCAATCCTTCTTTTATCTATGCGCGGATCGGCAACGAAGGCCGGACGATGGTCGCTGCCCTGCAGCACCCGCAGCGCCGCCGTCTCTCCGATCTTCCGGCAATCCTGCGCCGCCGCCTCCCAGTTCTACCGGGGGCTGTCCGCCGTGCCCTGGCATGGATCTTCTTGAGTTCGGCTGACCGCAGGGCCCTTGCCATTGGGCGTTTCCGCCAGTCCGGTGAGGTACACCAGTGGATGTATGACCGCTACTCGCTGGCCCGTTTGCTCTGGCAGACTGGATTTGTTGATCCCCTGATACAAGCACCTGATCAGAGCCGTATTCCTGACTGGGTTGCCTTCCAGCTTGATACACTCCCTGATGGACAGGTAATGAAGCCGGATCTCTTCTTTATAGAGGCCCTCAAGCCGGCGGCGATCTCGGCAAGTGCGTCTATCTCTGTTGTCCCTATAGCTGTGCTATAATGCCGTCCGTGGCTGCCAGGTTGGTATGTACGGCTGCTGTAACCACGCCAACATAAGCTGGTGATCTATGCGTATCCCCTCCCCCCATGTTCGTGTGGAGGCCTGGCCCAACAGCCGGGATTTTTGGCGTGACAAGCGCGTGCTTGTTACCGGCGGTGCCGGTTTCCTCGGCTCCTATGTCGTGGCCAAACTGCGTGCGCGTGGTGCCGCCGAGGTGATCGTGCCGCGCAGCAAAGACTACGACCTGCGCGACATCAGCGCTATCCGTCGTCTGCTTGCCGCTACCGCGCCTACGGCAGAGGCCCCCCGGCGCTATATTATTCACCTGGCCGCTCATGTCGGCGGGATCGGGGCCAACCGCCTCCATCCCGCCGAATTTTTCTATGATAACCTGATGATGGGCGTGCCGCTGCTACACGAGGCATGGCAGGCTGGCATCGACAAGTTTATCGCTATCGGTACGGTCTGCGCCTATCCCAAACATACGCCGATCCCCTTCCACGAAGACGATCTCTGGGTCGGCTATCCGGAGGAGACCAACGCGCCCTACGGTCTGGCCAAGAAGATGCTGCTGGTGCAGAGCCAGGCCTACCGTGAGCAGTATGGGTTCAACAGCATCTTCCTCTTGCCCGTCAACCTCTACGGCCCCCGTGATAATTTTGACCCGGCTTCGAGCCATGTCATCCCGGCGCTGATCAAGAAGTGCGTCGAGGCCCGCGCCGCTGGTGCAGGGGCAATCAACGCCTGGGGGGATGGCTCGCCCACCCGCGAGTTCCTCTACGCTGAGGATGCCGCCGAGGGCATTCTGCTGGCCGCCGAGCGCTACAATGACAGCGATCCGGTCAACCTGGGCAGCAGCGCCGAGATCAGCATCAAGGATCTCACCGAGTTGATTGCCCGCCTGACCGGCTTCAGCGGGCGCATTGAGTGGGATACCAGCCAGCCCAACGGCCAGCCGCGGCGCAAGCTGGACGTGAGCCGCGCCAGCGAGCGGTTCGGCTTTACGAGCAGCACTTCCTTTGAAGAGGGCTTGCGGCGCACCATTGAGTGGTACAGCACTGAACAGTAGTAGCCCACCTGCGAGTCGCCGGCGTGCCGCGTATGTCACCTTGATCGGCGGCTACATCAACATTGGTGTAGTAATGGTGCAGGGTGTTCTCCTTGTTCCTCTGTACCTGCACTCTATCGGCCCGGCATTGTATGGTGCCTGGTTGGGCTCCGGCGATATCATTGGCTGGTTAGCCATCCTTGATATGGGCCTCGCCTCGCTGCTGATCCAGCGCATCGGCACAGCCTATGGCCAGGGCAATCACCAGTTTGTCGGCGCATACTTAGCCACTGGCATGCTCTCGCAGCTTGTTCTGGTAGCACTCCTGATTGCTGGCACAGCCATGCTCTCAGTCGTGGTGCCTGGCTGGATGGGTATCAGTGGCGCTGATGCTCAGGTGCTGGCCGGGAGTATGACTCTTGCTGGCATTGCCACCGGACTGAATATCCTCAGCAATGGTCTTTCTGGTTTTGCAATGGCGCTCCAGCGCACCATCGTGATGAGCATTGCCATCTTCATCGGCGCAGTGAGCGGAATCAGTCTGACCGTGCTCCTGTTGTTCCAGGGCTGGGGCCTCTGGGCTATCCCCCTCGGCTGGCTCACCAGGGAAGCCATCACGCTCAGCGGCAACCTCATCTATGCAAGCATCCTCTATCGTCGCGAGATCACTGTCCCTTTGCGGCTCAGCCGGCAGGTTCTGCGCGATTTTGCTGCTGTCTTGCCAGCAGTCTTTGTCGCAAAGCTTGGTGCTGCTCTTGCCAATCGCAGTGAGGCGGCCCTGATCGCCATCTTGATCAAGCCCGAGTTGGCAACGATTTATGTCCTGACCAGGCGCGCTGCCGATATTCTGCGCCTGGTGCTTGATCGTTTCGGGGCCGCCACCTTTGCCGGGTTTGCCCACCTGCTTGGCTCCGGCCAGAAGCAACGTGCGATCGAAGTCTATCGTGAGATTATCGGCCTCTATGCCCCCATCAGCGTGCTGGCGATCAGCCTCTACCTGGCCCTCAACCAGACGTTTATCACGATCTGGGTCGGCCCGCAGTTCTTTGCTGGCCAGTTACTCACGACCCTTGTTGGTCTGAGTGTTATCGCTGCTGCATCAAGCAATTTGATCAACTATCTCTATGGTGCCACCGGGCAGATTGCCCGCGGCTCATGGCTACTTCTGGTTGAAGGCCTGCTGCGCTTTGGCCTGATGGCCCTGTTACTTCAGCAGGTGGGCCTGGTCGGCATGCCCCTGGTGATGCTTGTGACGTCCAGTCTTGTTGCTGTGATCAGCTGGCGCTGGATCAGGCAGGAACTTGGGGTTGCCGCCGATCTGCGCCTGGCCCCTGCTGGCTGGCCGCTCCTGGCTGGCCTGCTGCTGCTTTCCGCAGCCATCGGGACACAGATCTGGGCTACAACCTGGCTTGGCATGGCTCTGGTGGCGCTTGTTGTTGGCATCAGCCTGTGCGCAGGCACGCTGGCTGTGAGTGTCCCCCTGCGGATTTTTGCCCACTCGATGTTCAGACGGATTACGCGTGCTCCTGCCTGATGGTTATACTTTATGGCTCCGTGTTGATCATCTTTGTAAGGATTAGCAGATGTTGTCATCCAAAGTCAAACATGCCATTTTGAAACGCATGGATGTAAATGCGATCAATATCTATGCTACATTTAGAGATCTACTTAAAAATCATCCGTACTCATTGGAAACTATGGATTATGATGCATACTGGTCTCAAAGACCTGATTATAGTATGCAACCACGCTTTCCGCTCATTGCCAAAAGTATTCGCCAACAATCGAGTGTGCTGGATGTTGGATGTGGTGATGGGGCGCTGCTTGCCTATCTTCAGCAAACCAGGCAGATCCAGGCTTTAGGTATTGACATCAGCAGGGTTGCTATTCAACGCGCCGCTGCTCGTGGCGTGTCGGCGCGCGTGCAGACGCTGCAGGATCTTGCTGCTACGACCACAACCCCATTTGATTATGTTGTCATGAGTGAAGTGATTGAACATGTGCCCGACCCCGAGGATTTTGTACACCTCGGTGCTTCGCTTGCCCGTTTTGCCTTGATCCTGACCTTTCCCAACATTGCCTACTGGCCCCATCGCCTGCGTTTGCTCAGCGGAAGATTTCCGATTCAATGGGCTTACCATCCCGGTGAGCATCTTCGTTTCTGGTCATTGCCTGATTTTGTATTCTGGCTGCGCCAGTTGCCGGTGACAAGTCAAGTGCCACGCTTCGATGTGCAGGCATCGAATGGTTTGACATGGTTCGGATTGCATCAGAAGTTGCCGAATCTGTTTGGTAATCAGATCATTGTTGTAATCCCACTTCAGCCTGGAATTAGGCATAACAGCTTGCCGTTATGAAGATCAGCCTGTTTGTTCATGATCTGGCCTCTAATCCTGTCGGGCGGGTTGCACCAATTGCCTATGCGCTTGAGCTTCTGGGGCATCAGGTTGAGGTGCTTGGCTTTTTATTAAGTGGCGATCAGGTCTATCTCCCCTACCGACAGATCTATCCGTATAAGACCATCCGTTGCTCTGCTCACTTCCATACCATCCTTAAACAAGCGCCTGCACTTGCTGCGATGGCTACTGGAGAGCTCATCTATAGCTTTAAACCGCTCTGGACTAGTTTTTGGCCAGCCTTGCTTGCTGCTCGTTCTAGACCCGCCCGGCCCATCCTGCTTGATATTGATGATGATGAGTGGTGGTTCCAGGATGCGCCTTCACTGCGAACCTTGCTGCGTGACCACCTCTTGCGTGGTTGGAATTATGCTCTTTCACCCAAATATACGCTGCTCTTACATCCATTTGCGCGTCGCTTGAAGCAAAAAACTGTTGTGAGTACCAGGCTTCAACGTCGTTATGGTGGTAACATTCTGCTCCATGGGCCAGATGCACGCCTCTTTGATCCTCAGGGCATTGAAACCTCTCAGGAATATAGTCGAAACGCTCTGGGCCTTGCCCCTGATAAGTGGCTGGTCTTTTTTGTGGGTACCCCACATCCACATAAGGGTATCGATGTTCTTGTGCAGGCGCTGCTTGAGGATCGGCTCCAGACGTTTGATCTTGTGTTAGCCGGGCCATCCCAACATCCCATATTTGTAGATGCCAAAAAACGCCTCGGCGAGCGCTGCCATCTCCTGGGGTTTGTCCCGTATACGCGCTTGCCTGCACTGTTGAAACAGATGGATATTGTTGTTATCCCACAATTGCGATCTGCAATTGCCGAAGCTCAGGTGCCAGCAAAATTGCTTGACGCTATGAGTATGGCCAGGATTATTGTTGCTTCGAGTGTGTCTGATATTCCTCAGTTGCTAGGTGTAAGTGGTTCTGAACCGCGTGGATGGGTGGTTCCCCCTGGAGACGCGGCGGCCCTGGGGGCGGCCCTGCAGGCAATTGTAGCTGACCCGGTGGCTGCCCGCCGCCGCGGCGAAGCTGCCCGCCGCTATTATCTGGCCCATGCGAGTACAGAAGCTATCGCCCGCAAACTGGAGCCGATCCTGCTGGAAATCTCCCGTTCTTCACCCCCTAGCATTTTGTGAAAGCCTGTAACCTTCAATACGGTATCCTTTCTGGCAGCGCTCTGCTGGCTTGCCTGCTGCTGTTCTTCCCCGCACTCTCTACGCTGGTGTTGGTGAACAGGATGGCTCTCTCCCTGCTGCGCCAGCCTGCTCACCCTCCGTCATCCGTTGGGCTGCCTCCGCTGCTGAGCGCCTCTGGCCCGGCAACCTATCTGCAAGGTCTGCACCTTTTCTACAGTGGCCAGCCCCAGGCTGCGGCAGAGTTGCTCGCCTCATCTGCCGCGCAGCAGCGCCGGCCTCTGCCTGACTGGTTTCTGGCGCGGGCCCTGCTGGCCGCCAACCAGTCTGAGCGTGCCGCAAGCGTGCTCGCCGCGATGCAACTGAGTGCGGATAGCCTGGTCAACCTGGCCCTTACACTGCCTGAGCCTGCCGAGCGCAGCTTGATCGATCTGCTGGCTGAGCAGGCACTCCTCCAGCAGGGTGGCCGGCCGGCAACCCGGCGCTGGTTAGGTATCTGGAGCGTCGGCCACTCCCGTCCGGAGCAGGCGATCGCTCTGATCAAGCCTGTGCTCACCGACGAGGATGATCATCTCTGGAGTCAGCTCGGCTGGGCCTATTACCTGCTTGGTGAGTATGCTCAGGCTCTGGCGGCCTTTGAACATGCCGTGCAGGTGCGCCCTGACTCAACCCTCTATCAACTGCGCCTGGCCCAGGCCTATCAGGCGCGTAACGACGAAGGCGATCAGGCTACTGCCCGTCATGTGCTCGAAAAACTGGTGGCAACCAGTGCTCAGGCCAATGCTGAGGCCTGGTTTACCCTGGGCTGGAACTACTACCTTGCCAGCGAGAGCGACGCAGCCGTTGATGCCTTCACCCGCGCACTGAACCTGCAGCCTGACAACCACTATTATCGCATGCGCCTGGCCCAGGCCCTGTTGCAACGGGCGCAGGGCGACGATCGCGCCCGGGCAGTGGATCTGCTCCGCCATGTCGTTGCCCATGCGCCTGATCTCGCCGAGGCCGCAGCCTTGCTACAGCGCCTAGCTACACCATAAACGCTGAGCTGCCGCGCCAGCAGCCAGCTGGTGCAGCCTATCTGTCCACCGGGAGATGCACCATCAAGATCCTCTATCTACAGCATGCCGGTGACCTGGGCGGCTCCAGCATGAGCCTCTTGTTTACGCTGCAGGGTATGCGTGAGCGTGGCCATCAGTGTGTGGTGGCCCTGGCCCGGCCTGCCCCTGCCCTGCTGAGCCTGTACCGTGAGGCCGGTTTCGAGACGCTGGCCTGGCCCGGTCTGACCCTGTGGGATCATAGCACGGTGGCCCCCCGCCCACTGCTTGATCCGCGCACATGGCTGCTGCCGGCAGCCCTGCTCCGTGGCTGGCGTCGTACTGGCGCCCGTACCCGTGAGCTTGTGCGTACCGTTCAGCCCGATATCGTCCACCTCAACTCGATGCCCTTTGTGCTGTCGGCTGAGGCGCTGCGGCAAGATCATGTGCCGTTTATCTGGCATGTGCGTGAGCCGCCCCCCGATCAGGGCTTGCGTACGAGGGTCATCCGTGCCGTGATGTTGCGTTCACCGCAGTTGATCTTTATTTCTCACTTTGATCGGCAACAGTGGGTGCATGATCGCGCAGGGGAAGTCATTTACAATTTTGTTGAGCTTGAGCGCTTTCGCTCGGAGCTTGACGGGCAAGCTGTACGGCGCAGCTTGCGAATTCCCGCTCCTGCGAGGGTAATCCTCTACCTGGGCGGGGTGGTCTCAGTCAAAGGCTTCTTTGTCTTGATCGAAGCGTTGCGCATCCTGAAAGAGCAAGGGTTGGCCTTTGTCTGCCTGATGCCGGGAACCGAATATGGGGTGTTACGCTCCTGGCAGGGGCGTCTGGCCGGCAAGGTGCTGCCCTGGTTTGGAACAGGGACACCGAAGCAGCTCGCCGCCCGCACTGTGGCGGCCTATGGCCTGGAGCCCTACCTGCGGGCGTTGCCTTTTGCCACGGATGTAGCACCGTTGTTTGCCGCCGCGGATGTGGTAGTCTTTCCGGCAACCAGGCCGCATTTCGCTCGCCCCGTCATCGAAAGTATTGCCATGCAAAAGCCAGCCATTGGCAGTGATCTCGGGGGTGTCCGTGAATTGCTGGCCCTGCATCCCCTGGGTCGTAGCGTTCCTCCCGGTGATGCGCAGGCGCTGGCTGCCGCGATCCGCACCACATTTGCGGAGAGCCCTGACCTGCATAAACTGGAGGATCGGTTTGTCCAGGTTCGGAGCCTGTTTGATCGCAGCAGTGGCGTGGTCGCCATCGAAGCACTCTACCGGCGCGTGCTGGAGGCAACCCATGCCTGATACCACTGTTCGTCGTGAGAAGCGCCAGGCGCTCATCTATTGTGGCATAGCTGTCGTGATCGCAATTCTGGGCTTTGCTAACCCTGGCGTCTCTACCGCGCTTGCAATGCTTCTGGCGGGGGTGATCCTCCTGCGGATCGATGTGCTTGGTCTGCCGGCGCTGGCTATCCTCTGGATTCAGGCGACCGATTTTCTCCCCCCCGGATCAACAAGATTGCTGACCGTCGATGATGGCATGCAACAGAACGCGGTCTATATTGGCGGCCTTCCGCTTTCACTGCAATTGTTTGTCATGCTTTGTATGACCCTGGTGATTATAGCCACGTCTTTTGGCTGGCGTCTGCTATTTTCCGGTAGACTACGGATGCGTTTCCCGCCCGATCTGTTTCTCTGGTTGCTCTTCCTGGTCATCACGGTTGCCTCTGCGGCCTGGGGTAGAAGCCTGGGGCAGCAAAACTGGACCCAACCCCTGCGGGCCTCAATGGCCATCGGGGCTTTCTTCTACGGCCTCTTGCTCTTCCCCGCCTTGCAGTCACGCCTGTGGATCGCTCAGTGGCTCTTGCGCATTGTCGGGATCGTGCTCATCTTCCTGGCCTCCGGGCTCTACTGGAACCATAGCGCCTATTTTTATGTCCCGCTCGGCGGCATGATCTTCTGGATGGCCAGGTATCGCAAACGTTTCTTGCTCTCCTTGTTGCTGGGCCTGGCAACCGTTGCTATTCTGCTCTTCAGCAGCGCCGATACCTTGACGATCCTGCTGCTGGTTCTCAGTTCCTTCGCGATCGGCTTTTTGCTCTTCCAGAAAAACCAGGCCCTCAGGCACCTGCTGATGACGATCTGGACGCTGCTGATCTTTCCCTTCAGCCTGCTGCTGGTGGTTCTAGCCCTGTCCGGGCCGCCCCCGCCGTCAGGATGGAATGTCAATCCAGAGGCCAATTTTATCGAGCGGGTTCAGTTTAAACTCTACCAGGATCGTGGATCGCTCTGGCGGGCAACCTGGAAGTTGATCACGACCGATCCGCAGTTGATCGCTCCCGCCGGTCGCCCCTTAAGTTTTGATCACCCGATCACACGGAGTAGTGAAGGCTACTGGTATGTGCATGCCCATAACGCCTACCTTGAGATGTTTCGGCAGACCGGCATCATCGGTGGCATCGTCTTTATCTGGCTGGTGCTTGCCCTCTGGTGGCGCTCTCGCAACCTGCTCTTGAAGGCCAGTGCTCTACCTCCTCTCATCCGTGCTTTTGGCTGGGCCGCCATGCTCACGATTGCCATGGTTGCAGCGATTGGCATCGCGCCCTTCGACTTCTTTGCCGGACCCTGGCTCTGGCTCTGGCTGGGCATGGTCACTGGTATGGCCCGTCGGACGATCACCCGGCCACTGCCGAGTACCCATCCGCAGCCTGTATCCTCCACAGCCCTGTCGGGGCAGGGACTCATCTGAGCGAGCGGAGCAGTTTCTATGGCGGCAACCCCCATCGCGATCGCTTTTCTCGGCCAGGTACTCCCTGAGTCATGGTGCAGCCAGATGTCGGCATGTAGCCCGGCAGCAAATCGTGACTCGTTATGCCTGCTCAAGGCCATCCATCAGGCCACCGGCGTTGCCCCGGCCGTCTTTACGGTACAGCCGATCGGAGTCTATCCGCGATCACGACACATGGTCGTACCTGCTGTACGGCGGCCTTTGACGGAAGCGCTCGCGTTCCAGCTTATCCCCTTCATCAATCTGCTCTTGTTGAAGCAGGTCACGATTGCGATCATGAGCTTTTTCTTCCTGATGCGCTGGCTCTGGTTGCAGCGCACACGGAAGTGCTATGTGATCGTCCAGAATGTCTATGCGCCGATGGCCTTGCCTGTGCTCCTGGCAACCAGGCTGCTCGGCGGGCATGCCGTGGCCCTGGTGATGGATCTCCCGCATAACCTCTCCTACGATTTCTCCGGCCTGTATGGGCGCTTACGGCGTCTCAATTGGTTTGCCGAGACTCGGAGCCTGGCCTACTTTCGCGGCTTGATTGCCTATACTCGCTTTATCGGTGCCGATTATGCTCCCCACGTCCCTATGCTGGTGATGGAGGGTGGCGTTGCGCCTCACGATCTGCTGCCTCCTCCGGCTGTTGCGCAACTCGAGCAAGATGATGCTCCAACCGGCGATCCACTCTACAGCATCTGTTTCAGCGGAACCCTGAGCGCCGTCAATGGGATCGACTTGCTGCTGGCAGCCTTTGCTCGCTTACCGGAGCCAGCGTATCGGCTCTGGGTGTTTGGACGTGGCCCGCTGGAGGCGCAGGTGCGTGCCGCAGCAGAGCGTGATGCGCGCATCTGCTATTTCGGCTTTCTTCCTGATCAGCTTGACGTGCAACGTTATCAACGCCAGGCGACTGTACTGGTGAATTTGCGTCTGAAAAATGATCTGATTAATCGTTACACGTTTCCTTCAAAGCTGCGTGAGTATATGCTGAGCGGGCGTCCGGTCATCACGACCAGCGCACTGGGTATTCCGGAGGAGTACCACGATCTTGTCTATCTGCTGCATGAAGAGAGTGCAGATGGGTTGGCCCGCTGTATTCGTCAGGTCTGTGCCGAATCACCGGCAACCCTGCATGTGGTTGGGCGGCGGGCCTATGCCTTCATCGTTGCTAACAAGAGCTGGACGTTGCAGGGCCGGCGGGTACGTGATTTTCTCGCCCGGCTCTAGCTTTGCTTTGCTAGATGGATACCTATGCATGTATTGGTAAACGCGGCGAATGTGGTGGGCGCTGGCCCGGCTACCCTCTGCCGAAATTTGATCCCTGAGCTGTTGCAGACCGGATCGGGCACACGCTATACCCTGCTCTTGCCGGATATTCCGGGGTTTCGCGCTCTGGCCATTCCTGCACCCCATACTGTGCTCTGGGTCTACCCCCATGTGGGCTTTAGCAACAACCTTGAGCGTATCAAACAGATCTACTATGCTATTCCGCGCCTGGTACGTCGCCATCACCCCGATCTCTGCCTGACCCTTGGGGATCTTGGCCCGATCAACCCGGGATGCCCGCATGTGATTTTTTTGCATAATCCATACTTTGTCTATTCACACCAGGAGCTGGGTGGCCAGAGCTGGCCCCTCCCAAAACGCTGGTATCTGGTCAGCCACTTTGCCCTCAGTGTGCAGCGTGCAGCGCGGGTGGTCGTGCAGACGCCGGTGATCCGGCGACGCCTGTTAGCATCCTACCGTGTGCTGCCGCAACGGGTCACCGAGATTGCCCAGCCGGCTCCCTACGATATTGTTTCGCAGCTTGCCCCACAGCAGCAGGATGCCCGTATCCTGGCTACCAACAAGCCAGCACGTTTACTCTTCCTTGCTGCCTCCTATCCCCATAAAAATCATGCCATCCTCCCACAGGTTGCCGAACATCTGACCCGGCGTGGCTTGCACCGGCAGGTACAAATCTTTGTCACCCTGGACGAAGAGTTGCCAGCATGGCACAAACTCCAGCTTGCCCTGGCCCCCTTCGACTGTGTGACCAACCTTGGTCGGCTCCAGCCTGGTGCGGTGATGGCTGCGTTGCAGGCAGCCACTGCCTTCTTCGTCCCGACCCTTGCCGAGACCTATGGGTTAAGCTACCTCGAGGCGATGGCCGCTGGCCGGCCGATCCTCACCTCCGATCGTGATTTCGCACGCTGGATGTGTGGTGATCTTGCGCGCTACTTTGATCCCTTTGATCCGCAATCGATTGTTGATGCGATTGAAGCTCACCTGCATACCCCGCCC
Source organism: uncultured Chloroflexaceae bacterium (assembly GCA_964592425.1). Lineage (GTDB taxonomy): Bacteria > Chloroflexota > Chloroflexia > Chloroflexales > Chloroflexaceae > Viridilinea. Next base: position 96,606 of record CAZQCG010000013.1, read on the forward strand.
GCCCCTTCCTACCAGGCACGGGCCTTGCAACGGCTGCATGAGCTACCACAGACATGGGCCACCGTCGCCACTGCCTTCGAGGCCGTCATGCAACAGGCCGTACGATGAATCCCTCCCCAATCCTTGATCTGAGCGTATCCCTGGTCTCCTTCAATCAGTTGCACGACCTGCAGCGCCTGCTGCCGAGTCTGCTACCGGCAACCAACGATCTTGCGAGCGAGATCTTGCTGGTTGATAATCGTTCATCAGACGGTTCACTTGCATATTTTGAAGAAAACCTGCCTGCTGCGCGGACACTATTTAATCCCCACCGGGCCGGTTATGGTGAGAATCACAATCTTAACCTTGCGCGGGCTCATGGTCGTTACTTTGTGATCATGAATACCGACATGACCATTGAGCCAGCGACATTTCGTATACTTACCCGCTTTATGGATGAGCATCCTGAGGTTGGGATTGTGTCGCCAAAGATCTTGAATGAAGATCGAACAATTCAGGGTCTGAACAAACGTTATCCAACCGTGCTTGATCTCTCGCTGCGGCGCATATTACCGGCGAGCCTCCGCCCGCTCTTTCGCGATCGTCTGGACTACTACGAAATGCGTGATGTCGGCTATAATCATGTGTATGATGTTCCTTTTCTGAGCGGCGCTTTTATGTTCTGCCGTACCGATCTCCTGCGTGTGTTAGGTGGTTTTGATCCCGAATATTTTCTCTATTTTGAAGATGTTGATCTGTGTCGCCGGGTACAACGAACCCATCGCACCGTCTACTGCCCAGAGGTGGCAGTCATCCATTTCTGGCAACGCGCGGCCCACAAGAATTGGCGCTATACCTACTATTTTATCAAGAGTGCCATACGCTACTTTGGTCAATGGGGGTACCAGTTTTCTTGAGTAGGGTTCTTGTCACCGGGGCCACTGGCGCCCTCGGCCCGTCAATTGTTGCCGCCCTGCACCAGGGTGGCTATGCTGTCCGTACCCTTGCGCTCGGCTCAGCGCCTGCCGATCTGTTGCCGGCAGCCGTTGAGCGATACACCGGCGATATTACTGACCGTAGCACCGTCGAGGCGGCTGTTGAGGGGGTTGAGGCGGTGGTGCATATGGCGGCCTTGCTGCATGTCCTGAACCCGTCATCAGCCCTGCGCTCGCAGTACGAACGTATCAATGTACAGGGCACCCGCAATGTGGTTGATGCAGCACGCCGGGCCGGTGTCCGCCGCCTGGTCTTCTTCAGCACGATCGCGGTCTACGGGCCTGGTCATGGCCGGCTGCTGGATGAGACGACCTCACCCTGCCCTGACAGTTTCTATGCCCAGACCAAACTGGCCGCCGAGCCGTTTGTCCTGGATGCGCTTGGTGCCGATCGGCGTCCGATCGGGGTTGTCCTGCGCCTGGCTGCCGTCTATGGCGCACGGATCAAAGGCAACTACCAGCGTCTGGTGCAGGCCCTGGCCCGCCACCGCTTTGTGCCGATCGGCAGGGGCGAAAACCGGCGCACGCTTATCTATGACCACGATGTCGCCCGGGCTGTGCTGGTCGCCCTGCAACATCCGGCGGCGGCTGGCAGGCTTTATAATCTGACTGATGGGCAGGTGTATCCACTCCAGGCCATCATACGGGCGATCTGTGTCGCCCTTGGCCAGCCTGCTCCTCGGCTGAGGTTGCCCGGCACACCGACACGCCTGGCGGCCGGGCTTGTCGAGGATCTAGCCCATCTTCTACAGCGCCCCGTACCGATCGGGCGGGCAACCATCGACAAATACCTGGAGGATGTTGCAGTTGATGGTCGGCGCATCTGCACGGAACTTGGTTTCCAGCCTGCCTATAACCTTGCGACTGGCTGGCAGGCTACTATCCGCGCCATGCGCGAGCATGGAGATCTATGAGTCAGGGAGCTATTTTTGCATTGAGTCTGGGCTCGATCGCTACGCTGTCAGCCTACCTTGGGGTGGCCTGGATGCGCCGCTGGGCGCATCAGCACCTGCTTGATATTCCCAACGAGCGCAGTTCACACAGTGAGCCGACCCCTCGCGGCGGTGGTTTGCTGATCGTGCTGGTGACTCTGGCCGGTCTCTGGCTCGGTGTCCCCCTGCTGCCGATCAATCTGCCGCTGTTGCCCCTGCTTGCCTTCAGCTTTGGCGCACTGTTGATCGCTATGATCAGCTGGCGTGATGACATCCGCCCGCTCTCAATGGGTGTGCGTTTCGGTGCGCATGTGCTTGGTGCCTGTCTGGTGATTGCTTTTGTTGGGCCAATCAGGGTGGTTGAACTGCCCCTGTTCGATAGCCTGAACCTCGGCTGGCTCAGTTTGCCCCTGACCTTCCTCTGGCTTGTCGGCCTGACCAATGCCTATAATTTTATGGACGGGATCGATGGTCTGGCTGGCAGCCAGGCTGTGCTGGCCGGCCTGGGCTGGTTTGTGCTTGGCACCTTGATCGGGCATCCCATGGTCGGCCTGGTCGGTATTCTGCTGGCCGGCAGCAGCCTTGGTTTTCTGGGGCATAACTGGCCACCGGCACGGATTTTTATGGGCGATGTCGGGAGCGCCTTTCTTGGTTTTAGCCTGGCCAGCCTGGTTGTCTTCGGCGCTCTCTTCGACCTGCGCCTGCCAGTTGCTGGCATCCTGCTGGTCTGGCCCTTTGTCTTTGATACCGGATTTACAATCCTACGCCGCCTCTTGCGTGGCGAGAATGTCCTGGCTGCGCACCGTTCGCACCTCTACCAGCGGCTGATACTTGCCGGCTGGAATCACCGTGCCGTAACCCTGCTCTACCTGGGCCTGGCCGCACCAGGGGCCGGGTTTGCCCTGCTCTGGGTGGCCCGTGTACGGGGGAGCGAGCTCGCCCTGGCCCTTTGCCTGCCCCTCTGTGCTGTCGTACTCTGGCTGGGGGTGATATACTGTGAGAACCGCGCATACATCGCCTCCGACCGGGCTCGTTAACGGTGCACTTGTACCTGTGGGCTTGGGATTTTGTGGGCGCTGGTGCGGTCATTCTGCCGGGCGTTACCCCTTGGCAAAGGCTGTCTGGTTGCCCTATACCTGCGCTAATTATCCAGTGAGCCGGTCAGCGAGGAGCGGAATCGCTCCGCTCGCTTGGTATTCGCCTGGAAAGGTCAATCACATACTCGTTCATTGCGCGGCCTTCAGGCGTCACGAAAGATCGTTCACAGCTAAAGCCCATACGCTGATAGAAACGATTCGCAGCCTCGTTGTTGTCGCGGTCTGTTGTCAAATCCACCTGGCGCAATCCACGCCGCAGCGCTTCATCGAGAAAGACTGGCACCAGTGATTGACCGACCCCGCTGCCCTGGCATTCAGGTAGGACAGCAATAGACATCAGTGTCCCGCGTCGTGCATGCTGTGTCACCTGTGTAGGCATAGAAAATGCTTTTAACAACCTGGGAATACTGGCTGGATGTCGCGCAGCGAACGGAAGGGCACTCCAGGCAAAACGCCACCATCTTCTGCGCAGGAGGCGGCGATAGAAGCCTGCTGGCTTAGTTGTGCCAGCGACAAATCCCACGACTCGCCTAGCTTGAGTCGCCACAAAGCTTATTCCATTGGGATCATCGAGAATTGCTGAATAGAGGTTGTGCAGGAACGTAGATCCGAGGGCTGTCAAAAAGAAGCCGCGAAAACTCTTCATATGGACTTCCGTCACAGTGAGCACATCGGACGGAAGCATGTTTCTTAAAAGTAGGTTCTTCTCGGATGTCATATGTCAATACCTTTGCTAATTATTCAGTAAGCCGATCAGCGGGGGGCTGACGTTTTAAGACGCGGTACCCCCCCTCCCAACCTCCCCCCGCTGGGGGGAGGAGCCGGGCACCCGCCCCCAGCGGGGGCGGGCTGGGGTGGGGGCGAAGAGCTTATCTGAAAAGTATTGTGTCCAGGGGGGGTATGAGATGAGCAAGCAGGATGTCCAGGATGCCATTACTGCCGTGGGATGCCTTATCGCTGAGGAGCACCGCTGAGCGCCGCCAACGTTATTTCGACCTGCTGATCGCGGGCAGTGGCCTGCTACTCGCTAGCCCGCTGCTCCTGCTGCTGGCCCTGGCGATACGGTATGACTCGCCCGGGCCGATCTTCTACTGTGCGGTGCGGGTTGGGCGTGATGGGCGAGCCTTTCGCCTCTTCAAATTGCGCACGATGGTGTATGATGCCCAGCAGCGTGGGCCGGCAATCACCTACGCCAACGATCCGCGTATTACGCGTGTGGGCCGCTGGCTGCGCCGCAACAAACTTGATGAGTTGCCCCAGTTGATCAATGTAGTGCGTGGTGAGATGAGCCTGGTTGGACCACGGCCTGAAGATCCACGGTATGTGCTGCTCTATACTCCCGCTCAACGTCGCATCCTGGCTTATCGTCCCGGCATTACCAGCCCTGCTTCATTTGCGTATCGCCACGAAGCGCAACTCCTGGCTGGCCCGGACTGGGAGATCCGCTACCGGCAAGAAGTGCTGCCAGCCAAGCTTGCGATTGACCTGGCCTATATGGCTCGGCGCTCGCTGGGCTCCGATCTTGGCCTGATCTTGCGCAGCACACTCGTGTTCTACGGGCTGTAAAGCGCTCTTTTCCTGGGGTTTATTGAGATTATGGTATGATGGTAACGTTAACTAAGATATGCTGGGTATCCTCAAGCTAGAGCGATCCTACGTCAGTTGTGAAACCTGTCAAGTGGGGCTCGCTAGTTATCACCACGTCCTGATGCGCCGTGAGACACACTTGAGCGCTTCACAATCCCCATAGGCTTGCTTTATTAGGGTAGCAGGCTGCCGTTGAAATTGTCGAACTGAGTGAGATACGATGGAACTTTTCCGTTATGCATTGCTGCTACGCCGTTGGGCCCTGCCAATCATCATTGTTACGTTCGTAGCAGGTCTCGGGGCCTTCTGGATTAGTCGGCAGATGACCCCGATCTATCAGGCTTCTACAAGCCTGCTGATCAACCAGGCGGTCAGTAGTAATCCTGCCGTCAGCTACAATGCAATTCTTACAAATGAACGCCTGGCTCGTACCTACGCCGAATTGATGACGATGCGCCCGGTGCTCGACGAGGTAATCCAAAACCTGAACCTCGTTACTACTCCTGGCCAACTCGTCAGCCAGATCAGCGTTAGCACTCTACGCGATACCCAGTTGCTCGTTGTTACGGTAGAAGGCCCCAATCCGGAGTTGGCCGCAGCGACCGCTAACGAAGTCGCCGCTGTCTTCAGCCGCCAGAATAGTGCCACGCAGGCTGCCCGTTTTGCTGAGTCTAAGCGCAGTCTGGAAGAGGAGCAGGAGAAACTCCAGGCTGAACTGGATCGCACCCAGGCTGCCCTTGAGCGGCTGGGCGAAGATACGAATGCGAACGCCAGTGAATTACGCCGCCTGCAGGATCTGCAGGCCCAGTACCGCGCCAGCTATACCACGATTGTGCGCAGCCTTGAAGAGGTGCGCCTGGCAGAGGTTCAGCAGACCAGCACGATCGATGTGGTCGAAGCGGCGGTTGCCCCATTCGCCCCCATTCGCCCACGGGTGATGGTCAATACTATGCTGGCGGCTATCGTCGGCATGATGCTCATGGTTGGCCTGGCCCTGCTCTTTGAGTACCTCAATGATAAGGTTCGCTCGCTTGATGAGGCGTCCGCTATGGTTGGCGTCAGTGGCCTGGCCGCTATCGGGTCGATTGAGGGGACGCAACGGGTTGAGCACCTGGTAGCGCTCAATGATCCCTACCACCATGCCAGTGAAGCCTACCAGATGCTGCGTGTACGGCTCGAGATTGCTCGTTTTGAAGCACCTCTGCGCACCCTGGTGGTGACCAGTGCGAACTCCGGTGAGGGCAAGACTACCACTGCCGCGAACCTGGCGGTGACGATGGCGCGATCCGGCAAGCAGGTCATCCTGGTTGACCTTGACCTGCGCAGCCCGACCCTGCACAAGTACTTCGGCCATCATAACCAGCGTGGTCTCACCACGGCCCTGCTGCGTGAGAAGGGCTCTGATCTGGCGAGCTACCTGCTGAATACGAAGCAGGACAACCTGCTGCTGTTACCGAGCGGCCCGCTGCCGACTGATCCCCTCGCGGTGATCAGTTCAGCGCGTATGGAGACGCTGATCGAAGAGCTCCAAGCTCTGGCTGACGTGATCATCTTTGATAGCCCACCGCTTTTGCCGGTGGCCGATGCGACGGTTCTGGCACACCTGTGCGATGTGACGATCCTGGTTGCCCTGGCAGGTTCGACCCGCAGCGGAGCGCTGCGGCGGGCCAGTGAACTGCTGAGCAATTCGGGCATTACGCTCGGTGGGGTGGTCTTGAACCGCGTTACAAAGAGTGGTGGCTATGGTTATGGTTATGGCTATGGTTATGGTTATGGTTATGGCTACCGTCAGGAGCAGGCCGAGCCCGAGCCTAAAGGCCTGGGTGCGCTCTTTGGACGTAAACGCAAGCGTAAACACAAGTCTAAAGGCAGCCACGATCAGGATCCGCTTCCCCATACGCCTGCCGTCAATGAGGGGCCGCCTGATCAGGTGCCTGGGCCAGCCAGTATGGCGTCAGTTGCGGAACCGGTGAGCGTCGGCGGTATTGAAGAGAGCCATGAGGCGAGGTAAACAGGCGTGCTTGTACTGGTAACCGGTGGAGCTGGCTTTATCGGGAGTCACCTAGTCGAGGCTTTGTTGCTGCGGGGTGACCGGGTGCGTGTGCTGGATAATTTCAGTACCGGCAAGCGTGCTAACCTGGCGGCCGTTACAGCCGATATCGAGTTGATCGAGGGTGACCTACGTGATGGCGCGGCCGTCACTCGTGCTGTGGCTGGCGTTGAACGGATCTTTCATCAGGGTGCCTTGCCTTCGGTGCCGCGTTCAATTGACGATCCGGCCACCACCAACGCAGTCAATCTGAACGGCACCCTCAGCCTGCTGCTGGCGGCCCGTGAGGCAGGGGTAGGCCGGGTTGTGCTGGCCTCTTCCTCGTCGGTCTATGGCGACAGTCCTAGCCTGCCCAAGGTAGAGAGCATGGCGACCAGTCCGCGTTCGCCTTATGCGATCAGCAAACTGGCCGCTGAACAGTACGCCGGAGTCTTTGCCGTGCTCTACCCTCTGGAGACGGTGTCGCTGCGCTATTTTAATGTCTTTGGGCCGCGCCAGGATCCTTCTTCACACTACTCAGGCGTCATCGCCCTTTTTTGTCGTGCAGCATTGCACGACGAGCCATGTACGATCTATGGCGATGGGCAGCAATCACGCGATTTCACCTATGTCAGCGATGTTGTCCAGGCTAACCTGCTGGCTGCCGCTAGCAGAGCGGCCAACGGTATGAGCTTCAACATCGCCTGTGGCCGTCAGACCAGTCTGGTCGAGTTGATCGCGATGCTGAGCGAGTTGCGGGGCAGCCCACTACGGGTTCAGCACCAGAAGGCCCGCCCTGGTGATGTGCGCCACTCGCTGGCCGAGATTGCTCTGGCCCGGCGTGTGCTCGGCTATGCACCGGAAGTGGCCTTGCGGGCTGGTCTGGCGAGCACGCTGGCCTGGTACCGATCGGTGGAAGATCACATTTAGATGAGCAACGGGCGCGTCTTCAGGAATATCGGGGCGAATTTCCTTGGCAAACTGGCCAATCGCCTGGTACGCATCCTGCTCGTGCCGTTACAGATCAGCATCCTGGGCGAAGAAGCTTTTGGCCTGCTTGGTTTCTATGCCCTGATTACTGGCCTGATGGCAGTCCTCGATCTAGGGCTCAGTGCTACAGCCAATCGCGAGGTGGCGCGTCTGGCTACGAAGGGTGCAACGAGCAAGGCGGAGATTCGTGACCTCATCCGTACCTTCGAGTTACCCTACTGGCTGATCGGCGTAGTAGCGGGGATCGGGGTGATGTGCTCCGCTGGCTGGATCCGCGATCATTGGATCAACGTGCCAACCTTACCAGCTGAGACTGTCGTCTTTGCACTTGCGGTGATCGGGTTGCTCTTTGTGGTGCGCTGGCCCCTCTCGCTCTATGTGGGTATCCTGTTCGGGCTGCAACGTCAGGTTGAGGCAAACATACTCGTGATCATGATCGAGTTGCTCAACGCTATTGGCTCAGTCTGTGTGCTTGTATTCTATCCTGATATCAAAGCCTTCTTTGTGTGGCAGATGATCCTTGGGATCATCGAAGTCACCGGATATCTCTGGCTCTCCCGGCGCTATACCCATGAGCGCGGGTTGCCGTCAGGGCGCTTTCGGTTGACGATTCTGCGGCGCGTCTGGCGCTATGCGGTTGGGGTGAACCTTGTTTCGCTGACGGCCTCGATCTTTGCACAGGCAGACAGCTTAATCTTGAGTAAAATATTGCCGATTACCCAGCTCGGCTACTATGCCCTGGCGCAGCGAACGCCAACGATGGTAGGGTTGGTTTCCGGTCCGATCCTGGGGGCAACCAACCCGATCGTTGTCGGTTACTATGAGCAGCAGCAAAGTGTTGAATTGAGCCGGATCTACTATCGCCAGGCACGCTGGTTGGCATTCCTGAGCATGGGAATAGCCTTGCCGATGGCTGCATTTGCTCACCCGATCTTGTTACTCTGGACGCAGTCTGCTACCCTGGCTGATGCTACATGGCTTTCGTTTGCATTGATTGCCGTGGCAGCTGGTCTTGAAGTGAGCAGCAATGTGGCTAACCAATTTACCCTGGTTTGCGGATTTACCCGCCCACCACTTATCATCAGCAGCAGCATGGGTCTGGTGCTTACGGTCGGCACGCTGATGCTTACACCCTCGCTAGGGATCACCGGGGCTGCGATTGCTTTTTTTGCCGCCAGGGTGCTGCGTTACCTGCTGTTTCCCTTTTTCGTCAAACAACTGGTACTCCCCAGCGAGCCCTGGTGGGGATTTTTTCAAGCAACTATGCCATTGCTGATCCTGGGCAGCATAACTCTGGGTGGATCAGCATGGCTCTATGCTATGCTCCCTACGACGGATCAAGCCATGCTCTGGATGCCCATAGCGTTCATCGCTACGCTACTCTATGCTGTCTTGTCAATATGGCTTAATCTCATCCCAGACTGGCACCAACTACCTTTTTTAGCGCGAATCAGGTCACTGAATTCTTCGGCTTGAGTGATACTCGGCTTTTTGATCGGGAGGCATGCTTGTGAATATAACAGATGTAGAATCCCCGTTTTTCTGTCATGGTGTGGTGGGACGTAACCGATGGAGTAGCTATTATTACCAGATACGCGAGGTCTTACGTCTTTGTCCTGGCTCAATACTTGAGGTTGGGATCGGTAACAGTGTTGTAAGTGATTATCTGCGCAGACGAGTAGGTCTATATTGCTCGATAGACATCAATCGACTCGCAAGGCCTTCGATATGGGCTTCAGTTACCGACATACCATACCAGAAAGATACGTTTGATGTGGTTCTCGTAGCTGAAGTTCTAGAGCATCTGCCATTTGATCGATTTGCGACCACGCTGATCGAGTTGGGTCGTATAACCAGACAGCATGTCGTATTGTCACTTCCTCAAGCGGGTGTTGAAATTGGCGCATCGATCAATCTGCCAATCATTGGCCGCCTGGCCTTCGGTACCAAAGTCAGCCTCCATCGTCGACATACTTTCAACGGATTACATTATTGGGAAATCAATCAGGGTGGCTATCCATTACGACGTATTCGCAAAACGATTCTAGATTCCGGTTTTGTGATCTCGCGCGAATTTCAACCGTATGACATGTTGTACAATCGCTTTTTTGTGCTCAAGAAACGCTGATACATGCAAAAAAGAGGGTACGGTGGATGACGTAAGTTCCCGATCTTTGTGTTTTAGTATTGTTGTTTCGGTCTATAATCGACCTGATTCGATCAGGCGCTGTATTGAAAGCTGTCTGGCCCAAACATGCTCGGCCTTTGAATTAATCGTCGTTGATGACGCTTCAACTGACCATACGTCCGAGGTTGTGCAAGCATACCAGGATCCACGCATCACGCTGATTCGTCATGACCGTAATCAAGGCATGAGTACAACGCGGGCGACGGCTTTTGCCCATGCGCATGGCCCATGGATTATCCGGATCGATAGTGATCATGCGCTGGTTCCACACGCACTCGAGACGTTTGATCCTATCTGTGCAGGGGCAGCAGCAGAGATCGGAGTGATCGGGGCATGCTATAAATGGGATAATGGGCGGATCACCCCCCCCAATTTCCCCGCCACGCCAATGGATTATCTTCAGCGCCTGCAGTGGAGCGAGACGGGAACCGACCAGGATTATGTACATTGTTACCGTCAACAGGTGTTGCAAATCCTATGGCCACACCGCCGCGGGTCAACCAATGCACTTATGGAATTGAATATTGCACGCCGCTGGAAGACTTTGATCATTCCGGCCTTGCTTGGTATCCAATACACTGATGCGCAGAATAGCTTTCACCGTACCCAGCGCGACAAGAAGTTTATGCAACGCGCTCGCGATGCGGCTGATCAGGCAGCAACATATCAAGAGCTCCTCGCCATGCATGGGGGGCCGCTCCAACAATATGCACCTACCAGGTATCAACAATATCTGCTGATGGCCGGGTTCCATAGCTTGCTGGCTGGTAAACGTAGGCAGGGCTTGCGGTTCTTGTTGCCCTATTTGCAAGCACAGCCCAGATCTATGCAGGGCTGGGTGGTGCTGTTGACCGGCCTCATAGGCTTGCCAGCAATGCGGATGGCCTACATGACCAAAGCCAGATTGGAATGAAGAAAGCCCCTGGGAGCGCCTGTATTCGTCTATGTTTATCATTCATGACCGTCGCCCCGCCCAACGCTTTTTGTTGCTTGCAGTGCTGCTGGCGAGTTTGCTCGTTGTGGGGTGGCGCTTGAATCTGGCTTCAACCCTGTTCAGATCGATACAACATGTCCAGTTGCTTGCAGCAATAAACTCTAGCGGGCCTGATTTTTACCAACGCTTCTCCTATCCACTCGGAGTATGTGATCAAGTGATACCCTTGATACCCGTACAGGCGGTACACTACCAACGCTCGTTAGCAGCGGTCTCTCCCTATCTAGGTGGACTGCTCGCGATGCACAACGGTGAATGGGAGCAGGCCGAAGTTATGCTGGCCCGGGCCCTTACCGAACAGTCCCATACCGAACTTGCGACCTATGCGCTGGGCGCCGTTCAGTTACACCAGGGCAAGGACCCCCTGCCTTACTGGCAGCAGGGGGACATCGGGTATCGCCTGCTGCAACTCGGTGATGAGTGTGCTGTACAAAAAAATCAGGCCCTGACCGATCGCTATTATCACGTAGCTTTAGAGGTTTTTGCCAGCCGGCGTGAGCTCATTCCGGCTGAAGTAGGCCGGTTGGTGGAATATTTTGCAGGCACTGCTGATCAGGCGGCATTTGATCAGGCGCTGGCAGTTTACGCTGAACATGCGCGCGGCGACATGGTCGAGTACCACCATACTCTGGGTCGGGCCTACCTGATTCGCAAGGAATATGAACAGGCTTTACACTATCTGCAACTGGCATGTGCTGCTGAGCCTGATGATGTTATGATCTGCTACGATCTGGCCCGGGTCTATCTTGAACTAAAGGCGTATGATCAGATGACCGCAGTGCTTACCCAGGTAGTACGGCGGGAGCCCGAGCATGTGCTTGCCCTGACCATGATGGGCCAGGGCTATTTCTATCAACAGCAGTATAATCAAGCTGCTGACTGGTATAATCAGGCCCTGATGCACAAGCCTGATCATGTGCAGGCTCTGCGTGGCCTGTTACAGGTACGCTTGCAGCAGGAGCGTTTTGAGGAGGCTTACCCACTCGCCCTACGCCTCATCGAGTTGGATCCACGAGCCTATACCCGTATCCTGGCTGCCCAGGCTGCCGCCGGTAGGCGCGACTTTGATCAGGCCCTCATGTGGTTGGAAGAGGGCCGGGCGATCGATGCGGATAACATTGAGCTTTATCGGCAACAGGCACGCATATGCGAAGAGATGAACGCACCTGATTGTCTGCGCAGCGCCTATACCAATATTCTGCGCCTCGATCCCGCTGATCGCTCGGCACAGCAGCGCCTTGATGATCTGATGCGGAGTACACCATGATCGGTGATCAACCATGGCCCAGATCGATCCGGGCGCCATTGTTTATGCTCAGTGGCGCTATCGCTAGTGGGCTGATCATTGCACGCCTGCCGGTATGGTTTGGGGTCGGCACGCTGATCGCCGTTGGTATGCTGATGATCAGCTTACTTAGTCCTGGCTGGATCTTCATCTACCTGTACCCGCTGATCATGCGCTTCGGCCAGATACCGTTCATGGTGGGTGGGACAACGATCTCCCTTGAGCGCAGCTTGCTTATTGTCGGTGGAGCTGTGATCGCGCTGGCAATCGCAACCCATCGCCTGGTGCTTCCGGCCCTGTCAATCCGCGTGCTACTTGGCCTCATCCTCTGGTTCGGCATGTACATGGCGGCCTGGATCTGGCACCCCTCTGACTATGGCCTGGTGATCGCACTGGGCTATGCTCAGAAAGCCGCAATGGCTTACATGGTTTTTGCCGTACTGGTAAAACCTGCTCATTTCAAGACGGTGCTTAAGGTCTTCTTCTGGTCGAGTCTGCTGCTCTCATTCGTTACCGTTTTTGCTTATCTTCAAGAAGGCTCACTCTCCTATATTCGCGAGGGCGATTTTTTTACTGAAGATGAGCAGAGCCTGTCGTTGTTTGAGGGCCTGGCCCGTGCTGGCACTGCCAATACGATGGCGGTGTGGGTCGCCCTGCTGTTGCTCTGGCAGGCTCGCCACGCCCTTCAGCGCTGGTTGCTGGGCATCGCAGTGCTCTGGCTCGTGGTGGTAAGCCTCTTCGCCTTGCGCCGCGAGGTGCTGGTGACCATCCCGCTTGGTATGGCTGTGCTCTTCTTGAGTCGCCAGGTTGGGCGACGGCGCCAGATTCTGCTGATTGGCATGCTCCTCAGTGTCGCTGCAGTTGCTTTTCTGATCTCTTCACCTGAGTGGATCGCGCGCCTCTCAACAGAAACCGTAAACCAGTTGTCTGAGGGCACCGATGCACGCCTGATGCTGATGTTTCAGTTTACCCCGTCCGCCGTCTTGACGGCTCCATTGCTCGGCTATGGGCTGGGAAATTATGCGGCAACCCAGATGCTCTTTCCCACTACGGTGCCGCTCTATGTCTTTGAACGTGGCGGTATCGCTATTCATAATACCTGGTCAGGGATTGTGGTGGAAGCGGGCCTGATCGCCTTCCTTGGCTTTAATCTGTTTCTGTATGGCCTGGGCTGGCCCTTGTGGTCGATCCGCCATACGGGCGATAGGGATCTCGATCTGCTCTGGGCTTTTGCTCCGCTCATTTTTGTGCAACTCTTGCTCTATATGTTTTTCGGCAATGACATCTTCCAGCCTGCGACCTGGTTCTGGTTTGGCTTTCTCCTGGCGCTTGAACGTTTGACCCATAACATGGCTGCTGGATAGCGAAGTGAGTGGCAACCTCATGCGGCTCTTGTTTGTGATCGATTGTCTTGGCTCAGGCGGCGCTCAGCGCCAGATTGTCAATCTGGCTGTCGCGCTGACGGCACGGCAGCACCAGATCGAGTTTTTTGTCTACTATCCGGCCTACACACATTTTCGTGATCAGCTGCAACGAGCAGGTATCGTAGTGCATGGGTATCAAAAGCGTGGGGCCGCCGACTGGCGCCCCATCCTGCGCCTGCGTATGTGTTTGCAACAGGGTGGCTATGATCTGGCGCTCGCATTTCTGCCGACCCCCTCGTTCTACCTTGAGCTCGCAGCGCTGGGGCTGAAACTCCCGCTGGTGGTTAGTGAACGCTCGACATTTATGCAGCAACGACCGCGTATGAGCGAATGGCTTTTGCTGCAAGCCCACCGCCTCGCCGATCAGATCACGGTCAATTCATACAATCAGTATACGAAGATGATCCGGCAGTTCCCCTGGATGCGCTCCAGGCTGCAGGTTATTTACAATGGGGTTGATCTGCACAACTTCCAGCCTGATGCCTGGGCGGCCCCACGCACAGCCAGTTCATGCCACCTGCTGGCGCTTGGCTCGGTGGTTTACAATAAGAATGCGCATGGTTTGATCGCAGGCCTGGCAGCCTTCCGCCAGATGTATCCGGACGATCGCGACCGGGTGTTTGTCACCTGGGTTGGCAAGCTAGGGGCCGATCAGGCGGCGCAAACAGCCTTCGACCAGGCTCAGGCTTTACTTGCAGCCCACGGGATTAGCCATATGTGGCAGTGGCTGGGGGAACGCAGCGATGTGGCCGACCTGCTGCGTCGCGCAGATGCATTGATCCACCCCGCCTTTTTTGAGGGCCTTCCTAATGTCGTGTGTGAGGCCCTCGCCAGTGGGTTACCGGTTCTGGCCAGTGCTGTGGGTGATCATGCACAGCTGGTAGCGCCAGGTGTGCGGGGTTTTCTGTTTGATCCGGCTGCACCAGAGACGATTGCTACGGCAATCCAGCAGTTCTGTGGCCTGAGTATGTATGAACGTACGCTGATGGGGCAGCAAGCCCGGTGTTTTGCTGAAGAACACCTGGCGCTTGAGCAGGCTGTGACCGCCTACGAGCAACTCTTTTTACGCCTGGTGCATTCTTCGTCGGCCTCGGCGAGTTTCGCATAAAACGAGGTCATAGCCTCAAATATTCATATGCGTGTTCTGCTGGCAACTAATCTTGGTGAACCTATCGGCGGTATTGCAATCAGCTATCGTACGCTGCTGGGCTCTAGTTATAGCCAGCAACTTGAGGTGCATGTAGTCGAAACCTCACAGGGTACGCTGAGCTTTAGCCAGCGGGGCGGCTGGCAGCTTCGGAACTGGTTGAACGGCCTCGTGAATGTCTTTGCGTTTGTCAGGGCGCTGCGCCGCTCGCGTCCCGATCTTGTGCATATTGGCTCCTCATACCGGGCCTCGTTCCTTAAACATAGCCTGATGGTGCTGCTGGCCCACTGGATGGGCTATCTGGTGGTGATCGAAATGCACTGTACCATAACCCAGTTCCTGCCTGTGCGCCCCTCCCTCTGGCGTCGTTACATCCTGTTTGTGTTCCAACATGTATGTGCCATCGTGACGCTTTCACATGAATGGGACACGTTGCAGACGCTTTTACCGCATATAAGAGTCCGTCGCATTCCTAATGCGATCAAACTAGAGCCCTACCAGGCGCTGCCACGCCCATCATTACACCGATCGGCGCAGGTGCAGATCTTGTTTATGGGGCATATTGGGCGTGAAAAAGGCTGCTTCGATCTGCTCGAAGTGGTAGATCAACTCAGACAGCGGATCAAGCTGCCCTTTTGCCTGCACCTGGTTGGTGAAACCCTCTTGCATGGTGAGAAAGAAGCTCTGCAAGAGCTGGTGACGGTACGCGGGCTGCAAGCCTGGGTGCAGATCCACCCACCGGCGTATGAGCAGGCTAAACTGAAGCACTTTGCCGATAGTGATCTGCTGGTGCTGCCCTCGCACCATGAGGGTATGCCGATGGTGGTGATCGAGGCGATGGCCGCCGGCCTGGCCGTGGTGGCGACAAAGGTGGGAGGCATTCCTGAGCAGGTTGTTGCTGGCGAGACTGGCTTGTTGGTTGAGCCCGGCGATGCGCTCGCCCTTGGGCAAGCGCTGCAGAGCATGATCGAACATCCTGCACAACGGCTAGCTATGGGCCTGGCCGGGCGCGCCCGGGCGCTTGCACTCTTTGATATCGAAATCAGGGCGGCCAGGTTGATCGCTCTGTACCACGAAGTGGTGCAAGATCGCTGCGCACACTGATGGTAATGCCGAAACGAGCCATAGTCGTCACGGCGGTCTATCCGCTTTTGCAGATCCTTGCCCAGGCTGCCGCAGGTTGATAGGAATATTGATAGTAATATAGTATTATGTGATGTGTTAGTGTAGAATGAGGGTTGATTGCCTTGCGAAGAACATTTCTCCCTTTTGCCCTACCCGATCTTGACGCGACCGAGTTTCAATCAATCAGAGAGGTTCTTGAGTCGGGCTGGATCACGACCGGGGTGCAGACACGTCGCTTTGAAGGCGCTTTTGCGGCAGCGGTGGGGGCCACTCATGCGGTGGCGGTCAACTCATGCACGGCAGCCATGCATCTGGCCCTGGAAGCGATAGGTCTGCAGCGTGGCGATGAAGTCATCACCTCGAGTTACACCTTTGCCGCTACCGCCGAGGTGGTACGCTACTTCGACGCTCGTCCGGTGCTGGTTGATATTCGCCCCGAGGATTTTAATCTCGACCCGGCTCTGGTCAGGGCGGCGATCACGCCGCGTACCCGGGCGATCATCGTGGTGCATATCGGCGGCCTCGCGGCTGATCTTGAGGCGATTGCTGCGCTGGCCATTGAGCATAAGCTGGCGCTGATCGAAGATGCCGCCCATGCCTTGCCTACGCGCTACCATGGACGCCTGATCGGCAGCGCCCGGCTCCCACCCGAACTGCCCCACTTTGTCTGCTTTTCTTTCTATGCCACTAAGACCCTGACGACCGGCGAGGGCGGCATGATCGTTACCAATCACGAAGCCATGGCCGAACGCTGCCGGATTATGGCGCTGCATGGGATTAGCCGCGATGCATGGAAACGTTATACCTCCGAGGGCTCCTGGTACTATGAGATCGTTGCACCTGGTTACAAGTATAATATGACCGATATTGCCGCAGCAATGGGTCTGGCGCAGTTGGCTAAAGTCGAACATATGAGCCAGCGAAGACATACGATTGCCAGGGCGTATCACGCGGCCTTTGCCGACTTGCCTGAGTTACAACTTGCGCCCGATCCTGAACGGCAGCGCCTCCCCTCTTGTTCTGGTTGTGCCTGTCGCCCTGGGCAGCTGGAGTGTCGCCATGCCTGGCAACTCTATATGCTGCGGCTCAACCTTGAATCGCTACGGATCGACCGGGCCCAGTTCATTGCGGCGCTCAAAGCGCGTAATATTGGCTCCAGTGTCCATTTTATTCCCCTGCACCTGCATCCTTACTATTGCAACAAGTATGGCTACCGTCCCGAGGATTATCCGGTGGCCTACCGTGAATTTCAACGTGAAGTGTCGCTACCAATCTACAGTAAGATGCTTGACGAAGATCTTGAAGATGTGATCACGGCTGTCCGGGCGATTGTTGCTGAACACCGTCGCTGACCGTGCCAGTGGCGCACTTGTTTTGGGCACGGCGCTTAGCCGCACCCACGGCAACTGGTGCGGAGCGGCCAGGCCGCTCTGTCGCGCCTTTGGGAATGGCAGCGGTTGCCCAGGCGATCGATCAGGGTGCGTGGTAAGACAAACGATCTGGCTTTTTGCATGAATATTCTGCGTTATGTATTACGGCTGCAGCGCTGGACGTTGCTGATTATCATTGGCACAGGGCTGGCTGCTGCGACCGCTTTTGTCTCGATCAGCCAGGTGACGCCGATCTACCAGGCGTCAACCCGTCTGCTCATCTCACAGGTGTCCAGTACGAATTCGACGGCTACCTACCAGGGCCTGCTGAACAGCGAACGGCTGGCGCGTACCTATGCCGAGCTGATCGTATTGGATCCGGTGCTCAATGAAGTCATTCAGAAGCTGCATTTGTCAAGCACGCCGCAGCGCCTGGCCAGCCAGATTCGGGTTACAGCACTGCGCAATACCGAGTTGATCGAGATCCAGGTAACCGATCTTGATCCCGAGCAGGCTGCGCTGATCGCGAATGCGCTTGCTGATCGGTTCAGTCGCGGCAACAGCCTTGCCCAGGCGAACAATGTTGACGCAGTACGGCGGAGCCTTGCAGCGGAACAGCTTCGGCTTGAGCGTGAGCTTAAGCGTATGCAGGCTGAGTTGGATCGGCTTGAAGCGACTGCCGATCCCGGCGCGGTGCGCCAGATGCGGGATGAGCTGGCCCAGACTCAGCGTGATTATCTCACCATCGTGCGCAGGCTCGAACAGTTGCGTCTGGCAGAGTTGCAGCCGAGCAATACGATCCAGGTGGTTGAGCCGGCGGTTGCGCCAACGGTGCCGGTCTATCCGCAGATTATAAGTACAACCCTGCTGGCGGGCCTTGTCGGCCTGATCCTGATGATCGGCATGGCCCTGTTCTTCGAGTACCTTGATGATAATGTCAGCTCGCTCGATGACGCTACCACGCTCCTGCGTACCAGCGGCCTGGCGGCAGTCGGGCAGATCGAGGGCGCCCGCCCGTCTGAGCGGCTCGTCGCGTTGCACGACCCCTACCATACTGCCAGTGAAGCCTATCAGATGTTGCGTGTGCGGCTGGAGGTCGCCCGCTTTGAGGCCCCGCTGCGTACCCTGCTGGTGACCAGCGCAAATCCCGGTGAGGGTAAGAGCACCACGGCCGCGAACCTGGCGGTGGCGATGGCGCAGTTCGGCAAGCATGTCATCCTGGTTGACCTTGACCTGCGCCGTCCGACCCTGCACCAGTACTTCGGCCACCACAACCAGCGCGGCCTCACCACGGCCCTGCTGCGTGAAAAAGGGGCCGACCTGGAGAGCTACCAGCAGAATACGAAGCTGGATAACCTGCGGTTGTTGCCCAGTGGCCCCTTGCCGGCTGACCCGATGGCGGTGATCAGTTCGCCACGCCTGGCGACCTTGATCGAAGAGTTGCAGACGATGGTCGACCTGGTGATCTTTGATAGCCCGCCGCTACTGCCGGTGGCCGACTCCACCTTTCTGGCGCACATGTGTGATGCGACGATCCTGGTGGCCCTGGCAGGTTCGACGCGCAGCGCAGCCTTGCAGCGGGCTGGCGAGCTGCTTGAGCACTCAGGCTGCAGCCTGGCCGGGGTTGTGCTGAACAGGGTTGCAAAGAGTGACAGCGGCTATGGTTATGGCTACCACCAGGAGCAAAGACCGGTTAAACGGAGCTGGTTAGCCCGGCTCTTCGGGGGCAAGCAGGACAAGGCTCGCCAGCACCACAAAAAGGCCCGCCGCAGCGAGGCGGCAGCTGGCGAGGCGGGTGTGGCTGAGCCGGTGCTGCTGGCAGGCGAGGCTGAGCGGCGCGAGGGCTAAGGCGAGTTGGTGCTAGCACGCTGCTCACTCGACATTCTCTGCATTCTGTGCTACAGTCCACAACTTCTGGCAGGATAAACGCGTAGTTGTCACTGGCGGGGCTGGCTTTCTCGGCTCCTATGTGGTGGCCAAACTTCGTGAACGCGGGGCCGCCGAGGTGATCGTGCCGCGCAGCAGCGACTACGATCTCCGTGACCTCAGCGCCATCCGCCGCCTGCTCGCCGCGAGCGCCCCACGGCGGAGGCCCCGCAGCGCTACCTGATCCACCTGGCCGCCCATGTCGGCGGGATCGGGGCCAACCGCGCTCACCCTGCCGAGTTCTTCTACGATAATCTGATGATGGGCGTGCCGTTGTGATCACGGCCTGGGGCGATGGCTCGCCCACCCGCGAGTTCCTCTATGCCGAGGATGCCGCCGAGGGTATTCTGCTGGCGGCTGAGCGCTACAATGCGAGTGACCCGGTCAACCTGGGCAGCAGCGCCGAGATCAGCATCAAGGATCTCACCGAGCTGATTGCCCGCCTGACCGGCTTCAGCGGGCGGATTGAGTGGGATACCAGCCAGCCCAACGGCCAGCCGCGGCGCAAGCTGGATATGAGCCGGGCGCGCGAGCAGTTTGGCTTTGCGAGCAGAGCACGTCTTTTGAAGAGGGCTTGCGGCGCACGATTGAGTGGTATCAGGCGAGTCTTTAGCGCAGAGACAAGGTTTCAGGTGCCAGGTTTCAGCTTGACAGTTCGGTAGCACCGGCTTCCAGCCGGAGGGGCTTCCTGACCGGCTGGAAGCCGGTGCTACCTTCGCAAACTGTCAAGCGGGTTTGAACCTTGTCAGAACGCAGAACGCAGAAATTGCCGCCAGCCAAGGCTATTGCCACGAGGCATGCGCCAACACCTAAACAAGCTAGCACCACACTCACCTTGGGGTTTCGAAAGGGACAAGGCCCCTTCGCGGGGGTCCAGGGGGCAGCGCCCCCTGGGCGGGGAGCGGGGCGCAGCGCCCGCAAGCCGTCCGTTGGTCGCAACAACCCTTCCGCGTTGCGCGAGCGGCTGCCCGAAGTGATCGCACTGTGGTATAGTCTCCATGATCAGACCTCAAGGCTGAGCGGGATGCGATGTTGAAGGTGACCTATGAGCCGTATGCGGGTCTACGTTGACACCTCAGTGTTCGGCGGGCCATTCGATCCAGAGTTCGCCCTTGCCTCGCAGCAATTCTTCGATGCAGTAGTGGCGCAATTCGAAAGTTTAACGGAGTAAATATTAGCCAGGGTTATGGACTAATCGTCATTATGACCCCGGCGGAAGTCGTCAAGATCCTGGAGGCAACCCATGGAGATGATCAATAACAAGATTGATACCCTAGCAATGAAACGGCAGATCCAGGAGCAGATCGCTGATGCAACGTGCGATATGACTCCGGAAGCATTGCTGGCCTACTTCCACCAACGCATTGCCACCAGCCGCTTTGCCGCATTTATCGAAACCACCCCAACCATATCACCGCCACTTGACCGACCTGTCGGCCTCTCGCGATGAGGAAGGCAAGGCAACAGCATGCGGCCCCTCCTGTGTGTTTACCAATGTGATCAACCCGCACGCACAGATTGTGCGTCGTGATCAGTATCAGCGTACTCTGGTGCGGCGGGGGGCGACGATTGGGGCAAATGCTACGCTTGTCTGCGGGGCCACCCTTGGACACTATGCGTTTATCGGCGCCGGCGCAGTGGTGCGGGGCAATGTGCCTGCTTATGCCCTGATGCTTGGTGTGCCCGCCCGACGCCAGGGCTGGATGAGCCGCCATGGCCAGCGTCTGCTGCCCCCAGATGCCCAGGGGCTTATGATCTGCCCCGCAAGCGGCTGGCGCTATAGCGAGGCGCAAGCAGGTGTGGTACGCTGCCTGGACTGGCCTGAGGATAAGCCGTTAGCACAAAAGCCAAACGGTGAGTGAGGGCGCAACATGACGACAGAGGTAACCAATCTCTTAGCACAGGCACGCCAACTTACCCCGCTGCAACAATTGGAATTGATCCAAGCATTGGCTAGCCTGGCTCATAGCGGGCTCGTTGAAACATCCGCATCCCTACCGCCGCCAACTGAACGAAATGTCCTTGATGATCTCCTGGCGCTGGCGACTGATCTTGGGGTCAATGATCTCGCCGAACAGCATGATCACTATCTCTATGGAACCGAACGTCAGTGATAATACCGATTTTCATAGATACTAGCTATATTCTTGCCTTGGTCAACCGTGCTGATAGCCTTCATGAACGTGCGCGGCAAGCATCACGACACGTTGGCCGATCCTACCTCACCACAGATGCAGTGCTGACCGAAATCGGCAACGCCCTGGCTCGTCAACGCTGGCGATCGCTGGGTATTGCGACACTCCATATGCTGTGCACATCAGCCAATATCCGCATCATCACAATGAGCAGCGATCTTTTTGAGCGTGCGGTTGCTTTCTACAGTGAACGGCTCGATAAAGATTGGGGCCTCACGGACTGCATCTCTTTTGTCGTGATGCGGGATTATGGCATCACTCAGGTACTGGCCTTCGATCGTCACTTTGAGCAAGCTGGATTCCAAAATTTGCTCGCCTAGTCTCAATGCAACCCTATGACCACTCCCGTTCCCTTGCTTGATCTCAAAGCACAATATGCCACCCTGCGCAACGAAATCCACGCCGCGATGGACAGGGTGATCGAGTCGCAGCACTTTTTATGGCGCTTGCCGAACGCCACGCTCTCGCTGTCATCGAGGATGCCGCGCAGGCCATCGGTGCCGAGTACCAGGGGCACCGCGCTGGCTCGATCGGGCACCTGGGCTGCTTCAGCTTCTTCCCCTCCAAGAACCTGGGCGGTTTTGGCGACGGGGGCATGGTGACGACCAACGACTCTTGGCTGGCTGACAAGGTGAAGTTGCTGCGCGGGCACGGCGCACATCCCAAGTATTATCACAAGGTGGTGGGCGGCAACTTCCGGCTCGATGCGCTGCAGGCCGCCGTGCTGCGCGTCAAACTTAACTACCTCGCGGTTGATCCGGCGGCACCCGATGGCGACCGCCTTGTTGGCTACCAGTTGGTACATGGCTCCGTTGACAGCGCTGCGGTCGAGCAGTTTCTGATCCAGCTCCGGGCCGCAGGCATTACCCCTGATGAAGTCATCACCGACGGATCCGCGCTGTATCCTGCCGTGCTGGCGAAGCGCTGGCCGCTTGCGGCACATCAGCGCTGTTTGTTTCATGAGACCCGCCGTGTGACCCGCGCGGCGATGGAGGTCATTCAGGCCCTTCGGCGCACGCTCCCCCAACCACCGGCGAAACCCGGGCGTCTCTGGGGCGGCCCGCTCAACGCGACTCCGCCGACTGACAATCCCGACGCACCCGACTACCAACGTTGGCAGCTTCGGCAGGCAACCCGTCAGGCAGGAATTGCAGCGCGGTTCATCGGTTAGCCCAGGAGGGGCGCTCACACCGAGCGATTGCCCGTCAGTTGGGGCTGCGCCGGAAAACCGTACGGATCTGGCGTGCGCTTGAGCCACCGGCTGAGGTTCCCGATGACCTTGCGCAGTCGTGGCAGGACCGGCGGTTGCCGGATGCGTCCACGATGCGCCGAATAGCCCGCGAGCAGCAGCGCGAGCAGGCGCAGCAGTTGGCGCTGCAAGGCCTTTCCTATGTTGCGATCGCTGCACAGTTCGGGATCCATCGGGTGACGGTGAGTGCCTGGCTCAACGAGACGCCAGCAATACCGTCTACGCAGCCCGACGAGGTGAACGACCTCGCAGCGATGGCGGAGGCAGTACTATCAGGTGCCCCTGAGGAGCCAGCACCACCTTCCCCGTGGGAGCGCTGGGAGACCGTCCGTCAGGTGCGGGAAGCGCTACGGGAACACCGCTACCTGTTGATTCGTCGGCCAGCGCATCTGTCAGCGAGCCAACAGGCACAGGTGGACGATCTGCTGAGCAGTCCAGTTGGCGCCGAGTTGCAGGTGGCGCGTCGCTTTGTGACCGAGTGGTATGTGCTCTGGCAGGACGAGAAGGGTCAGCGCCGGATGCTGGAGGAGGCGCGAGTCCGCTTCGCTGATTGGAGCACCGACGCTGCGTTCGCGGCAGTCGCTCCGTTCAGGCGCGTGCAGGTCAAGATGACGGCCCAGTTTGAGCGGGTGAGCGCCTTCTTACAGCAGGAGGAGTGGGAAGCCACGAACAACGGGGCTGAGCGCTTTGGCCGGGCGTTTCGGCACCGACAAGCTCCGCACTATAATCTTCGTGCTACCGAGTCAATAGAGGGAGCCATTGCCGTGATGGCAAGTCTCCGCAAAGCTGCGGCGTTAGCGCAGAGCCCGCGAGACAGCGCACGGAGCGGTCGCGGTCGCAAGCCGAAAGCGCCGCTGCAAGCAACTGCATAGGCAACAGGGGTCACGCGGAGCCTGGCTCTGTAAAATGGTACAGTATGGGCCGAAAATTGACACCAATGGCGGCATTGGCCACGCGGCAATGGCACCATGCTGCGGCGCCCCATGGCGGCATTGGCCACGCGGCAATGGCACCATGCGCCCCATGGCGGCGTTGACCACGCGGCAATGGCACCATGCTGCGGCGTGGGCGGACACCGGGTAGGGGCGGACCCACGTGTTAATGGTGAAAGGTTAAGGAAGTTCTGTG
>CAZQCG010000014.1:0-100726 GCA_964592425.1 uncultured Chloroflexaceae bacterium
CGATGGTGCCGATGTTGACATGCGGCTTAGTACGCTCAAACTTCTGCTTGGCCATGCGCTCCTCTTGCTCCTTGAGCTCGTGAAAATGCGCGGCTCGTGCCCTGGTAATCGGCACGAGCTCTTTGGCAGGGTGCTGTGTCTCCCCGCCCTCCTAAATCCTGCTGGAGCCTACGACGGGACTTGAACCCGTGACCTCGTCTTTACCAAAGACGTGCTCTACCAACTGAGCTACGTAGGCATGTAACCCAGGAGAGCGATGCGGACCGTGAGACCAGTCGAACTGAATCCCACAGCCGCCTCGCGCATCCCGAATAATGGTGGGCCGGGCAGGATTCGAACCTGCGAAGGCGTAAGCCAACAGATTTACAGTCTGCCCCGTTTGACCGCTCCGGAACCGACCCACAGACATCAGAAGCCGACGAAGGGACTTGAACCCTTAACCGACGGTTTACAAAACCGTTGCTCTGCCAATTGAGCTACGTCGGCGCACACCATCAAGATGCCGCTCACTCACAGCGTGTGCATTCTACCACAAGCCATTGTTTTGTGCAAATTGGGCGCTGGCTCACCTCACTCACCCTTCACTACGGTCCAAAGGTCGGTGAAGGCTGCAGTCTCCTCACTACGTTTGATCCACTCCAGGCGGGCCATCATGGTTTCATTGGGGGCAAAGCCAGCCGCATAGAGATCCTGAACAACCTGGGGTAGAAGCGGGATGGCATCGCGATTGGGCGTGATGTAGCCGACATAGCCTGCGTTCTGGGCAGCGATCTCTGGACGCAGGAGGTAGTTGATGAAGACGTGGGCGGTGTAGGCATTGGGCGAGTCAGCCAGGATGACCAGGTTGTCCATCCAGATCGTGCCGCCCTCTTTGGGGATGATGAAGTTAATCTCAGGGTTGCCCGAGAACTCGTCGCCGAGCCCGTTGCGCGCCTGCATCGCCATGCCGCTCCATGCGTGGGCGATCACATACTCGCCCGAGGCCAACTTGCGGTTGACGTCGGCGCTGTTGTAGGCGGCCAGAAAGGGCTTCTGGGCGATCAGCAGATCCTGGGCCTGCTGCAGCAGCGCCGGGTCGATCGTATTGAGCGATTGGCCCAGGTACTTTAGCGCAGCACCAGGAGTCTCGCGCTCATCCTCAAGCATGCTGAATTTGCCCTGCACAGCAGCGGCGAGGGTCGGGTCGAAGAGGGCTGCCCAGCTATCAATACCATCCGGGAAGCTGCTGCTATTGTAGGCGATCCCAGTCAGGCCGAGCAGGTAGGGTAGCGAGAAGTTGTTTTCGGGGTCGAAGTACTGGCCCATGTAGTTCGTATCAATATGCTCCAGGTTGGTGAGCATGGTTTTGTCAAGCGGCTGAACCAGGCCCTCAGTACTCATAATCTCCACGGCATAGTCCGAAGGCACGACGATGTCGTAGCCCGAATTGCCAGCGCGCACTTTGGCGATCATATCCTCATTCGAGTCGTAGGTGTCGTAGATTACCCGCACCCCATACTCCTCCTCGAACTGGGTCAGGGTTGCCGGGTCGATGTAGTCACTCCAGTTGTAGAAGTAGAGCTCACTGGCAAGCTTTGTGCGATCCACGCCATCGCTCGGAGCCGTATCACCCGCAGGGGCATCGTCCGGCGGGGTCCCCCCATACTCATTGCCGGGACTCCCGGTGGTTGCACCGCCACATGCCGCCAGCACCAGGGCCATCAGCACGATCAAGCTCATTCGCGTCACACGGGTCACAGGGGCTTCCTTTCTGTTGCTACTGTCGACGTTGCACAAGTTGCGAGACGAGCACCAGGCTGATCGAAAGCACGAGCATCAGGGTTGAGATGGCGTTAATCTCTGGCGTGACGGCCCGCCGCACCCGGTTGTAGACCTCCACTGGTAGCAACGAGGTGCCTGGGCCGGAGAGAAAGAGGCTGATGATGAAATCATCAAGCGAGAGGGTAAAGGCCAGCAAGGCCCCGCCGATGATGCCCGGCAGGATCAGCGGGAACGTGATGCGCCAGAAGATGCGCCAGCTATCGGCACCGAGGTCAGCAGCAGCCTCTTCAAGCCGCCGGTCGAAGTTCTTCAGGCTGGTACGTACCACGACCACCACAAAGCTGATGCTGAAGGCGATATGGGCGATGATCACCGTGGTCAGGCTGCGCCGCAACACCTGACCGGTCAGGGCGTTGATCAGGTCAAAGGCCAATGCCGAGAAGGCCAGCAGGGCCACTGCCATGACGATCTCAGGCATCACAATCGGCAGATAGAGAATGGCGTCGACGGAGGTACGCCCGCGAAAGCGGTAGCGCTCCATCGCCAGGGCGGTCAACGTTCCCAGAATGGTGGCAACAAGCGTTGAGACGAAAGCGACATAGAGTGAGTTGACGGCCGCCCCCATCAGGCGCGGATTGTTGAAGAGCCGCACGTACCATTCGAGCGTGAAGCCGGTCCAGCGCACCCCGAACTCGTCGCGGGTGAAGGAAAAGATCACCAGTACGGCAATTGGCCCGTAGAGGAAGAGGTACATCAGTATCGCATGGATCGTCAGGCTCAGCCCGCTCCATGTGAGCCGGCCCTGCTCCATGGTCGGAGCACCGGCCCGTCTATGCTGCTGCGCCCGCCCGGCAGCCTCGATCATCAGCGATCCTCCTCAGTTGTGGTGCGGAAGTAGAGCAGGATCAGCACCATCAGCACCACCAGCATCGCCATCGACATCGCCGAGCCAAGCGGCCAGTTGGGCGGGTTGGAACGCAGGAAGAGGCGTTGGATCAGATTGCCCAGGTAGTCGACTTTGGCTCCGCCCAGTAATTCGCTTACCACGAACTGCCCGACCGTGGGAATAAAGACCAGCACTGCGCCAGCCGCGATGCCGGGCATAGTCAGCGGCAGCATCACGCGCAAGAAGGCGCGGGTGCGATTGGCCCCCAGGTCGGCGGCCGCCTCAAGCAAGGTGAAATCGAAGCGGTCGATGGCCGCATAGAGCGGCAAGACCATAAAGGGTAACTCGCCATAGACCAGCCCGAGCAGGGTTGCTCCTTCAGTATTGAGCAGGTGGAGGCCGGGCAGGCCCAGGGCTGCCAGGCCACTGTTGATCAGCCCGTTGTTGGCGAGGATGATCTGCCAGGCATAGATGCGCACCAGGAAGTTGGTCCAGAAGGGGATGAGCACCAGGAAGAGCAGGGCGGTACGCCAGCGTGGTGGTTGGCGCACAATGAAGAGTGCCAGAGGATAGCCGAGCAGCAGACAGATCAGTGTCGTCAGCACACTGATCCAGATCGAGCGCAGGTAGGCGTTGAAATAGATCGAGCGGGTAAAGAGGGTGAGATAGTTTTCGAGGGTGAACTGCCAGACGATATTGCCACGCGGACCGTTGGTCATCACACTGTAGATCAGGATGATTACCAGTGGCAGAGCAAAGAAGAGCAGCAACCAGAAGAGACCGGGCGCGATCAGCCCGATCAGGTTGCGCCGGTCACGGCGGCGGCGCTCACGTTCGATCGTTGTTAGGGCCATGGATGTCCCTGTAAGCCAAGGGTTCAGGGCGAGCACACCGTTGCGACCCTACTCGGTCAGGACAAGCGCATTATCGGGTGGGCAGATCAGCACTGCCTGCTCGCCTGGCTGCCAGTAGGCGTCACGGTCGAGCGTACTACGTGTATTCTGCTCCCAGACATCAAGGGTCCGCTGCGGGTTCAGGCGTACCGTGATGCGCGTGTCCGAGCCAATATAGCTGACCAGTTCTACTTGGACAGGCAGGGTAAAGGTATTCTCGGTTCGGCGATCAGCAGGGGCAACCAGGCGGGCCTTCTCTGGCCGTAGCGAGAGGGTGGCCTGTTCGTCCAGGGCGACCGGGCGCGGTGTGAAGCCACGCAGGCGCAGACCGTCGGGGGTTTCAATCGTTGCGTAGTTACTATCCTGCTCAACGACCTTGCCGTCAATGAAGTTTGTTTCGCCAATAAAATCGGCGACAAATTTGCATGTAGGTCGCTCGTAGATCTCAGTGGGTGTCCCAACCTGCAGCACTCTGCCATGGCTCATCACGGCGATGCGGTCAGACATGGTCAGGGCCTCTTCCTGGTCGTGGGTCACGAAGATAAAAGTGATACCCACACGGTGCTGAAGGCTCTTCAGTTCGATCTGCATCTCTTTGCGCAGCTTCTGGTCAAGGGCTCCCAGGGGTTCGTCGAGCAAGAGCACCTCGGGGTGGTTGACGAGGGCGCGGGCGAGGGCCACGCGTTGCTGCTGGCCACCGGACATCTGGCGGGGGCGACGATCGGCGAAGCCACCCAGACGCACCAGTTCAAGTGCCTCCTGCACCCGGCGCTCAATCTCAGCGCGCGGCAGGCGCTGCATCTCGAGGCCAAAGGCAACATTCTGTTCGACGCTCATGTGGGGGAAGAGCGCGTAGGACTGAAAGACCGTATTGACCGGACGGCGATGCGGCGGCGTCGCGGCCATAGGGCGCCTGTGGATGAAGATCTCACCGCTGGTGGGGTATTCAAAGCCAGCGATCATGCGCAGGGTTGTTGTCTTGCCGCAGCCACTCGGCCCGAGTAGTGAGAAGAACTCGCCATCCTTGATGTCAAGCGAGACGTGATCGACCGCGCAGGTTTCGCCGAACTGCTTGACGATCTCGCGTAACTCAATCGCGTGTACATCGCTCACAGGTACGTGCCTTTCGGCATAGACATGCTAAAACAAGCGCTCTCAGCGCCGCCAGTAGCAGTCATTGCTTCGCTTCCGCACCCGTCGCAGGGGATTTAAGCAGAATTATACCATGGCTTCTTTTGCCCACAGCAGTGCGGTAGCGCAATCTCAACCCTGGATCATCACAGCCTTACTTCTCTTGACGGTTGCTTCCGCTATAATAGCCCGGTCAAAAGCTGGCGTTCCCTGTGAAGGAGTACACATGTTTACGGTTGTCGATCATATCGGTCTTGCCGTGACCGATGTTGAGGAAGCGATCGCCTTCTACTCCCAGGCCTATGGGCTAAGCGACTGGGAGCGCATTGCTCTGCCGGATCGCCATATGGCGATTGGCGTCGCGCGTCTTGGCACCACCCTGATCGAGTTGATCGCCCCGACCTCGGATCAGGCCGCATTCAGCAAATATCTGCGTGAAAAGGGCCCCGGCATCCATCACATCGCCTACCGTGTCGATGATATCAACGCAGCCCTGGGACAACTCAAGGCCAACGGTGTGCCATTGATTGACAAAGAGCCGCGCCCGGGCATCCACAACACCCTGGTGGCGTTTGTCCATCCCAAGGCTGGTGGTCAGGGTGTCCTTACTGAGCTGGTGCAGCACCAGGATCATTAGAGGGCTGTAGAGGGCTGTATGGATGTTGAAGTCGATCAGGATGAGAGCCGGCGCTTGCTCTGTAATATGAGCCTCGGCTATACGGCCTATTATGTGTGGGCCAAGCAGGCTCGCCGTGAGCGCCGCTACAATATTGCCCGGCTCTTTGAAGCCTCAAGTTGTGTCAAACGCATCCGCGCCGAGCAGGCTTTTCGTGACCTTGGTGAGGTCGGCCCGACCCAGGCCAATCTGGAACGGGCCCTCGCCGGGCTCGAGCCCGAAAGTGTGGCGACTGGCCCGGTCACCGGTACCAGTGCGATCTCGCGTGAATTACTCAGCCGGGCTGCCCAGGCTTTGAGCGAAAGCCGTGACCTGAAAGCCGAAGAGTTGCAAGATCTCTTCGTCTGTGGCAGTTGCGGTGAATTGATGGAGGGTGCCCCCAGCGTTTGCGCCGTTTGCGGCACCGTGAGCGAAGGCTTTATCACTTTTCGCGCCGCTGAGTCGATGGGCAACCTTGGACCCTACAACATTGTGCGGCGGCTTGAGCAGACCTTCAAGACCTTGCAGGGCCTGACCGAGCATATTGACGAGGAGTTGCTTGCGCTACGTCCGTTGCACGGCTATTCGATCAAAGAACTGATCGCCCATCTTGCCGATATGGATGTCATTTTCCGTGAGCGCGCCTGGCTGATCCTCGAGACCGATACCCCACGTCTGCCCAGTGCCCATCCCCCGAAACTCTCGCGCAACGACCCTGCCCGGGCCCAGCCAATTGCCGATCTGCTCGACAACTTTCAGCACACTCGCCAGCAGACCCTTGGTCTGCTGCGTGGCCTGACGATGGCGGCATGGCACCGGGTCGGCTTCCACGAGATCTTCGGCAGCATTCCGCTGACCCACCAGGGTAACTGGGTGGTTGAGCATGAGCGTGGCCATCTGATCGAGATGGCCCAGCTTCGCCATGATCTGCTTGAACACCGGGCTGTCGAGGATCTGCCGGTGCTACCAGTCACGCTGCGGCAAGAGGTGCTTGAGGGCGAGTAGCAATGCCTGGGGAGGGGCCTAAGCCCCTCCAAACCGCACCCCGCTGATCTCAGAGGTAGCTGCGCCCGATCAGCCGCCGCAGCCCGCGCCGCAGCCTGGTGCGGAAGAGGCGTCCGATCAGGGCAAAGAAGAAGAGCCCGGTGAGGGTAAGCGCATCCTGTCGTGGGCGCACCAGTTCACGCAGGGCTGCCGGGTCACGCAAAGGCAGAGGCGACTCACTGCGTACGTCAACCCGCAGGTCGCCCTTCTGCCATTCGCGCTCGATCCAGAAGAGATCGGGCATGCTGCGCTGGAAGAAGTAGTAGGCCGGGTTGTACTCATACAGATAATCAAACAGCTCGCCGAAGGGTTCGGCGGGCTCTTTGGGATGCAGGACAAGCGTATCGCCGACCAGGTTGACATACCAGCGATGGAACGACCAGTGGAAGAGGCGCTCTGCCAACTCCGAGGGGCTCTGAATATAGCCTGCCGCACAGGTGCGCTGCAGTTCCGCAGCGAACTGCTGTGGATCGTCCATATGCTCCAGGATATGCGAGCAGATCGCATAGGCGAAGGCATCGTCCTTAAAGGGCAACTGGTGGGCATCGGCGACGACAAAAGGGCGGTCAACCACCAAGTCACCGCCACGTTCACGGTTATCCGAACCAAGGAAACGATCGACCAAGACGTTTGAGCGGGGATTCGGATTATCGCCACTCCCGATTTCGAGCACCAGGCCGTTTTTGGGAGGATTGAGCTTCTGTTTCATGCGCTGCTAAGGCAACCTTATTTAATTGAGATCATCGCCGCTGAGACTATCGCGCAAGATCTCGATATTCTCAAGCGCCAACCCGGTGCCGATCGCCACACATGAAGCAGGCTGGTCGGCCACGTAACAGGGCACGCCGGTCACTTCGGTCAGCAGTTCGTTGACCCGCCGCAGCATCGAGCCGCCGCCGGTCATAACCATGCCCTTGTCGATAATGTCCGACGAGAGTTCGGGTGGTGTCTCGACCAGCACAGCGCGCACGGCATTCACAATCGCCTCAAGTGGCTCCTGCAGGGCATCGGTAATCTCATTGGAGTCGACCTCGATCGTGCGTGGCAGGCCAGCCACCTGGTCGCGCCCACGTACCTGGGTTGTCAGGGGGCGTTCGAGGGGCAGGGCCGAGCCAATCTCAATCTTGACACTTTCGGCTGTGCGTTCGCCGATCAGCACGTTATACTTTCGCTTGACATAAGCGGCAATCGCCTCGTCAAATTTATTCCCGCCGACGCGCACGGAGGTACTGACGACAATATCGTTCAGGGAGATCACGGCAACTTCGGTGGTACCGCCGCCGATGTCAATGATCAGATTACCTGAGGGCTGGGCCACGGGAATATTGGCCCCAATGGCTGCCGCGAGCGGCTCGCGGATCAAGAAAGCCCGCCCGGCACCGGCCTCGAGGGCTGCGTCACGTACCGCACGCATTTCGACGCTGGTAACTCCGGCAGGGATACAGATCATCACCTCAGGCTTAGTGATCCGAAAGCGGCCCGCCGCACGGCTGATAAAATATTTAAGCATAGCCTCGGTGACTACGTAATCAGCGATCACGCCATTGCGCATCGGGCGTACCACCTCAATGCTCTCCGGCTCACGTCCGAGCATTGCCAGGGCTTCTGCGCCAACAGCGCGCACGCGGCCATCCCGCGTACTCAGCGCAACCACCGAGGGCTCGGACAGAACGATGCCTTTGCCCTTCACATAGACCAGCACATTGGCTGTCCCGAGGTCAATCCCAATCTTACGCACGAGACCATCCTTACAGGCGCAGGCAGAAACCCGCATAGCCGGACACGCAAAGCGCAGGTATTATAGACGATCTGGTATCGTTAGCTTGCATCGGCTTCCTGGTGCTAGCTGATAGCAGGCTGACAGCACAGGCGAACCCCCTCACTTCATATGCTGAGGTGAGGGGGTTGCGCACAAGCCTGGAGGAGCGCAGGCCACTGAGCCTACTGGCGGCGGACATTCTTGAGCCGCGAGACCTGGAGGCGCACCAGTTCTTTGCGTAACTTGGATTCAGCGATAGCCATATCCCTATCGGTCTGAGCCATCTGCTTACGCTCTTCAGCCAGACGGCGTGCCCCTTCGGCGCGGGCCTCGTCGATCTCATCGGCCCGCTCAACCGTATCGGCCAGGATGGTCACCCCGGTGGGCAAAACCTCCATAAAGCCGCCCGACACAGCGAAGGGGGTTCGCACGCCACCCTTAATGATCCCCAGCTCACCAGGCTCAAGGATGGTCAGCAGGGGGGTATGGCGCGGTAGAATGCCTACCCGCCCGGATCGCGTCGGTGCGCTGATCATATCTACATCATCGGAGAGCACAACGCGCTCTGCGGTGACAATCTCCAGATGGATCGGCATAGGGTGCCTCGCTGTCAAGTGACTGCTTACTTCTGGCTGGCGTCGAAGGCGGCAACGACCTCATCAAAGTCGCCCTGCATATAGAAGAACGACTCGGGAATATGGTCGCCTTCACCATTGAGCACGCGCCGGAAACTCTCGACGGTCTTCTTCACCGGCACATACTTGCCGGGGCGCCCGGTAAACTGCTGGGCCACGGTGAAGGGCTGTGAGAAGAAGAGCTCGATCTTGCGGGCGCGGGACACCGTTAGTTTATCATCATCGCCCAGTTCCTCCATGCCGAGGATGGCGATAATGTCCTTGAGATCCTTGTAGCGCTGCAGGACGCGCTTGACGTCCTGGGCCACCTTGTAGTGCTCCTCACCGACGATATTGGGATCGAGGATGCGGCTAGTGGAGGCCAGGGGGTCAACGGCGGGGAAGATAGCGCGTTCAGCGATGCCGCGTTCGAGCGAGATTGTCGCGTCGAGATGGGCGAAGACGGTTGCGGGGGCGGGGTCGGTATAGTCGTCGGCGGGCACATAGACCGCCTGCATCGAGGTGATCGAGCCCTTCTTGGTGGACGTGATGCGCTCCTGCAGTTCGCCCATTTCGGTGCTGAGAGTGGGCTGGTAGCCTACCTGGGAGGGCATACGCCCGAGCAGAG
This sequence comes from uncultured Chloroflexaceae bacterium, assembly GCA_964592425.1. Classification (GTDB taxonomy): domain Bacteria; phylum Chloroflexota; class Chloroflexia; order Chloroflexales; family Chloroflexaceae; genus Viridilinea. The sequence continues at coordinate 9,372 of CAZQCG010000014.1, forward strand.
AGGAGACCTCGGAGCCAGCCTGCACGAAGCGGAAGATGTTGTCGACGAAGAGCAGAATATCGCGGCCCTCATCGCGGAAGTACTCGGCCATAGTCAGGGCGGTGAGGCCAACCCGCAGACGGGCCCCGGGCGGCTCATTCATCTGACCGAAGACCATCACCGTCTTATCGAAGACGACGGAGTGCTCGTCGATTCGGGCATCCTTCATCTCACCGATCAGGTCATTCCCTTCGCGCGAGCGCTCACCCACGCCAGCGAAGACCGAGTAGCCGGACTGCTCTTTGGCGATATTAGCGATCAATTCCTGGATCACGACGGTCTTGCCCACGCCAGCACCACCGAAGATGGCGGTCTTCCCACCACGGGTAAAGGGGGCAACCAGGTCGATAACTTTAATGCCCGTCTCGAAGACCTGGGCCTCGGTGCTCTGCTCCTCGAAGGAGGGTGGTGGGCGATGGATGGGGCGGCGCTCGACATCGGCAGGCACCGGGGCCTCGCCGTCGATCGGCAGGCCGAGCACGCTGAAGACGCGCCCAAGCGTGGCCGGCCCGACCGGCACCGAGATCGCTTTGCCGGTATCAAAGACCTTCACGCCGCGCTGGAGGCCATCAGTACTACCCATAGCCACGGCCTTTACCTTCCCGCCGCCGAGCTGCTGCTGCACTTCACAGACCAGGCTCGTGCCGTCCTCGAGCGGAATCTCGAGCGCGTTATAGATCTCGGGGACATGGCCCTCAAAGCTGCAGGTTACCACCACCCCAATGATCTCAAGCACGACGCCCTGGGCTCTGCTACCGTTGGTCATAACACATTCTCCCCTTTACCCATCGGCCAATGCGGCGGCACCCGAGGAGATCTCGCTGACCTCCTTGGTAATCGCGGCCTGGCGGGCCTTATTGTAGGTCAGTGTCAGGTCGCGCACGAGATCTTTGGCGCTCTTGGTAGCGTTGCGCATCGCCACCATCTGGGCCGAATAGAAACTGGCGACCGACTCAAGGATCGCCTGGTAGATCTGCGTTTCGACGTAGCGGGGTAACAACTCTTGCAGCACGGCTTCCTGGTCAGGCTCGTAGGTGAAATCGAGGCGACTGCCGCCACGATCGGCCGGCGGATCGACCGGGACGAGCTTTTTGAGTGTCGGGCGCTGCACGAGGGTATTAATGAACTCGCTATAGATGATATGGACTTCGCTATACTCACCGGCCTGAGTTCGACTGAGGGCCGCCGTTGCCACCCCAAGGATCTGGTCAAGGCCGGGCGCATCGCCGAGCTTGATCGCCTCGGCCTGCAGGCTCTGTCCGCTCCGGGCCAGGAAATCGCGGCCCTTTTTGCCATAGGCGAAGGTATCGACGGTACGACCGAGCTTTTGCTGGTCGAGGATGAAGCGACCGGCCTGGCGTAGCACGCTGGAACTGAGGCTCCCGGCGAGACCACGGTCGGGTGTAACCACAATCAGAGCGACCTTGCCCGTATCGGGGCGAACTTCGAGCAGGGTACCCTTGCGCGAGCCACCGACCATACGGCTGGTCATATCGCCGATAAGCTCACGCATCCGATCGGCGTAGGGCCGGGTTGCCAGCACACTGCGCTGAGCGCGCCGCATCTTTGATGCGGCGACCATCTCCATGGCCCGGGTGATCTGGCCGACATTTTTGACTGAGCGAATGCGCCGTTTAATTTCGCGACTGCTCGCCATAGTAACTCCATATGCGCGCCTACCCAAACGACCAGGGAACACCATCAAGGCAGGCTACGTGGATCGGCCTTTACATTAGCGACCTGTGGCTTCCGGCAATTGATAATGGCGGAAGCCACGGGGCTTATCAGCGTGATCAGCTATAGGAACTGGTTGCCTTAAACTCCTTGATCGCACCCACGAGGGCCTTGGTGACTTCATCAGAGGGAAACTTACGGTCGAGGCGGTTGTCGCGGATCAGCGTTCGCACCTCAGGCCGGGCTGTTTTGAGGAAGTTGAGGAAGTCATCGCGCCAGGTGGTAACCATCGCCACCGGCACATCATCAAGGTAGTTATTATTGGCGGCGTAGAGAATACACACCTGATCTTCGATCGGCAGCGGGTTATACTGCGGCTGCTTGAGCAACTCTTGCAGACGCTGACCGCGGTCGATCTGGGCTTTGGTGGTCGCATCAAGATCGGAGGCGAACTGAGCGAAAGCGGCGAGGTCGCGGAACTGGGCCAATTCACCCTTGAGCTTACCGGCAACCGAGCGCATCGCACGGGTCTGGGCCGAGGAGCCAACGCGGCTGACCGAGATACCAACGTTGAGGGCCGGACGCTGGCCAGCATTGAAGAGGTCGGTCTCAAGGTAGATCTGGCCATCGGTGATCGAGATCACGTTGGTGGGGATGTAGGCCGAGACGTCGTTAGCCTGGGTCTCGATAACCGGGAGAGCCGTAAGGGAGCCACCGCCGTAATTTTCGCTGAGGCGGGCGGCGCGCTCGAGCAGACGTGAGTGGAGGTAGAAGACATCGCCGGGGTAGGCTTCACGGCCGGGGGGGCGGCGCAGCAACAGGGAGACCTGGCGATAGGCGACGGCGTGCTTGGAGAGGTCGTCATAGACGATCAGGGCGTCCTTGACCAATTGCCCATCAAGGGTGACGCCATTTTCCATAATCTCCTCACCCATCGCACAACCGGCGTAGGGAGCGATATACTGGAGTGCAGCGCTCTCGGAGGCGGAGGCCGAGACGACGATCGTATATTCCATGGCCCCATACTTCTCGAGTATACCGACGACCTGGGCAATCTGGGCACGGCGCTGACCGATGGCGACATAGATACAGACCATCCCCTGACCCTTCTGGTTGAGGATGGTATCGATTGCCACAGCTGTTTTGCCGGTCTGGCGGTCGCCGATGATCAGCTCACGCTGACCGCGGCCAATTGGAATGAGTGCATCAATGGCGACGATGCCGGTCTGGACGGGGGTATCGACCGACTTACGGGTAATTACGCCAGGGGCGATGCGTTCGGTTTCGCGGTAGCTGGAGCTCGTGACGGCCCCTTTCCCATCAACCGGCTGGCCGAGGGGATTAACAACGCGGCCAAGCAGGGCCTGACCGACGGGTACCGAGATCACGCGCCCGGTCGAGGTCACCAGGTCGCCCTCAGCAATCGACTCATAATCACCAAGAATAATCGCGCCGACGCTGGCCTGCTCAAGGTTCAGGGCATAGCCGAAGATCGACTCAGCGCGCCCTGCCTTGGGGGGGAACTCAATCAACTCGGAGGCGCGCACCTGATCAAGGCCATGAATACGGGCTACGCCGTCACCGACGGAGGCCACGGTACCGACGTTGACCTGGCGCGGCTTAAGCTCTACCCCACTGTTAATACTCTGCTTTAGCCGGGCAAGCAGCTCACCAGAGATAGTCGTCATCATCTACTCCATCGAAAGTAGAAGGCCGGGGTTCTGCGGGCGTCATGCCGTCCGACAGCCCCCAGCCTTAGAGCCTATCCGCAAGATCTGGGCAGATCGGTCAGCGCAGCATATCATATCAAGACAGGGGCTTCGGACAGGCTCTTAGGCGGTGAGGAAGAGAGACAGGGCCACGCCCTGGCTCAGACCTCTGCTTGCGGGTCAGCTTGCAAGCATCTTGCGCTGAATGGCACTGAGCCTGGTGCGCAGGCTATTATCGAGCACCTGATCACCGACACGGACAATCAGGCCACCGATCAAGCTCGGATCGATGATGAAGTCCACCTTCAGGTCAGCCGTATAGCGCTGCTGGAGGTCTTTAGTGACCGACTTCTTCTGGGCTGCGCTGAGGGCCACGGCGCTGGTGACCGTCGCATCGAGGGCCGGACCACTGAGACCTGTGGTATAGCCAGCGAAGGCCTCAACCACTGCGGGGGCCTGGTCAAGCAAGCCTTCACGGGCCAGGCTCAACACGAAATTGCGCACCTGGGGCAGGGTATCGGCGGGCAAGGCGGCATCGACCTCTTCGGTGGAGTCACCCTTCCCGGAGGCGGCGAGCCTGGGCAGTGCGGCCCGCAACTGGGCCAGGGCCTTGCCCATCAGCGAATCGTAGAGCGCGCCAGCGAGCGCCCTTGCATCTGCTGTGGTTGCCATGTTCTTTACTCTTTGCGACGATGGACGACGGTTAGAAGCACCGCAGGGGTCTGTCCGTCGTCGATGATCAACTAATTGCGGCGGTCGAGGGCAGCCAGCGACTCAGCGATCAGCTTATCGTGGCCGGTCGCCTTGAGCTCAGCATCAAGGACACGGCTGGCGGTCATAGTGACGAGTTCAGCGATCTGGTTTTTGGCCTCACGCAGCATCTGATCACGTTCCTGGATTGCCTGAAGGCGCGCATCCTCACGGATGCGCTCGGCTTCTTTACGCGACTGAGCGATGATCTCAGCCTCCTGTGCCTTGGCCCGCTCATTGGCCTGGGCAAGGATAGTCTGAGCTTCCTGGCGACCCTTGGACACCTCGGCATCGTAGTCACGCTTGGCATTGGCGAGCTGCTGTTTGACCTGTTCAGCTTCACGCAGGCTCGTCTCAATGCGGGCAGTGCGGTCGTTGAGCATCTTGGTAACCGGCTTGTAGAGCAGGACCGAGAGCAACCAGAGCACCACACCGAAATTGATCAGCTGGGCGAGGAACAGGGGCAGGTTGATTCCTAAAGCTTCCACCTCACAAACCTCCGTCCAGGTGCGCTGCTTACTGAATAACGCCGAAGGCGATCATAAACGCGATCACCAGACCGAAGATTGCGAGCGCCTCGGTAAAGGCAATGCCAATGAACATATACTGAACGACTGTGTTTTCCATCTCGGGATTACGCCCCATCGCCTGCAGGGCACCGGCCACAATAATGCCGATACCGATGCCGGGGCCGATGGCGGCGAGGCCGATGGCGAGGGCGGTCGCAACGAGGTTCAGGCCTTCCATTGTCTTCGGTCCTCCTTAAAAAAGGTAGTTACTCAGGCAATCACGCAGATCCTGGGATTAGTACACGTTAGTGGGCCCTGCTACCAGCTGCCGCAGCGTGGTGGCTGTCCTCTTCGCCGTGGCCCTCGTGCTCATGGCTGGTGGTGGCGATACTGAGGAAGGCCATCGTCAGCAGGGCGAAGACCAGGGCTTGAATGAAGCCAACAAAGATCTCAAAGGCGTAGATCGGCATCGGAACGATCAGGGGTACCAGGAAGATCAGCACCGCGATTAGCACCTCACCGGCAAAGACGTTGCCGAAAAGTCGAAGCGCCAGAGCGATGGGCTTCATAACCTCCGAGATGAACTCGATGATACCGACGAAGGACATAATGCCCTTGAGGTTGAAGAACTTGGAGAGGTAGCCGGGGCCAAGGGTGCGGAAGCCCCAGAACTGCACGAAGAAGAAGGAGACCAGGCCGAGGGCGAGGGCGAAGTTCAGATCGGTGCTTGGGGGACGCAGCCATGGTACCAGTTTGGCTTGATCGGAGCAGGTATCATAGGGGTTGCCTTGGTGTTCTTCCTCGGCCATGTAGCGGATAGCACCGGCATTAGGCCCCTCCTGCACCATTGCCAGGCTGGCGCTATGGCTCTCGGTAGTGGAGATACAGGGGCCAATCGAGCTGCTACCGGGGAGCAGACCAATCCAGTTGGAGAAGATCACAAAGAGGAAGATGCTGGCGACGAGAGGAAAGGCAGTGTTGATAAACTTCGGGGAGATGTTCTTGAAGAGGTTGTAGAGGGCCTCGAGAATGACCTCCATCACGTTCTGTACGCCCCGCGGCACCATCTGCATATTGCGAGTTGCCGAGAAGGCCAGAGCAACCAGGATCAGATCAACGATCAGAGCTGTCAACAGGGCATTGGTGACCGGAAATCCGCCGATACTGAACAGTTTTTCGGCGGCGACCTCAACATGGGGATCCCCGCTGAAGAGGAACGTCCGGCTGACAGCTGCGACCGCGAGCAGTACGACCACAATGACGATAGTGCGTAGACGTCCTGACAACGCGATACCTCCTCCTCCACGGGCGCTATTGCAACACACGTGACGTGTTCAACACCGATCCGCATGCGGCGCGAACATCTGCCAGTCTATCCTAGCGTGGCCGGTTACAAAGAGCTTCCATGCTCTGTCCAGCCTCTGTGACCGCTCGCTCCAGCCATGCTTGCCCAGTGTCCTACGGTGCGCCCTGCTTGTTCCATCCTTCACAAGCAGCATACCATAGGGGCGCAAAACGTGCAACTTGAGGGTTGTTTGAAGGCCCATACGACAGGTGCGGCGGGCGGTGATCAACCGCCGCCGAGTATACCATAGCCCACTCTGACGGGCAAATGCTCAGATGTGGGTAACTCCGTGGGAGATGTCCATACGAGAGTTCCTTTCTGGGCCTGGTTGTCTTGTCAGGGCGACTCACGAGTCGTCCTGCTATAATAGGGGTTGGCAGTTCACTATGAGGAATACGCTTATGCTTGATCTCTCTGATCAGCCTCACCGGCGCTACAATCCGCTCACCGGCCAGTGGATCGTCGTTTCGCCCCACCGTACGAAGCGCCCATGGCTGGGCCAGGTTGAAGTGCCGCCCATCGATACGCGCCCAGCGTATGACTCCCAGTGTTACCTCTGCCCTGGCAACACCCGTGTCGGTGGGTTTGAGAATCCCCACTATACCGGCACGTTCGTTTTCGATAACGACTTTGCCAGCTTGTTGCCTGAGATGTCTCCCGCTGAACTGGCCATCGGTATGGCTGCCGAGACGCCGCCTTTGCTGGTTGCTCATGCCGAGCGGGGTATTTGCCGGGTGGTCTGCTATTCACCACAGCATAACCTGAGTATGGCGCAGCTCGATCCTGCGGCGCTGCGGGCAGTCGTTGACACCTGGAGTGCGCAGTATGAAGAGCTTGGCGCGATCGATTTTGTGCGCTCGGTGATCATTTTCGAGAATCGTGGTGCGATGATGGGGGCCTCAAATCCGCACCCCCACGGCCAGCTCTGGGCGACTAGTTTCCTGCCTGGTGAGATGGCCCGCGAGCAGGCTACGCAGAGCGCCTATTTCCTCCAGTGTGGGCGGGCCCTACTTGCTGATTATCTGGCCCTTGAGCTCGAACATGAGGAGCGCATCGTCTGTGCGAATGAGCACTTTGTGGTGCTGGTGCCCTTCTGGGCGGCCTGGCCGTTCGAGACGATGGTGCTCCCTCGCCGGCCCGTCGGTGCGCTGCCTGCGCTCAGTTCCGCCGAGCGTGATAGCCTGGCGATGATTTTGCGCCAGCTGGTCAACTGCTACGATGCCGTCTTTGCGACCAGCTTTCCCTACTCGATGGGCTTTCACCAGGCCCCGACCGACGGTGCTGAGCACCCTGAGTGGCATCTGCATATGCACTTCCTGCCGCCGCTCCTGCGTTCAGCCACGGTACGTAAGTTTATGGTTGGCTTTGAGTTGCTGGGCGAGCCGCAGCGTGATATTACGCCTGAGCAGGCCGCTCGACGTCTGCGTGAGTTGCTCTGAGCTGGGTGTAGAGGGCTTCAAGATCGGCTGCAAGGCGGTCGGCACCGTAGCGGGCCAGCACCTCGCGGCGTCCGGCCTCTGCCAGCGCACGGCCCAGGGCCGGGTTGTTGAGCAGGCGCACAATCGCTGCTGCGAGGGCCGCGACATCACCGTAGGGGGTCAACAGGCCGGTACGCTCGTGGGTAATCACTTCGTTGCCAGCGATCACATCGGTGGTGACGACGGGCGCACCGGCCAGGAGTGCCTCGATCAGGGGAATGCCGAAGCCTTCGTAGCGACTGGGGGCCACTACCACGGCCGCTTCCTGGAGCAGACGCAGCTTCGTGGCCTCATCAACCCAGCCGCGAAGCTCTAGTCGCTCAGCTACGCCCCCCTCGGCGAGCAGCCGCTGCAACTCGGCCTCGCCAGCCCGGTTGTGGCTGACAATGACGAAGCGGGCGTTAGGCACTGCCGCGAGCACTGCTGGCATCGCCCGCGCCAGCAGGTCGAAGCCTTTGCGTGGCACAAGTTGGCCGATGAAGAGCACCATTGGTGCCGTTGAGGTCGGGGTTGCTGGCGCTTGCTGTGCTACTTCGGTGGGCAATTCTAGCGCATTGGGCAGTACGGAGATGCGCTGCGGGTCAACCCCGATCTGCCTCAGCAGCTCGCGTTCGCCATGTGAGAGGGCGATCAGGTGATCGACATGGAGCAAGGGGGCGTGGATCAGGTAGTTGCGCACGGCTCGCCGTGGGTGGGCGCCCTGGGCCAGGCGTGTTGCCAGCCGCCCCGGTGTGGTCAAGAGATTGGCATAGCGCAGGGGGGCCTCAAGCGGGCGCTCGCGGTCAACCACCAGGTCACCGTCGTGGAGCAGCCCGTGGACAGTCAGCACAGTGGGCAGGCCCAGGCAGCGTGCGGCAGCAACCGTCTGGTAGCCGAGCAGGCTGCGTAAGTGGTGGAGATGGATGACATCAGGGCGGTCGGCGTGCAGCAGGCGTAGCAGGGCCTCAGGGGCAAAGAAGCCGTAGGTAGGGGCGCGATGAACGGCCACTCCGCCGGGTAACCACTCGTGGCGCTGGCGCTGGCCGGGATAACGCTGGTCGCGGTACTCATGGGCGATGACGGCATGGCCGCGCCGCATGAGGGCGCGGGCCTGTACCTGCTCGGGCCGGCTGGGGAAGGCCGGGTCGAAGCCATAGGTTGTGACGATCAGGATCTTCATAGGGGTGATCCGTCATGGCTCGAAGCCGGTAGCTGCCCAGGCCAACTCGGCCAGGCGGGTCTGGCCCTGGGCCGAGAGATGGAAAAAGTCGAAGCTGGAGATGTCGGCGGCGCTGAGGGGAGCGTTGAAGACGGCTCCGCCATCGTAGCGGCAGCGGGGGTGGCTGGCACAGACTTCGGCCAGCACCGTATTGTAGTCTGCGACTCGTTGGCGCACGCGCTCGCGGCGGGCGATATCCTCGGGGGCCTGCGAGAGCGGGCGCAGCAGGGCGGTCTGACAGACGGCGAAAGCATCCCAGACAACCTGCGCCCGGCGGTCGCCGCCAACAATGCTCAGCAGGCGGGTCGGGTCGGGGATGCTCATGACCAGGACGCTGGCCTGGGGTGAATTGGTGGCCAGGCTGTTGAGGGCCTCGCTGAACTGTTGGCGGAAGCGATCGGTGGGCGTCATGGTCGTCTCCGTCAGCGCACAGGCGTCATTGCCGCCGATCAGCACGGTGACATAGTCAACCTGCACGGCGTTAACAGTGTTGATCTGTGCGGCGAGGTCGGCCATACGGGCACCGTAGCGCGCTACGTTGTAGACCTTGCCAGCCAGGGCCGGGTTGCGGGTGGCGATGCGCAGAGCCAGGCTGTTGACACTTGGATCGCCGCCGGTAGACCAGCTAAAGGCGCTGCTGTCGGCAAAGTAGCGCGGGCCGGCCCCACTGCCGCGTGAGAGCGAGTCGCCAATGGCGGCAAGGGAGTTGGGGAGCGGGGCCTGGGCGCGGGCCGGGAAGGCTCCACCCAAGAGGAGCACGACGGCGATCAGGGCGAAGAGCGAGCGGACAGCCATAGGTTTAAGCTTTCTGCAAAAGTCGGGCATAGACGGCCTCGACCCGGTCGGTGACGGCGGGCCAGGCGAACTGGGCGGCCCAGGCGGGGGCCGCTGCGGCCATAGCTGCATGCTGGACAGGATCGGCACGTAAGGTCTGTACGGCCTCAGCCAGGGCCAGCGGGTCACGCGGGGGGAAGAGCAGCCCGGTGCGGCCCTCGGCGACCACTTCGGGGAAGCCGCCGAAGTGCGAGGCGATCACCGGTAATCCGCATGCCTGGGCCTCGACCAGACCAATGCCGAAGGTTTCGCTGGCGTGACTGGTAGCGACCAGCAGGTCGGCGCTGCGGTAGAGGCCCGGCAACAGGCGGCGTTCGAGGGCCCCCAGGAAATGGACGCGCCCAGTCAGACCAAGTTCAGCGCTGAGGCGGGTCAGGCGGGGGCGCTCTTCACCGTCGCCAGCAATGGCCAGGTGTTCGTTTGGCAGCATAGGCATAGCGCGGAGGGCCGTCTCTAAGCCCTTCCAGGGTTGCAGGCGTCCGACAAAGAGCAGCAGGGGGCCACGCGCTGGTAGGCCCAGCCGTTCGCGCAGTTGTGGGTCGGGCGGGCCGGGCTGGAAGAGACGTGTATCGATGCCGTTGTAGATCACCGTTGGGGTGAAGCCATAACGCCGGGCCACTGTCTCGGCATTGAAGCGCGAGCAGGAGACCGCGCCGTCGACCTGGGCGGCGAGGGGGCGATCGCCACGGTAGAAGTCTTCGCCATGACAGCCGAGCAGTACCCTGGCACCACCGAGACGGCGGGCCAGGAGGGCCGGGCCAAGATCGTAGGGCTTCTGCAGGTGGATCAGGTCATAGCCACCGTGAGCCAACTCAGGCAAGGCCGCCACCGCCATACTCAGGCGTTCAGCCAGTTTGACCTCGGCGTAGGCCCGGCTGAGGAGGGGCAAGCGCTGAAAGATGCGTCGCGGCACAAAGGGGAAGGTCAGCACGCGCACCTGGGGGCTGGCCTCGCGGCGCGGGCCAACCCCACCAAGCACTGTGACAGTGTGGCCTCGTGCGGCCAGTTGATCGGCGAGATCCCAGACAAAGCTTTCGACGCCGCCGAAGCGGGTAGTGGTAGTCAGATTATAGAGTGCAATACGCAGGCTAACGCGCACGTTTGAGTTTCCTCCAGCGAGACGTTTTTCGTGGGATGTCACCTACCGCTGGATCAGTGGCAGGAGCACAATCGATTGGGCTGCTGGCACCCCCACGCGCTGCAATACGCCCGGCCCGGCGCGCACGCCAAGCCTGGCCTCGTCCAGGTCAAGCGCGAAGTGGGTAACGCCGTAGAGAGTTGCCCGCGCAAAGCTGAGACTGACCCGCACGTTTGAACTATTCGCCGGCAGCGCGACCTGGGCTGTGGCCAGCACCAGGTCGTCGTTGGCTGCGTCGCGCTCGCCCGTAACAGTGTAGTTCACCACAAGCGGGCCGCTGCCACTTGCGCGTGTCAGGGTGAAGTCAAGGCTAACCCGCTCGGTGCCTGACTCAAGCTGAACGGCGCTCACCGTTGGTATTGCCTGGGGATCGGCGCGCCGTTCACCCTGTAGGGCGATGCGCCGTTCGCCAGCACCATCGTTGGTGGTGAGGGCCAGGGTGCCGCTGTAGAGACCAACGTCCGTCGGAGCGAAGTGAAGGTCAAGGGTACAGCTCACGCCTGGGGCCAGGTTCAGCGGGAGGTTCTCGCCACAGTTGGCGAAGCTAGCACTGAAACCTGCGCCACTGACATTGATCGCGCTTACCTGCAAGGGTGCCTCGCCCACGTTACGCAGTTCTACGCTTTGGGTGACGGTAGCCGTAGCCAGGCTGGCAAGCTGGAACACAGGGGGCGGCGTCAGCAGAGCGCTAGGGGCCAGCCCAACAGTTCCTAGCCCGGCCAGGGGCAGATCGAGCGATCCGCCCGGCGCATCACTCAGAAGGTGCAATGTCTCGCTGAAGGCACCGCTCTCCGTTGGCGTGAAACGCAGGTCGAGCGTGCAGCTTGCTCCGGCGGCAAGAGGGGCTGGCAGGCTGGCAGGGCAACTACCACCCACCTGGGCAAAGCCCGCCTCACTCAACTGGATCGCCTGCAAGCTAAGGGGTCGATCACCCGGATTGCTCAGCGTCAGCGAGCGGGTCATGCTCATGCTGCCGACAGGCTGGCTGCCGAAGTGCAACTCGGGCTGATCGACGGCAAGCAGGGCCGTGCTGCCGCTGCCGATCAGCGGCACGCTGTAGGGCCCAGCGGGCAGATCGCCGATCACTGTCAGCGAGCCGGTGATCTGCCCAAAGGAGTCGGGTGCGAAACGCACCAGCAGACTACAGCTTGTGCCAGGGGCCAGGCTCTGTGGGAAGTTGGTTGGGCAACTGCCGCCGCTGACTTGCTCGAAGCCCGCGCTCAGGCTCAGTGCGTTGATCGTCAGGGGGGCATTGCCGGGGTTGGTGAGCGTGATTGGGCGACTCGGCCCGACCTCGCCAAGCGACTGCAGGCCGAAACTCAGGTGGGTTGGTCCGAAGCCAAGGACTGGGGTCAGTCCTTCGCCGCTGAGCAACACACTAGGTGGGGCAGCATAAGCATCGCTGCTGATCCGCAAGGCCCCACGGATCGGCCCGGCCCAGGTGGGTTTGAAACGCACACTGACGCTACAACTGGCACCCGGGGCCAGCGTTAGCGGCAGCGTGAGCGCACAGGTGCCACCGACGCGCTCGAAGGGGCCGCTGAGACTCAGCTGGTTCAGGGTCAGGCTGAGATTGCCGCTACTGCTGAGGGTGATCGTGCGCGCCGTGCTGCTGCTGCCAAGCTGCTGCTGGCCAAAACTCAGGCTGGATGGGCTGGTACTCAGTGTGCTTGCCAGGCCCGTGCCGCTCAAGGCAATCCGGTGGGGGCTATCAGGCGCATCGCTTGCCAGTACCAGGGCTCCATTCTGTTCACCGATGGTGGTTGGGGTGAAAGCAAGCTCAAGTGTACAGGCCTCCCCTGCTGCCAGCACGAGCGGCAGGGCTGCGGCACAACTACCACCCACCCGCCTGAACGCGCCCTCAAGGCGTAGCGCACTGACGGTCAGGTTGCCGTTGCCCGTATTACGCATACTCAGGCTGCGGCTCGGCCCCGGCTCGTCCAACGCCTGCGACCCGAAGCTCAGGCTGGTCGGCGTCAGCTGCATCATACCGCTCACCTGGCGGGCGGCTTCGGCCACCGCCGCGCCAGCATTGACGATGCCTGCTCCACACAGCCCTGGGCAACTGCTGTTGGCGGGGAAGGGCGTGACCGTCTGCTGAAGGATCGCCCTGACATCGTCGCTGCTAAGGGTCGGGTTGACCGCGAGCATCAGGCTGACCACGCCCGCAACATGGGGGGCTGCCATGCTCGTACCCTGGTAGAAGCCATAGCTATCGCCGACCGGCTCGCGCAGACCGCTGTTGAGCGTTGAGTAGATCCCGCTATCCACACTGCGATCGCCACCTGGCGCGGCCACAGTGATCCTGTCCCCGAAGTTGCTATAGCCAGCGCGCTCACCGCGGCGCGTCGTTGCCGCCACGGTGATCACGCCCTGACAGTTGCCCGGCTGTACGCTGGAGGCGTCACGGTTCTGATTGCCAGCGGCGGCCACGACCACTGCGCCATGCGCATTGGCGGTAGTGATCGCCTCCTGAAAGAAGGGGTTGCAGGTGCCAGAGCCGCCCAGGCTCAGGTTGATCACCCGCACCGGATTGGGGTTGAGCGGCGCCCCAAAGACCGCCTCACCCACAGCCCAGCGGATGCCGTCGGCAATATCCGAGACATAGCCGCCACACTTGCCCAGGGCGCGCACATAGAGCAGCGGCGAGCGCCAGTTGATCCCGACCAGGCCGCGCTCATTGTTGGCCTGGGCACCGATGATGCCCGCCACATGGGTGCCATGCCAGCTACTCGCCGTGACCATACAGCCCTCAAGCGGCCCACTGGCCGCCTCGGCGCTTGTGACGAAATCGCCGGGGTCACTGGGATCAGGATCGCGTGCATCGCCATCAGCAGCATAGGCCAGGTCGCTGATCAGATCGTAGCCGAGGTTGTCTGGATTGGCCCGCCCGGCCAGGTCTTCATGCTCAGGACGGATACCGGTATCAACAATCGCAATCCCTACCTCAGGTGCGCCAGTAGTGAGATCCCACGCCTGCGGCAGATTGAGGCCGTAGCTCCCCTCGGAGGGTGTCCAGAGTGGCCAGCCGTAGCGGAGATAGCCCTCATCAAGCGGTTCACGCGCCACGAAGAGGCGCTCGTCAGGCACGGCCAGGCGCACATCAGGGCTGGCGCTCAGGCGAGTGGCCACGGCCATGACTGCGGCGTAGGGCTGCAACTCCGGCAGAGCCAGCACCAGTGTATCGTCACGCAAGCTGCGCACCACCTGCAGGCTGGTGCCAGCAAGTGCGCCAAGCTGCGCCTCGATCTGCGCCGTCGCGTCGGTCGCCTGCAAACTGGCTGCTGGCCCCTCGGACAACTGGACGATCAGCCGATCGGTCGGGGCCGGCTCAGCCGCAGCGTCTGCCCGCAGCGGCGCACTCAACGAAGCCCCCGGACTGCTCAGAACAATCAGCGTAAAGAGGAGCAAAAGCAGTTGGAGCGGGCGAAGGGTTCTGAACATGATCCGCATTCTTTGAGATAAGCGAGAAGGGTAGTGTGTAAACCACACGCCTATATCCTACGACAAACGTGCCTCGTTTGCATAACCTGATGGCTATCTGTGCTATAACGGAGAAGAACGACATCCGAACAATGGCTCCACAGCGCCATACCTTCACAGCTGAACCATGGCTTCACATCTGCACACCCTTGACAAACTTAGCCTGACCCTGGCCCGCCTGCCGGCGATGGCGACTCTGGCCCAGACCCTGGCGGCCCGCCCACCCCAGTTGCGGGTTGCCCCCCTGCTGGCCCCAGCGCGCACGCCGCTGGTCGCCGCCCTGGCGCACCTTCACCCCGCCCCGCTGCTCTACCTGCTCACCAGTGGCGATGCCGCCCTGCGGGCCGCCGACGATCTGCGCCAGTGGCTTGGTGCAGAGCGGGTGCTGGCCTATCCTGCCAGCGATGCTATGCCCTACGAACTGATGTCGCCGGGGAATCATGTTCTCGCCGAGCGCCTGCGGGTGCTGGCCCTGCTGGCGGCGCACCGTCGCCAGCCCCCATCTGTGCAGACGCCCCTGGTGATTGTGGCTCCGGTCAAGGCGTTGCTGCAGCCGACCCTCAGCCCCGCCGAGCTCGCAGCGGTGACCATATCGCTCCAGCGTGGCCAGTTGATCAGCCCTGACCGCCTGCTGGCGCGTCTGGTTGAGCTGGGTTACCGCCGTGTGCCGCTGATCGAGGCCCCCGGTGAGCTCTCCCGCCGTGGCGATCTGCTCGATCTCTGGCCGCCCGCCGACGAGTTGCCGCTGCGGATCGAGTTCTTCGGTGATGAGGTCGATAACTTGCGCCGCTTCGACCCGGCGACCCAGCGCAGTGAGGCGCGCCTTGAGGCGGTCATGCTTGGGCCGCCCCATGAGATCCCCCTCTGGCGGCGTGACGAGGCCCTGGCGCGCCTTGAGGCCATGCCGCTCGCCGGGCTGCGCCCCGAAACCCACGCTGAGTGGCGGGCGGCCCGTGAGCAGATCGAGCTTGGCCAGCGCTTCGAGGGCCGTGCCTTCTATGGGCCGCTCTTCCGCAGCGAGCCGCTCACCGGCCTGCTGGCGCACCTGCCGCCGGGCAGCGCCGTGTTGTTGGCCGAGGCCCAGTTCCTCGCCCAGCATGCCATCGAGATGCAGACCCAGGCCGAAGATCAGCGTATCCGCCTGATCGAATCTGCCGAGTTGCCCGCCAGTTTCCCCCGCCCCTACCTGCGCTGGGAAGAGCTCGTCGACGCCGAGGCAGCCCGCCAGGCTACCTACAGCCTGGTCGATCTCACGGCCACCGAGGGTGAAGCGCAGATCGTGCCGCCCGCCTTCGCCCCCGCCGAGCTCTTCGGCGGCCAGTTCCGACGCCTGGTGAGTGATATTGTCGCCCGCCTGGAGCGCGGCGAGCAGGTGATGGCCGTCACCAATCAGGCGGCTCGCCTGCAAGACCTGGTTGCAGCGCGGCTGAACGAGGTGCAGGTTGATCCTGCCATGCAGCCAGGCATGCAACCCCCCCCGCCCCCGGCCTTTCAGGTCGTGCATGGGGCCCTTGATGGCGGCTGGCGGCTGGCCGAGTTGGGCCTGGTGCTCTACAGCGATAGCGAGATCTTCGGCCTGCGCCAGCGCCGCCCACTCAGCGAACGGCGGAAACGCCTCTCGGGTGGTGACGAGCGGGCTGCCTTCGTGCGGGGGCTCAAACTGGGCGATTATGTCGTCCATATTGAGCATGGCATCGCCGTCTACGAGGGCCTTATTCGCCGCGTCGTCGGTGAGATCGAGCGTGAATACCTGGTGCTGCGCTACGCTGCCAGCGATAAGATCTATGTGCCGGTTGACCAGGTTGACCGGGTCAGCCGCTACATTGGTGCTGGCGATAGCACGCCGACCCTCACCCGCCTGGGCACCCAGGAGTGGGAGCGCGCCAAACGCAAGGCGCGGGCCGCCGTGCAGGATATGGCCCAGGATCTGCTTAAGCTCTACGCCCAGCGTCAACTCACCTCCGGCTATGCCTACAGCCCGGATAATGACTGGCAGCGTGAGCTGGAGAGTGCCTTCCCGTATATGGAGACCGACGACCAGCTACGGGCGATCAGCGAGGTCAAGCATGATCTGGAGCATTCCGTGCCGATGGATCGCCTGATCTGTGGTGATGTCGGCTTCGGCAAGACCGAGGTGGCCCTGCGCGCTGCCTTCAAAGCCATCCAGGACGGGCGCCAGGTGGCCATACTTGTGCCGACCACCGTGCTTGCCCAGCAACATTTTGACACCTTCAGCCGGCGCATGGCTGCCTTTCCCGTCAACCTCGAAATGCTTTCGCGCTTCCGCTTGCCCCGCGAGCAGACAGCCATTCTCAGCAACCTCAGTCATGGCAAGATCGACATCCTGATCGGCACGCACCGTCTGCTCTCGCGTGATGTGAGCTTCAAAGACCTGGGGCTGGTGATCGTGGACGAAGAGCAGCGCTTTGGGGTGCGCCACAAGGAGCGCCTTAAACAGCTACGCGCCGAGGTGGATGTACTGACCCTGACGGCCACGCCGATCCCGCGCACGCTGCATATGGCCATGGCTGGCATCCGCGACCTGAGCGTGATCGATACGCCGCCCGAGGATCGCGTGCCGATCAAGACCTATGTGCAGCCCTACGATGAGGATCTGGTGCGCGAGGCCATCCTGCGCGAGCTTGAACGCGATGGGCAGATCTACTATGTGCATAACCGCGTGCAAAGCATCTACCATGTGGCGGCGCGTCTGCGCAGCCTGGTGCCCGAAGCACGCATCGGTATCGGTCATGGCCAGCTTGAAGAGCGCGAGCTCGAGCGGGTTATGCTCGACTTCTTCGAGGGACGCTACGATGTGCTTGTCTGCACGACGATCATCGAAAGCGGCCTTGATGTGCCCAACGCCAATACGATCATTATCGACCATGCGATCAGTTTCGGCCTGGCCCAGCTCTACCAACTCCGTGGGCGGGTCGGGCGCAGCGCCAACCGCGCCTATGCCTACCTGCTCTACCGCCAGGATCAGCCAATGACGCCCGAGGCCCAGGCGCGGCTTGAGGCCATCCAGGAGGCGACCGAGCTAGGGGCTGGTTTCCGCGTTGCCATGCGTGATCTTGAGATTCGCGGTGCGGGTAACCTGCTCGGGGCCGAGCAGAGCGGCCATATCGCCGCCGTCGGCTTCGAGCTCTATTCACGCCTGCTCGAACAGGCCGTCAAGCAATTGAAAGCGCGGGTTGACGCCGGAGAGGTGCCCACAAGCACGCAGGCATCCTCCGCCGACAAAGCTGAGCCAGCGGCGGGCGCACCCCTGATCCTCAACGAAAAGATCCTCGTCAGCCCCCTCGTCACCCTCGACTTGCCCCTGACAGCCTACCTGCCCGCAGCCTACATCAGCAACGAGCAGGTGCGTTTGGGTCTCTACCAGCGCATGGTCGAAGCCCAGACACCCCAGGAGGTGCGCGAGCTGCGCAACGAGCTCGAGGATCGTTTTGGCTCGCCCCCTGACGAGGCCATTCACCTGCTGACCTGGCTCCAGATCAAGGCCCTGGCCCTGCAGGCGGGGGTCAGCTCGATCATCACCACCGATGACGAATTTGTTGTACGCTTGCCCATTCTTGTCGCCGAAGCCCGTGAGCGTCTGCGGCGGCGCTACGGGCGTGACGCAAGTGTGAAGATCGGGCCGCAATTTGTGCGCCTCAACCGCCGTGCTCTGGCCACCGGCTGGAGCGCCAAGCTGCTCGGCCTGCTCGAAGTATTGGCATCAGGAGGAGCTTCCCTATGCGCATGATCGATCTCTCGACAGCGATTGCCCCTAGCCCGCCCGGCACGCCCGACCTGATCCGTGTGAATCTGGACTACGCCGACCACCGCGTCGGCGCAGCGACAATCCAGGCGGTCTTTCAGGTACCACCAGCCCTTCTGCGTGACCAGGAGGGTTGGGCGGTCGAGACCTTCACGCGCTTCGGCACCCACGACAGCACCCATGTCGATGCGCCCTGGCATTACAACAGCATAATCCAGGGCCAGCCCGCCCAGACGATTGACCAGTTGCCGCTGGAGTGGTTTTTTGCCCCTGGCGTTGTGCTCGATATGCGTCACAAGCCCGACGGCGAGGTGATTACTACTGTCGAAGTGCAGGCCGCCCTGGCTGCGATTGGCCACACCCTGCGGCCCCAGGAGATCGTGCTGATGCACACCGGGCGCGACGCCTACTATGATCAGCCCGACTACATGTTTCGTGGCCCTGGGGTTGCCGCCGAGGCTACCCGCTGGCTCTTTGCGCAGGGTGTGCGGGTGATGGGCATTGACGCCTGGGGCTGGGACGCGCCCCTCAACCAGCAGGCCCGCGAGGCGCTTACCCAGCAGGCCCCCGGCATCTTCTGGGCTGCGCACCAGGTCGATCTGCCCTACTGCCAGATCGAGCGCCTGGTGAATCTGGCCGCCCTGCCAGCCCACGGGTTTACCCTGGCCTGCTTCCCACTCAAGATCCAGGGCGGCAGCGCTGGCCCCTGCCGGGCCGTCGCCATCCTGCCCGCCTGAGTAGTCTGTGAAGGAGCTTCGCGATGCGCCTGAAACGTGTGCGCCTGACCGATGGCACAACCTCAACCGCTATCCTGCATGCTGGCAACTGGCTGCCCCTGGTTCCAGTGCTCGCCACATCGTCCGACTCCACCCTGGTCGGTATCGGCGACGACCTGGTTGCCTGTCTGAGCGGCGGGCCTGCTCTCCAGGCCAGGCTCACTGCGGCGTTGGAGGCTACCGCGCCCCGCCACACCGAGTTGGCTGCCCTGGTGGCTGACGAGGCTATGCTGCCCTTTGCCCCGCGCTCATTCCGTGACTTTATGCTCTGGGAGCGTCACGTCATCGAGGCTACCCGCGGGCTTTACCGCCGCTTTGCCCCGCAGCTCTATGCCACCATCGCCGCCGAAGAGGCCCGCCTTGGCGCGGTGCCGTCCCAACTCCAACCCCGCCCGCTCTGGTACAAACGCCCGATCTATTACATGGGCAACCACCTGAGCTTCCGACCCGATGGAGCTGCTATTGCCTGGCCAGCCTATACCCAGGCCCTCGACTACGAGCTGGAATTGGGCGTGATCATCGCCCACCCCATCGCCAGCCCCGACCCCGCCGCAGCTCTCGCGGCCATTGGCGGCTTTGTACTGGTCAACGACTGGAGCGCTCGCGACGTGCAGATCCCCGAGATGACCGAAGCCCAGTTCGGGCCAGTCAAAGCCAAACACTTTGCCACCAGCATGGGCAGCGAGGTTGTTACCCCCGACGAAATCCTGCCCTATGTGAACAGCCTGGCGGCCCGCGTGCGGGTCAATGGTGAGATCTGGGGTGAAGGCACGACGGCGGGTATGCAGCACGACCTGGCCGCCATGGTTGCCTATGCTGCCCTGGGTGAGCAGCTACAACCTGGCGAGTTGCTGGCCACCGGCACCATCCCCGGCTGCTGCGGGGTCGAGCTGGATCGTTGGCTCAGCCCCGGCGACGACGTCGAGCTCGAGTTGGAACGGGTAGGCCGCTTAAGCAACCCCGTCGGTTGACGTCAGCCTCAGGCTGTCTCATTGCCATCGAGCAGCCACTGGTACGAGACGGCCAGCACCTTACTCAGAGCGATAATTTCAGCCGCGTTAAGCAGGGCTTCGCCATTCTCGACGCGGCTGAAATGTGCGCGGCTCACAAAGACCTGCACCAACTCCATACGTGCACGCAGTTGATCCTGGGTCAGGGTCAACCCCTCGCGTCGCAGGCGTACCCGCGCACCAATAGCCGCAGCAAGGTTCCTGCGGCTGATCACATATTCCTCTGGCAGATCTTGCATCCGCTTGGGCATAGTTGCTCCCAGGCGGATACCTTCGCATATCTGCGCGCCTCGCTGTCCCAACTTTGAGAATCAGCCATGCCAGCTTGATGCGAGAGCCTCGGTCGCATCTGCTGGTTTGCGTGTGGGCCAGAAGCCTGCGCACCCAGGCTATGTTCACGGATGCTTGCCTTTAGGCGCAGCAGCCCAGACGGCCCATCGCTATGAGCCTTGGCTAAGAGCAGGATTTAGGAGATAGCAAATAGAAAATAGCCCGAGCGCATCAGTACGCGGCGAGTGACGCTGAACTGTAAACCAGCCCGAAACCTTGTCTAAGGTCAATACCTTTCAGATAAGCTCACGCAAAGCCGCAAAGCCGCAAAGCTTCTGCGTCTGATCGGCCTTGATCGATCTGCGCTTGCCCCTATTTGCAAAGGATTGTGTCTAAGGTGCAAATGGTATAATCCTGGCACGCAGGATTAGAGGTGCATAATGCTCAAGCGTTCCTCAGACAATACGCAGCCGCAACGCCCGGTTGGGCAGAGTGTTGCCCCGGCAGCAATGCGCAAGCATTTTGTCGAGGGCGACCTGACCTGGGTGGATGTGATGTACCCTACCCGTGATGAGGTCTTTGCCCTCGGCGAACACTACGAGTTTCACCCGCTGCATATCGAAGACGTACTGTCGCGCAACCAGCGTCCCAAGATCGACGACAACGACGAGGAAGGCTATGTCTTTCTTGTGTTGCACTTTCCGTTCTTCGACGAGGTTGAGCGGCTCTCGGTGATCAGCGAAGTAGATGTCTTTGTCGGATCCGGCTTTGTGATCACCTTTCACGACGGGCGGCTGCGCCCGATGCGCCGACTTGCCCAGACGGCCGGTGATGAGCGCGGCAGCGAATTGCTGCTCGGGCGTGGGCCGGGCTTTCTGCTCTACCGCCTTGTCGAGTCGCTGATCAACTACTGCTTCCCGATGCTCTACCGCCTTGATGAGAAACTTGATCTGGTTGAAGAGGCTATGTTCAAGCGCGACGGCCAGCGCGTGGTCGAAGATCTCTCGTATCTCAGGCGCGACATCATCGCCCTGCGCCGGATCATCAAGCCGAACATCCCTGTTGTGCGCCTGCTGGCTGGCAAAGAGCGCGACTTTCTGCACCTTGATGAAGAGCAATATTTCGGCGACCTGGTCGATGGGCTCAACCGGATCTGGGACATGCTCGAAGAGCAGAAAGAGATCATTGAGGGCCTCGATTCAACCCTCTTTAATGTCATGTCCAACCGGATCAACCAGGACATGAAGCTGTTCACGCTGATCACCGTCATCCTCGGCCCAATGACCCTGATCACCGGCCTGCTCGGGATGAACGTCTCTATCCCCGGTGCTGATCATCCCTGGGCCCTGCCCAGTGTGGTGATCGTGATGGGGTTGATCGGCGTTGGACTCTTTCTCTTCTTCCGTCACCGTCGCCTGATCTGACTTTACCTACCGGCCAATTCACGCGCCGTGGCGATCAGATCGGTGAAGACCCCGGCAGCAGTGACCGCCTGGCCAGCTCCGGGGCCGCGCACTACCAGTGGCCGTTCTGCGTAACGGATAGTGGTGAAGCTGAAGAGGTTATCCGGGCCGCGCAGTGTTGCCAGAGGGTGATCGCCTGGCACGTTACGCAGCCCAACGCTGGCCCCTTCAGGGGTGATGGTTGCGACATAACGTAGGGCTCCACCCGTGGCCCGGGCCTGCTCAACCCGGGCCGCGAAGGCTTCGTCTAGTTCCTCGGCGCGGGCCAGGAACTCCTCGCGGCTCACTGTGGCCAGCACGGGTGGGAACCATGGTTCAGCGGGGATGGCGGATAGATCCCATTTCAGGCCACAGGTACGGGCCAGAATCAGGGCTTTGCGCGCCACATCGGCCCCACTCAGGTCGTCGCGCGGGTCAGGTTCAGTATAGCCCATCGCATGGGCAGCCCGTAGCGCCCTGGAAAGAGGCTGTCCGGCTTCCAATTCACTGCACAGGTAGCCCAGGGTGCCGCTCATTGCCGCCTCGATCCGGGTTACCCGGTCGCCACTGGCGAGGAGGCCCTGCAGCGTGACGATCACCGGCAGCCCCGCCCCGACTGTCGCCTCGTAGCGTGTGGCACCATGGGCAGTGAGGGCCTTAAACGCGTCCATTGTCGCCGCCAGAGGCTTTTTATTGGCTAACACCACCCGGTCGCCACCGTTGATCCGATTTGCCAGGGCCTGCTCATGGCCCTCAGCGGCACTCAGATCGACAATGATCGCCGGATCACGCAGGGCCAGGGCCTCCCAACGCATAGGTGTGCCGCCCGTTACCGGGCTGACCAGTGCGCCGCCCGCCTGCTTGGCTGCCAGCAGCGTGGCAAGCTCATCATCAGCAAGCGGCTTGCTGCTCGCCCGCATGCCACTGCTATCAGCCAGGGCGAAATAGTCCAGGCGCAGCCCGTAACGCTGAGCTACTGGCTCACGGGTTGCCAGCACCTGGCGCACTAGCTCACGGCCCACACCGCCCAGCCCGATCTGAACCATAGGGATGCTCGTGATCGCCATCATAAAAATCCCTGCGCCGATGGAAACGAAACAAGGTTTCATCATCGCACGCGCTGTGTCTTATCTCACTGCTGCTAGTTGTCGCGGCGTTCGGCTTGACGGCGCATGGGCGGTGCTGCCTCACGCTGGCGCGGCGGATCATCACGACGTGTCCGACAGCGCGGGCAGCGCGTCGGCTCGTTGAGAAAGCCTTTGTCGGCGTAGAACTCCTGCTCGCCAGCGGTGAAGATAAACTTCTCCCCGCAGCTGCGGCAGATCAGTTCCATGTCTCGATAGAAGGGCATAGGTTTCGGTGCTCAGGGCTTAGGTTATCGCGTGGCACCTGATTTTATCATGGCAGGTGGAGGAAGGAAAGCTGAGCTGTGGCGTCATACCCTGAGTAGCACGAAGCGCGTAACGAAGGGTGTTCGCCCCTTCGATGAGAATGGATCACGGAGTGCGCGGCGTAACGTCTTGCGCGATCCACGCCCGGAGCAGCCCGCCTCATGGAGTGTGCTCGCTATCTACCGGTGCTGGGCCAGGGAACTCGGCCAAGGCGAGGAGGGCGGAGGTCTGGTGCAGGTGGTGTTGCAGATGCACGACAATAATGCGGAAGGCGTCAAGCAGGCTGTAGGTGATAAACCATGCGGCGGGTGAGCTGATAATGATCCGGCTGGGCTCCAGGGTGCGGCAGCGATCCATCAGCGCAACCAGCTCGTGCTGCTGTGCGGCGAAGCGATTCATCACATCGCCGGGAACAGCGGTTGTACCCGGTAGGAAGACTCTTGGTGCCTCAACGCGCCGGCTCGCCCCAGGTTCCAAAGCGCGGATGAGCATCGGGCCAAACAGCCCCGGCAGCAGCGGCACACGCTCCCAGAGAGCCGGCTGCCTGATGCCTGCAAGGATCTGCTCAATCGTTGCGAAGTAGCTCGTATTGACGATGATCACATGCTCAACGCAGAAGCCGATGCTCCACTCTTCGGGGTTGGGTCGCCAGTTCAGCTGAGCTTCACTCAGGCCAGCGAAGCGGCGGGTAAACTCGGTGCCCGCAACAGTGGCCTCGGCGATCAAGGTGGGCAGATCTGCACTTATGATTGCAGTTGACATAAATCCCTCACGTCTTCATAGGATTCAGTATCAGTGGGGATACCCTCCAGGCGCGTCCGAGGGCGCTGAAGAGCCAGAAGGCCAGGGCCAGGTCGGGCCAGAAGTAGAACTGGTCTACCAGGCCGTGGGTGAGTGCTGCGGCCATGGCGGCGGCGACCCCGGCGAGCAGGGCCGGGCCGAGGGCGGCACCGCGCAGGCCCTCTCCCCCCTGGCTGATCGCCCGGCGTGCATCGCCAAAGAGCCGAATCAGCAACCAGGCGCAGGCCAGCAGGCCAGGTGGCCCCATACGCAGGGCCAGGTCGAGCAGCAGGTTGTGGGGATGGGCCGTATTGATCTCGTTCGTCCCGGCCAGATCGGGGCGGATGTAGTCCGGGTAGAGCCGCCCAAACTGGTCGAGCCCGATGCCCAGCGGGTGATCACGCAGCATGGCCAGGGCTGAGGCCCAGGTTGCCAGGCGCACCCCGCTGCTGGCTCCAAAGGGATTCAGCCGCTCGATGTCGAGGGCTGCCAGTAGCACCAGGCCGAGCAGGGCCAGCCCGGCCAGAACGCCCAGGCCAACCAGGGTACGCTGGCTGCGCCGGATCGCTGTTGGCAATAGGGTCAGGCCAAGCACCCCGGCGGCAACCAGGGCTCCAAGGTAGGCCCCGCGTGAGAAGGAGGCCAGCAGGCCCGCCAGGCTCAGGAGGGTGGCCAGCAGATAGGGCCAGGCCCGGCCCAGGCCCGCCCGGCGATCCGCTGCGCTCCAGAAGGCCCAATGGGCCAGCGCGGCGGCCACCGGCCAGGCGCGGCCCATCGCCAGGCCCAGGTTGTTGGGGTGACCGTAGAGGCTCGCGGCCCGTCGTACTCCCTCAACCAGCACACTATCCTCACTGAAGCCGACCTTCGTGCCGAAGAGGGGGGCCAGGTTGAGGCCTAGCAACTGGAGGGTGCCGACCAGCCCGGCCACGGCGGCCCCACTTAGCCAGAACTGTACCACCAGCAGCCAGTAGTCGCCCCGGCCCTCGCTCAGCCAGCGCCGCTGCATCAGAGTCGCTGCGCCGATGAAGAGCAGCGGCTCAAGCACGAGCCAGCGCAGCTCTCGCAGGGCCGGGCCACGTGCATCGGCGATCAGCACGCCCCAGAGGGCCGCGAGCACAAAGAGGGCCTCCGGTGAGCGTAGCACCGCCCGCCAGAGGCCAGGTCGAGTCAGGGCCGCTGCTGCCCGGTGTAGCGCTTGCCTCAGCCCTGTGCGGAGCAGTTCCCAGCCCAGGCGCAGCGCCGTTGCCGCCAGGGCGATCAGCAGCAGCAGTTCGTGCAGCGGCAGGGCAAGGCCCTGCTCACGCAGGCCGAAGCGGGTATCGAAGATCGCTTTGGGGATGAAATAGAGCGGCACGGTTAGCGGTGTAAAGAGCAGGGCCAGGTCGGGGCGAACCAGGGCCAGCCCACCAAAGAGCGCCAGCCCACTCAGGGTCAGCGGGAGCTGCGGCGAGGCGCGGTAGGCCAGGGCGATGCTGAAGAGCATAGCCAGCAACATCGGCAGGGCTGGCGGCAGACGCTTGAGCAGCGGCCCACGGCGCACCCGCTCAAGGGCCGGGAAGAGCGTGATCAGCGTTGCGGCACCGCCCAGGGCCAGGGCCGCAAGTAGCGCCAGCGGCCCGTAATCCCAGAGCAAGCCCCACGGACGTGCCCGCTCAACCAGCAACAGATCGGGGGCTTGGTCGCCATACAACTCTAGCGTATGCACCCCATCAGGCAACTCCGGGGTAGCCAGGGCCTGCTGATCGCCATCCTCGCTACGTACCAGATTCAGCGGGCTGCCGTCCAGCCGGGCCTCAAAGGGGCCAGCCGCCGCCGTCGGGCCGGCGGGTATGAGCAGGCGTGTGCCACTGAAGCGGAGGCGCCAGCCCCCACTGATCGGCTCAACTGCGGGGTGCGTCCACAGGTGTGCTCCGACCCCGGCAACCACTGGCGCGGCACTGAACTCGCGCAGGGCGTGGTAGGCTGGCAACAGCTCCCAGTCACGGCTGATCAGGGCAAAGTAAGGCGTCGGATCGTTCGGGTCGGGCTCGGCGTAGCCACCGTAGCGCAGCATCCAGATACTCATCACGCCCATCCAGGGCCACTCGTCGCGGGCGCGGAGCAGCTGGCCCACAAGATAGTCGCCCTTGGTTGTCTCGCTGACCGGCGCGCCCCAGGTCAGGCGGCGTTCAGGCGGCAGGCTGGCCGGGGCGCTGTTCCAGCCAAACTCAGTAACCCAGACCGGCGTTGCTGTATCGCCATGGGCCAGCATCACTTCACGCAACAGCACAACCCGGCCCACATCGTTGCGTGTATCGACAGGGCGACTCCAGTTCCAGTTGGCGCGGTTGCGTAGAAAGACGTAGCGGTGTTCGCTGGGGGGCTGGCCCAGGCCATAGGCCTGCGCGGCGAGCACATCGAAGTAGGCTGCCCCACCGGCGCGGTAGACCCGGTCGAGGTAGGCCAGTTCGGTCATCGGGGCGCGGGGGTCGAGGCCGTCGGTGGGAGCAAGCCCAGGGAAGAGGATGACTGCCTCAGGGTTGGCCGCACGGGCCGCCTCGGCCCCAATCCGCAGCAAGGCCGCAAAATCTTCGGGGCGCGGATCTTCCCAGCCCCACTCATTGCGCAGGTTTGGCTCGTTCCAGAGCTGAAAATGGCTGACTGTCGGGCTGGTGGGGGCATCGGCGACACCATCGCCATCGTAGCGTTCAACCACGGTGCTGACAAAGGCCCCATAATCAGCAAAATTGTCGGGCGGCCCGGTCGAGTTGCCGTCGCGGGCCAGGCCGGCCTGGAAAACGGGGGTTGCGTTGGCCTGCACACGGGCCCAGGCTGGCGGGCGGTCGAGACGCCAGATCAGCTCGATTCCAGCGCTATTCGCCTCGGCGGCAATCTGATCATACTTCGCCCATGCCGAGACTGCGCCAACCGTGGCCAGGTTGCGCCGATCTTCAAAATCGCCGCGGGCGTGGATCTCGAGATCCTCCCAGGGCACCTGCATACGCCCGTAGCGTGCGCCCATCGCCCTGGCCAGTTCAAACGAACGCCGCACGGCTGCCGGGTCCGGCTCAAGGTGCAGGTTGTAGAAATTGACCGCAAGGGTTGGCCCGCTACCGCCGGAAATCGGTGGCGGCAGCGGTGTGAAGGTGATCCCGCGGTGCGCCGCATTATCGCCCCAGACGATCGCCCCGAAGGTGATCAGCAGCAGCAGGGTCAGTAAAAGCAGCGCAGGCAGGCGCAGGCGGTTCTGGCTGAGCATAGCGTGACGAGTATA
Source organism: uncultured Chloroflexaceae bacterium (assembly GCA_964592425.1). Taxonomy (GTDB): domain Bacteria; phylum Chloroflexota; class Chloroflexia; order Chloroflexales; family Chloroflexaceae; genus Viridilinea. Next base: position 36,214 of record CAZQCG010000014.1, read on the forward strand.
CCATGGTCGTTTATGCCTCACCGATCCCCCTTGCACAGCGGTCTACTTGCGCGTACACTATGCCTGCTTTGTCCGTAGATAAGTGTGACAGAGGTACAGCTTGCATGAGACACCACGCCCACTCTATATCCAGTTGGCCGCCGAGCTGGCGGAGGCGATCAGCCGGGGTGAGTGGCGCCCTGGCGAGCGCCTGCCGACGGTGCGTGTTATGGCCGCTGAGCGTGGCCTTGATGTGAACACGGTCAACCGGGCCTACCAGTTGCTCGCCCGGCGCGGCCTGGTTGAGGCGCACGCTCGCCGTGGGACGCTGGTGTGTGCGCGTATGCCAGATGAGCATCACCCGGTCGCCCTGCCTGACGATATTACCCTGCGCATTGCTGGTAGCCACGATTTTGCGCTTGATCTGCTGGCGCGGGGGTTGCGTGAGCGCGGACTCCAGATTGAGTTGACGCTCAACGGTAGCGCTGCTGGCCTGCAAGCCCTGGCTGGCGCACAGGCCCACCTGGCTGGTGTGCACCTGCGCGACGATGATGGGCGTGGCTATAACCACGACGCAGCCATGCGTGCGCTGCCGGGTCAGCCCCTGCTCTTGCTTACCCTCGCTGAACGTTCCCAGGGCCTGCTGGTGCGGCGCGGCAATCCGCTTGGCCTGCGGGGGGTGGGCGACCTGGCCCGGCATGGGGTGCGCCTGGCCAATCGCCAACGGGGCTCTGGAACGCGTATCTTACTTGACCGCCTGCTGCTCGAGAATGGCCTGGACGGTCAGGCGCTTCCCGGCTACGAGCGTGAGCTCGGTACGCACCTGGCCGTTGCGGCTGCCGTTGCTGGCGGCAGCGCCGATGTCGGCCTGGGAGTGGCCGCCGCCGCCGGGGCGCTCGGCCTCGACTTTGTGCCCCTCTTGCGCGAGCGCTACGACCTGGTCTTGCCGGAGGCTGCGCACGAGGCAGCCTGGTTTGGCCCGCTGATCGAGGGCCTGGCTGCGCCCGCCTTCCGCAGGGCCATTGAGGCCCTCGGCGGCTATGATGCGACCTATACCGCCTGGATGCGTACGCTTTGATTGAGGCCCCTGGAGGAATGTATGCTGCATCGTTTGCTCACCATGTTCGCCGCCCTGCTCGTTCTAGTTGCCTGTGGAGCTGCACCGACGGCCCAAACGCCGCCCACTCCGCCCACGGCCACGTCGGAAATGGTTGCTTCGCCTGCGCCCGCAGCCACGCCTGATCCAACTGCTGTGCCAGAGCCCAGCGCTACGCCCGCAGCCACGCAGGCCACTGCCGCTCCTGTCGTGCTCCGCCTGGCGACCACTACCTCGACGGCCGATTCAGGCCTGCTCGACGCGATCCTGCCCGCGTTTGAGGCGGAGTATGGGGTCAAGGTGGAGGTAGTGGCGGTCGGTACGGGCCAGGCGCTGGCTCTGGGTGAAAATGGTGATGCTGATGTTGTTCTGGTGCATGCCCGCAAAAGCGAGGATGCCTTTGTTGCTGCTGGCAATGGGATTAACCGGCGTGATGTGATGTACAACGACTTCGTGATCGTTGGGCCGTCCGACGACCCTGCCGCGCTTGGTGAAACGACCAGCGCTGCGGCAGCCTTCGCCGCGCTTGCCGCCGCCGAGGCCCCTTTCGCTTCACGCGGCGATGAGAGCGGCACGTATAATAAAGAGTTGAGCATCTGGGCGAGTGCGGGTATCACGCCGACGAGTGATCTGGCCTGGTACAAAGAACTTGGTCAGGGTATGGGTGAGACCTTGATCACCGCTAACGAGCTGGGGGCCTATACGCTCACCGATCGGGCTACCTGGCTGGCGACCCAGGCCAACCTGCCCAACCTGCAGATCCTCTTTGGCGGGGCGACGATCGACGAGAACCCTGATAAAGCGCTCTATAATCCCTACGGCGTCATTCCGGTCAACCCTGCCAACCATACCGGCATTCAGGCCGAGTTGGCCGAGCAGTTTGCCGCCTGGCTGACCAGCCCGGCGACACAGGCGATGATTGGCGAGTTCGGGCGTGACACCTACGGCCAGCCGCTCTTCTACCCCCTGGCCGTGCCCACGCAATGAACGATCTGTTAAGCGGGCTGGGCGAGGGCTTTGTGCGCCTCTTCGGTGGTGACAGCGCCACCTGGGAAATCGTCAAGCTCTCGCTCTATGTTTCGGGCTTTGCCCTGCTGCTGAGTGCCCTGGCTGGCCTGCCCCTGGGAGCGCTGCTCGCCCTGCAGCGCTTCTGGGGCCACCGGCTACTCGTCGCTCTGGTCTACACTGGTATGGGTCTGCCGCCAGTCGTCGTCGGCCTCTGCGTCTACCTGCTACTCTCGCGAAGCGGCCCGCTGGGCTGGCTGGGCTGGCTCTTTACGCCCAGGGCCATGATTATGGCCCAGACGATCATTAGCTTGCCGGTGATCGCCGGGCTGACCATGGCGGCGATCCAGGGGATTGACCCGGCCCTGCGCCTGCAGCTGCGCGCTCTGGGCGCGGGTGCTGGCCAGATCACCCGGGCGCTGCTCTGGGAGGCGCGCATCGGGGTGCTGGTGGCGTTGATCGCTGGCTTTGGCGCGATCATCTCCGAGGTGGGCGCGGTTATGCTGGTCGGCGGCAACATTGCTGGCTCGACTCGCGTGCTGACGACGGCGATTGTGCTTGAGACCCGTAAGGGAGCCTTTGACCTGGCCCTGGCCCTGGCTCTGGTGTTGCTGTCGATCACCTTTGTGATCAACGCCGCCGCCCTGCTGCTGCAGGGGCGCCTGGCGCGCCCATAATCAGGATTGGGGATGAAGAAAGCGTGCCAGGTTGGCTGAGCCTGTTGCAGCCAGCGCCAGGCTCTCGTTAATAAATCATCCGCCCTTCAAGAAAGGCGGCAGTGCGCGGATCGTGGGGGTGTTCAAGTACCTCTGCCGCCTGGCCCGCTTCGACCAGTACTCCGTCGATCAGCAAGGCCACGTCATCGGCCAGGCGCCGGGCCTGGAAGAGGTTGTGGGTGACGATCACGACAGTGGTGCCGCGCCGGGCCATGCCTTGAACGACGGCTTCAATCGTAGCGACGTTGGCCGGGTCGAGGTTGGCGGTAGGCTCGTCGAGCAGCAGCACCCGTGGTGCGATCACCAGTGCCCGCGCCAGGGCCACCCGCTGCATCTCGCCGCCCGAGAGGGTGCGCGCCGAGGCTCTGGCCAGGTGGCTCAGCCCCACCTGGGCCAGGGCTGCCTCAACGGCCTGCGGGTCACGCCGCCTGCGCAGGTGTAGACCGAAGGCCACATTCTTCCATACGCTTGTATCAAGCAGCAGCGGGCGCTGGAAGACGGTGGTGATCTCGCGTACCAGGTGCAGAGGTGCCTCGCCCGACAGTAGAGGCCGTCCGTCGTAGCTAATCTGTCCCGCATCGGGGGCCTCAAGCAGGTTGAGCAGGCGCAGGAGGGTTGATTTACCGGCCCCGCTCGGCCCGAGCAGGGCCAGGGTGCGCCCGGCAGTCACGGCGAGCCGCTCGATATGCAGCACGGTGCGTGCCCCGTAACGCCTGACGATGTTGGTGAGCAGGTAGCTAGCCATAGCCGACTCAATAGGCCAGCAAGGTTCGCACAGCCGCCATGATGCGCTCCGTCGAGGGGCGGTGGGCCGCTTCGAGGGTGGGACTGTAGGGTACGGGCGTATCCGGGCCGGCCACGCGGGCGACCGGTGCATCAAGGTGCTCGAAGGCCTGCTCGGCGATCAATGCGGCCACCTCGGCACCGACACCACAGGTGCGGTTGGCCTCGTGCAGCACCAGCACCTTGCCCGTACCACGCACGCACGCCAGCACTGCCTGCTCATCAAGGGGCTTCAGGGTGCGCAGGTCAAGCACCGCAAGGCTGTGGCCCTCGTGTTCCAGGGCTTCGGCGACGGCCAGGGCCTCGTGGACCATGGCCCCATAGGTGATGATCACCAGCTCCTCGCCGCTCCGCCGCAGGGCCGCCTCGCCAATCGGCACCAGCAGATCACCCTCGGGCACCGGCCCCTTCAGCGAGCGGTAGAGATACTTCGTCTCATAGTAGATGACCGGGTTAGGGTCGCGGATGGCGCTGAGCAGCAGGCCGCGGGCGTCGGCGGGGGTAGCCGGGGCGACCACCTTGAGGCCGGGGGTATGTACAAACCAGGCCTCGTTGCTCTGCGAGTGGAAGGGCCCGGCCCGCAGCCCGCCCGCCCCGGGGGCGCGAATGGTGATCGGCACGGGCTGGCCCCAACGGTAGTGATTCGTCGCCGCAAATTGCACGATCGCATCAAAGCCAGTTGAGATAAAATCAGCGAACTGCATCTCGACCACCGGGCGTAGCCCTTCGAAGCTCATGCCAATTGCCGCGTAGATCAGCGCCAGCTCGGCCATGGGCGTATCGATCACCCGCGCCTCACCGAACTCCTCGATCAGGCCCTGAGTCACCTTAAAAGCGCCCCCATAGACGCCAATATCCTCGCCCATCAGCAAGACGCGCGGGTCGTGCTGCAAAGCAAAACGCAGGCCATCGCGGATCGCTTCAAGATAGGTCAATTCACGCATTGGCGCAGCGTCCGGCTCGGCGTCGAGCGTGGCTACCTTGCGATGAAGCCCCTGATCCCAGGTCATACATGCCTCCCTGGCGTACTCCGAACGAACCACTCTGGTGGAAAAGGTGTTATTTTATATGCTGATCTGTAGTAGATAAGGCAACCTTATGCAAAGCAATCCTCCCGACCCGACCGGTTCGCTGCTCATCTCCTACCTGGTGTTACGCCGGGCTGTCGGTCTGATCGGCATGGCTCTGCCGTTTGTGCTGGCCCTGGGCAAACTGCTCCTTGAAGGCCCTGGCCTGCAAAGCTCGCTCAGCAGCTACTACTATACCGCCATGCGCGATGTTTTTGTCGGCAGTCTCTGCGCAATCGCCGTCTTTCTCTGGTCGTATCGAGGTTACGACCGGCGTGACGATCTGACAGGCAACCTGGCCGGCCTGGCCGCGATCGGGGTAGCCCTCTTCCCAACTACACCCGATGTCGGTGCGACTGAGCGTGATCGGCTGATCGGCGCACTTCACCTTGGCTCGGCGGCAATCCTCTTCCTCTGCCTGGCTTACTTCAGCCTGGTGCTCTTCAGGCAGAGTGATCAGCAGCAGCCTACGCTTGAGAAACACCAGCGCAACCAGATCTATGCCACCTGCGGCTACACCATCCTGATCTGCATCGCGCTGATCGGCCTGATCGCTCTGCTACCAGCAGCGCTGCCGCTCAAACAGCTGACCCCGATCTTCTGGCTCGAATCCACCGCCATCATCGCCTTCGGTATCTCCTGGTTCACCAAGGGCGAGACGATTCTCAAAGACAAGCCTTCACCATCCTGATTGATGCCAGGTTTGACGCTCCCTCGCTTTGCTGGTATGATCGGCAAATAGGGCATCAGAATGCCCGGTACGCAAAGGGGAAGCCATGCCCGATGAGAGTCAGACCGAGGGGCGCAAGGTTGATCACATCCGCATTGTGCTGGGTGAGGATGTCGCTGCCAAAGGCGTGGTGACCGGCTTTGCTGCCTACCGGCTGCCCCATACGGCCCTGCCCGAGATCGATCTTAACGCTGTCGATACGCGCCTAAGCTTCCTGGGCAAGTCAATCAACGCGCCTCTGCTAATCAGTTCGATGACCGGCGGGGCCGGGATTGCCGAACGGATCAATCTGGCCCTTGCCGAAGCCGCCGAGCAGCTTGGTCTCCCGATGGGCGTGGGCTCACAGCGCGCCGCGGTGATGGATACGCGGCTTGCCTCGACCTACCAGGTGCGCAAGATCGCCCCCAACATCCCCCTGCTGGCCAATATCGGGGCTGTCCAGCTTAACTATGGCTTCGGGGTTGACCAGTGCCGGCGCGCCGTTGAGATGATCGAGGCGGATGCACTTATTCTGCATCTTAATCCGTTGCAAGAGGCGGTTCAGCCCGAGGGTAATACCAACTTTAAGGGCCTGCTCGCCCGCATCGAAGAACTCTGCCGTGCGCTTGAAGTGCCCGTGGTAGCCAAAGAGGTTGGCAACGGCATCAGTGGCCACGACGCCCGCCGGCTCTACGCATGTGGGGTGCGGGTGATCGACGTCGCCGGAGCTGGCGGTACCAGTTGGAGCGAAGTCGAGCGGTTTCGCCAGAACACCGAGCGGGGCCGGCGGGTCGCGGCGGCCTTCGCCGATTGGGGTATTCCCACCACCGAGGCGATTCGCCAGGTGCGCGCCGCCCTGCCCGAAGTGACGATCATCGGATCGGGCGGGGTGCGCAGCGGCGTCGATGTGGCCAAGGCGATTGCGCTTGGGGCCGACCTGGCCGGCACGGCCCGGCCTACACTGGCCGCGGCGATTGCTGAGCGTGGTGCCGAGGTGGTGATCGAGAGCCTGGAGGGATGGATCAGCGAGTTGCGCGTGGCTATGTTCTGTAGTGGCTGCGCCGACCTCGCCGCCCTGCGGGCGCTGCAGCTTGCGTAGGGGCTATGTACGTCACTCAACTGGCCCTGCGTGACTTTCGCAACTACCAGCGTCTCGATCTGCAGCTTGCCCCTGAAATTAGCCTGCTCTACGGGCCCAACGCCGCCGGTAAGACCAGCCTGCTCGAAGCGCTCTTCTATCTGGCCACCACCCGCTCGCCGCGGGTCAGCGCTGATCGCGATCTCGTGCGCTGGGAGGCCGAGGGCGAGGCGGGGGTCTCGCCCTTTGCCCGGGTCGCCGCCGAGGTTCACCGGCGCAACGGCAAGGTGCGCCTTGAGGTGATTGTGCAGCGGCGCACCGACGAAGAAGGCCAGTTGACCAACAATTCGAGCAAGCTGGTACGGATCGACCGCCGTCCGGCCCGGGCGATCGATCTAGTGGGCCAGCTACGGGTGGTGCTCTTCACCCCCGCCGATCTGACTCTGGTTGATGGGCCACCGGCTGAGCGCCGTCGCTATCTCGACATCACCCTCTCGCAGCTTGATCCGCACTATGTGCGCACCTTGGCTTATTACCAGAAGATCGCCCAGCAGCGCAACAGCCTGCTGCGCGCCTGGCGTGAGCGCCGTCGTCCTGTACGGGCCGTCGATGATGAATTGGCCTACTGGGATCAGGAGTTGGCGGCGGCGGGTGGCTACCTGCTGGCCGAGCGGCTGCGGGCGGTCAACGAGCTGGCGGCGATTGTTGGCCCGCTCTTTCAGGCGATCAGTGGTGGCCCGGAGCCCCTGGCAATTGCCTACCAACCCAGCTTCGATCTGGGCGAGTTGCGTGATGCGGGGAGTCTGGCGGCTCGCCTGAGCCAGAGCCTGCGCGAACAGCGCCGCGATGAGTTGGCCCGTGGACAGACGATGCTTGGCCCCCACCGTGACGACCTCAGCTTCACTGTTGGCAAAATCAACCAGGGCCGTTATGGCTCACGCGGGCAGCAGCGCAGTGTCGCCCTGGCCCTCAAGCTGGGTGAGGCCGAGTTTATGCGCCAGCGCGCCGGTGATACGCCCGTCCTGCTGCTCGACGATATGCTGAGCGAGCTTGATGCGCAGCGCCGGACGCACCTGCTCGAAGCTATCCGCCGCCCCGGCCAGCAAACCCTCCTTTCGGCCACCGACCTGGCCGACTTCGGGGCCGACTTCCTCGCCGCGATCACCCGCCTGCGTGTCGAAGAGGGATGTGTTTATCAGAGCTAAAGGGAATCACCAGGAGACGCCGCTTCCAGCGACAAATGCATGGCGTATGATGGTACGGTAAGCCAAAGTCCAAAAGCGGCAAGCTGAAATGGTATAATGCTGCGGTCTGTTGCCTTTGCAACCCAGAAAGGACAGAGCGGTGAAGATCGCCGGTACCTACACCTTTGAGGCCACTCGCGAAGAGGTCTGGGCGGCCCTGAACAGCCCTGAGGTACTGGCGCGCACGATCCCCGGCTGTCAGCGCCTCGATCAGATCAGCGATTACGAATACGAGAGTACACTCAAGGTCGGCCTGCAGGCGGTACGCGGCGTCTACGGCGGGCGGGTACGGATCGACAATTTGCTGCCGCCCGAGTCGTACGAACTGCATGTTGATGGCAAAGGCTCCAACGGCTTTCTGAAGGGTGCTGGCACGATCCGCCTGCGCACCGATGGGGCGCATACAATTCTCGACTATGGTGGCGAGGCCCAGGTGGGCGGCACGATCGCCAATGTTGGCCAGCGCCTGATCGAAGGTGCTGCCCGCACCTTGATCAACCAGAGTCTCAAAGCGCTGGCCCAGCAGATCGCCGAGCGCCGTTTTGCCCATGCGGCCGTGCATACCGCTGAAGTCCAGGCGGCTGTCGCGGCTGAGTTGTCCCATCCACCATCGGTACCGCCTACCGCTGGTGTTGCAGCAGACGTGCCCCCTGTGTCAATCGCCAACCCTGCACTGGCAGCGCCGGTGGCCTCTGCGTCATCCGCTAGCCCGGTTGCACCACTCGACCCTGCATCGAACGGCGTTATTCCACCCGCAGCCCCTCCCATTCGTCGTAGCATCAGCGTCCCAGCTGGCCAGGGCCTCTCTGAAGCCACACTCGTGCGGGGCACACTCGAAGATTTTTTCAAACAGAATCCCTGGTTGCCCTGGCTGATTGTCGCCTTTTTGCTGGGTTACCTGTTCGGTAATCGACGCCCAGCGCACCCCTGATGCAGAGGAGAAGAGCTCCTGTGGCCTATATTACGCTTACCGTCAACGGCAGGCGCCAGAGCGCTGAGGTCGAACCACGCACCTTGCTGGTGCATTTTCTGCGTGAACAACTGCACCTGACCGGGACGCATGTCGGCTGTGATACCAGCCAGTGCGGTGCATGCGTGGTGCATCTGAACGGCCAGAGCGTCAAGTCCTGCACCATCCTTGCCGTACAGTGTGACGGTGCCGAGGTGACGACGATTGAGGGCCTGGCCCAGGGCGATCAGCTGCACCCGCTCCAGGAGGGCTTCTGGGCTGAACACGGCCTGCAGTGTGGCTTCTGCACCCCCGGCATGATTATGGCTGCCGCCGACTTATTGCGGCGGCAGCCGCAGCCAAGCGATGAGCAGATCCGCCATGGGCTCGAGGGTAACCTCTGTCGTTGCACTGGCTACGAGAATATTATTCGTGCTGTGCGCTATGCCGCTGTGCGGACTCCGCCGCCGCAGGCTGAGCAGGAAAGCGCATGATCAGTACTTCTTTCGCCTACTATGCGCCCACGAGCCTGCAAGTGGCCCTCGACCTGCTTGCTGAGCTTGGCGAAGAGGCCCGCCTGCTTGCTGGCGGCCACTCGCTGATCCCTGCTATGAAGCTGGGCCTGGCTGCGCCGAGCACCCTGATCGACCTTGGTGGGCTGGACGAGTTGCGTGGCGTACAGATCAACGGCACGGTGCGCATCGGCAGTATGGCCACCTGGCATAGTCTCGAACAGCATCGTGGCCTGCGTGTCGCTGCCCCTCTGTTTCATGAGACAGTGGCACTGATCGGCGACATTCAGGTACGTAATCGCGGCACCCTGGGCGGCTCCCTGGCCCACGCCGATCCTGCCGCCGACATACCGGCAGTTGTGCTGGCTCTCGCTGCCGACATCCATGTTGTCGGCAAAGGTGGCCCCCGCACGATCAGTGCCGTCGACTTCTTTGTCGATCTGCTCACCACTGCTCTCGAACCAGGCGAGATCATGACTGCGGTCAGCTTCAAACCGCTTGGGGCAGGCGAAGGTGCTGTCTATCTCAAGCTAGCGCACCCGGCCAGCCGCTACGCGATTGTCGGCCTGGCCGCTTACCTGCGCCTTGAGGGTGGCCGGGTACGTGCCTGTCGCGTGGCGCTCACTGGGGCTGGCCCGAAGGCCACCCGCTTGACATCCGTCGAGCAGGCCATGCTCGGTGGCAAGGCCTCAGCGGCCCAGATTACCGCAGCTAGCGCCGAGGCCGGGGCCGCGCTCGAGATCCTTGGCGATATGCATGCTGGCGAAGCCTACCGCCGGGCCATCGTTGGCGTCTATACCCGCCGCGCCCTGTTGGCCGCCGCCGCCCGCGCCGGGGTTGCCGGTATGTGACGGGGGTGGTAGGGTCGGAAATATTCCCGATGGGGTGCGTCGGGGGTGCCGGGGGTGCGGGTGGCCGGCAAACGATTCTCGTCACTCGTCACTCGTCACTCGTCACTCCGATCATCCCCATCTCGCGGTTCGGGCGTAGCACACTCACCAGTTGTGCCCCTGACTGGCGGTAGAGCACGTCGAGGGCCGGCAGGGTATCGGGGGTTGCCAGCACCAGCAGGTCATCGTTAGCCTGTAGCGCTGTCGAGCCGGATGGCACAATTGGTCCGTCGCTGCGCCGGATCTGTACCACCAGCACCCCTCGTGGCAGGTTCAGATCGATCAGATGCTTGCCCACCAGTAGCGAGTCGGGCGGGATGATCACCTCCATAAAACGACTGCTCAGGCGCACATCGGGTACATAGGTCTGAGGTGTCGGAATGCGTGGCTGGTCGTCGGCGTTGAGTCGCAGGTGTTGGGCTACCCAACTGATCGACATGCCCTGGAGGAGTACGGAGGCCAGTACAATGAAGAAGATCACATTAAAGATCATCGCTGCACCCGGCACGCCAGCCAAGAGCGGGAAAGTCGCCAGCACAATCGGCACGGCCCCACGCAGGCCTGCCCAGGACACCATCAGCATCGCCCGCAGGGAACGTCGAAACCAGACCAGTGAGCCAATCACACTTAGAGGACGGGCTACAAAGACCAGGAAGAAGGCAATCAACAGCCCGCTTGGGGCAACCGCCAGGAGCTGCGAGGGGAAGACCAGCAGGCCCATGCTCAGGAACATCACGATCTGCATCAGCCAGGCGATCCCGTCGTGGAACTGCAAAATGCTGCGCTTATGCACCAGGTTACAGTTGCCTACGATCACCCCGGCGATATAGACCGCCAGAAAGCCATTACCGCCCACCAGGGCCGTGCCAGCATAGGTCAGCAAGGTCAGGGCAAGGCTAAAGACGACATAGAGCCCCTCCTGCTGCAGGCGGATGCGGTTCACCGCCAGCACGATCAGGCGTCCAAAGAGCCAGCCTCCACCTGCGCCGAGCAGCATCTGCAGCAGAAAGCTAGGGATCAGGCTGAACAATGAGGCCCCGGGGGTCATAATCAGCCCGATCAGCCCGGTGGTCAGAAAGACGGCAATCGGGTCGTTTGAGCCTGACTCCAGCTCAATCAGCGGCTCAAGGTTGTCTTTCAAATTGACCCCGCGCTCGCGCATCACCGCGAAGACGGCGGCCGCATCGGTTGAGGAGACAATTGCCCCAAGTAACAGCCCGCTCTGCCAGTCCAGCTTGAGCACCAGCATGGCAAAGCCGCCGAGCAAGAGCGCACTCAGCAATACGCCCAGGTTGGCCAGCACCATGCCCTGGCCGAGCACCGGGCGGATCGCCTGCCAGTCGGTGTCCAGCCCGCCCGAAAAGAGAATAAAAAGTAGAGCGACGACACCGATGGTCTGGACAAGGCTATAATCCTCAAAGGCGATCCCGCCCGGCCCCTCCGATCCGGCGAGCATACCGATTGTGACGAAGAGCAACAGGGCTGGCACGCCAAAACGCCGCGAGGTGCGTGTCCCAATGACGCTCAGCACCACCAGGACGGCGATGATCAGCATGGTCAGTTCGGTCGTCATAGGGTAAGCCTTCGCCCGGGTATGCTGTGTCAGGTGTTCGATTATACCTTAACGGATAAATAAGAGACTGTCAAGTGCATTGACCACTTGGCGACTTTCTGGTACGGTACAGAAAGACGGTTGATCCTGGCGCACCAGTGGCGGTGCGCCAGCCCACCCGATGATGAAAGGAGCACGTTAGCAATGAGTGTTACCTCAACTACCATCAGCCAGACTAGCCTCCAGCCGAACATCGGCCTCAGCGAAGCGAATGCCCAGGGTGTGATCGCGCTGCTTAGCCGCTTGCTGGCCGATGAGCATGTGCTCTACACGCGCCTGCACAACTACCACTGGAACCTGGTCGGCATGGCCTTTGGGCCGCTGCACGCCCTCTTCCAGACCCAGTATGAGGCTTTGGCCAATGAGATTGATGATATCGCTGAGCGCATTCGCATCGTTGGTGGCAATGCCCCCGGTACCATGACCGAGTTCTTGCAGTTTGCCACCCTGACGGAGCACCCCGGTGAGTTGCCCGATGATCGGGCGATGGTTGCCCATCTGGTCGCCGACCACGAGGCGATCATCCGCCATCTGCGTGTCGATGCACGTACCTGCGACGATCAGTACGACGACATGGGCACCAGCGACTTCCTCACCGGGCTCATGGAGCGCCACGAGAAGGCCGCCTGGTTGCTGCGCGCCCATATCGAGCAGCGTGGCTAGAAGGCGCTCTTTTCTGCAGCAATTTGCCTGCAAAATGCTGTATTTGCAAGTATAATGAGAGCCTGTGAACGATGCAGCGTGCCAGTCGGCACGCTGCACCCGTCTCACACCTGTGATCAGCCGTAGCAGCAGGGAGGTAGAAGCGACGATGCTTGTCCTTGACCCACAGCAGCACCCCGAGGAGGTCGCCAACACGGTGACCCACGGTCTGGGCGCGATCGCCAGTGCAATCGGCGGCGTGATCCTGGTCGTGTTGGCCGCCGGTTCGCCCAACCCCTGGCACCTGGCCGCCGCCGTGGTCTACAGCCTTTCACTAGTCATCCTCTACACGGCCTCAACCTTCTTCCATTGGGAACAAGACCCACGCATCAAGCGTCGGCTTGAGATCTTTGACCACTGTGCGATCTTCGGCTTGATCGCCGGCACCTACACACCCTTTCTGCTGATCACCCTCGGCAAGAGCGTCGGGCCGCCCTTGTTGATCGTGGTCTGGGGCCTGGCCTTGGCGGGTATCATCTTCAAGCTGATCTTCCGAACCCGTTTTCGGCTTGCCTCGACCCTCTTCTACATTGCGATGGGCTGGCTGATCGTAGTGGCTTTCCAACCGTTGATCCAGGCTCTCTCCCTGCCTGTGCTGGTGCTGCTGGTCGCCGGGGGGCTGGCCTATACCGTCGGCACCTATTTCTACACCTTCGAGCGCCCCTATACTCACGCCATCTGGCACCTCTTCGTGCTTGCTGGCAGCGTATGTCACTTCATCGCTGTGGCCAGCCAGGTCGTGCCGGGCTGAGGTTCTTTCCGCCGCCTGCCCCTTCGACAAGCTCAAGGGGCGGGCGTTCAGGCTGGCTGGCTTTCATATGGGAGCTCCATAAGCCAGCGACGCTTGCGCCCAGGCAGATTCTCACGATCTGTCTGGGCTTTACGGTTCTGCCTTAAGTGGCAAGGTGACGCGAAAGCAGCTGCCATGCCCAGGCCCGGCGCTGCGCGCCTCCGCCCGCCCACCATGCGCCGCACAGATCGCCTGCACAATTGCCAGGCCCAGCCCGGTTCCGCCCGTCGTGCGGCTGCGCGAGCTGTCGGTACGGTAGAAACGCTCGAAGACCAACTCCAGTTGCTCTGGCTCCAGCCCTTCACCGCTGTCGCAGATCTCAAGCACGGCCCAGGTACCCTCATGGCGGCCTGAAACCGTCACCTTGCCGCCTGCCGGGGTGTGGCGCAGGGCGTTGGTCAGCAGGTTGAAGAGCACCTGGCGTAGCCGGGTCGGATCGGCCTGAACCGGCGGTAATGGTGCCAGCGTGCTGCTCAGCAGCACCCCTGTCTCCTCAGCGAGCGGGGCCAGGGCCTGTAGACTCTCGTTCACCAGGTCGGCCAGGTCGATCGCCTGGTAGGCCAGGGGCAGCTGGCGACTCTCGGCCAGGGCCAGTTCGCGCAGATCATTGACCAGTCGGCTCAGGTGACGGGTCTGGCTGTAGAGCTGGGCAATAGTGGCAGCATCGAGCGGCCTGACCTCGTCAAGCGCGGCGCGCAGATTGCCCTCCAGGGCCGCCAGTGGCGTGCGCAGTTCATGCGAAATGTCAGCCATCAGGTTACAGCGCAGACGCTCGGCATGCTGCAGATCGGCGGCCATCTGGTTAAAGGTCTGCGCCAACTCTTGCAGCTCCCGGCTGCCACGCAGCGGGACACTGACGGCCAGGTCGCCTTTGGCGATCCGGCGGGCCGCGCGTGTCATCGCATCGAGTGGTCTGCTGACTACACGGGCGATCAACAGGCCGCCCACCAGCCCCACCATTGCCGAGAGCGCCATAAAGTCGAGCAGGCGGCGGGCGATCTCGCCATCAGGCGGACCACCGTGTGGTGGCTCACTGCCCGTCAGGTGCGGCATCAGAATGGCTAGAAACTGTAGAAAGAAGACCGCAAAGAGCACCCCACCCAGCAGCAGGCTGAAGCGCACCCAGAGGCGATTCATGATGGTCCCGTTTCAACCACCAGCCGGTACCCGACCCCATAGATGGTGCGGATGTAGCCCGGGCTCTGCTGGTCATTATCGATCTTGCGGCGCAAGTTACGGATGTGGGTATCAAGCACACGGCCCATACCCTCATAGGCATAGCCCATGGCTCGCTCCAGTAGTTCGTCGCGGGTCAGGGTATAGCCGGGATGCTCGATCAGTGCCTCAAGCAGGCTGAACTCAGTGCGGGTCAGCTCAATCGCTCTGCCGTCAACGCTCAGGCTATGCTGATCGAGATCCAGGCGTAGACCACCAGCTATACGTACACGTGGTGCCGCTTCGGGGCCAAGATCAAGCCGGCGCCGCCGCAGCAATGCACCAACACGGGCAACCACCTCGTGCGGGTTGAAGGGCTTGGTGATATAATCGTCGGCCCCTAGCTCCAGCCCGCGAATCTTATCACGATCATCCACCCGTGCCGTCACCAGAATGATCGGCAGGGCCGCCATGGCTGGATCGCTGCGCACCAGGCGGATCAGCGCCCAGCCGTCACGTCCCGGCAGCATCACATCGATCAATGCCAGGTCAGGGCGCTCGTGGCGCAGGATCTGGAGTGCTGTCTCGCCATCGTGGGCGCTGAGCAACCGGTAGCCGGCCTGCTCCAGGTAGCTGCGCAGAACATTGACGATCGTGTGATCATCGTCAACCAGCAAGATGCGTTCGGTCATAGCGCTTTCTCTTCAGGTGCGGATTGCCCTGCACCTTTTGATCCTAACCGATCCCGGCATCGCAGACAAACCTTCGCAGGGGCGCACGACCCTATGGCCACAGGTAGCGACGCCCCGCCGGAGCGTCTTTACCATGTTCTCGGCATCCCCAACGTCCCCCGCATCCCCAACGCTGCGCGTCGGGTCGTTGGGCGAGATTGTCGGCCAATCGAAATCGATGAGACCGGGCCGGTGTATGCGTATGAAATGACACTAGAATGCTCAAGAGCTTCCGCTTGCCTTAAGGAAACGTACAGATCGACTCCTGATTCTCTTCAGATTTAGGCGCTAGACTGGCGAAGGGTTTTGTGCTCGTGCCATCCTTGCTGCATGGTAACCACGCAGCAGGCATAGCGAGCGATCTTATGCGAAGAGGAGCGATCATTCCATGCGTTTGCCTACACCCGATCGTGCAGCGTTCGTCCACCGTACTCTGGCCGTTCTCCTACTTACGGCTGCCCTGACTGCCTGTGGCGCGACTCCTGCCGCCCCGGTTGCCACCGAGGCACCTGCTGCCACCGAGGCAGCCACCGCTACCGAGGCACCTGCTGCCACCGAGGCAGCCACCGCTACCGAGGCACCTGCTACCACTGAGGCAGCCGCCACGACAGATGCTACGCCCCCAGCCCTGCCTGCGGGTGGCCCGCCGCAGGGTGGTGTTCTTCCTGGTGCGCCCGGTGGTGCAGCCCTGATTGCCGTGCCTGCCCTCAAAGATGCCGCTTACGCGACCCTCTCCGAGGCCCAGAAGCTCGATCTCTACCTGCCGGAGGGCAGTGGCCCCTTCCCGACCATTGTGCTGGTGCATGGTGGCGGCTTCATGCTCGGTGACAAGGCCGATGCTATGGGTACCACCGGGGTTGACCAGCTGCTCGAGGCGGGCTTCGCCGTCGCTAGCATCAACTACCGCCTGAGCGGCGAGGCCACCGCGCCGGCGCAGATCCAGGACGCCAAGGCTGCCGTGCGCTGGCTACGCGCCAACGCTGCCACCTACGCCCTCGACCCGCAGCGCATCGGTGCCTGGGGTGCTTCGGCGGGCGGAAACCTGGTCGCCCTACTAGGCACCTCGTGTGGTGTTGCCGCCCTTGAAGGAGCCGAATTGGGCAATCCCGACCAGTCAAGCTGTGTTCAGGCGGTGGTCGACTGGTTCGGTCCGACCGACTTTCTCCAGATGGATGCCCAGTTCGCTGGCACCAGTTGCCCTCAGACCCACGACGCAGCCGATTCGCCCGAGTCAACCCTGCTTGGCGCAGCGATCCAGAGCGTACCCGAGCAGGCTGCCGCCGTTAACCCGATCACCTACGTGGATGCTGGCGATGCGCCCTTCTTTATCCAGCACGGTACTGCCGACTGCAACGTGCCACCCCAGCAGAGTCAGTTGCTCTACGATGCCCTGGTCGCGGCCAATGGCTCCGAGGCGGCCAGTTTCACCCTGATTGAGGGGGCCGGACACGGTGGGGCCGAGTTCGCTACCGCCGAGAACCTCCAGCTGGTGATCGATTTCTTCAGCCAGCAGTTGGGCACAGCACTGAATCGCTAGTGCAGAGAGAGCTACGACTGATGGTGCGACAGTAACCCTACTGGTTCACTCCTCTGCTACACTGTAACTGTCCGTCTGCCAGATGGCTTCACCGTAGGTTGAAGTTGGCTCGGCAGCGGCGGAGTTGCAGGGCAATCCCTGTTGAGCCGTCTCATCCCTGCAGCTGTGGCACAGCTCTGGAGCAAAGGAGCCCCTTTATGAGCGAGAGTGTCTACAAGGTGATCGAGATCATCGGCACCAGCACCGAGTCGTGGGAGAAGGCTGCCCTGATGGCGATGCTGACGGCGGCCAAACATCTGCGCGATATTCGCGTGGGCGAGGTGATCGGCCAGGATGCCCACCTGGACGGTGAGAGCCTGGTCTATCGCACCAGGCTGCGGGTCTCCTTCAAATATTACGACGAGGATTAGTCCAACCACGCGGGTGGGAAGGGTGCCGTAGGGGCGTAGCAGTGCTAGCTGCTACGCCCCTACGGCCATCCCTCAGATGCTGGTAGAATAAGGGTCGCATCCGAACCTGAGTAGGAGGAGACCTATGAGCGAGAACCGCCGTAGCCGGCTGATTACCGAGGGAGCGCAGCGCTCACCCAACCGTGCAATGTTGCGTGCTGTGGGCTTCGGCGACGAGGACTTTCAGAAGCCCATCGTCGGGGTGGCCAATGCCCATAGTACGATCACGCCTTGCAATGCCGGGATCGGCCCCCTGGCCGAACGTGCTGCTGCTGCCATTCACGCTGCCGGTGGCATGCCCCAGACCTTTGGCACAATCACCGTCAGTGACGGCATCTCGATGGGCACCGAGGGCATGAAGTTCTCGCTGGTCAGCCGTGAGGTGATCGCCGATGCGATTGAGACAGTTGCCAATGCGCAGCGGATGGACGGCGTACTGGCCGTCGGTGGCTGTGACAAGAATATGCCCGGGGCGCTGATCGCGCTTGCCCGCCTCGACATCCCCAGTATTTTTGTTTATGGCGGCACGATCAAGCCCGGCCATTACCATGGCCAGGATCTGACCATCGTCAGCTCCTTTGAGGCGGTCGGTCAGTATAGCGCCGGGCGCATTGATGAGCACGAGTTGATTGAGATCGAGCGCCACGCCTGTCCCGGTGCCGGCTCCTGCGGCGGCATGTACACAGCCAATACGATGTCCTCGGCCATCGAGGCCCTGGGTATGAGCTTACCCGGCTCCTCAACCATGGCCGCCGAGGATGCCGAAAAGGCCGAGAGCGCCGCTCGTTCGGGCGAGGTGCTGCTTGAGGCTATTCGCGCCGGGCGCACCGCCCGCCAGATCCTCACCCGCCAGGCTTTCGAGAATGCTATCGCTGTGGTGATGGCCCTTGGCGGCTCGACCAACGCGGTACTACACCTGCTGGCAATTGCCCATGCCGCCGAGGTGCCCCTGACTATCGACGATTTCGAGGCGATCCGCCAGCGTGTCCCTGTCCTCTGTGAGCTCAAGCCCTCTGGACGTTTTGTCGCCACCGACCTGCACAAGGTTGGCGGGGTGCCCCAGGTGATGAAGCTGCTGCTGGACGCTGGCTTGCTCTATGGCGAGGCCATAACCATTAGCGGGCAGACGATTGCTGAGACCCTTGCTGATGTGCCTGCGGTCCCGCCTGCCGATCAGGAGGTAATCCGTCCCTTTGCAACACCGCTCTACGCGCAGGGCCACCTGGCTATTCTGCGCGGTAACCTGTCTGAAGAGGGCTGTGTCGCCAAGATTACCGGCATCAAGCAGCGCAGCATCACCGGGCCAGCCCGGGTCTTCGAGGCTGAGGAAGAGTGCCTGCAGGCCATCCTCGATGGCAAGATCAACGCGGGCGATGTCCTGGTCATTCGCTACGAAGGCCCCAAAGGCGGACCTGGCATGCGCGAGATGCTTGCGCCCACCTCGGCGATCATCGGTGCGGGCCTTGGTGACAGCGTCGGCCTGATCACCGACGGGCGCTTCTCCGGCGGCACCTACGGCCTGGTTGTCGGCCATGTTGCCCCCGAAGCCCAGGTGGGCGGCACCATTGCTCTCGTTTATGAGGGCGACAGCATCACCATCGACGCCGACGCACGCCTGCTCCAGCTCAACCTGCCTGTAGAGGAGATCGCCCGCCGCCATGCTGCCTGGAGCCCGCCGGCCCCGCGTTACCCACGGGGTGTGCTGGCCAAGTATGCTCGCCTCGTCTCCTCGGCCAGCCTCGGTGCTGTCACCGACCTGGATTGAAGGGTAGAATCGCAGGAGCGCATAAGGAACGCTGTAGCCTACATCACCCTGAGTACAGCGAAGCATCTCGACTGGGATACTTCGCTGTACTCAGGGTGACGCCAACCTGGTGACAGTGTAAGCCTCTGCACTACATCACGAGAGACTCTCCTCTGTGGCCCCAACCATGGCCGCCTCGGCTGGTTTGGTTGCCTCATCAGCCTGGGCGGTATATTCGTGCGCCCAGAGTTGGATGCTTTCCCAGTCGCGTAGGGCAGTACTCTGCACCAGATCGGGGCGCCAGACACCGCGCAGGTAGTCGGCGTCGATCAGTTCGGGGTGGGTGCTGCGGAAGGGGATGACCGAGGTGGTGTCCGATTTGCCCCAGAGAGCCTCTTCGCCGGGGCCAAGGGGAAGGGCAATCTCGTGGAAGCAGACCACCTCGGGGTGGCGGGCGCGGTCAATCAGGTTATCGGCGGCCTCGCAGACGCGCCCATGGTCGATCAATGCTTTGAGCAACTCGTCGGTCATACGTGAGCGCACCGAGAGTTGCACCAGGCGCAGGCAGCTGGCCCGCACCAGCAGTTCGAGGTAGGCCCGTATCGCCAGCTTGCTCCGTTCGTGCTCGCCCCAACGTAGGCCAAGGCCTGCTTCGGCGGTGAGAGCTGCGTTGCGGCCTGCCAGAGAACTGGCGACGGTCGCCGCGACTGGACCGCTTGTTACCGGGTAGAGCCGGATCGTCTCACCCAGCGCCCAGTGGCGAATAACCTCGGCCCCGCCGGGGCGCTGGTGTTTGATCTCGATCTGCGACACCTGGGCCGACCCAAGGGCGGCCTCAACCTCGGTATCTTTGCCGACCTCAATATGAAAGCCAACGTAGGGCGCAAAGCGTCCCCCGCCGATTGGGCGGGCCATGCTCTTGCCGTTGGCGTACTGCAGGGTTACGACATCCTGGTTCTGGCGAACTTTGTTGCGACCGATCATGCTGGGACTCCTCTTCCCTGGGTGGTGTTGGCTCGTACCTGCTTCAGTATAGCACATAAGTTCTTTTCTGTCTACTGTCTGCTGGATTTCCGTAAAGACAAGGTTTCGGGCTGGTTTATCGTTTCGACCCACCCTTCCGCCACGCGGCTCTTGTCGCACCTGCCCGCGCCCGTAGCCTGCTTGCGGCCCTGGCTGTGCTGGGCCTGACTCTGGCTGGCCCGCTGGCCCTGCTGCTGACTCTGCTAGGCCTGGTGCTGGCCGATCCGCTTCAGCCGGTATTCGTTGCTGACGGCGCAATAGCCTCAACTACATCTGAGTGCCGATTCGGAGGGGCCTGCCCTGAGCGCATTCGAAGGGCAGGCGGTCGATCGTGCGCACCTAGAGTGCAGGCACCTGCTGGCTCAGGCAGTGCCACGCCCCCAGGCCCCAGACGACATCGCGACAGTCGAGGCCAACAATTTTGCGGTCGGGGTAACAACGGGCCAGGATCGTTGCGGCTAGCCGATCACTGGCCTCCCCGAAGGTCGGCAGCAAGATCACCCGATTGGCAAGGTAGAAGTTGAGATGTGAGGCTGGTAGGCGCTGGCCTTTGTAGACCAGGGGCGGTGGCATCGGCATCGGCAAGATGGTCAGCGGGCGTCCGGCCAGGTCGCGCATATGACGCAGGCGGGCAAGATTCTCCTGGAGCGGGTGGTAGTTCGCGTCGCTGGGATCGCTCTCCACGGCAGCCACCACCACGCCGGGGGCAACAAAACGGGCGATGTCGTCGATATGGCCGTCGGTATCATCGCCGACGATGCCCTCACCTAACCAGAGGATGTGGGCGACTCCCAGGTAGTCGCGCAGACGCTGCTCGATCTGCTCGCGGCTCAGCTCCGGGTTGCGATTGGGGTTGAGTAAGCATTGTTCGCTGGTCAGCAAGAGGCCGTTACCGTCCACATCGATCGATCCGCCCTCAAGCACCATATCGACGCGAAAGCAGGGCACATCGAGGTAGGCCGCCATCTGGGGCGGGATCTCGTCGTCAAGCGTATAGGGAGGGTACTTACCACCCCAGGCGTTGTAGATCCAGTTGGTTGCGGCCAGGCGCGGCTCCTCGTCACGCACAACGAAGATCGCCCCATGGTCGCGGCACCAGGCATCGTTGGTCGGGAAGTGATGGAAGTGGATCTGCCCCTGCGCACCGGCTCTGGCCAGGTAGGATCGGGCCAGTTGCTCCATCGCCGCATCATTCACATTCAGATGCACCGCCTCGGAGCGGGCCAGGGCTGTCACAGCCTGGGCATAGATCGGCAGCACGGTCTCGAGCTTACCGGGCCAGCTGGCCTCGTTGTGCGGCCAGGAGAGCCATGTGCTCTGGTGGGGCGCCCACTCCGGGGGCATATGGTAGCCGAGTTCGGCTGGAGTTGACATAATTTTGGACTGACTCCTTCGTTTGGCTGGGTGCAGGGGGGCTTATTCCTCAGCATCGATGTACCGGCGGGTGATTGCGCCATAGGCATCGATCCGCCGGTCACGCAGGAAGGGCCAGTGGGTGCGTTGCACGTCGATCAGCCCGAGGTCAAGCGCCTGCACGATCACCGCTGGCTCATCGCTGGGCGCACGGGCAAGGATTGTGCCCTGCGGGTCACAAACAAAGCTCTGGCCCCAGAAAATAATTCCGCCATCGGGGTGGCCCTCGTGGCCAGTGCGGTTGACGCTGATGACGTAGCACCCATTGGCGACGGCATGGGCGCGCTGGATCAACTCCCAGCTCTGGTGTTGGGCGGCCCCATGCTCAGCCCGCTCGGTGGGGTGCCAGCCGATGGCGGTTGGATAGAAGAGCATTTCGGCCCCGCGCAGGGCCGTGAGGCGGGCCGCTTCGGGGTACCACTGATCCCAGCAGATCAGCACGCCGACCTGCCCGAAGCGGGTGGGGAAGACCTTAAAGCCCAGGTCGCCGGGCGTAAAGTAGAACTTCTCGTAGAAGAGCGGGTCGTCGGGGATGTGCATCTTGCGGTACTTGCCGAGGTAGGTGCCATCGGCATTGAGTACCGCCGCCGTATTGTGGTAGAGCCCGGCTGCCCGTCGCTCGAAGAGGCTGGCGATGATTACCACGCCCAACTCATGGGCGAGCGCCCCGATCTGTGCCGTACCAGGGCCGGGCACTGGCTCAGCCAGGGCGAAATTGCTATGCTCTTCGCTCTGGCAAAAATAGAGCGAACGAAAGAGCTCAGGTAGGCAGACGATCTGGGCCCCCTGAGCGGCGGCCTCACGCACGCCGGCCAGAGCCAGAGCCGTATTGTCGGCCGGGTCGGCGCTGCAGCGCAACTGTACCAGGCCAACCTTGACGCTACGGGAGGTTCTGGTCATTGATGTTTACCCTCCAGATATAGTATCGATAGGGCCTGCGTGCCCTGGAAGAGTATAGCATGGCCAGCAGGCCAGGGAGGGCGAGGGGCATTTAGCGCTTGCGGCGCAAGGGCGAGGCGGGCAATTCTGGCGTACGGGCCGTGTGGTACTCAAGCAAGATCCTATGGCGGCGCATGATCGCTATGCGGTGGCCATCCTGGCGGCCCTGCGGGACGCACAAACAACTGCGGCGAGGCAAGGCCCCGCCGCAGTTGTCTAGGTTTGGGCGGGGCGCAAGCCCCGCCGCGCAACAGCGTAACGTGTTTGCGCTTAATCCGCAGCGGCCGTCGACCCACCGGGGAGGCCACGGGGGATGCCCAGCTCGGGCAGCGCGACACCCTCGCCATGGTAGCCGGGCAGACCCATCTCGGGCATATCGAGCCCGGCCAGCTCGTGCTCGGGGGCGACCCGCAGCAGGTTGGCCCCGTGGAGGGCGCGGAAGAAGACGTAGGACAGGCTGAAGACCACTACCCCGATGCTGACGGCTTCGAGCATCTGGGCGGCAAACTGGCCAAAGTTACCATAGAGCAAGCCCGAGACCGGGCTATCGATGCCGTTCCAGGCGGCGGTGTCGGGGTTGCCATTGGCGAAGATGCCAACAGCCAGCACGCCCCAGATGCCATTGACGAAGTGAACCGGCACGGCCCCGACCGGGTCATCGATCTTGGCCTTCTCCAGGGCGAAGGTGGCCAGGCAGACGAGCACCCCGGCGACGATCCCGATCACCACGGCTGCCCACATGTCGATGAAGGCGCAGGGTGCCGTTACCGCCACCAGGCCAGCCAGCACGCCGTTGACGCTCATCGCAGGGTCGGGCTTCTTCGTCGGGCCGAACAGCCACATAAAGGCCATCGCCGTCACACCGCCTGCCGCGCCGGCCAGCAGCGTATTGATCGCCGCCAGTGCCACCAGGTTGATGAAAGCGCCCTGGATCCCAAGGGCCGAGCCGGGGTTGAAGCCAAACCAGCCGAAGAAGAGGATAATCGTGCCGAGCACACCCATCGGGACGTTGTGGCCCAGGATCGGATTGGCTGAGCCGTCTTTGTTGAAGCGCCCGAGGCGCGGTCCAATCGCGATCGCACCGGCCAGTGCGATGGCCCCACCGGTCATATGCACCACACCGGAGCCAGCGAAATCAACCGCCCCATTACCCATCCCAAGCGTTCGGCCCAGGTTGGCCAGCCAGCCGCCGCCCCAGACCCAGTTCCCTATCAGTGGGTAGATGAACATCGAGACCCACAGACCCATCGCGACAAAGCCAATAAACTTGATCCGCTCGGCCATCGATCCGGTGGGGATGGTGGCGGCGGTATCCATAAAGACCATCTGGAAGAGGAAGAAGGTGAGAATACCGGCCGCGCTCTGGCCGATGCCCTGGAGGAAGAAGCCGCTGAGCCCGAGGAAGCCACTGCCGCCGATCACCAGCGGGCTGGCGAGCAGAGCATTACCGGCTGCGTCGCTCCACGAGCCAAGCGTGATGGGCGAGAAGGCCCACTCAGGGCTGGCCTGGGTGCTGCTGATCGCCGTGGCCGGGTAGGTATAGTTGACCCCGCCGAACTGGAAGGCAAAGCCGCAGACCCAGTAGCCCAGCGCCCCGATGCAGAAGACCATCATGTTCATCAGCATCGTGTGCGAGACGTTTTTGGCTCGCGTGAAGCCGGTTTCGACCAGGGCGAAGCCAGCCTGCATAAAGAAGACAAAGAATCCGGCGATGAGTACCCACAGAATGTTGGCGTTGACGGTCAGTGTGTTGACGCTGGCGGTGAGATCTTCCACAGACATTGCCTCCTGGTTGGACAAGACGGGACACGGTTGCATCAACGCAGGCATCGGCAACGCTGCCGCAGGGTGCTTTCGAGTATGTTCTTCGCCTAACTATAGGGTAAAAACCCCTTAAGATGGTAGGGGGAAAGTATCCATATTCTAGCCACGGGTCTTTGTAAGAAAGATCTAGTTTGCTGGCTGATGTCCCTTACGATGCGTTGTCGGAGGGACGCAGCTCTGGCTGCGGGGGGCCTGGCTATCCTCTGCCCTGCTCGATCAGCGGTAGCAATGGCAGCACACCAAGCACGATCAGCGTGGCACTCAGGTAGAGTGCGCCAGGCCCACCGGCCTGCAAGGCCGCACCAAGCACCCAGCTGCCGAGGCCGATCCCCAGGTCAAAGCCGACATAAAAGGCTGCGCTCGCCCGCCCTGGGGCTTCGGGTAAGAGGGCCGCATGATGGGTGATCAGGGTCGGGTGGAAGAGCCCGGCGGCAGCCACGAGTAAGGTCGCCGGGATGAGTTGGGCTGGCGTTGTTGCCACGCTGAAGAGGGCCAGGCCACTGGCCATCAGCAGGCTGGTCACCAGCAGCATACGCCGGGTGCCCCAGCGATCCACCAGCCGGCCTGCGCTGAAGCGCGTGAGGATCAGGCCCAGGCCATAGGTGGTGTAGAGCCAGCCAACGGCGATGGTCGCGCGCCGTTCGGCGAGGATGGGCACAAACTGGAAGAAGGCTGCAAAGCCAGCCCCCAGCAGGCCGGCGGTAAGCATCGGAACCCACAGCCGGCGTGGGAAGCTCAGCTGGCCTGTCGTACCGCCAGCAGCTTCCAGGCTGATCGGCGGCAAGCGCCAGGCGATCAGTCCCGCCACCAGGGCCAGTGCTCCGGCAAGTAGGAAGCCCGTACTGAGCGGCAAGAGCACCAGGAGCGCACTGACCAGGGCAGGCGTGAGGGTGATCGCCAGGTTTGCCGCTGTGCCGAAGATGGCCATACGCCGGCCCCGTTCAGCAGGTGTGGTCAGGAGCACGACAAAGCCAGTGCCAGCAGTAGTGAAGGCGACATACCCCGCAGCCTGGAGCAGGCGCAGGCCGGTGAGGAGCAGCACGTTACCGGTACTTACCACCGCAAGCGCCCCCACCAGTAAGCACCCGGCCCCGAGCAGCATCACCGGGCGTGGTCCCCAGCGGTCGGTGGCCAGCCCGGCGAGCGGTCGCCCCAGTAACGAGGCCACGCCAAACGTGCCAAGTACCATGCCGATCTGCCAGTCGGGCAGGCCGACCAGGCCCAGGTAGCGCGGCAGCGGTGTCAGTAGCGCATAGAAGGCGGCGAAGAAGGCAAGGGTTGCACCCCAGACCATCCAGTAGCCCGTCTGATCGTGCGCTGGTTGGGGCATACAGTGATCTTAGATCTCTCTGAGGAGCATCACCAGCGCATGGTGCAAACGTGTACGCAGTGTACTCTGCCCATAGAGTCGCTTGAGCCAATCGCGATCTGGCCAGAGTGAGCCACTGCTCAGGCGTACCATCGCGCCTGGCCGATCAACGATGCTCAGCAGGTACAGTAAGCGCTGCGAGCTTTGCGACAGGTCGTAGTTGGCCAGGATGCGTTTGGCATCAATAAAGTGCTGTACTACTCGGCTCCGTTGGGCCGAAATAGGGAGCAGTGCCCGTCCTGGCTCAAGCTCCGGCAGCCTGAATAACTCGGCAACCAGGGCACAGGTAAAACCGACCACGGTGCGCAGCTCCCATGCCTGCACCCGCCGGGCTACTAACTCCCAGTCCAGGCCCTGCTGTGCCAGGAGTGCCACGTCGAGCAGTGAGCGCAGGGCGGTCCCCGAGAACTGGTGGCCGATAGCAAGGTGGGCGGCGACTTGAATAAGGCCATCCTCGGCATTCAGGCGATAGACTTGCACACCCATCATATGCAAGGGCATAATCCGCCTGCGTACTTCGGCGCGATCAATTTTTGCCGCCCATCTGAGCCAGTCGCCGGCAAAGACCCCCCAGTGGAGCTCGATCAGCCCCTGTCCATGCTTTTGGCCTATGAACTGGATCTCGCCATCGGTGAGACTCTGGAACGGCTCTGGACGGATGTCACTTGCTTGCTGCCGATAGCCTAAGGCTGTAAGGGCCTGTCGGGCCTGCGGCATCTCATCCTCGGTCACCCAGAGATCGATGTCACCCATTGAGCGACATTCGGGGGTCGGGTAGATTGTGTGCGCGAGCAGTGCACCTTTGAAGAGCACTGGATGCACGTCTACGCTGGCCAGGGCGTGCAGCGCACGGTGCAACTCAGCCTGGCGGGTCAGACTCTGAATGACCAGGCTGCGCTGCAATGCGTTGAGTTGGCTGCGCACCTCATATGGTAGCACCGGGGCCAGCGTTGGTTGCTTCAAGCGCCAGGCGAGCATGCCCAGCAGTTGATGCCGGGCTGCGCTGTTGATCAGGCCTGTCCATGCCTCCGGGGTGAGTCGGGCCAGTTCGGCGGCCAGGGCTGCATCGGCATCCCTCGGGATGAGCAGGCCCGGCCAGAGGTGGGAGTTACTCCCCATATGGTCGGTACTGACCATCGGTCTTTCAGGTTTACTTTGGCGCACGCTGCGGCCAGCCGCTCTGTGGATCGACTTCATGGATGGGGTCGAGCAGAAGCAGGTCGGCCATGTCGGTATACTTCTCCAGCTGGGGTGGGCTGAAGGGTGGGCGTGTAGCCGCAGCTGGATCAGGCGCGGGCGGCGTGATCGGGCTATGCTCAAGCGGAACGATCAGCCCTTCGGCAACCAACTCAGCGATGAACTGGGCCACGCTCTCCTCAATCTGGGTCGCCGGAGCGCTATAGGTTGCATGCAGCAGTGCGCAGATGGCTGGCTCGTCCGTCCCCTGGCTCAGGGCTTCCCAGATCACCCCGGCACTGTCACGCAGGCTGTAGTAGGCACCGCTCTCCAGGTTTACGACAATTGCTTCACCGTCAACCACTTCGCCAATAACTGCCGGTTGATTGATCCGAAAAGTAGAATGATTTAACATAATCCTAGCCTATGGATAACGTCGAAAGCGCCGGAAGTTGGGCTTACGTTTCTCGATGTAGGCGGTCTTGCCCTCTTTGGCCTCTTCGCTCAGATAGTAGAGCAGGGTGGCATCACCGGCGAGTTGTTGTAGCCCGGCATGCCCGTCGGCGGCTGCGTTGATCGCCGCCTTAAGGAAGCGGATGGCCATAGGACTCTTTTCGAGCATCTCGCGGGACCACTGCACGCCCTCGTCTTCGAGTTGTTCCAGCGGCACGACCGTGTTGACCATGCCCATGTCCAGGGCCTGCTGGGCGTTGTACTGCCGGCAGAGATACCAGATCTCACGAGTCTTCTTGTCGCCGACCATGCGGGCCAGCAGGTTTGAGCCGTAGCCGCCGTCGAAGCTGCCGACTCGTGGGCCGGTCTGGCCAAAGACGGCATTCTCTGCGGCAATGGTCAGGTCGCAGACGATATGGAGCACATGCCCGCCACCAATCGCGTAGCCCGCTACCAGGGCGATCACCGGCTTGGGAATGATGCGGATCAGCCGTTGCAGATCAAGTACGTTCAGCCGGGGCACGGTGTCTTTGCCCACATAGCCGCCGTCACCGCGCACAGCCTGGTCGCCCCCCGAGCAGAAGGCCATGTCACCTGCGCCAGTGAAGAGGATGACGCCGATCCGCTCGTCGTCGCGGGCCCGGCTGAAGGCGTCGATCAACTCCTGAACCGTCTCGGGCCGAAAGGCATTGCGTCGCTCAGGCCGGTTGATTGTGATTTTGGCGATACCCTCACCGGCAGAATCGTGCTCGTAGATGATGTCGCTATAGTCTTGAATGCGCGTCCATGCAATCGGCATCGTGGTGATCCTTCGATTCTGAAAGTGGTTGCTCCATCGCTCCCTGCTTTGCGAGCCATCCTACCATAAGTTCGCCAAACCGCTCCGGTTGCTCAAGGTGGACGGTGTGGCCAGCCCCTGTTACGCTAATCTGGCGTGCATGGGGCTGCAGCGTCGCCATACGGGCACCAATAGCCATGTATTTGGTGTCCAGGGTGCCGTTGATCACCAGCGTCGGTGTCGCTAACCTGGGCAGTTTTGGCCAGAGGTTGGCCTGCCGCCCGACGCTCATGCCGCGCAGGCTGCCAGCGTAGCCCTTTGCACTGCCACGCATACGTTGCGCCCGGAGGCGCGCTCGCACCGCTGTGGGTAGGTGTGCCTGGCTGGCAAAGAGGGGGATCGCGGCCCAGTAGTCAACAAACCATGCCAGCCCCTCGCGCTCGATGCGGGTGGCCAGGGCCTCATCGGCGGTGGCGCGGGCGGCCCGCTCGTTCTCGTCTTCAAGGCCCGGCGAACTGCTTTCAAGGATCAGGCTGCGCACCCGCTCCGGTGCGGCAAGCGCCAGGTGCAAGGCTACCCGCCCGCCCATCGAATAGCCCAGTAGGTCTACCGGCGCAAGCGCGAGTTGATCGAGCAGACCAAGCAGTTCGGCAACTGTATGCTCCATCGTATAGCATGCCGGCTCGGGTGGGGCCAGCGAGTGCCCATGGCCGGGCAGGTCAACCATGATTACCCGACGCAGCGGGGTTAGATATGGCAGCAGATTAACCCAACTGGCGGTACTTCCGGTGAAGCCATGCAAGAGCAGGATGGCCGAACCTGCCCCTGCCTGTTCATACGCAAGTGAACACGGTGCCACTGCTCTAGCCTTCCTCCCGCAGCGCAGCACGCACCAGGGGCCAGATCGCACGGTGATCGGTGACGTTCTGCGCCCGGTTCGTGCGTACTTCAACCAGGTGCAGGCCTGGCCCGGCAATGCCTGCCGTGACGGCGGTCCGCAAATCGGGCCAATCGTTGGCCAGCGTATAGTGTGCGCCGTAGAGCTCGGCCAGGGGTCGGAAGGCGAGCCCATGCGGCGTGCCGAAGAGGATCTCGAACTGGTCGCTCTCGCTGGCCTGGGGCAGGAAGGAGAAGATGCCGCCGCCGTCGTTGTTGATCAGAATGATCGTGGCGTCAAGTTGCTGGAGTTTGGCCGCCAGTAGCCCGTTGGCATCGTGGTAGAGCGAGAGGTCACCCAGCACCAGCACCAGGGGCCGCGCCCCGCCGGCCGCCATACCCAGGGCGCTGGAAACAAGCCCGTCGATGCCATTGGCCCCGCGATTGCCGACAATCTGGAGCGACCGTTCCAGCGCCGGGAAGAAGCTGTCGCAGTCACGCACCGGCATCGAGTTGCCGACAAAAAGGGTCGTGCCTTCGGGTAACAGGCTGGCCAGTTCGTGAAAGAGGCCCGGTTCGCTGATCTGGGTTTGTTCGGCCAGGGCCCTGGTGATTGCCTGCCGGGCGGCCTGCTCGGCGGCACGCCAGGTGTGCGCCCATACGCCAGGGCCAGGCGCAGTACCCAGCTGCTCAACCAGGGCCAGGCAGAGTTGGGTCGGGTCGCAGGCCAGGTGGGTTGTCGCCAAAGCGGTAGGTTCGCGCCAGCCGGCCCCTTCGTCAACAACAATGGTGTGGGCAGCAGGATGGCGCTGGAGGTAGAGCAGGAGCGGTTTGGAGGTGGGCATGGCCCCGAAGCGCAAGACCAGGGTGGGAGCCTGGGTGGCAGCGAACTGCTCATCGCGCAGCAAGGCATCATAGGTGGCCAGCACCAGCCCATTGATGTGGGGGCCGCAGCGTACGCCTGAGAGCGGATCGGCCAGCAGGGGATAGCCCCGTTGTGCGGCCAACTGGCTTACGGCAGGGGCCAACTCTGGCGGGCAGTCTGGCCCACAGACGATCAGCCCGTTGCTGGTCTGGGCCACGCGTAAGGCCAGGGCTGCCAGGGCTGCGGGCCCCAACTGGCGCGGGCCTTGCTGCACATGTGGCGCGGCATATGCGGCCTGCATATTGCCAAACAGCGTAGCAAGCAGGCTGCGGTCGGGCACCAGCGGCTCGCGGAAGGGCACATTGAGGTGTACCGGGCCGGCGGGGGCTCCCAGGCTACTCCCAAGGGCACGGGCCACCAGCGCACGCAGGTAGTGCAACAGTGCCGGGCTGGCATCAGGTGTAGGCAGGTCACTGAACCAGCGTGTACGTGATCCGAAGAGGCGTACCTGGTCAATCGTCTGGGGCGCCCCGTTGTCACGTAGCTCGGGTGGGCGGTCGGCGGTCAGCACCAGCAGCGGCACACGGGCCAGGTCAGCCTCGGCCACGGCAGGCAGAAAGTTGGCCGCTGCCGTTCCCGAGGTGCAGATCAGCGCCACCGGGGCGCGCAGCCTGCGGGCCAGGCCCAGGGCGAAGAAACCCGCCGAGCGCTCGTCAAGCAGCACACGCACCCGTGCGGCCGGGTGGCGGGCCACCGCCAGGGCCAGGGGTGTACTGCGTGAGCCGGGGCAGACTACAAACTCGTGCAGGCCACCGCGTACCAGCGCATCGATCAGCGTGCCCACCCAGAGGGTCAGGCTGTGAATGTGTGGGTCGATCATACTGTCACCCGCTATCCAGCACCGAGCGCTTCGAGCATAGCCCGGAGTTTGATCGCGGTCTCGCGCTCCTCGCGTTCGGGATCTGAGTCGGCCACAATGCCCGCTCCTGCGAAGAGGCTGGCCTCGTGGCGCCCGACCAGGGCCGAGCGGATGGCGACGGCGAACTCGCCCTGGCCGTAGGCATCGATCCAGCCGATTGGTGCTCCGTACCAGCCCCGGTCGAACTGTTCGCGCTGGCGGATCCAGGCCAGGGCCTCGGCGCGGGGCTGCCCACCGAGGGCTGGCGTCGGGTGCAGGCGGGCCACCAGGTCAAGCACGCTATGCACACCACCCAGGCGGGCCTTGATCGGTGTGTAGAGGTGCTGGACGTTGCGCAAACGCATGAGCATCGGCTCGTCGGGGGCCTCAACCGCTTCGCAGAGCTCAGCCAGGGCGCTGCGGATCATGCGAGTGACGACCGCGTGCTCCTGGCGATCTTTGGTGCTCTGCAACAGGGCCTGGCCCAGGCTGGCATCCTCGTCCGGGGTTGCGCCGCGGGCGATCGAGCCAGCCAGGCTACTAGCACTCACCTGGCGGCCATGCAGGCTCACCAGCCGTTCGGGCGAAGCGCCGAGGAAGGTACGCCCACCACGGGCAAGAGCAAAGATGAAGGTGTCGGGATAGTTGCGGCGCAGCGCATCAAGGGTCGCCGCCGGGTCAAAGGCCGTTGCCGAACGGGCGCGCACCTCACGGGCAAGCACAACCTTTTCGATCCGTCCAGCGCACAGGTCGGTCACGGCGTCGGCAACCATAGCCTGCCAGATACCGGGTGGAAGGGCATCTTCAAGTTTGAGCTCCTCACCGATGCGCGGCGGGTGCCAGATGCGCCCGAGCAGGTCACGCAGGCGGCGGGCGGCTGTCAGGTGCAAATTGATCGACGAGGTGCTGGGGCCAACCAACCCATTCACGGTAAGGCTGGCCTGGTCACCGTCTACCGCCAGCACGAGACGAGGCAGCAGCAAGAGGCCGTCGGGGTAGCCGTCCCATGCGCCGGCAGGCGGGCGTTCGGGGTCGAAGGCGAAGCCAGCGGCGGCCATCGGCCCGCTAAAGGGCAGGCGCGGATCGGCATCGATTGCTGCCGTGGCGATCAACTCGCGCCATGCATTATCGGCGGCGGTGAAGCGTTGCGACCCACTGGCGGCGAAACTCCAGGCGGCCCCCAGACCAGCAACGGCCAGGCCACGCCTGGGCACACTCCAGAAGAGGCGGTTGTGGGTACTGCCGAGGCCGCGGGCAAAGAGGGCCAGGGGATCACGCGTGCGCACCGCCGTGGTGACACTGACCAGCACAGGCCGCCCAAGCAAACGCGCCCGCCGGCGGGCGATCTCGGCCTGCCCCTCCATGCGCGGAATCTCGCGCAGGGCCGTCGTAGCGACATTGACACCGATCATCGTGAAGGCAGACTCGCACCGACCAGAGTCCGGGCCGGCCTGCGGGCGGGCCACCCCTGCGGCCCTGCACAGCCTGATTATACCAGTTAGCCAGGCTTCGGAATCGGCGCTGCGAGCTTGCAATGGCTGGCTACTTCCACCGCGTGATGATGGGGAGGGATTGACAGATCAGCCTCAAAAGAAGAATAACGCGACCAGGCCGATCAGAGCTACATACGAGAAGGGGTAGGCCCAGTCGAGAATGCGGTCGATATGCTCATAACGCTCAAGCTCGCCGCGATTTTCCAGCCGCTTCATATTCACATTGTAGAGCAGCACCAGTACATTCACGACAAATGTCACTCCCATAATTGCATCAAGGAAGGTGATATAGCCCAGGCGCGGGTAGTTGCCCGCCAGGCTGAAGTTGAAGGCAATGAAGAGCAGGACATTGCCAGCTGCCGCTTCAATCCGCCGCGTATAGTCACGTAGGAAGAAGGTGAACCAGGAGATCAGGATGATCAGGGTGATGGGTAAAAAGACCTGCAGGAGATAGTAGTTCATGTGCCGTGGCGCACGAAAGCTCCAGACCATCCGGGCCACCGGACTCTCGGCTGCACTGGGCTGCACCTCGCTTGCGACGGCGCTAAAGCTACCGACGACGAACTCGTCTTCGCCATGCTGCGAGTCTATCTCGCTATAGCCCGGTAACTCGGTCAGGCTATAGAGTGAATTGGGGTAGAGCATGTCGAGATAGATCGGAAAAGTTTGCTCATCGAAGGGGTACTTCTGGAAGTCGAAATCGGCCTGAAAGGTGATGCTGAAACTCTCGATGTAGCGCACCCGTCCATCAGGCCAGATCGCCGCTGCCCGGCTCTTGATCCAACGATTACCAAGCTGGTTGAAGAAGGCGAAGTCGGGCCAGCGACTCTGCACGTCGGCCAGGAAGCGATCAAACTCCTTTTCGGTGTAGAGCTTGACGGCACAGTGGCAACTATCGGGGCTGAAGGCCAGGCGTGCATCACTCCAATCCATACGCATGCTGCCCAGCACGGTATAGTTTTCGTTCTGCGAATCGACTTCGCTGATGCGCAGGATCTTGAAGCCGACCTGGACGACCGTAGGGACAGCCAGCAACGGCTCGCCCTGTGCTTCGGCCTGCCCGCTCAGCACCTCCGGCGCATTGATGCCCACCAGGATGCGGTAGTCACCCGCCGAGGGTGTCCCATCCGGCAACGCTGCGGCCTGCACGCTGAGCGCATAGCCGCTGGCAAGCTCACTCAACGGATAACTCAGCGCAGCCCAGCTGGCCTGGCCACCCAGGTTGCTCGCTTCGAGGGCCTTACTGCCGTAGTCGCGCAGAATGACCGTCGGAAGCAAGTTGCCCGAGGTGGCTTCAACATAGACCGAGAGCGTCTCGCCAACATCAATATCCAGCAGCGGCAGTGACACGGCCGGGCTCTCGGCTGAGAGGCTGCCGACACGCTCCTCAACTACCGAGGAGCGTTCGGTGCTCCCACCAAGCAGTTCGGCAAGCGGTGCGCCAGCTGGCTCGGCCTGGCCAGTGGCAACCCATGGCGCATTGAGACCGATCAGCAGCTCATACCTGCCGGAGGTGGCCCGCCCAAAGGTCGAGAGTGAACCGGCCGTCAAAAGGATATAGTCGCCTGCCGCAGGAATGCTATAGTCCAGGCTGGCGCCATAGCCGGTGCCACTGTCATCATCCCAGGCCAGGAAGGAGCGATCCCTTAGCTTGCGCACGCCAAGCGCAAGCTCATCACCCTGGGTCAGCAGACGCTGGATGCCCTCCTGATAGTCGTTGAGGAATTCATCGAGCGGGCGGCTGCTATCTACGATGCCGAGGGCAGGATCGAGATTGCCAGAGCTTGAGTGCAACGTGATCGTGAGCCGATCACCAGGCTGAAGCGCACGCATCACGTAGGCGTCAACCTCACCGGCGCGCAGTTGTCCGTTGATGCGCTGGACGCGCCCAGCCTGCTCCTGGGCTGCGGCAGGATCAACCAGGCCCAGCAGGCTTAGCCCGATTAGTAGCACCCAGCCCCAGTGCAGGGCACTTCGTGTTTTTGGTTGCATAGGTGTTTGAGGATAGCCTTCATCATGACGATGGTATACTATAGCCATCATGATCTCTCTAGTACTCTGATCTGCTGATCACGCGACTCGCCTGATCGGCTGATGTTGGGCCACGCCTATTATACGGTCTGCGTTTCTTTGCGGGGTAAACGATGTTGCAAAAGCCATAGGGAGCGTCGGTATGTTTGAATTTCTTGGCAATGTTCTACGGGGCATTGGCGAAGCGTTGAAGCTCAACCCAGATGTTTTCAAGATTGTCCAGAGTGGCCCCAACGCTGGCTGGGTCATTCTGGTGATTGCCATCCTTGGCGGCGCCTCGCTGCTGGTTGGCCAGAGCGTCATCCTCTTCGTCAACCGGGTCAGCCCCGGACGTTTTGCCGTCAGCCTACTGGTCAACGGCATCATCTTCACCATCTCGCTGCTGGTCTGGGCCACCTTCATCTGGTTAACCGGCAAGGTGCTCTTCTCCAGCAATAATGATATTCCCCTGAACGTTGTGATGCGTATGGTTGGCCTGGGGGCTGCGCCTTACCTCTTCGGCTTCCTGGTGCTCATCCCCTATATGGGTGATTTCATCGGGCGTGTGCTAGCCGTCTGGAGTTTCCTGGTTGTGCTGGTCGGCATCACGGTGCTTGCCAGCGGCAACTTCTGGCCAGCCCTGATCTGCACCGGCATCGGCTGGTTACTCGTCACGGTGATGAGTCTCACGATTGGCCGGCCGATTGTCGCCCTGCGCAACCGCATCTTCAAGGCCGTTGCCGGCACCAGCCTTGATGCCAGTGTCACCGATATTCTTACCAGTTACGCCAGCGATGAGCATAATTCCTCATCGAAGCGGGGAGGGCGCTCGTGATCCTCTCAACCTTGAGTCTACTCTTGATCGGGGCGCTTGTGCTGCTCTTCCTTTCAGCGGCAGTTGCACCCCTCGAAAGCCTGGGCTGGTGGGCTGGCTGGTTTGGTGAAGATAAGGCCCCTCCGGTGCCCGGTGAGGTCCCTGAGCCGGTTGTCGCTGTGGCCGAAAGCCCTAATCAGCACTTCCTGGTCTACCTCTCGGGGATCGGGGCGATGAACCCTGAGGCCATCCCCCAGGAGGAGATCGACTGGGGCCTGATGGCGATCAAACGCCTGCCTCAGACCACCCCGGTGCCCGATGTCTACCCCTACTCGGTGACCAATTCCGGCTTGCAGACCCAGCGCTTCTTCAGCCGTATGTGGAACTATCTCGAGCAACGTCGGCTCAAGAACCCCTACGACGTGCTCCAGTTCTTGATTAATATCAGGAACATGTTTCAGGTGGCCATCTCGGCTGACCGACGCTACGGCCCGATCTACAACCTGGGAGTGGCCAATGCGATCGTCAAGGCTCTGCAGGGGCGTGGCTACCGGGTGGGTAGCGGCAAGCCGGTGACGCTGCTGGGCTTCTCCGGCGGTGCTCAGATCGCCATTGGTACAGCGACCTTTCTCAAGCCGATGTTGCATGCCCCGCTGCGGGTCATCTCCATCGGCGGTGTGATGAGCGACGATGTGGGTTTGAAGTCAGTCGATAAGCTCTTCCACCTCTGGGGCCATCTCGACCCGCTCCAGGGCCTGGGTGAGAAGCTCTACGCCGGGCGCTGGAAGTGGTTTCCCACCAGCGATTGGAACCAGGCCATGGCGCAGGGCCGGATCGAGTTTATCGATATGGGCCAGATGCACCACAACGGCTCAACCAACTACTTCTCGTGGACAGCCTTTACGCCACAGGGCCAGTCCCATGCCATTGCCACGATTGACAAAGTCGGCGAGTTGCTGGTGCGCGAGGGGCTGATGGATCAGCAAGCCTTGCAAGTAGCCCAGGCCGCCACTAACGCCGAGGCGCGGGTCTATGAGCAGGCACGTGTGAGCGAGGACAGACAGGCGAAGCTGGCCAAGCAAGAGGCAAAGAAGAAGAAGCGCTGATACGTCGGGCAAGCCAGACTATGCCCGGGCTGATTCAGTCGGCACCGGGGTCTTTGAGGATGTGGGGGCCAGCACGGTGGCGATGGCCCCCACCGCCAGCACAAAGCTCAGCAGGTAGATGACGATGCCGACGATGGGAACCCGTCCGATCAGCGCGATCAGTACCACCCCCAGCAGTTGCATCAGCCATTGCTCCGGGGCGCGGCCCATGCGCAAGTTGACCTGACGGCCCAGCCAGATACCGGTGATCAGCGGGCTGAGGAACCAGAGCAGCCCGAAGCCGGTGAAGATGAAGACCACCAGCAGCAGGGCCGGGAACCAGTTCCAGAAGATCGCCATCAACGCGGCCAGCACTGCAGTGCCAAGCGGGATCAAAACAAAGAACTGTGCCGTCAATACGCCGGTCAACGCGGTCAGCCAGGGCCGCTGTTCCAGGCGACGAGCCGGCTCATTGAGGCTCTGGGGGGCCAGCCAGAGTATAGTGGCGGTAAGTAGGCTGAAGCCCAGGGCGATCATAAGGGTGGTCTGCCAGGGCGGTGATGTACTGGCGACCGCAATCTGCGGTATACTCTGCGCGGGCAAAGCTGGGGCCGTATAGCGGGCGGGCAGCAGTTGGTATGGGCGCCCTGCCGTGGGGGCAATCTCCGGCGGGGTGATCTGAGCGGCACCAATGGTGCGGATCAGGCCCTGCATTGTGCCATTCAGCTCAATGCGTGCTGCGATCACATTGGTGTTGCCCTTGATTGTGCCGTTGATCAGGACACGCTGCCCGATCACCGCCAGGTCACCGTCGACCGTCCCCTCGATCACGATCTCTTTGGCGATCACATAGAGGTCTTTCGGCAGAGCTTGATCGGCCCGTAGGACGTAGCTCTCACCGAAGCCGAAGGCGGCACTGGCCGGTGACTGCCCGCCCCAGAGACTCAGTAAAACCATGCCAAGCCCGACCAGGCCCCAGCGCCAGAGTTGCATTGCCAGCATATGTCTACCCTTCGTAAAAACGGTTGGCTGGCAGTATACCACCGCCACTATTTGCCGCTAAGGCATGCTTCAAACGAGCTTGACAGTCTTCTGTGGGCGTGAGGCGTGAGGCGTGAGGCGTTGACAAGCGATTGGACACCTTACGCCTACTCTGAACTGTCAAGCTAGAATAGCCGTTTTTGAAACATGCCTAAGCCTGGATAGTATCGTTGTGACCAGGTTAAGGACTTGATCATGGAAACAGGCTTCTTTCTCCGCGGAATGTTGTTCGGCATAGCGATTGCCGCGCCGGTCGGCCCGATCGGCGTGCTCTGCATCCGCCGGACACTCACCGATGGCCGTCTGACGGGCTTCGTCTCGGGGCTAGGGGCGGCCACCGCCGACCTGATCTACGGCTCGTTGGCGGTCTTCGGCCTGAGTGCCCTGGCTGAACTGCTGGTAGGGGTCAGCTTCTGGACGCGCCTGCTGGGGGGGGGCTTCCTCTGCTACCTGGGCCTGCGCACCTTCTTTGAGCGCCCCGCCGAACGCCCTGCCATCGCGACGACCCGCGGGTTGGTCGGGGCCTACGGCTCAACGCTGCTGCTGACGATCACCAACCCGGCTACGATTATCGCCTTTGCCGCCATCTTTGCTGGCCTGGGCCTGGGAGTGACCAGTAGCACCGGGGCAGGTATACTGCTGGTTAGCGGTGTTTTTATCGGCTCGGCCCTCTGGTGGTTACTGCTCAGCGGGGCTGCCAGCCTCCTGCGCACCCGCCTCACTCCCGCTGCCATGCTCTGGATCAACCGCAGCGCTGGCCTGATCATCCTCGGCTTTGGTCTGGCTGCGTTGGTCTCGCTCGCTCGGCCATAGCGCTGTTTTGTTGGTATGGCCAGCGTGCTACAATAGAACCAGCGCGCACGTTTTGTATGGTTGCCGGAGGCATGCCGCTTCGTCTGGATCTGCATAATTGAGGATCACTATGAGCGATCAGAAGCAGGATATGGTACGGGCGGTGCGTGGAACCCAGAACCCCCTGGATCTGGTTGAGCAGCGTATCCGCGACCAGATCTTTGGCCAGGAGCGCGCCATCGAAAGCGTGGTACGGGTACTCAACCGGGCCCGCTTCGGCTTCTCCGCTGGCAACCCGCGCCGTCCGCGTGCCACCCTGCTCTTCCTCGGCCCGACCGGTGTAGGCAAGACGGCCACGGCTCGTGCGTTGGCCCAGTTGCTGCGCCCCGATGGCGAAGCCTTCCTCAAGATCGACTGCTCCCTCTTCAGTCAGGGCCACGAGGTGAGCGCCCTCGTTGGGGCTCCGCCGAGCTATGTCGGGCGCGACCAGAAGCCCCTACTCAACCCTGAGATCATCGAGCAAGAGAACAGTGTGGTGCTCTTCGACGAGATCGAAAAGGGCCAGCCTGAGCTCTGGAACCTGCTGCTGCAGGTGATGGAGGACGGCGAGATCCTGTTGCTCAACGGCGGGCGGCGGGTCAGCTTCCAGAATAGCATTGTCATTTATACGACCAACGTTGGGGCCAAAGAGATGGTCGATTTCCTCGACCGGCGCACGATCGGCTTCCGTACCCCCCACCAGGATGTCGAGTCGACTGGCCAGTCGATCTATCAGATTGGCTTCGAGGCTCTGCAGAAGGTCTTTCAGCCTGAGTGGATCAACCGCCTTGATGAGATCATCGCCTTTCGGCCCCTCTCCAGTGATGTCCTGCGCAGTGTGCTTGACCATATGATTGCCGAGAGCAACGAGCAGTACCTGCGCCAGGGGATCAAGGTTGAGTTGACTCCCGAGGCTAAGGAATACCTGCTCACCAAAGGCTTCGACTCGCGTTTTGGGGCGCGGCCCCTGCGCCAGCAGTTGCTCAAGCATATCGATGCGCCCGTGGCCGACCTGCTCGCTTCGGGTGGTATTCCCGCCGGCAGCATTGTGCTGGTCGAGTATACCGGCATCGATCGTCATGGTGAGGCGCTCGATTTCTACTATCGTGCATCGCCGATCCTGCTGCGCCAGGCCGAGGAGTTGCGTGCGCAGGAGGTCGGGCGGATCGCAGTCAAAGAGGGTGACGGCCCACAGCCCCCCAGCATTAGCCTGACCAGCGAACGCAGTAATGCCGCTGAGGGTGGCGTCAATCCTTTTGTCCCACGTGGTCCACGGATCACCCCGCGCCGCGATCCACGCTAAAACAACAGGCCAAGGTGCAGGCGTCTCTGCGGCGAGCAGACACCGCCGCGATGAAATTAGGCGGTGATCGATGTTCGTACGCCGCACTAGCCTGGCTGCATGGCGTCGCTGGTTTCGCCTTTCCCGGCATAGCCTGGAGGTGGATACCTGGCGTGTGCATATGCTCAACCAGGGTCTTCTGGCGGGGGCTGTCCTTGGCTTGATTACCTACATGGTCAGTGTCTGGGGGGCCCTGGAGGCCGGTAAATGGTCAACGATTGTCATTAATGGCCTGGCGCTCAGTCTGATCGGCTGGCTGGCCTTCAACCGGCACCTCAGCTACAACCTGCGCGCCATCAGCTTCTCCTTCGTGCTCTTCGCACTTGGGGTCTGGTTGCTGGCCCGGGTTGGCCCGATCAGCGCATTCTACCTGATCGGCGCGTCTGTACTTGCCACCCTGCTGCTTGGCCTGAACCGCGGCCTGATCGTGCTTGGCCTCAATGCCCTCACCTTTACCATCTTCGGCATCCTCGACTTTGCGGCCCCCAGCGTGCAGATCCTCGGACGCGAGATGACCTCCCTGGCCTGGGTCACGATCTCGATCAACTTCCTCTTTGTCAATCTCATCCTGGTGGTCGCCATTGGCGTGGTGCTGAACACGCTTGAACTGTTGATGCACCGTGAGCACGAAGCACGCCAGGCCCTTGAGCATGAGCGGATCGAGTTGATCCAGGCCAACCTGGCCCTTGAACGGGGCATCCATGAGCGGAAGATCCTTGAAAGCCAACTCATCCAGAGCCAGAAGATGGAGGCGATTGGCCAGCTGGCCGGGGGGGTGGCCCACGATTTTAACAACCTGCTGACGGTGATCAATGGCTATAGCGATTTTTTGCTCGAGCTTACGCCGTCTAGCGATAGTCGGCATATGATGATCGAGGAGATCTATGTTGCCGGTGAGCGTGCGTCCAACCTGACCCGCCAGTTGCTCGCCTTCAGTCGCCGCCAACTGCTTGAACCACAGTTGCTCGATCTGAATACGATTGTAACGGGCATGGAAAAGATGCTGCGCCGCCTGATTGGCGAAGATATTCGGATTGCCACCGTACTTCAGCCGGATCTGAACCAGATCGTGGCTGACCCCGGCCAGATCGAGCAGGTGATCATGAACCTGGCCGTCAATGCCCGTGACGCCATGCCTGAGGGCGGCCAGTTGACGATTGAGACTATCAATATGAGCCTGAGCGAAGCCCAGATAAGCCTCAAGCTCGACCTGAAGTCGGGTGACTATGTGGCCCTGATCGTCTCTGATACCGGCATAGGGATGTCACCTGAGGTGGAGCAACATATTTTTGAACCTTTCTTTACCACCAAGCCCCAGGGCAAGGGCACGGGCCTGGGCCTGGCTACCGTCTTTGGCATTGTTAAGCAAAGCAATGGGTTCATTGATGTCTATAGCGAGCCCGGCCATGGTACCCGCATCAAGATTCTCTTCCCCGTGGCTGAGGCGACCCACACGGCGCCGCCCGTCGTTGAAGTGGCCTCGCAGTTTGGCACGGAGACGGTGCTGCTGGTTGAAGATGAAGTCGGGGTGAGTAATGTGGCCTGTCAGGCCCTGCAACAGCGGGGCTACCATGTGTTGCAAGCGCTCAATGGTCACGAGGCCCTCCGCATCTTCGCTGAGCAGCAGAGCTCGATCGATCTGGTGATCACCGATGTTGTGATGCCCGAGATGAGCGGGCGTGAGTTGGTCGAGCGGCTGCGCAGTGATCATCAGCAGGTGCGGGTGCTCTACCTCAGCGGCTACACCGACGATGCGGTGGTGCGCCACGGGATCATTACCGCCAGCGACCACTTTCTGCATAAGCCCTTTACCCCTGGCGGTCTGGCCCGTAAGGTGCGTGAGGTGCTTGATGTCCCGCGATGAATAAACCAAGTATTTGCCTGTTTTATTGACAAAACCATCAAAGGCTGTTAGACTCCAGCTATGATGGTGATTGGTTATGCAACAACGAGCCCCGCTGGCCAGATCCTGCAATACTTGCAGCGCCAGGGTGAGGCAACCGTCAAAGAGCTGGCCGCCCTGCTGGGGGTCAGTGCAACAGCTGCGCGTGATCAACTGACCCACCTGCAGGCCGAGGGGCTGGTGACGGTGCGCCCTGAGCGCTACGGGCCAGGGCGCCCGCGCCTCGTCTATACCCTGAGCGACGAGGCCCATAGCCGCTTCCCTAAGCAGTACGACCGGCTGATCACGGGCCTGCTGCGCGAGTTGATCGCCCTCGAAGGCCCCGACAAGGTTGATCAGCTGCTCGACCGGGTCAGCCGGGGCCTGGCCGATGAGTACGCCGACCGTATGGCTGGTGGCGATACGGCCCAGCGCCTGGCCGAGTTGCGCCGTCTGCTTGAGTTGCGCGGTGTGCCCGCTGAAGTTGCCGCCGCTGGTGATGGCATTCATCTCTTCGCTTGCCCCTTCTATGATGTAGCCCAGGATCACCCCGAGGTCTGCTCGATGGAGCGCCAGATGATCGAGTATGTGCTCGGTGAAAAGCTGGCCCTCGAGAGTAGCATCCGCGAGGGTGGCCATACGTGTCGTTTTGTTGTGCGCAGCAGCGAGCTGCCCTTGACCCCTATCCGCCCCAAACCTTAAGCCCGTCGGTTGTAAACTCCGCTATCCCTTTTGCGGTCAATTCATCAGAGGAGCACATGAGCAACGATCTGATCATCAAAGATCTGCGCGCCACAATCGAGGACAAAGAGATCCTGCGTGGTGTGAACCTGACTGTGCGCGGCGGCACCATTCATGCGATTATGGGCCCCAACGGTAGTGGTAAGAGTACCCTGGCCAATATTATTGCCGGCCACCCTGCCTACGAGGTGACAGGCGGCGAGATCTGCTACCGTGACCAGAATATCCTTGAGCTTGATGCCGACGAGCGCAGCAAGCTTGGTCTCTTCCTGGCCTTTCAGTACCCCGTCGCCGTGCCTGGGGTCAGCGTGGCCAACTTCCTGCGGGCGGCGATCAATGCCCACCGCGCCGAAGAGGGTAAAGATCCCAAGCAGACTTCCATCCCCGTGGCTGAGTTCCGCAAGCAACTCCGTGAAGGTATGAAGGTGCTCGAAATGGACGAGGGCTTCGCCCGCCGCTATCTCAATGAGGGTTTCTCAGGCGGCGAGAAGAAGCGCCTCGAGATCCTCCAGATGACTATGCTCAAACCGAGTATGGCGGTGATGGACGAGACCGATTCGGGCCTTGATATTGACGCCCTGCGCATTGTGGCCGAGGGTGTCAACCGCCTGGCTGGCCCGCATATGGGTGCCCTGGTGATCACCCATTACCAGCGCCTGCTCAACTATATCAAGCCCCAGTTCGTCTCGGTGATGATGGATGGACGCATTGTGCGCGAGGGTGGCCCTGAGTTGGCGCTTGATCTGGAGGAGAAGGGCTACGACTGGCTGCGCACCGAGCTGGCGGGGGCGGCCTGATGAGCACCCAACTGATGCTTAAGGAGCTTACCGCCGATATGCTGCTTGCCCAGGCCCAGGCCCAGGGTGAGCCGGGCTGGTTAGCCGAGCGCCGTCGTGAAGCCTGGCTTACTTTTGCCCAGGCGGCACCGCCTGAGTGGCGCCGTACCGATCTGAGTGGGCTTGATGCGGCTGGTATGGCCGTCTCGCTGGTGCCAGTTGGCACTGAGTTGATCGGCGGCGGGGACGCCCTGGCTGAGCAGGGGGTCGTGTTCAAGCCGATGCGGGCAGCTCTCAGCAGTCATGAGACGTTGATCAAGACCTATATGGATACGGCGGTGGCTCCGCTGGCCCACAAGTTCAGTGCCCTGCGTGCGGCCCTCTGGGCCGATGGCGCTTTTGTCTATGTGCCGCGTGGCGTCCAGGTTGATACGCCCCTGCGGGTACGCTACACCCTGCCGGTTGGTGCTGGCACGATCTTCCCGCGCACCCTGGTCGTGGTTGAAGCGAATGCCAGCCTGACCTTGATCGAGGAGTTCTGCTCGCCTGACCACGCCCAGCCGGTACTGGCCGGGCCGATCAGCGAGGTCTTTGCGGGCCCCGGCAGTGTTGTGCGTTTCATTAGCGCCCAGCATTGGGGCGCAGGTGTCTATCATCTCGGTGGTCAGCAGTTGGTGCTTGAGCGCGACGCCGACGCCGAGTGGACGAGCGTGGCTCTTGGTGGGGCCGTCCAGCATATTGAGGCTGAAACGACGCTTAAGGGCAATCGTTCGCAGGTCAACTGGGCTGGTGCGACCTTTGCCAATGGCAAGCAGATCCTGCTGATTGCGCCCTGGTTGCGCCACCTTGGCCACCACGCTGAGAGCTATATGGAGTTCAAGACGGTGGTTAATGATAGCGGCTACTCGGTCTTTGACGGTATGATCAAGATCGAGCACGAGTCGGCGGCCACCAGCACGCGCCTTGAAGAACACGCCCTGCACCTCAGTCCCTTGGCGCGCAACGACTCGATCCCCGGCCTGAAGATCGATACCAACAGTGTACTTAAGGGTGGTCACGCCTCGACCAGTGGTGATGTAGATGACGAGCAGCTCTTCTATATGCAGGCGCGTGGTATCAGCAAGACTGAGGCCAAGCGCATGATTGTGATGGGCTTCTTCAGTCCAGCGCTTGATCGTCTTCCGCTTGAGGATTTGCGCACCACGTTGGAGACAGTGATCGAAGCGAAGATTTAGCAGGTTGTTTATGCCTCCAGCGCTCTCTCAGTTTGATGTGCTGGCCCTGCGCCGCGAATTTCCCATCCTGCAACAGGAGATGAGTGGGCGGCGGCTGGCCTTCCTCGATAGCGCCGCTTCGTCGCAGAAGCCGCGAGTGGTGATCGATTGCCTCGAGGATTTTTACCGGCGCTAC
The DNA here is from genome assembly GCA_964592425.1 of uncultured Chloroflexaceae bacterium. Classification (GTDB taxonomy): domain Bacteria; phylum Chloroflexota; class Chloroflexia; order Chloroflexales; family Chloroflexaceae; genus Viridilinea. The sequence continues at coordinate 80,001 of CAZQCG010000014.1, forward strand.
AATGCCAATGTCCATCGCGGAGTCTACAAGCTGAGTGAGGAGGCAACCTTTGCCTTTGAGCGGGCGCGGGGTAAGGTGGCTCGCTTTATCGGCGCAGCCAGCCATCGTGAGATCGTCTTCACCCGCAATACGACTGAGGCAATCAACCTGGTGGCCCAGAGTTGGGGTGCTGCGAACTTGCGCCCGGGCGACCGCATCCTGCTCTCGTTGATGGAGCATCACTCCAACATCGTGCCCTGGCAGATGATCGCCCAGCGCACCGGCGCGAAGCTCGACTACCTCGGCCTTGATGCTGAGGGCCGCCTGCTACTTGAGGAACTTGACCACAAACTGAGTGCACAGACGAAGCTGGTGGCGATCACGCATCAGTCCAACATGCTCGGCACAATCAACCCGGTTGCTCTGCTCGCCGAGCGTGCCCATGCCGTCGGGGCGAAGCTGTTGGTCGACGGCGCACAGAGTGTGCCGCATATGCCGGTTGATGTGAAGGCCCTCGGCTGTGACTTCCTGGCCTTCAGTGGCCACAAGATGTGCGGCCCGACTGGCATCGGGGTGCTCTGGGCCCGGCGTGAACTGCTCGAAGCTATGCCGCCCTTCCTTGGCGGCGGCTCGATGATCAAGGTCGTCGAGCTGGAGACAAGCAGCTATGCCGATGTGCCAGCCCGTTTCGAGGCTGGTACACCAGCGATTGCCGAGGCAATTGCCCTGGGTGAAGCAGTCGACTTCCTGAATGGTGTCGGCATGGCCGCGATCTACCGCCACGAACAGGAGTTGCTGAGTTATGCCCTTGAGCGCCTGCCCCATGTGGCGGGCCTCACGCTCTATGGGCCACGCACTAGCGAAGATCGCGGTGGGGCCCTCAGCTTCACGCTTGAGGGTGTGCATCCCCACGATGTGGCTGCCATCCTCGATAGCGAGGGCGTCGCCGTACGGGCCGGCCATCACTGCACTCAACCCTTGCACCGCCACTTTGACCTGGTCGCCACCACACGGGCCAGTTTTTATATCTACAACCTGCCCGAAGAGATCGACCGCCTGATCGTTGGCCTGGAGAAAGCGCGCAAGCTCTTTGCGTAGACTTCAGACAAGCGTCCGCCGCTTCATGTTGCGATTGCGTAGATTATGGATGATATCTATCAACAGCAAATCCTGGAACATGCCAGGTATCCGCACAATTTCGGCACGCTCGAGGACCCAACGATCTCGCATGAAGAGCACAATCCACTCTGCGGCGACCGGGTTCGGATCGATCTGCTGATCACCGACGAGGTGATTAGTGATGTACGCTTCAGTGGACGGGGCTGCGCGATCAGCCAGGCTTCGGCCTCACTGCTTACCGACGAATTGAAGGGCATGGCCGTTGCCCAGGCCAAAGCCTACACCAAAGATGACCTGCTTGAACTGATCGGCATTCCACTCAGCAAAAACCCCACTCGGCTCAAGTGCGCCCTGCTGGCGCTCAAAGCGCTCAAGGTCGGGCTCTATGGGGTGGATCAGATCCACAATGATAACGAGGACGACGATTTCGTATAGCGGCGGCGTAGCGTCGCCCTGACCAGGAGGGATATCCATGGCAGAGGCAGCCAATCTGCAGTTTGACTATAGCAAGTATGGTTTCCGCAACGAGGAGAACTATCTCTTCAAGGCTCCCAAGGGCCTGAGCGAGAGGGTCGTGCGTGAGCTTTCGGGTATGAAGGATGAGCCCGAGTGGATGCTCAAGCGTCGGCTCAAGGCCCTCGAAATCTTTATGCAGAAGCCGGTGCCGCTGCATGGCATGTGGGCCAACACCGAGTTGGCCGACCTGAATCATGACGATATTCACTATTTCGTGCGTGCCGGCGAGCGCCCGCAGACCGATTGGGACGCGGTACCGCAGGAGATCAAAGATACCTTCGAGAAACTGGGCATCCCCGAAGCCGAGCGCAAATTCCTGGCTGGCGTCGGTGCCCAGTATGAGTGTCTGAGCGGCGATGCGCGGGTCTACACCACAAAGGGCCTTGTAGCGATTCAGGATATTCAGCCAGGCGATACTGTCTTCTCCTTCGATGAAGCCGAAAATCGGATGATCGCGGCAGAAGTGCGTGCAACCGCACGCAAAGGCGAACGCGAGGTTTTTGAGGTGCGTGTTGGTACACGGGTCATTAAGGCGACGGCGAATCACCCATTCCTGGCGCTGACCTACGAGAAGAGTGAAGATCGCCTGCGCGGACGTTATACACGCAGCTGGAAATATCTCCACGACCTGGTGCCCGGTGATCTTGTTGGGGTTGCAAAGGATCTGCCGGATACGGGCGTGCTTTATGTGCTTCAGCAGCCTGAGATCAAAACCCAGGTTACAGGCCGTAATCAGAGCGTCAGCTACACTCTGGATATCACGGCGCGCTACAACGAGGTCAGGCTGCCCGAATACACGACCGAAGACCTGATGTGGTGGCTGGGCCTGTATATCGGCGATGGGTTTATCCACACTGCGGCTGATGCCGACAAGGCACGCGTGGAGCTTGCGATACCTGCCAGTGATCCCGATCTGCGCGGGGAGTTGATCCGCGTCTCCGAGGAGTTGTTCGGCCTTACACCAACCAGCAGTGACCCCTACCGGGTCACGCTTAACTCCACGATTGTCGCACGCTTCCTTGAGGTCAATGGTTTTGCTGGTAAGGCGCTCACAAAACGGGTGCCGCGTTGGGTCGCTGGTTTGCCGCAGGCGCAAAAACTGGCTTTTCTCGGCGGCTACCTTGACTCCGACGGCTATGTGCGTGATACAGAGAAGAACCACGACATCATGCTGACTAGCGGCAACCAGGAGCTGCTCCAGGACATGACCGAACTGCTGGCGCTGTGCGGTTTGCCAACTTCATCGATCCACCGCTTTGAGTCGAAGCATCCCGCCGATCAGGATCGTATGGTTACCGGGTACCGGGTGCAGGTGGCTGGCGACTATGAGCGCATCGGCAGCCGCTCGCCGAATCGTCTCGGGCGCATGAGCAAGCGTAAGTACCACCATGATTTCTCCAGTGCCAAAGGGACGACCTTCCGTTCGCATGTGACGGAGTTTCATGGCTTCGTTAAGATCGACTCAATCACGCCCGCTGGCATCGAGACGGTCTATGATATTGAGGTTGACGGCCCACACAATTTTGTCGCTGAGGGGCTGATTGTGCATAACTCCGAGGTGGTCTACCACTCGTTGCGCGAGGAGTGGTCGAAGCTCGGCGTGATCTTCCTTGATACTGATACGGCGCTCAAGGAGTATCCAGAGTTCTTCAAGCAGTATTTCGGCTCAATCATCCCTGCTGCCGACAACAAGTACGCCGCGCTCAATACGGCCGTCTGGTCGGGTGGCTCGTTTGTCTACGTGCCTAAGGGTGTCAAGGTGGACATCCCGCTCCAGGCTTACTTCCGCATCAACGCCGAGAGCATGGGCCAGTTCGAGCGTACCCTGATTATCGTTGAAGAGGGGGCCGAGGCTCATTATATTGAAGGCTGTACGGCACCGATCTATTCGACCAACTCGCTGCACTCGGCGGTAGTCGAGGTGATCGTGAAGAAGGGCGGCAAGTTCCGCTACACCACCATCCAGAACTGGGCCAACAACATCTTCAACCTGGTGACCAAGCGTGCCATTGCCCAGGAAGAGGCCAGTATGGAGTGGGTGGACGGCAATATCGGCTCCAAGCTGACCATGAAGTACCCCTCGGTCTACCTGATGGGCCGCAAGGCCCGTGGCGAAGTGCTCAGTGTAGCCTATGCGGGTAAGGGCCAGCACCAGGACGCCGGAGCCAAGATGGTGCATAACGCTCCCGAGACCACCAGCCGGATCACCAACAAGTCGGTGAGCAAGGACGGCGGTAAGACCACCTACCGCGGCCTGGCCAAGGTCGCCTCCGGGGCGTATGGTGCCAAGGTCAATGTGAACTGCGATGCGCTCATCCTCGACGAGCGTTCGGCCTCAGATACCATTCCTTTCATCGAGATCGAAGAAGACCGCTGCACCCTGGCCCACGAGGCCACCGTCGGGCGCATCGGCGAAGAGCAACTCTTCTACCTGATGAGCCGCGGCCTGCCTGAGGCCGATGCCCTCTCGATGATCGTGCTCGGCTTTATGGAGCCCTTCACCCGCGAGTTGCCAATGGAGTATGCCGTCGAGCTCAACCGCCTCATCCAGCTTGAGATGGAAGGCTCGGTTGGTTGAGCAGTTCGGCGCCTCCATAGCTTGATGCTGTGGAGGCGCCGAAGCGTGACGTTGAAGTCGAGCTTTTGTTAAGTAAGCCTATGTCACCGATGCCTGTCACGACCCTCGATGAACTGCCTGAGGGCGCGGGGCGAGCCTTTGTCATCAATGGCCGGCGCATCGCCCTCTTCCGCCTTGGTAGCACAGTGTTTGCCCTTGACGACACCTGCTCGCATGCTGATGCCTCACTCAGTGCTGGCGAGCTAGACAGCGACGAGGGCTGTGTTGAGTGTCCGCGCCACGGTGCCCGCTTCGACCTGGCGACCGGCGCGGCGCGCACCCTGCCCGCCTTCAAGCCGGTGGCTACCCATCGGGTATTGCTTGAAGGTGACACCGTGCTGGTTGAGCTTGCGAGCGAAGGATGAGAGCTAAGGAGTATCTTGATGACCGGCTATGCCCATCCTGAGGTTCTGGTCGATACGACCTGGGTCAATAACCACTTAGGCGATCCGCTGGTGCGCCTGGTTGAGAGCGACGAGGATGTCCTGCTCTACGAGGTCGGCCACATCCCCGGCGCGGTCAAGATCGACTGGGTCAACGACCTGAACGACCCGGTGGTACGTGACTATCTTGATGCCGCACGCTTCGCCGAGTTGATGACCGCGCGGGGCATCAGCAACAGCACCACCGTGGTGCTCTACGGTGACAAACATAACTGGTGGGCCACCTATGCCTTCTGGGTCTTCAAGCTCTTTGGGCATCAGGATGTGCGCCTGCTGAACGGCGGGCGGGCCAAGTGGATCGCCGAAGGGCGCGAAGTGACACGGGCCGTGCCGAACTACCATCATGCCCCCTACCAGGCCCCCGCGCGCGACGACCGTAGCCTGCGTGCTTTCCGCGACCAGGTGCTGGCCCATCTGCACAAAGGCCCCGGCGCCGCCCTGGTTGATGTACGCACGCCTCAGGAGTTCAGCGGCGAGCGCACCCATATGCCCGAATATCCCCAGGAGGGCACCCTGCGCGGCGGTCACATCCCTGGCGCGGCCAACATCCCATGGGCTCTGGCCGTCAATGACGACAGCACCTTCAAGTCAGCCGACGAGCTGCGTGAGCTCTATGCCGCTCAGGGGCTCAGCACCGAGCAGGATGTGATCACCTATTGCCGCATCGGTGAGCGTTCCAGCCACAGCTGGTTCGTGCTGACCTACCTGCTTGGCTTTCCCAATGTGCGCAACTATGACGGCAGCTGGACTGAATGGGGTAACAGTGTTGGCCTCCCCATCGCCAGGGGCAGCTAGAGCGCTTCGCGCTGGGGATGGGGGATGGGGTATGCCGCGTCTGGACGCCATCCACGACGTGCAGGTTGGCTCAACCTTTCTGAGAACCACTGTAGGATCTAGCGGGGCCGGCGCCAGAAGACGATCAGATACTCTGCCAGGGCCAGGGCCCCGTGGAGCGCCAGGCTGATCAGCGCGGCCAGCACCACGGCAGCGAAGAGCCGGTCGGTCTGGAGGTGGTAGCTAGCCACACTGACCACAAAACCGAGCCCGCGCCAGGCCCCGCTGAGTTCGCTGACAATTGCTCCAACGACAGCCAGGGCGGCGGCTACTTTGAGGCCGGCAAAGAGTGCGGGCAGGCAGGAGGGTAGCCGTAGATGGAGCAAGACCGCCCACGCTGTTGCGCCCCAGGCTCGCATCAGGCCGAGTTGCTCGGCGGTCACGTCACGCAAGCCCCGGCTGGCCCCCACCAGCACCGGGTAGAAAGCGAAGAGGGCCGCCATTGCCACCCGTGGTGCCAGCCCATCGCCCAGCCAGATGGTCAGCAGGGGGGCCAGGGCTGCTGCTGGCACCGCCTGCGAGAGGAGCACCCATGGATAGAGGGCGTCCTCAAGCGGGCGCAGGGACACAAAGGCAAGTGCCAGGAGTGTCCCGATAGCTGCCCCGAGCGCCAGGCCCATCAGGGCCGCGCCTGCGGTAGCGCCTGCGTGCATCAGCAGGTCGCTGCCTGGTTCCACCAGGCGAGCCAGCACCGACGAGGGCTGGGGCAGTAGGTAGCCTGGCACACCAGCAACAGGCAAGCCCCACTCAAGCAGTGCCAGGAGCAGGCATAAGAGCAGGCCAGCCGCCGTATAGCGCCGGATCAGTGCGGCCCCACGCTTCATTGGGAGGTTGAAGGAGGAGGCGAGGGAATCTGGTTCCCTCGCGCACCCTTCCGTACCCGCGCCGCAGCTAGCGGCGAAGGCCGTAACTCGGTTGGGAACCAGAGCTTAAACCTCATCAGGGCTGGTTTCCTGATCACTGAAGAAGCGCTGCAGCGCCCGGTTGACGACCTCGGGCCGTTCGATCATCGGCAGGTGTCCACAGCCGTTGATCAGCGCTAAGGCCGCCCCGCTGATGAGCGTATGGGCCTTGCGTACGTCTTCCTGGTGGGCTACCCGATCCTCCGCCCCGGCCAGGCAGAGGCAGGGCAGCTTGAGTGTAGCCAGGGCCTCGTGCAGTTGCGGATTGGCGGCCACGGTCAGGCTGGTGAGATAGGCGCGGGGGTCGCTGCGGGCGTGGTCGGCCAGGTAGGCATGCCAACGGGCCGGGTTGGCTGGCGAGCCATAGAGCTGCCATGCGCTGAGGGTGCTCGCCAGGGGTGGGCTCTGCATCAGCAGTTGATTGACCGGCTGCCACAGGTTGAAGAGTGGCCGGGCCAGGCCGAGTGAGAGGTCGAGCGGCGGGCGGGCCACGTTGAGGGCCAGTAGATCGGGGCTGAAGCCACGCACGCCCAGGCTGAGCAGGGCAACCCGGCCTACGCGGGTGGGCTGGTTCGCCGCGATGACGGCGGCGATCGCCGCGCCCAGGCCATGGCCCAGCAGATCAAAGTGGGGCAGATCGAGAGCCTGAATCCAGGCCAGCACATCGCCGGTCATGCTCGCCAGGGTAGGTGCCCATGAACGGGCTGGCGACTCGCCTGAGCCGGGTAGATCAAGGGCATAACAGGAACGCTGGTCGGCCAGCGCACTCAGGGCATCAACCCACAGCCTGGCCGAGGCGCCCCAGCCGTGCAGCAGCAGCAGGGGCGGGCCGCTCCCGGCGGCCAGGTAGCTGGTTGGGCCGGTCGCAGTCTGGATCCGCCAGCGCACTGCTGGCCCGGCTGGACGGGCGCGTGGGGATGTGGGCGGTGCTGGGGGCGGATGCTGAATAGGCTGTGCTGCGGGTAAAGCTGTGGGCGATGGCTCGGTGGGTAGCTCAACGGCACTGGTGGAGAGGCGCAGACCACGGCCCCGGCGTGGGGGTGTGGCAAGTGCGGGCGGTGGCTCAGTGGCGGGCGGTGGCTCGGCGGCGCTGGTGGAGAGGCGCAAACCCCGGCCCCGGCGTGGGGGCGGCGCAGGGACGGGCGCTTCAGTCGGTTCGGGTGTGCTGCCAAGGTGTGGCGGCCCCTCTGGCTCAGGGGACATAACGGGCCTCCAACTCAGCCGCGAGGGCCATATAGGCCAGGGCCCCGGCACTCTGCGGCGCATAGCTATTGATCGGCATGCCGCTTGAGGGAGCCTCAGCCAGCTTGACATTGATCGGGATTACCGTCGTGAAGACCAGACTGCCATAGCGCTCACGCACCTCCTGCTCGATCTGGCCACTAAGATTGGTGCGCCGGTCGGCCAGGGTACAGATAATCCCGCCGATCCGCAGGTCGCTATGGATCTCGCGCACCAGCTCAATCGTCTGCTCAAGCTGCGGCATCGCTTTGAGGGCATAGGCATGCAGCTGCATCGGCACCAGCACATGGTCGGCGGCAGCGAGGGCGTTAAGCGAGAAGATACCCAGGCTTGGCGGCGGGTCGATCAGGATATAGTCATACTGCGCTCGGCTTGCGCGGAGCGCCTTGCGCAGCAGCAACTCACGGCCCACCTTGCCAGCCAGTTCCAGCTCGGCACCGGCCAGATCCAGCGACGAAGGGATCAAGTCAGGGCCAGCCCTGGTAGGCATAGTTGCAAAGGCTGTGCCGCGCTCAGGGTTGAGTAGCACCTCGTAGACACTATACTCCAGGCTTGCGGGATCAACCCCCAACCCCTGAGTCAGATTCGCCTGGGGGTCAAGATCGATCAACAGCACCCGTCGTCCGCGTTCGGCCAGCATGGCCCCCAGACTCAGGCTCGTCGTCGTTTTACCGACCCCACCCTTCTGCATCGCCAGCGCAAGCACATGCCCCATGACCACCGCTCCGCTTCTGGTTCGCTTCGTTGCTCTCTCGATTGTACCATCCCTTCTCAGGGAGGCTTAGACTTGATAAGACAAGGTTTCAGCAGTGGGCGATCCAGCTTGACAGTTTGCCCACAGCTCCCACAACCCCCACCGCCCCCACACCACACGCGGTCGGGTTGTCGGGTTATCGGGTTGTCGCCCAAACGGTCAAGCCGGTTTGAACCATATCTAAGGTTGATGAGCCTGTTGGGTGCGGCGTAGAGTCTTGCACCGCACCGCCCGCCGCAGCGAATCCATGGCGTAGGGGCGGGCCGGTGTGCCCGCCCGCGCCGCAGCGCATGGCACCATTGCCGCGTGGTCAAGGCCGCCATGCGGCGTTTGGCGGGCGGACACGTGGGTCCGCCCCTCCCCGGTGCGGATTCGGTGCAAACCAATGCGTCACACCCATGCGGCCTTCGGCTTTTGACGCAGTGCGCAACGTCGATTACACTAGAACCAGTCCCCCGAGCCGTGATTCACTGTCAGCCCTGCGAGAGCAAGCACAACAAGGAGGTTGATTGATGCAGCCGCGAGAGTTTATTATGCCGGCCCAGGTCGTTGTTGGTTCTGACGCGATCTTGCAACTTGGCGATCTGTGCCGCAAGCGTGGCTGGCGCAAGGCGCTGATCGTGACCGACAAGATTATGCAGAGCCTTGGCCTGGTTGCGCGCACCGAGCAGTTGCTGGCAGACGCTGGCATTCCCTCCGTCGTCTATGCCGGAGTCAATACCGAGCCGGTGGTTGAGTTTGTGCAGGAGGGTTTGGCCGCCTTCCAGAGCGGCGGGTGCGATTTTGTGGTCGCTGTTGGTGGTGGCAGCCCGATCGATGCGGCCAAGGCCATCGCGGTGATGAGCACCAACGCTGGCTCGATCGAGCAGTACAAGGGCATCGGCAAACTCACGGTGCCTGGTGTCCCCCTGGTGGCCATCCCCACAACTGCGGGCACCGGCAGTGAGGCTACGCTCTACACGGTGATTACCGATCAGAAGACTGATGTGAAGATGCTGATTGGTAGCCCCTACCTGATGCCGACTGTGGCTCTGGTTGATCCGCTGCTGACGCTCTCGTCGCCTCCCGGCGTGACGGCGGCGACGGGTGTTGACGCGCTGGTGCATGCAATTGAGGCGTACGTCTCGGTTAAGCGGCAGCCGATGACCGACATCTTCTGCCTCTCGGCGATCGAGTTGATCGCTGGCAATATCCGCCAGGCCTGGTCGAACGGCAACAACATCGCCGCCCGAGAGAAGATGATGCTTGGTGCGCTCCAGGCCGGTATCGCCTTCAGCAACTCCTCGGTAGCTCTGGTGCATGGCATGTCGCGCCCGATTGGGGCCAACTTCCACATCGCCCATGGCGTCTCCAACGCGGCCCTGCTGGCGGTCGTCTCTGAGTTCAGCCTGATCGGCGATCCCGAGCGCTACGGCCATGTCGCGCGGGCGATGGGCGAGCCGGTGGCGGGCCTCGCGCAGATGGAGGCCGCTGACGCCTCGGTCAAAGCCATTCGCCGTCTGGTGCGTGATATTCGCATTCCCTCCCTGCGCCAGCTTGGGGTTGACCGCGACCGGCTGATGGAGCTCGCCCCGGCTATGGCCGAGGCGGCGATTGATAGCGGCAGCCCCGGCAACAACCCACGTAAGCCGACGCGCCAGGAGATCATTGAACTCTACGCCCTGGCCTACGACGAAGAGTAAGCCTGTCCCACCCATTCGCACCCAGGCGCACTACCCGGATGGGCGGTACGCCTGGGCAGACCCTGGGGCACAATCGGTATGTTCAAGATTTCACTAAAGCAAAGCAGGGGGCGCGACGATGAGCGGAGCTACGGCAGCTGGACGGCTTGAAGGAAAAGTGGCCCTGATCACCGGTGCCGCCGGCACCATCGGCGCGGTGATTACCAGGCGCTACCTGGAAGAGGGTGCGACCGTTGTCCTTGCCGGGCGTAATGCACAGCGCCTGGAAGCCTACCGCGAGACCTTATTGAATGAGCTTGGGCTTGCCCCGGCGCGGGTGGTGATTGCGCCGATGGACGGCAGTGCGATTGCTGCGGTGCGCCCCGCTGTTGCTGCGGTGATCGCGCAACTCGGTCGGATTGATGTGCTGGTCAATAATGCTGGCAGTGCCGGTGCCTGTCGCCGCCTGGCCGAGTTGCCGATCAGCCCGGCTGACCGCCAGGGCGATGAAGAGACTCTGACCGAGAGTGTTGGCAATCTGCTTGGCATCACCTGGAATGTGCTGCGTGCCGTCGCGCCACACCTTGCGCCCGGGGCCAGCGTGGTGAATGTTTCAACCATCTTTGCCCGCGCCGACTACTACGGACGCATCCCCTATGTGGTGCCCAAAGCTGCCCTCAACGCCCTCAGCCTGGCCGCTGCTGCCGAACTGGGTGAGCGCGGGGTGCGGGTCAATACGATTGCGCCCGGCCCGATTGCCAGTGAGCGCATCGACAGTCTGCTTGAGCGGATGGACGCCCTCAAGGGCGAGGCCCCAGCGACCACGGCCTCCGGTATCCTTGAGTTGATGCGCCTGGCCCGTCCTGATGCTGCCGGTCGACCGGTACGCGGCTTCGCCACGCCCCTTGATGTGGCCAATACCGCCGTCTACCTCGGCAGCGACGAGTCGGCGGCCCTCTCTGGCGAGTTGATCGAAGTAACCAACGGTATGGATGTGTCTGACGCCAGCCGCACCACCTTTACGGCCCGCCCCGGCCTGCGGGCCGTCGATGGGAGCGGGCGTAGTGTACTGATCGCGGCTGGCGACCAGGTTGAAGATGCGATGGCCCTCACGGGCGTATTGCGCTCCTGCGGGGCCGATGTGGCGATTGGCTTCCGCTCGCCTGAGGCGATTGCACGGATCGAGGAGTTCCTCGCCGAGAGCCATCGTTTCGCTGGTGAGAGCTTCACCCCGCCCCTCGTTCTGCACCTCGATCCGGCTACCCCTGAGACGGTTGAGGCGGCCCTGACACTGATCAACGAGAGTAATGGCCCGCTCCAGGGCGTGATTGTTCTACCCGCCCGCAGTGCTACCCAGTCTGCCTCGGTGCTCGGTGCGGACGATGAGACGCTTGCCGCCTTCCTCAACGAAGAGATCGTCGGGACGGTGGTGCTCGCCTCGCGGCTGGCTCGCTACTGGGAAGGGCTGAGCCTTGCGGCCGGGGCTGAACGCTATCAGCCGCGGGTGATCTTCCTCTCCAATGCCGACGACCGTGCCGGGAATGTATTCTCCGAGCTGATCAGCGCTGGCATCGAGCAGTTGGTACGTGTCTGGCGCCACGAGTCGGAGGTCGATACGGCCCGTGCGGCCGATGGGGCACGCCATCTGCTGCCGATCTGGTCTAACCAGATCGTGCGCTATGTCAATACTGAAGAGGATGGACTCGACTTCGCCTGTGCTGCCACGGCTCAACTTCTGCTCAGCGACCGCCGGATCGAACAGATCAGCCTCTACGTGCCGCGCAAGATCGCCGCAACCACCGGGGCCCGTCGGCCCTCCTTCGGTTGGGCCGAGAGCCTGATTGGCCTGCACCTGGGCAAGGTGGCCCTGATCACCGGCGGCAGCGCTGGCATTGGTGGCCAGGTTGGGCGTCTGCTGGCTCTGGCTGGGGGACGGGTTATGCTTGCCGCCCGCGACAAGCTCAAGCTCGAGCAATTCCGGGCGATGATCGTCCACGAGCTTGAAGAGGTTGGCTATAACGATGCTGGCTCGCGGGTACAGATCTTCCCCGATTGTGATGTGGCCCGTGAGGCCGATATGGCCGCGCTGGTCGAACGTACCCTGGCCACCTTCGGACGGGTCGATTATCTGATCAACAACGCAGGTATCTCGGGCCAGGAAGAGATGGTGCTCGACATGCCGCTCAAGGGCTGGCGTCACACGCTCAACGCCAACCTGATCAGCAACTACTCGCTGATCCGCAAACTCGCCCCGCTGATGAAGCAGCAGGGCAGTGGCTACATCCTCAACGTCTCATCCTACTTCGGCGGTGAGAAATACGCGGCGATCTCCTATCCTAACCGCGCCGACTACGCCGTGAGTAAGGCTGGCCAGCGGGCCTTGGCCGAGGCAATGGCTCGTCTGCTTGGCCCGGAGGTGCAGATCAACGCCCTGGCACCTGGGCCGGTCGAGGGTGAGCGGCTCAAGGGTGCCGGCGAGCGCCCGGGGCTCTTCATGCGCCGTGGCCGTCTGATCCTCGAGAACAAGCGTCTCAACGAGCTCTACGGGGCCCTGGTGCGCGCTAGCCGCAGCAGCGGAAAGCCAATTGCCGAGTTGTTGGACTACCTGGCTGGCAATAGCGTTGCCGTCCTGTCCAGCGGCGACGCCCCCGCACCGCTGCGTGAGCTTGCCGCCGGCATTGCCAAAGAGAGCGACGCCTCAGCCTCCTCCGGCACCTACCTGATCAACCGCTCGATCGCCGAGAAGCTCACCACGCGCCTGCGCACCGGCTCTTACATCTCTGCGGCTACTGCTGTGACGATCCAGCCTGCCGAGCATCCGCCCGAGCCCTTCTTTGCCCGTGGCCAGATCGAGCGTGAGGCGCGCAAGGTGCGCGATGGGGTTATGAGCATGCTCTACCTCCAGCGCATGCCCACCGAGTATGACGTAGCCATTGCCACCGTCTACTACCTGGCCGATCGTGCGGTCAGCGGAGAGACCTTCCACCCCTCCGGTGGATTGCGCTACGAGCGCACGCCCACTGGCGGCGAACTCTTCGGCCAGCCCCCCGCCGAGCGGCTCGCCGAACTGGTTGGCAGCACGGTCTACCTGATTGGTGAGCATCTGGAGGAGCACCTTGAACTGCTGGCCCGGGCCTACCTCGAGCGCCACGGTGTGGCTCGGGTGGTGATGATCACCGAGACCGAGGCTGGCTCTGAGCATATCGCTAATCGCTTACGCGACCATGTTGAGGCCGGGCACCTCAAACTGGTTGTGGCCGGTGACGATATCGAAGGTGCGCTTGACCGGGCCGTGGCCGAGTTTGGTCGCCCTGGGCCGATCGTCTGCACCCCCTTCCGCGCCCTGCCGACGGCCCCGCTGGTGGGTCGCAAGGATAGCGACTGGAGCACCGTGCTTGACGAGCAGGGCTTCGCCGATGTCTGTGAGCAGCAGCTCACCCACCACTTCCGGGTGGCCCACAAGGCCAGCCTGATGGACGGCGTGGCACTCGTGCTGGTGACCTCCGAGACCACAGCAACCACGCCGACCGACCAGTTCGCTCTGGCCAACTTTGTCAAGACCACGATGCACGCCTTTACGGCCACCATCGGCACTGAAAGCGAGCGCACCGTCCACCGCATCCTGGTCAACCAGGTTGACCTGACGCGCCAGGCGCGTGCCGAAGAGCCGCGCAGCGAGCCCGAACGCCGTCAGGAGCTGGAGCGTTTCGTTGATGCGGTGCTACTGACCACTGCGCCCCTGCCCAGGGCCGACGATAGCCGCTACACCGGGCGCATCCACCGTGGACGGGCGATCACCGTATAGGAACGGTGTTGGTTGTGTTGAGATGCGCTGCATGAGCTTCACCCTCTGCCTCTCTCCCACTACGCGGGAGAGGGGCAGAGGGTTGCGATTCTTCATTCTGATGCCGCAAAGGACGGACGGGGCCACCAGCTAACGAGTCACTTTCTCGGCTACGACGATCCCGAAGTTACCCCGCAGTGAGATGAGTTGGCCGTCCTGTTCAACCAGTTCGAAGCGCTCACGCAGGTGGGATGGGGCGGCGAGCAGCCAGCGTTCGAGCTCTTCCTGGGCCGCTTTGGGCATGCGCAGGCGGGCGGTCCAGTCGGCGAAGAGGTAGGGCTCACGCAGATCGGCTTCCATCAGCACAACACGCAGGCCAGCCTCGGCGCAGAAACGCTGCCAATCAGCGAAGCGGTAGGCCCGCACATGGCTGGGGTCACGCCAGCGCTCAAAGCGATCCATAAAGGCATCTTGCTCGGCATCCTCCAGCCCGATATGGTCGGAGATCAGCAGCAAGCCACCGGGACAGAGAGTACTGGCGCTGCTCTGCACAAAGGCAGGCACATCAGCGAAGTGGTGGGCCGCAACCCGGCAGGTGATCAACTCGAAGCTAGCCGGGGCAACTGGCAGCCGCTCGGCCTCACAACGCAGATAGGCCACCTGGGTTGCTCCCTGGGCGCTAAGATAGGTGCGGGCCGCCTGCAGCATCGGCAGGGTCAGGTCACTGGCGACCACATGGGCGACATAAGGCACAAAAGCGAGAGCGGTATGTCCGCCGCCGGTCGCCACATCAAGCAGGCGCTCGTGGCCGGCCGGGGCCGCCAATTCCACCAGGCGGGCCAGATCGGCCCCATGGGCATGGGTCGAACTGGTGACATAGGCTCCGGCCGCCGGGCCGAACTGCGCCTGGGCCAGGGCCTTGATCGACTGGGCATTGCCAGGCAAGGCATCACGCATAGGGTACTCCGTTTCTAATACGTGCTCTATAACGATCCTACGCCAGTTGTGAAACCTGTCAGGTGTGTCAGAGGTCGCACCTGACAGGTTTACGACCCCGATGAGGATTGCTCTATTATAAGATCGTACCATGCGTCGCGCGCTGTTTGCTCAACTCAGGGGCTTGACCCTATCCGCTCTCGTGTTACAATAGAGAGAAGATCTCGAAGTGTGAAGGAAGGCCTATGAGTGACGAGTCGCAATACCCGCCCGCAAAGCCGCGTCGGCGTCCGCGCCAGGAATGGGATGCAGAGCGTATCCGTGCCCTGCGCGAGTATATGAAGATGACCCAGCAGCAGATGGCCGATGAGCTCGAGGTTCGCCAGCAGACGATCAGCGAGTGGGAGACCGGCGTGCATAAACCCCATCGCTCAACCCAGAAGACCCTTTCGTTCGTTGCTGAGCGGGCTGGCTTCGCCTACCAGACGGATATACCAGCGTCGGACGAGACCGAAGCTGCGACAGAGGCGCAAACTCCCACACAGGAGGGTTGAGCGCTGCTATTCGAGGGGAAAACTCTTTGCACTTTTGGTAGTTGTGAGCCCTGCGCATGCCTTAGCAGCGCGGCGAGATCGCATTCACGTGTTGACCCTTGCTACGACGTGTGCTAGAATAGCACCGGATTCATAGCAGGAGGAAGGATTGGCCATGGCGGAGCCGGAAAGCATCCTACAGCTTGGCATCGAAGCCGCGCGCGAGGGCAAGAAAGAAGAGGCACGCCAGCTTTTTCGTCTCCTGACTCGCCAGGAGCCGGACAATGCCCAGAGTTGGTTGTGGCTTGCCGGGGTTGCTGAGAACCGCGAAGAGCGCCAGAGCGCCCTTGAGCGTGTCGTGCAGCTTGATCCGACCAATGAGATGGCCCTGAAGGGTCTGCATGCTCTTGGTGTCACTGCACGGCCAGCGGCTCCGCCGCCACCGCCACCACCGGCTGCCGAGCCGCCGCCACCACCGGCTGCCGAGCCGCCGCCACCACCGGCTGCCGAGCCGTCGCCACCACCGGCTGCCGAGCCACCACCACCACCGGCTGCTCGTCCTCCGCTTGAAGAAGAGGCTGATCCTTTCGGTGAGGATGACCCCTTCGCCGAATTGAACGATCTCTCCGCGGTGCTTGCTGCCGACACCTCTGGGCCAGTGCGCCGTGCCGAGACGGCTCCGGCTACTTCTGCCTCCGGCACTACTGCCCCTGACAGTGGTACCACACGACAGTCCCTTCCTCCAGTCGAACGTTCCCCGCGTCGCCCACGTATGGCTACGGCCGTCGAAGAAGAGCCACCGCGCCGCGGGATGAGCCCGCTGCTGGCCTTGCTGCTCTTCCTCGTCGGGCTCGGCCTGGTGGGTCTGTTGATCGCCTTCCTCTTCCCCAATCTCTTTGGTGGCGGTGAGGTGGCCAACAATGGCGGTGCCGCTCAAACTGCTGCCGCTCAGACCACCGTTGCCGTTACCCCTCCGGTTGAAGGTGTGCCGACGGTCGACCCCAACGCGCCGGTTGCGACGGTCGACCCCAACGCGCCGGTTGCGACGGTCGACCCCAACGCGCCAGTGCCGACGGTCGACCCCAACGCGCCAGTGCCGACGGTCGACCCCAACGCGCCAGTGCCGACGGCTGTTCCAGCTGAACCGACGGCTCCGCCGCCTGCCCCAACTGCTGATGTGACCGCTGCCAACCCGGCGATTGTGAGTGCCAACACCCCGCTCCAGAGCGAAGGCTGGCTCTATGACTTCAATCAGCCCACCTTCGCCGCCTCGGTGATTGGCAACATCGGCTCCTTCGCGCCAGCCAACGGGCGCTTTGTGGTCGTGCTGGCCTATGCCGTCAATGGCACCGGCACTGATCAGCCCATTCCGCCCAATTTCTTCGTGCTCAAGGATGCCCAGGGTCGTATCTGGGAGGCCCGCCCCGACATCTCGGACGCCTATGTTGTGCCCGGTGTCAACGCCGATCTTGGTCATGGCCAGCCCTTCCCTGCTGATGGGATCACCCGCAGCATGCCGATCGTCTTTGATGTGGCCCCTGATGCGACCAACCTGGTCTTCTTTGCGCGTAGCAATCCCAGCCAGGGCTGGATCATCCTCACGAGTGTCTGATCTGATCACAAGACCAGCGAGCTACCTGTGAGCCAGCCTGCACCTGGTACGCTCAACCTCGAACAGTTGCTTCATGTGGGCCTTGCCGCTGCCCGCGCCGGCAATAGCTCCGCCGCCCGCGCACTCTTCCTGGCACTCAGCCGTGAGTATCCCCAGGAGGTGCGCGTCTGGCGGGCGCTGGCTGATGTGGCTGGCGATGATGATGAGCGGCGGGTCGCCCTTGAGCATGTGCGTGACCTCGATCCTGCTGATGAGCGGGCTGCACTAGCCCTGCAAGCAGGTGCAGCCGCGCCTGCGCGCTCCTCTTCACGGCCCGGCTATGCCGTTCCGCCATTGGCAGAGCCGGACGATCAGCCTGTGTCTGAGCAGGCTCCATTCCCCTTGCTCAATCTGATCGCCCTGGTAGTCATTTTGCTGTTGCTGGTTGCGGTGGGCCTGATCATCGGGCGCAACCTGCTCCCGACAGCTGGCAGGGCCTCCGCTACCGTCACTCCGGTGTTGGCAGCCCTGCCGACCGCGCCACTAATGCTGCCGACGGCACCGCCCGCTCTGCCGACCAGCCTGCCGCCACCCACGCTTGTCCCAACCCGTGCACCGCTTCTTACGCCAAGCAGTGTACCCACCATGGAGCCAACGCTACTTCCCTCACTCAGCCCTACCCCGCAGCAGAGCGCAGGCGAGACTGCCACAGCTGAACTTGTGCCCACCGTCTCAACCGAGTTGCCGATGGGCACGATCATCGACAACGATGGTTGGAGTGCCACTCTGCTGCGGCCTGACTATGCCGTTGCCCTTGAAGGCCCCATCGGCGACCTGTATCCCAACGGACGCTTTGTGCTTGCTGTGGTTGCCGTCAGTAACAACAGCCCCACTCCGCGCACGATTCCCCCTGAGCTCTTCAGCCTGCTTGATGCTGTCGGGCGTAACTACAGCCCCGTTCCGGGCCTCTCCAGCGCCTACCTTGGCCTCTATGGGCGTGGGCAGCGCGGTGACCTGGCCCTGGAAGATGTGCTGGAGCCAGCCAGCGGTATGCGCAGTGTGCCGGTCATCTTCGATGTGCCGTTGGATGCTACCGGGCTGCGTCTGACCATGCCCTCAATGGGTGGGGCTGGCTGGCCGATTAACGCCCCCGCGCCGGCCCCTGTCGGTCCGTAGAGCGCCGTCGGAGCTATCCTGATGGGTTGAACCACCTTGGGGCGCAGTAGTGGCTACCACTGCTGTGCCCCAAGCTGCGCATCCTTCCGGTCATTTTGCTCGGACGGAGTACTCGCGTACTTCGCGCTGGGGTTGGGGCTTAGGGGCAATACCTTTCAGATAAGCTCACGCAAAGCCGCAAAGCCGCAAAGCTTCTGCGTCTGATCGGCCTTGATCGATCTGCGCTTGCCCCTATTTGAAACGTATTGGGCTTAGGGGATGGGGCTTGCCTTGTCTGGACGCCATCCGCAGCGCGCAGGTCGGCTTAACCGCTCTGAGAACCGCTGTAAGGCAGCGGTCTGAAAGAGTGCGTCACTTTGCCTACTGCCTCGACGGTACACACTCAGAAACGTGTATCGTCAGGAGGCTGCTGTGCGCAAGCCTGGTTATCTGCTGCTGAGCATGATCGCGCTCGCCACTATTCTCTTCATACAACGTCCACCTGCCTATGCCCAGACGGAGGTGGTGATCAATGAGTTCATGCCCGCCCCTTCAAGTGGTGGCGAATGGGCTGAACTGTTCAATCCCGGCCTCGAACCGCTTGATCTGAGTGGCTGGCGCATTGATGATGATCTGCCAGCCAATGCCACGCGCGCCCTGCTACCCAATGGTTTGATCCTGGCACCGGGTGAGTTCTATGTGATCGAGTGGGCGGCAAGTATGCTCAACAACAGTGGCGATACGATCCAGTTGATTGCGCCAGGTGAACGGGTTGTTGATGCATACAGCTACAACGTTGCCCGTAGCGATCAAAGCCTGGCGCGCCAGCCTGATGGCACTTCAAGCTGGCTCAGTGGGCCACCTAGCCGGGGCGTCTCGAATACCCCTACTCTGCCGACGGAGACGCCGACCGAAACGCCCACCGAGACGCCGACCGAAACGCCCACCGAAACGCCGACCGAAACGCCCACCGAAACGCCCACCGAAACGCCCACCGAAACGCCCACCGAAACGCCCACCGAGACGCCGACGGAGACGGCCACCCCGGCGCCCACGGCGACGGCAACGGCCACCGATACGGCGATGCCCACGGCGACGGTCACTCCTTCGCCCACACGGACGGCGACGGCGACGGCAACGGCCACCGATACGGCGACGCCAACTGAAACGGCCACTCCTTCGCCCACACGGACGGCAACGGCCACCGAGACGGTCACTCCTTCGCCCACGGTGACAGCGACGGCGACCGAGACGGCCACTCCTTCGCCCACACGGACGGCAACGGCGACCCATACGGCGATGCCAACTGAAACGGCCACTCCTTCGCCCACGGCGACGGTCACTCCTTCGCCCACGCGGACGGCAACAGCGACGCCCACCGAGACGGCGACCCATACGGCTACCGCTACGCCCACGCGCATCGCCACGGCCACGCGGACGGCAACGGCGACGGCAACGGCCACCGATACGGCGACGCCAACTGAAACGGCCACTCCTTCGCCCACACGGACGGCAACGGCCACCGCCACCGATACGGCGACGCCCACCGAGACGGCCACGCGCACCGCCACGCGGACGGCAACGGCGACCGATACGGCGACGCCCACCGAGACGGTCACTCCTTCGCCCACACGGACGGCAACGGCGACGCCCACCGAGACGGCGACCGCGACCCATACGGCGACGGCGACCGAGACGGCCACTCCTTCGCCCACACGGACGGCGACGGCGACGCCCACCGAGACGGCGACCGCGACCCATACGGCGACGGCGACCGAGACGGCCACTCCTTCGCCCACACGGACAGCGACGGCGACCGCCACGGCCACGCGGACGGCGACGGCGACCGATACGGCGACGGCGACGCCTACTGAAACGGCCACCCCAGCGCCCACGGCGACGGCGACCGAGACGGCCACCCCTTCGCCCACGGCGACGGCGACGGTGCTGCCAGAGGTGGTGTTGATTAACGAGGTGGCCCCGGCAGCGGATCCTGAATGGATCGAGCTGTTCAACCGGGGGCCGCTTCCCGTCCAGCTGGTTGGTTGGCGGATGGTGCGTAGTTCGGACACGCTGACGGTGACACGGGCGCTGCCTGATCTGCAGCTGGCCCCTGGCGCATACGCCGTGGTGGAGTTGGCTCGTGGCAGCCTGCCGAACGATGGGGCCAGCCTGAGCCTGGTGGATGCGACCGGTACGCTGATGGCGGCTCCGGTCAGTTACCCGGCCATAAGCGGGCAGGCGGTCTATGCGCGTGCCGGTGATGGGGCAGCGACCTGGACAAGTGCCTATCCACCATCGCCCGGTCAGCCCAACCTCCCCCCGCCACCGACCGCAACGGCCACCCATACGGCGACGCCCACCGAGACGGCCACTCCTTCGCCCACACGGACGGCGACGGCGACGCCCACCGAGACGGCGACCGCGACCCATACGGCGACGGCGACCGAGACGGCCACTCCTTCGCCCACACGGACGGCGACGGCGACGCCCACCGAGACGGCGACCGCGACCCATACGGCGACGCCCACCGCGATGGCCACTCCTTCGCCCACGCGGACGGCAACAGCGACCCATACGGCCACCCCTTCGCCCACGGCGACGCCGACGGTGCTGCCAGAGGTGGTGTTGATTAACGAGGTGGCCCCGGCAGCGGATCC
>CAZQCG010000015.1:0-10145 GCA_964592425.1 uncultured Chloroflexaceae bacterium
TCCTCCCGCCCGTAAACGGTGCGGGTTTCCGCGCCTAAAGGCAAGCACCTATGAAGACGGTTACACCTTTTTGGCAATAGACTGCCATGCAGCCGTGCCACACACTGCCGTGATGAACAGGGTTCTCTTGGGAGGGCCATGCCCTCCCAAACCCTCCCATTGCCCTTTTTCTATGGCATGAATCACCTTTCCCATGCGATCAGGGTCGAATCGGGAGCCCTGCTGGTCACTGCTCCTGCTGCAACGCCGGTCGCAGAGCTGAACGCAGCCCTGGCACCCTACGCACTCTGTCTGCCCATCTTCCCCCTGCGTTATGGATTGAGCCTGGCCGATCTGGTAGCTTGTAACAGTGGTGGGCGAAGGCGCTTGCGCCACGGTTTGATCGGGCGTTACCTGCGCGCGGCCCTCCTTGATTGCCCCGCCGGTCCGCCGCTCCTGCTCGGCGGGCCAACCCTCAAATGGGCGACCGGCTATGGCCTGCAGCGTGCGTTGGCCGGTGGCGCGTTGCAACTTGGCACCCTGCGCGAGTTGAGCCTGAGCCTGCGTCCGTTGCCGGCTGCCCGTCAGCCCTTCTTGCTCCAGACCCCCTCGCCTGCCGCTGCCTGCACCCTCGCCGCACAACTCGCTGCCGCTGGCCTGGCCCTGAGTGCGCTGGCCTTCGCCGAAAACGCCGAAGGGGCCGGTTTGCTCCTGGCCGAGCTGGAGAGCCTGCCGCCTGTTGTTGCGCGCCAGGCCCTGCAGCTGGCGGACATTACGGCGGCTGCCGGTGCCACCCGCCTGAATGAGCCTGAGCCCTGGGTGCGCTGGCAAGCCCTGGCGGCAGCCCATACGGCCCCTGGTGTCGCTGGCCTCGACCTGTGCTTGCCACGGGCTGCCTTGCCCGCTTTGGTTGAGCATGTGGCGGGCCTTGCCCGACGCTACAGTTTGCCCTGCACCCTCTGGGGTGAGGCCGGTGTCGGTAACCTGTACCTGACATGCGCCGGGCCGCCTGATGAACGGCACCAGTTCCTCGCCATCATCGAACAGCTGGCGCACGCCGTTGGCGGTGCGCCTTCGACCGAGTTCAAGCCTGGAGCGCCAGCCTGGTCAGCCCTGGCACGAACGGAGCCGCCGAGTCATAAGCAGCGGCCTCATCTAGCGCATAACGAACTGCTGGCGGCCTTACGGGCAGTCGTTGGCCCTAACTACCTGCTCACCCACCCTGACCAGTTACTCGTCTACGAGCGTGATGCCTCACTTGCCCGCCCCACAGGCAGCGCCCTGGCCGTCGCCCTGCCTGCCTCCACCACTGAAGTCGCTGCGCTCGTCAGGCTCGCTGCAGCCCATGGCGTTCCACTGATCGCCCGTGGGGCTGGCAGTGGGCTGGCTGGCGGCAGCACACCCACCGCAGGGGCACTGATCATCGCCCTCAACCGGCTCGACAGCCTGCGCATTGATCGGCTCCAGATGCAGGCCCACGTCGGGGCTGGCATGATCACGGCCTCCTTACAGCGCGCCGCCGAGGAGGTGGGCCTCTTCTATCCGCCCGACCCCTCAAGCCAGAGTACCTCGACCATCGGCGGGAACCTGGCCTGTAACGCAGGTGGGCCGCGCTGCCTCAAATATGGTGTCACCGCCGACTACCTGCTGGGGCTCACTGCCGTGCTGGCCGATGGGCAGGTGGTTCACTGGGGTGATGGGTTAGCTGGCCAGGGGCCGAGCAACGGCCTGGCCCAGCTGCTCGTTGGTTCGGAGGGCACCCTGGGCCTGATCACTGAAGCGACCATGCGCCTCATCCCGGCCCCGGCCACGCGCCGCACCACCACGGCCCTCTTCGCCAACCTTGAGGCTGCCTGTACCACTGTCGAGCAGATCATGGGTGCGGGCCTGGTACCGGCAGGGCTGGAGTTGCTTGATGATGCTTGTATCGCCGCCGTTGAAGCCTATTTGCAGCTGGGCCTGCCGCGTGAGAGCGGAGCTATGCTGCTGATGCTTGCCGATGGCGAGCCGGAGGCGGTCGAGGCCGAAGTTGCCGCCCTGGCGGCCCTGGCCCGGGCGGGCGGGGCCAGCGAGGTACAGGTAGCCGCCAGTGCCACCGACGAAGCGCGCCTCTGGCAGGCACGCCGGGCCGTCTCCATCGCCCTGGCGCGCATACGCCCCAACCGCCTGGGCGAGGATATCTGTGTGCCGCTGGTGCAGATCGCTGCCTGTGTACGGCGCATCAAGCAGGTCTCCGCCGAATACGGCCTGCCGATCGTCGTCTTTGGCCATGCCGGCGATGGCAACCTGCACCCCAATATCCTCTTCGATGCCCACGATCCCGCCGAGACAGCCCGGCTCTGGCCCTGTGCCGAGGCCGTCTTCGCAGCCGCCCTGGCGGTGGGCGGCACCCTCTCCGGCGAACATGGCATCGGCACGCTCAAACGCCCGCTTATGCAGCGCGCCCTCGGTGAAGCCAGCCTGGCCCTTCAAATACGCATCAAAGCCTGGCTCGACCCGGACGGCCTGCTCAATCCGGGCAAGATCTTGCCTTAGAGAAGGATTTAGGAGATAGCAAAGAGAAAATAGCCCGAGCGCATCAGTACGCGGCGAGTGACGCTGAACGGTAAACCAGCCCGAAACCTTGCTTTAAGACATAGGTCAAACGGGCTTGACAAGTACCGTCGGCGTTAGGAGTTGCGGTTGCCAGCGGCGCACCTAACGCCCAGCGTCAGGCCTGCCCCCGTGCGCCTTCTGGCGCAACAGCTCATACAACAGCACGCCAGCCGCCACTGCCAGGTTGAGTGAGTCGCTGCGCCCGCGCATGGGGATAGCCACGACGTCAGTGCAGTGGGCCAGTTGCTCGGCGCTGAGCCCGTGGCGTTCGCTGCCCAGCAGCAAGAGTAGTGGCTGTGGGTAGACCACCGCCTGGAAGTCACGCTGCGCCTGGTCGGAGCTGCCGATCAGTGGTGCGCCGGTGGCCTGCACCCAGGCGTGCAACTCATCCCAACTGGCCCGTACCAGGCCCAGTCCGAAGGTGGCACCCATTGCGGCACGCAAGGCCGTCGGGTCGTAGGGATCAGCCCCAGGCCCGACAATAATCACTCCGGACGCACCTACCGCATCGGCGGTACGACAGATGGTGCCCAGGTTACCCGGGTCGGCGGGCTCCACCAGGGCGATCCAGCCGGGGGGCGTGGTAAGCTGCACGGTCGCCAGGGCTTGCCAGCGTTGCTGCAGCACTGCGGCCAAACCCTGGGGGCCATCTTTTTGTGACAGGCCAGCGAAGACCTCCGGTGTGACTTCGAGCAGTGGCACACCGGCCTGCACCTGGGCGGCAACCAACTCATGGGCGAAGGGACTCTTGAGTAGGGCCGGGGCGATCACCAGATGCTCCACCTGCGCTCCACAAGTGAGCGCCTCGGCCACCTGGCGGATGCCCTCAACCAGACAGAGCCCGCTCGCCTCGCGCTCCTTGCGCTGGCGCAGGGCGCGGATACGGCGCAAGGTCGGGTTCGCGCTGCTGCTGATCATCAATGCAGCAATGCCTCGGCGCAGAGCTCACCTGAGATCATCGCCGCATTGATGCTGCTGGCCTCGGTAAACTCGGCGGCAAAGAAGAGCCCCGGGCGCTCACTGCGATTTGCTGGCAGACCAGAGTGCATGCCCGGTGGCTGAGCAAACTGGGCGTAGGGGATACGGTAGAGTCGCAGGGGGCGGTAGCTCTGCAGGGCGAACTGGGCATGGTGATCACCAGCAAACATACGGCGCAGATCGGCCAGGGCGCGGGCAAAGAGCTCGTCGTCGCTGAGCGCCGGTACACCCAGGATGCTCGCGGAGAGCAGGTGGACCCCGGCAGGGGCGTAGGAGGGGGCAACATTACTGAGCAGAGCGGCATTGTTGACAAAAGCATCAGCGGCGGCGTTGAGCAGCAGTTTGCGCCCACGATAGAGTGGGCGCTCGCCGACAAAATAGAGCGTGACCGTGCCGACATAGCCAGCAGGCATCGGCAGGCCGCTCAGGCGGGCCGCCTCGGGGGCGGGCGTGGCCACCACGACCGCAGTGGCGCTCAGGGTCTCGCCATCGGCGAGTTGGGCCCCCACCACTTGTGGCCCATCACTCAGCAGGGCCTCAACCCGCCGACCCAGGCGCAAGCAACCCGCTGCATGCAACTCAGCCGCAAGCTGGCGACTGATCGCGCCCATACCACGGGCCGGCAGCACCGTTTCACCCTCGCTCAGCAGCTTAAAATCGAACTTAAAGCACTTCGCGCTTGTCTCCAGGCTGCGATCAAGAAAGATCCCGCCATAAAATGGGCGAAAGAAGCGCTCGATGGCCGCTGAGCTGAAACCCTGGTTGCGCAGATAGGCGAGGGTCGTCGTATCAGGCCCGGCCAGCACCTCGGCGATCGTCTGACTACGCAGGGTCAGAGCAAGGCCCAGGGTACGCAGCTTATCAAGCGGGCTGATCAGCGGAGTCAGGACGGCCGCGAGGGCATCACCCGCATCGCGCAGCGGGTCAGTCAGAACCGCCCGGCTTCCCTCCGCACAGACAAGCGCGCCGGGGTCGAACGCATGCAGACCCAGGTCGGCATAAGTAAGCTGGCGTTGGGCAGCCGGGTAGGCCGTAAAGAGCACCTGAAAACCATGATCAAGAATGCAGCCCTCGACATGATCCGAGCGCACCCGCCCACCAACCTCGTCTGCCGCCTCCACCACGATCGGCCGATGGCCCGCTCGCAACAGGCTGCGGGCACATGTCAGGCCAGCCAGGCCAGCCCCAATCACCAGTATATCCATCTGATCGCTGATCCCTTATGCCAAAAGCCGCAGCGCCCCCGGCAGGGTCTTGACGCTGACATACACGGCATCTGTGGCGATCACCTCGCCGTCAGTAGCGACGGGGAAGGGCACCGCCGAACTGATCGTCACCTGGCGCACACGGGCCGTGGTCACTACTGATAGCTTGACATGGCTCCCATTGAGCAACTTCGGATAGTAACGCAGCACCTGATCGGGGCGCAGGCTCTCCACCGCACAGAGGTCAAGCATACCATCGTCGATCTTGCCAGCGGGGGTCATCATGAAGCCGCCGCCCTGGTAGCGCCCATTGCCGAGGGTAGCGAAGTAGAGCTTCTTACGCAGCTCTTTGCCGTCGTAGCGCACCGTCATCAGGCCAGGACGATAGCGGGCCAGGGCGCGCAACGAGGCAAGCATATAAGCGGCAAGGCCAGTCAGCCAGGGGATTTTGCCCACCTCAACGGCCACCTGAGCATCGATGCCTGCCCCGAGGCCGTTGACAAAGACCCGTTCAAACTCCTGCGTGCCCGCCTTAATCCGCACCTGCCCGAGGTCAACCGGACGGGTCTGCCCTGCGGCGATGCGCCGGGAGGCGCTCACCAGATCACCCGAGCTCAGGCCCGCAAGCTCGCGGACAAAATCGCTCCCGGTGCCAAGGGGGATGATCCCCAGGGCTGCATCACCAAGGCCGCGGGTTCGGCTCCCGAAGATGCCGTTCACTACCTCGTTGATCGTACCGTCACCACCAACGGCAACCACCTGCTCACAGCCGTGTCCAAGCGCCTGGAAGGTCAACTCGGTTGCACCGCCGCGCGCATGGGTCGTCACCAGGCTATAGTCAAGCCCGGTGGCACGCAGGGCCGCCTCAAGCTCCCCGCGTCGCCGGCCTGCCGTGCCGCGCCCCGCCGCAGGATTAAGGACGACACAGGTCTTCATAGGCCCTCGCGGTGGGTTTGGCTAGCGCTGTGCAATCAGATCGTCACACCCAGCGCATCAGCAACGGTGAAGATGTCCTTATCGCCGCGGCCCGACATATTCACCAGGATGATCTGGTCACGGCCCATCGTTGGGGCGAGTTTGAGTGCTTCGGCGACGGCGTGGGCACTCTCGAGGGCCGGGATGATCCCCTCAAGGCGCGCACAGGTCTCGAAGGCATCCAGGGCCTCTTCATCATCGGCGAAGGTATAGGTCGCACGCCCGCTATCGTGGAGCCAGGCATGCTCAGGTCCGACGCTGGCATAGTCCAGGCCAGCGCTGATCGAGTGGGTGAGAGCAATCTGTCCGGCCTCGTCCTGGAGTACGTAGGAATAGGTACCCTGCAGCACGCCGGGGCTGGCAGCCAGGAAACGGGCGGCATGGTCGCCGAGCAACTGCCCGCGCCCGCCAGCCTCGACCCCGCGCAGGGCCACCCCCGCATCGTCCAGAAAAGCGTGGAAGATGCCGATTGCATTTGAGCCGCCGCCAACACAGGCCAGCACCAGATCCGGCAGACGCCCCTCAGCAGCAAGGATCTGCTCACGTGCTTCACTCCCAATCACACGCTGGAAATCGCGCACCATGGTTGGATAGGGGTGCGGGCCCAGGGCCGAGCCGAGCAGATAATAGCTCTCGGGATTGGTGACCCAGTCACGCATGGCCTCATTGATCGCATCCTTCAGCGTGCGCGAGCCGCTAGCAACCCCGCGCACCTCCGCGCCGAGCAGGCGCATACGGAAGACATTGGGGCGCTGGCGGGCCATATCCTCGGTGCCCATATAGACCACGCACGCGAGGCCCAGCAGCGCACAAACCGTGGCCGTAGCCACGCCATGCTGGCCAGCTCCCGTCTCGGCAATAATGCGCTGTTTGCCCATGCGGCGGGCCAACAGGCCCTGGCCGAGGGCATTGTTGATCTTATGAGCACCGGTGTGGGCCAGGTCTTCCCGTTTAAGGTAGATCCTGGCCCCACCGCACTGAGCGCTCAGGCGGGCCGCGAAGCTGAGGGGCGTCGGGCGCCCAGTGTAGGTGCGCTGGAGATGTTCCAGTTCATCCCAGAAAGCCGGATCGGCGACAGCGGCAGCGTAAGCCGCCTCAAGCGCCGTCACCGCCGGCATCAGGGTCTCGGGCACATAGCGCCCGCCATAGGGGCCAAAACGCCCTGCGGGCGGTGGAGCCTCTGACGACATCCCCATAGGCTAAACCGCAGACCTTTCTTGGCTGAACTAGGCCTGGATCAGGCTCTCGTCCTTGTACTTCTCGCCCTCTTCGATCAGCATGATCGGAATGCCGTCCTCAACCGGGTAGCGGAAGCCATTGCGCCGGTTCACCAGCCACTCCTTACCGCTGCCGTCAGTCATCAGTTCAACCGGCCCCTTATCAGCCGGGTCGGCCAGAATGCTGAGCAACTCAGGGCTGATGCTGCGCGGCCCTGAAGGGTCACTCGATCCACCTGGCGCAGGTGCCATTTCGAAAGTACTCTCTTCACGGTTCTGACGGATGGCGCGAATGATGAGCACAACCACGCCAACCACGGCGACGATCCCCAGCAACCGAAGCAGACCTTTCATTGAACCCTCCTGAGTAGAACTGCTAGTTAGAATCAGAGACATCTGAAAGCTTGGCGATCCAATTATACCCGATCAACTTATACCCGATCAACCACTGCCGGTGCCTGCCCTCCGGCAGCCTCTTCGCGCCATGGGCGGGGCGCTACATGTGGCCCCATCCAGACCAACAGCCGCCCATATGGATGCTGATCACTGGGGTAGCTGATCTCTAGGAAGGGGAAGCGCTGTTCCTGGCGGCGCATCGTGGCCACATCATAGATAATTTCGGTCCAGGTGCCGGTGTTGATATACTGGCGGCCCGCACCGAGGGGCAAGACGCAAGCCTGGTGGGTATGGCCGCAGACGAAGAGGCGGTCGTTGCGATATTCAGAGCGCAGGGCGATCTGGCGCATCGCCCGGGCCGTACGATCCCTGAAGCTGCGCTGCTCACGTTCGACCTGACGCATAGCCTCAAGTTGCACCTGGTCGATCACCTCGACTGGCGGTTCGACCGCCCCTGCCACCAGACTGACCTGGCGGGCCACCTCGCGCTGGCGGGCCACCCGGCCACGCCGGAAAGTGGCGACGGCCGCCCAGAGGCGATTCAAATAGGGCGAACTCAGCAGGCCACCGGGGCCGGTGCCAGTGATCGGCATCTGGTGCGGGGTGGGCCAGGCCATCACCTGGAATAAGCCTGTAAGCCCACGGGCCAGGAAGCGCCGCGAAGGTGCGCTGCGTAGGCGCGGCAGGGCCACCAGGTACCAGAAGAAGGCCGAAGAGGGCTTGACATTGTCGATCAGCGGTGCGTAAGGCAGGGGATCCTCTTCCAGTTCGTTGATCACCTCTTTGACCAGTTGGGTGCCACGGACCACTTCAAAGGGCTCACTCACCCCCTCGAAGTAGACAAAACGGTTCCAACTGTCGAACTGGTTGCCATGCACCAGGTAGATGCCTCCACCGTGGTAGCTCACCGCGAAGCGTAGCCGCTCATCATTGGGGGGCAGGCTAAGGGCGGCGGCAAAAACCGCTTTAGCTGCCGGGTAGTGCAACTCAAAGTCGTGATTGCCGATCAGCACGGTCAGAGCGTGATGTCCATCGGTGAGCAGCCGCCCGAGGGCCTGAAAGACCTGCGGGTGGGCCTGGATGATCGCTTCCATACGCGCCTGGGCCGCCTGGTCGGAGTAGTCATCGTCGGCGATCTGCGGTAAGCGTACCTGCAAAAATTCGGCTGTATCACCAGCCAGGATTAACTCAGTTGGCTCCTCGCCAGCAACATAATGGTCGAGAAAAGCGACCAGGGCCTCATCGTCGGTGAAATCATCAAGGTGGTCGCCCCCACCCAGGTGCAGGTCACTGAGCACAATCCGTCGCTGACGTGGCCGCACCTGCTCCGGGGTGATCGGCGGCGTCACAAAGGCGGTCGGTTGCAGCATCACCCGGCGCAGGCGCAAAAAGAGCCAGCGTGCCGCAAGGGTCGTTCCGCCCAGCACCAGCCCGGTTCTGAGTAGCCGTTGGCCCCAACCCGCCCTGGCAGCTGTCCGTCTGCGTCTACTGTCGGATCGTCTCAAGCCCAGCCCCCTACGCTTGCGCGGCCCGCATAAAGGCCTCGATCCTGGCCGGATCTTTGACCCCGGCAGTCTCGACACCACTGCTGACATCAACGCCGAGCGGCTTGACCGTAGTGATGGCGATGGCGACATTCTCAGGCGTGAGCCCGCCGGCCAGCATGATTGGTCGCTGGGTAGCCAGGATCGCCGCCCGTTGCCAGTCGGCGGTCACGCCAGTGCCACCGTAAGCTCCTGGCACATGGGCATCAACCAGCAGCAGAATCGGCGGCGCGTGCTCCAGGTGCATCGAACCGCCGCCCCGTAGCCAGCCCTGTAACGCTCTGGCCGCTGGCGCAGTGAGCGAGCGTTCGATCCAGGCGGCCTCAGCCGGCGAGTGATCCATACGTATGGCTTTGATCAGCGGTAGGCCAAGCTGTTCAGCAAACTCAACCGGCTCATCACCACTGAGTTGCACCAGGTCGAGCCCGACCTGGGCGACAATCGTGCGGATGGTTGCTGGCTGTTCATTGACGAAGAGGCCAACCAGGCGCGGTTGTGGCCCGACTCTGCTGCGGATGGCCTGCGCGATCAGTACACCTTCAGCGGGGCTGATCTGGCGACGCCCTGCTGCGAAGACCAGGCCCACCAGATTGGCCCCGCCTGCTGCTGCAGCCAGGGCATGCTCGATCCTGCGCAGCCCACAGATCTTGATCAGCATTAAGGTAGCCCTGATGGAAGTGACGAGCCACATCGTCACATCTCAACACCTCCACACGTGTGGAGGTGTTGAGCGACGGAGTTGAAGTCCAGACGGTAAAGCTCCTACACCCTGGCGTGCCTCAGTTCTCGGCCTGTGCCTCGCTCTTCAGGGCATAGTAGACGCGTTTGCCACGGGCGCTGCGCTCAAGCAAGCCATTGTTGATCGCCTGCTTGGCCAGGGTGCGCAACTGCTCATTGGTGCGGACGATCCCATACTCCTTGCGCCGGGTGCGCAGGGCATCATGGATCTGCATAAACGCGACCGGCTTGCTGAAGCTGTGCATTACCGTGGTGAAGAAGGCCCATTCCTCGTCACTGAAGTTAATGGCCTCAACGATCTCCTCGTCGAGCCCCTCGCCCTCAGGCTCACTCGCTGTGGTGGGCAGCGTGGCTTCAGCGACAGGTGCTGCCCAGGCTGGCTCGCTGGGGGGAGGCTCTTCCAGTGGAGCCGTGTCCCAGGCAGCCTCGCTGGAGGCTGCCGAGGCTGGCTCATCGGCAGAGGCTTCCTCCAGTGGAGCCGTGTCCCAGGCGGCCTCGCTGGGGGCTGCCGAGGCTGG
>CAZQCG010000015.1:10245-38588 GCA_964592425.1 uncultured Chloroflexaceae bacterium
CTCGTCGGCGGAGGCTTCCTCCAGCGGAGCCGTGTCCCAGGCGGCCTCGCTGGGGGCTGCCGAGGCTGGCTCGTCGGCGGAGGCTTCCTCCAGCGGAGCCGTGTCCCAGGCGGCCTCGCTGGGGAGCGAGTCGGCAGCGGCGACCGCATCGCGGGCAGCCTCCCATGCCAGCTGCGCCCGGTCATCGCGTTCAACCGGGGGAAGGTTAATCAGGCTCAACTGACTCTCGCCGGGGAGCTCAAACTGGTCGAGGCTGAACAGTTCTTCGTTGAGCAGGGGCGGATCGTCAAGCAGTTCCTCCTCGCCGAGGGCCAAATCCTCAAGGGGCACGGTATACTCGGGCTCTTCAAGCTCCAACTCCTCAGCAACGAGATCGGCACTTTCAGGTACGGTGCTACCGCCCTGGCCCCGCCGTGAGCGACGGCGGCGGCGACGGTTTGGTGCAGCGGCATCGGCAACCGGCTCGCTACGGGCAGGCTCACGCCGGCCATTGGTGCTGACAGTATCGTCAATCACCGGCTCGATAAGCGGCTCTTCCGTCAGGGCTGCGGCAAACTGCGAGAGCTTGTAGGGATCTTCCCCAGGCAGAAAGACCTCATTGACCGTCCCGTTGGTGAAGATCTGCACCTTGCCGCGTTTCTCGGCATCAAGCACAAAATCCTTAAACTTGACGAAACTGCGCCCACTCAGGTCGCGGTAGCGGCTCTCTTTGAAATCGCCGCCCATCAGTTCCTTCATCACCAACTTAATCGAGCCGAGGGTCGAAACATAACCGCGCTTGCGCACGAGGTGAATGGCATCAACCAGCACCGTATAGATATCCGGTTCGGCTGGCGCGGGCGGTGCCACCGGTACAAGCGGAGCCGTGACCTCAACCGGCTGTACCCGCTCACGCTCACGCTCACGCGGTGAAGGCGCATCGTAAGTGGCTGGATCAAGCCCACGCGAGAACTCGGTGGCCCGGTTGGCAATCGCCGTCGCAGCAACCGAGCCGCCGGTCTGTTTACCGATCAGTTGCTCGTAAAAGACAAACTCATCGGCGCTTTGGGCCAGGTGTGTGCTGGCAGCACCGCCGATGCCGATAATATAGACCTCTTTGCCCTGCTGGCGAATACTATTGACCAGGGGGATAAAATCACGATCACCAGTCACCAGCACAAAGCGTCCGATATTAGGATTGGTAAAGAGAGTCTTCATCGCATCGATACAGAGATTCATATCGACGCTATTCTTGATCGCACGGCCCGTCCGCCCCATATCCTTATCGTAATAGTAGGTCGCCACGTAGATTGGTTCGATCGCGTTGGCGTAGAGCGCACTGGTGACACGGGGATAACGGTACCAGTCGGCGTAGGCTCGTGAGATGACGACGCGGCCAAGATCACTACAGCGGTCCATGATCGCTTCGAAGTTGGGGTTGGCATTGAGCTTATCGCGTACGCTCACATACACATTCTCGAAGTCGATGAAGACCGCGACATCAGGTCGCCTCTGCTCGTACATTGGTTGTTGATCTGCTCCTGTCGTTGGGAGTTGGGAGGTGCAGAGGGAGATACATCGGGGCCAAGCTGAACACCTATACGCAAGCCTGTGCAAGAGGCGGCAGGTCTTGTCGCGAGAAAGGCCGACCGTCCTGAGGCGCGTGGGGAAGCAACCATCACGCGGGTGAGGAACCGAGCCTCGGGGCAATGACTATCACCGGTGGCGGCGAGGAGGCCGCCAGTCGTTGCGCCGGGGGAGGGGTCGCCACCAATCCACAGGTACGGGCACGGTGCATGGCGCCGGGAAATCTCTCTGGAGCCACCTCATACTGCGGCTACGTGGAAGATGAACGAACGTTTTTCGCGGTGCCGCAGGGCTAGCACCCTGGGCGGGCTTTTCCGCTATACCGCTACTATAGCATCAGGGCGCTGTCTATGCAAGAACGGATGCGCAGGGTGAATGTTTGCATCGGCGCACATTCGGCGCTACAATCAATGGGCTTGCGGTGCAGGCTCACCCTTGCTAGGTTTATCCATGACCGCTTTGCCGCTTGCCGTCGTGATTGTCAGCTTCAATACGGCGGCTCTGCTCCGCGCCTGTCTACGCTCCTTGGACCGTTGCACCCTGCCGCTGCATATAGTGGTAGTTGATCATGCCTCAAGTGATGGCAGCGCTGCTATGGTGCAGGCCGAGTTTCCTACGGTTGAGTTGATCGCTCTTGACCATAATCCCGGCTTTGCGGGCGGCGTCAATCAGGGTCTGGCCGCTTTATCGGTAAGTGACTACATCCTCATTCTCAACCCTGATACCGAGGTGCATGCAGGCGCACTCGAGATGCTGGTCAGCTTTCTCGCTGCCCACCCACGGGTCGGACTGGTTGGCCCGCGCCTGCTGAACCCCGACGGAACGCTACAACCGGCGGCATTCCGCTTCCCCACCCTGCTCATGACCGCGCTTGATCTCTTCCCGCCTGGCGAAGTGTTGCCCGGGCGGCTCTACGGTTCGTGGTGGCATGGCCGTTACCCGCAGGAAAGCGCCGCGGCCCCCTTTGCGATTGATCATCCCCTTGGTGCATGTATGCTCGTGCGCAGCAGCACCCTGGCCGAGGTCGGCTCCCTCGATGCGAACTACTTTATGTACAGCGAGGAGGTCGAGTGGTGCTGGCGGATCAGGCAGGCGGGTTGGGCGATCTGGCAGGTACCAGCGGCGCGGGTGACTCATGTGGGGGGGGCGGCAACCAGCCAGTTCCGCCAACGTATGTTTATTGCCCTCTGGCGTAGCCGCGCCCGCTTTGCGGCCGCCCGCGGGCCAGCCTGGCGGGGCACCACGCACAGCCTGATCGTTCGTGCCGGGATGTTACGCCTGAGCCTGTGTGCCTGGCGTGACTATTTTCGTAAGGCCCTGCCCCGCGCTGAGCTGCAGACACGTCTACTTGCCTATACTGAAGTTGCCCGGATCGACTGAAATTACGGTAGGAGAGGTTGCTAATGCTTGACTTTGCGATTAACCTGGCACTACGGGCCGGATCGATCTTACGGGCTTCCCTGGCCTACGAACGGGTTAGCGAGTCAAAAGGCCGCGCCGATGTGGTCACTGACGCCGACCGGGCCAGTGAGGCCCTGATCGTCGCCACGATTGCCGAGCACTTCCCCGACCACGCCGTGGTAGCCGAAGAGGGTGGCTCGCGTACCGGTGCGGGCACCTATACCTGGGTGGTCGATCCGCTCGACGGGACGCTCAACTACCTGCATGGCAATCCAATCTTCGCCGTCTCGCTAGCCTTGTTACAGCAGAACGAATTACAACTTGGCGTGGTCTACGATCCCTCGCGTGATGAACTTTTTACGGCCGAACGTGGCGGCGGGGCCCGCTGCAACGGCAGGCGCTTGCATGTTTCGCGTACCGCCAACCTCAGCCAGGCTATGCTGTCAACCGGTTTTCCCTACAACCGTTTCAGCCAGCCCGACAACAATCTACGTGAGCACAAACACATGCTGCTCAAAGCCCAGGAGATCCGCCGCCCCGGCTCTGCGGCGCTCGATGTCTGTTATGTGGCAGCCGGGCGCACCGATGCGCACTGGGAGTTGGGCCTGAGCCCATGGGATGTGGCGGCCGGTGCGCTGATCGTACGTGAAGCAGGCGGCATGGTCAGCGACTGGCAGGCGCGTCCATGGTTCACCGGCGAGCCACGCATGGTCGCCTCGAACGGACTTATTCACGCCGAACTGATCCACGAGCTGGCAGTGGCTGCTGGCACTGCCTGAGAGACACTGCTGTCCGGGTGAGGTTCTTATGGCCTACTATATTCGTGATTATCTGGGCAATGCACCAGTCTTGAGCGCCCGGCGCCCCACGATCAACGAATTCTACCTCTCGAGTTATACCCTGAGCATCTACCAGGGTTGCGAGTTTGGCTGCCCCTACTGCGATAGCTGGCTCTACTGCGAGCGCCCGCTCAACGAGACGGTGCGCGTGCCGGTTGATCTGCCGCAGCGCCTGGCGCTTGAACTGGAGGCGGTTGATCCTGGTGACCTGATCGCGATCACGGCCCTGAGTGATCCCTACCAGCCAGCCGAGCAGAGCTACCGCATCACGCGCCAGACCCTGCAGGTGCTGGCAGAGCGGAACCAGCCGACCCTGCTGATGACCAAGAGCGCCATGGTGCTTGAAGATCTGGCGCTACTTCAGCGGCTCAATCAGCAGAGCCTGGCCGTGGTTATGACCACCCTATTGACGATTGACCCCTACCTGGCCGAGCGGCTGGAGGGCAAGTCACCGCCGCCAGCTATGCGCCTGGAGATGCTGGCCGAGTTGCACCGGGCCGGGATTCCGGTCGGGGTGGCTATCTTGCCGATTATGCCCTATGTCAACGATACCGACAGTACGTTGCGCAGCCTGCTGCGTGCCTGCGCCGAGGCCGGGGTCGACTTTGTGATCTGGGATTACCTGCACATGCCCAACGAGCGCCACCGTGGGCTGATCAACGGCATTCTGGCCCGGGTCGGCTCCTACCCGGTCAGTTACTACCGTGACATCTACCGAGGCCAGCCACTTGTAAATGCACTCTATCGCCAGGAGCGCGACAGTGAATTGATGACTCGCTGTGACGGGCTAGGGCTTGCGCCACGGGCACCCCATCGCCTCTTTGCCGGGCGCCTGCGCCAGCAGAACGAGGTCGCTCTGCTGCTCAAACATGCTGCCTTCCGCGACCGTGTTGCCGGGCGTGAGCGTGTTGCGCTGATCAACAGCCAGTTGGCTGAACAGGCCTATACAGGCAGGTTGGAGCAGGATGCGCTACGCGAAAGCTCGATCTACCCAGTCGTGCGCGAAGTGCTTGGCTGGAGTTGAGGGATCGCCCCTTCCAGTTCTTCAGGGGTGAGGTTGTGCTGCAAGCGGGCGAAGAGTTCGCGCCGTAGTTCGGCCAGGCGGCTACGAAAGGCCGGTGTAGCGATCGGCTCAGTCCACATGATCAGCGCATCTTCGCCATTATCTGTATAGTAGCGTGGGCGCTTCCCGGCCGTCTCAAAGCCATACTTGCGATAGAGTTGCTGGGCAACCAGATTACTGGCCCGCACCTCAAGCGTGATCTGGTTGGCCGACAGTTCATAGGCATAGTCGATCAGGGCGTTGAGCAGGAGCGCCCCGAGGCCCTGTCCTCGTTGTTGCGGATCAACCGCGATCGTGGTGATATGGGCATCGTCAACGGTCAGCCAGAGGCCGCCATAGCCGATGATCGAGGCCAGTTCGGGTGAAGGTGGCGTGAGATCGGGCTGGCGCGGCATGAAGATGGCGGCCAACTGGCTGAAGATGCCGATCGGGTGGCGGGGCTCAGGCGGCGCGGGCATAGGCTGCGTAGTGACGGGGGGAACCCGGTTGGCGCGCAGCACGCAGTAGCGACAACTCTGCATATTGCGGATCTCGCGCCGGTAGGTTCCAGCAGACCAGGGTGTAGTAAAACTCTGGCTTTCGATGGCCTGCACACGCGGGATATATTCCTCACGCATCGGCTCGATGAAATAGTACATGTCTTATCTATTGACCAAGCGGTGAGGCCGACTCAACGGTAAAGATGCTCTGGTAGGCCCCATCTTTGCCGAAACCGCCGCCGGTCTGGAAGGTGCCGGTCACTTCGACCAGACCCCAGACATAGCTATTGTTCGGGCCAACATTGAGCTTGGCCGACTGGTCGGGGGGGAAGCCTTCCATCCAGATCGGTGTGCCGATTGGCTGTGGGCTAGCCCCGTCTTCCTCGGTACTGACGCCTTCGGCCAGCACATAGATTACCGAATTCCAGAAATAGTAGCCCTGGGTGGTGATCCGCTGCCCATTGTAGGCCTCAGGGTTGCGCTGCAACTCGAAGAAGCTTAGCTTGCCTTCGTCGAGGGGGCGATCTTCGATGCGCTGCTCAACCCGGCGTACCTGTTCAATCGGCTCGGCTGCGGTCACGGTGAGCTGGTGGGCGAACTGACCACCGGGGCCGAAACCGCCGCCCGAGGCAAAGTCGCCCTGCACGCGTACAAAGCCATAGACTGCATCGCCGGGGCGATGGAGGGATTCGGTCACTTCGGCGGGAAAACCCTCAAGCCAGATCGTCTCGCCGAGGGGCTGGGCATCAAGGCCATTATCGAGGGTGCTAACGCCGAGGGCCAGCACCGAAATACTCGGGTCGCCGGGGCGCCAGAGGTAGGCCCCATCGATGGTGATCGCCTGGCCATCAAATTGCTCAGGACTATCAATAACCTGCTGCACATAGAGCGGATCACCGGAGGCACCGCCGGGTGCGCTACAGGTAGCCAGCAACAGCAGGGCCATACTCATCAGGATCAGCAGGGTGAGGAGTCGCCAGGGGTGGCGCACAATCAAAGCAAGCCTCCTACGCACACATTGTTGAGCACGTGACGTTTGCGCCAACACACAGGCTAACAGCCCCAGCTTTGGCCTGGTAGCCCGTGGAATTATAGCAGAACGCCCCTGGCCGGGCAACCGCAGGCTATTGGACAGACGAAGTTGCAAGATATTCTTGACATAGTGAGTCTGCATCGCTATTATGAGTATGCTTATGGTAGCGTAACTCCCATATCATCTCTTCACTCGCACAGCAGGGCTTCACCCGGCGTGATGCTCCGCTGATGCACGTTAACAACTGCATAGGAGGCTAGTTGTGTTCGAGATCCTCTGGGTCGCGCTGGCCTTGATCATTGGGCTGGCCGCAGGCGCGAGCCTGGGTGTTATGTGGGTCAACAATGGCATCAACTCTCTGGCTCAGCAGAAGGCGACCGAGGCGCGCCTGCTGCTGGAAGAGGCCCGCTCGCAGCAGAAAGAACTGTTGCTACAGGCAAAAGATGAGGCCCTACGCCTGCGAAACGATGCTGAGGCCGAACTCCGTGAGTCACGCCAGGGGCTGCAAAAGCAGGAGGAACGCCTACAACGGAAGGAGGAGACCCTTGATCG
Source organism: uncultured Chloroflexaceae bacterium (assembly GCA_964592425.1). Lineage (GTDB taxonomy): Bacteria > Chloroflexota > Chloroflexia > Chloroflexales > Chloroflexaceae > Viridilinea. The sequence continues at coordinate 17,179 of CAZQCG010000015.1, forward strand.
CAAGATTGAGGGCCTGGAGCGGCGTGAGCGCCAGATGCAAGGGCGCGAGCGCCAAATAGAGCAACTGTACCAGGAGGCCGAACGCCTGAAAGGGCTCCAGGTCAGCGAGTTGGAGCGTATCTCGCAGTTGGGCCGCGATGAGGCCCGGGCGATCATTCTCGCTCAGGTTGAGCAAGAGACCCGCGATGATGCGGCACGTCGTATCCGCGAAATCGAACAGCAGACCCGCGAAGAGGCTGAGAAGACGGCCCGTAAGATTATCGCGCTGGCAGTCCAGCGCAATGCCAGCGATTATGTTGCGGAGATCACGGTCGCCACGGTAAACCTGCCGAGCGAAGAGCTCAAGGGGCGCATTATCGGGCGTGAGGGACGTAACATTAGAGCCTTTGAGCAATTCACCGGGGTCGATATTATCGTTGATGATACGCCTGAAGCTGTCACCCTCTCGTGCCATGACCCGGTACGCCGTGAGGTGGCCCGGGTGGCCTTGATCAAGTTGCTGAAAGACGGGCGCATTCACCCTTCACGCATTGAAGAGGTGGTGCAAAAAACCCAGCAGGAGATTGAGGTGGTAATGCGTGAAGAAGGCGAGCGCGTGGCCTACGAGGCCAATGTGCAGGGCCTGCATCCTGACTTGATCAAGCTGCTTGGACGGTTGAAATACCGCACCAGTTATGGTCAGAATGTGCTTCAGCATTCCCTTGAGTGCTCGCAACTCGCGGCGCATATGGCCGCCGAGTTGGGTGCCAATATCAATGTCGCGAAGACGGCGGCCCTGCTGCACGACATTGGCAAGGCTGTTGACCACGAGGTACAAGGGCCGCACGCTCTGATCGGTGCCGATATCGCCCGCCGTCTGGGCCGTTCGCCCGCGATCGTTCATGCGATCGCTGCCCACCACCACGATGAAGAGCCAACCAGTGTCGAAGCCTTCCTGGTGATGGCTGCCGATGCGATCTCCGGGGGCCGCCCCGGCGCACGGCGCGAGACGCTGGATCTCTATATCAAGCGCCTCGAAGCCCTTGAAACGGTGGCAACCTCGTTTGTTGGCGTGCAACGCGCCTTTGCGGTTCAGGCTGGCCGCGAGGTGCGCGTGATGGTTCAACCCGAACAGATTGACGATCTTGCCAGCATCCATCTGGCCCGCGATGTGGCTAAGAAGATCGAAGAGAGTCTGCAGTACCCCGGTCAGATCAAGGTAACGATTATTCGTGAGACGCGCGCAGTCGATTATGCGCGTTGAGCGTGGCTTATCCTCGGCACCGCGCAAGTGTCTGTGGTAAGATCATGCGAAACCTAGCGGCGATCCCCCATTATAGCTATAAGGAGGGCCAGGTGCGATGAACCTTGAAGCGTCGCCTGAGAACCTGCCCACTGATCCAACCCCGTCCACCACACAGGAGAATCGTATGAGCAACCCTCAGTCTGTACCTATTGCGCGTGCTGTTGGGGCCAGTGGCACCCATGCGGGCGCGACCCAGCGCACCGCTGAGGTGCTCAAGGTCTCGACCCGCTCTCGCCCTAGTGCCGTTGCCGGTGCCATCGCCGGGGTGATCCGCGAGAATGGTATGGCCGAAGTCCAGTCGATCGGTGCTGGCGCGACCAACCAGGCGATCAAAGCGGTCGCTATCGCACGCAGTTACCTCAACGAAGAGGGTATTGATATTGTCTGCATACCCGCCTTTATCGATGTCGCCATTGATGATGAGGAGCGTACCGCCATTCGCTTGCTCATTGAACGCCGTTAGTCTCCTCTGCAGTTGAACCGGCGGGCGGATCGTACGATCCGCCCGTTTTGTTTGACCGGCGCTGTTGACGTAGAATTGATCCTATGCTATAGTCGCCACGCTTTTGAGACCAGAGTAGAAGTTAGCCTGATGTCGAACCAGTTCGCTAAGCAGCTCAAGCGCGTGAAGAAGCCAGCCCTACGGTCTGGTTAGCACCGCTTGCACGCGATGTTCGAGTGTAAGACCCGGCGCACCAGACCAAACGGTGCACCGGGTCTTCTGACTCTTCCAGGGGAGCCGCTGATGAAACCGTGCCCAAGCACCTATCCGCCTGTCGTCCGTACGCCCCGCCGTGTGCGCCCCGAGCTCTTCGGTGCCTGTCAAGTCAGACAAGGATGGTTTGCCCATGCCGCATGAGCGCCGTTTTCTGCTTGATACGACCCTCCGCGAAGGCGAACAGTTCGCCACCGCCCGCTTCACCAGCGCCCAGCGCCTCGCCCTGGCTGAGGCTCTTGATGCCTTCGGCGTTGAGTACCTCGAGCTGACTTCCCCTGCCGCTTCGCCCCAGAGCGCCCGCGATCTGCAGACAATTGCCAGTCGTGGCCTGCGCGCCCGTGTACTGACCCACGTCCGTTGTCATCTTGATGATGCGCGCATGGCTGTGGAGTGCGGTGCCCAGGGCGTGAATATGCTCTACGCGACCTCCGAACAGCTTCGCCACGTCAGTCATGGCCGGAGCCTCGCCCAGATTGTCGAGGAGGCGGCCCTGGTGATTGCCTATCTCAAGGATCACGCGGTTGAGATTCGTTTCTCCTGCGAGGATACCTTTCGTACTGACCTGGAGGAGTTGATCCGGATCTACCGGGCGGTGGCCGATCTCGGCGTCCATCGCGTCGGCCTTGCCGATACGGTGGGCATCGCGACGCCGCGCCAGGTCTATGAGGTGGTGAGCCAGGTGCGCGCAGCTGTTGACTGTGATATCGAGTTTCATGGCCATAACGATGCCGGTTGCGCCGTCGCGAATGCCTTCTGTGCCCTTGAGGCCGGGGCGACCCATATCGATGTGACGGTGCTCGGGATTGGCGAGCGGAACGGGATTGCCTCACTCAGTGGGATGGTGGCCCGTCTCGCCAGCCTCGATCCGCAGCTGGTGGCCCACTACGATGTGGCCATGCTGCCGGAGCTCGATGCGATTGTGGCCGGTATGGTCGGGGTGCCGATTCCCTTCGATGCGCCGATCTCCAGCCCTTACGCCTTCCACCATAAGGCTGGTCTGCATACCAAGGCGGTGCTGGCCGACCCGCGCAGCTATGAGGTGCTTGATCCACGCCTCTTTGGCCGCGACCGCACGGTGGCGGTGGCCCATCGCCTGGTGGGCTGGCACGCGGTCGCTGAGCGTGGGCGTGAGCTGGGCATCTATCTGAGCGAGCCCGCTGCGCGCCAGGCTGCCGCTCGCATCAAGGCCCTCGGTGATGAGCATGAGTTGGATAGTACGACGGTGGATGAGATCCTCTACGAGTACGCGGAGTGAGCAGTATGGCCCAGACATTGAGCGAGCAGATCCTCTCCCGGGCGGCTGGCAGACCGGTCACGGTGGGTGAGGTAGTGACGGTGAACGTTGACCTGGTGATGATGCACGATAGCCTCTCGCCGAGCATTATTCGGGTGCTGCATGATGAGTTGGGCGCCGCAGGGGTCTGGGATCCTGAGCGGGTGGCTGTGGTGATCGACCATGTTGCCCCGGCAGCCAGTGTGCAGACTGCCGAGAAGCAGGCTGAGGTGCGGCGTTGGGCGCGGGCGCAGGGTATTCGTAACCTCTTTGATGTGGGACGGGGGATTTCACACCCGGTGCTGGTAGAAGAGGGACTGGCCCGCCCTGGTATGGTGATTGTTGGCAGTGATAGCCATAGTACGGCCTATGGCTGTGTGGCTGCCTTCGGCTCGGGTATGGGCACTACCGATATTGCCCTGGCTGCCGCGACCGGGCGTACATGGTTCCGTGTGCCCGAGACGGTGCTGGTGCAGGCTCAGGGCCGCTTTCGCCCTGGGGTCAGCGCCAAAGATCTGGGGCTACGCGCTACGCGTGAGCTGCGCGCCGATGGAGCGACCTATGCTGCTGTTGAGTGGCACGGCGTTGAGCAGTTGAGTGTGATGGAGCGCATGACTCTGGCGACCCTTTCGATTGAGGTGGGGGCCAAGGCTGGCCTGGTGCCGCCGACCAGCAGCGCCGGTAGCCTGAGCGCCGCCGGCAGAAGCATCGCGGTGCCGGACTGGCTTGCGGTGCAGGCGGACGCCCACTACAGCCGCGTCGTGCCGATTGATCTGGAGCAGCTTGAGCCGCAGGTGGCCGCGCCTCACACGGTCGATAATGTCACCGACCTGAGTGCCCTCGGGCGGGTGGCGGTCGATGTGGTCTACCTGGGCACCTGCACCAACGGCCACTACGAGGATATGGCCGCAGCGGCGCAGATTCTGCGTGGCCGGCGCCTGGCCCCCGGCATGCGCATGCTGGTTGTCCCTGCCAGTGCCCAGGCCCTGCAGCGCGCCGCCGAGGACGGCACCTTGACGACGCTGCTGGCCGCCGGGGCAACGATCGGCACACCCGGCTGCGGGGCCTGCATCGGGCGTCATATGGGGGTGCTGGCCCCCGGCGAGGTCTGCCTTTTCACTGGTAATCGTAATTTCCGTGGGCGGATGGGCAGCCCCGAAGCGCAGATCTACCTGGCTTCGCCTGAGGTCGCTGCGGCAACCGCGCTCACCGGCTATCTTACCCATCCCCAGGAGGTGCTGTGATGGCGCGTGTCTGGATCTTTGGCCAGGATATCAATACCGACCAGATCGTCCCCGGGCGCTATGCCCCCTATATGCTCAAGCATGAGGCCGACCTGCGCAATTATCCTTTTGTTGAGCATCGCCCCGAGTTTGCGGGTAGCGTGCGCCCTGGTGATCTGATCGTGGCTGGCAATAACTTTGGCTGTGGCAGCTCACGCGAGTATGCCCCCCTGGCCCTGCGTATGGTCGGCATCGGCGCGCTTGTTGCGCCGCTCTTTGCGCGCATCTTCTTCCGCAATGCGCTGAACCTGGGCATCCCCTGCTTCAGCGCTGACCTGACCGGCAGCCTGCGTGACGGACAGGAGGTTGAGCTGCAGCTTGAAGAGGGTTTGATCCTGACTGATGACGGCCAGCAGATCCAGTTGCCGCCGCCGCCCGCTTTCCTGCGCGAGGTCTGGGCCGCCGGGGGGATTGTGCCTTTCTACCGCCAGTATGGTCGCTTTCCGGGGGAGGCGGCCTGATGCGTATTTGTGTAATCCCCGGTGATGGGATTGGCCCAGAGGTGCTGGGTGCCGCAACACAGGTGTTGTGCGCCCTGGTTCCTGAGGTCGAATTGACTGAGGCCGAGGCGGGTTGGGGCGCTTTTGAACGCCACGGGGTGGCCCTGCCCCCGGCGACGCTGGCGGCGGCCCGCGAGGCCGATGGCATGCTCTTTGGAGCGGTGGCTTCGCCCAGCCACGCCGTAGCGGGCTACCGCAGCCCGATCGTGCAGCTGCGCCGCGAGCTTGATCTCTACGCTAACCTCCGCCCGACTGTACTCACGGCTGGCGCACCTACAGGGACAGCGCAAGCTTCAACACAAAACACAGCTCATTCGCTGGTGATTGTGCGTGAGAATACCGAGGGGCTCTATGCCGGACGTGAACGGCTGGAGGACGAGGGGGCAACAGCGATTGCCGAGCGGGTGATCACCAGGCGGGCCAGCACACGGATCGTGCGGGCGGCCTGTGAGCTGGCTCGGCGGCGCGCCGGCGAACTGGGCCGGCCCGGTAAAGTGACGATCGTGCATAAGGCCAATGTGTTGCGGGTGAGCGATGGACTCTTCCGCGAGACGGCCCTGGCGGTGACGCGTGACTTCCCCGACCTGACGGTCGAGGAGTTGCTGGTCGATGTTGCGGCTATGCACCTGGCCCGCCAGCCTCAGCGTTTTGATGTGGTGGTGACGACCAACCTGTTTGGCGATATTCTCTCTGATGTGGCCTGCATCCATGGAGGTGGGCTGGGCCTGGCCGCCTCAGCCAACCTTGGTGACGAGCGCGGGCTCTTCGAGCCGGTGCATGGGGCGGCCCCCGACATTGTCGGGCGCGGGATCGCCAATCCGCTTGCCGCCTTTGAGTGTGTTGCGATGCTGCTGGAGTGGCGCGGGTGGGCGGCTCAGGCGACAGGCTTACGCGCCGCCACCGCTGCAGTGTTGCGCACCGGCCCCCATACGCCTGATCTTGGTGGCAACGCCAGCACTAGCGCCGTGACCGCTGCGGTGCTTGCCCATCTGTACATGTAGTGCTGATGCACGCTGCCACCCTGTAATGCATTCCCACGCTATGACTACGCTTTGACTACAGTGAATTGAAACCAGGAGGAAGCCCGATGAACGCCGAGTGCCCCGAGTGTGCCGCAACGGTGAGCCTGCCCGTCGATACGTTGGAGAGCGAGATTGTGGCCTGCCCCGAGTGCGGGGCCGAGCTTGAAGTGGTGAGCCTGCATCCGCCGACGCTGGCCCTGGCCCCTGAGGTGGAAGAAGATTGGGGCGAGTGAGATCAAACCAGGTTTGATCAAGGAGCTAGCTATGAGGATCGGTGTGCTCTGTTCGCGGGTACGTGCCGAAGAGAAGTTGCTCTTCAGTGAGCTTGATCGGCGCGGCCTGAACTATACGCGGATCGACGACCGTGAGCAGATCTTTGATCTGCATCAGCGGGAGTATCCCTATGACGTGGTGTTAGAGCGCTGCATCCAGCACAGCCGGGCGCTCTATATGCTCAAGATCCTTAACGACGCCGGGGTGGCGACCGTCAACACCTACCATCTGGCGCTCACCTGCGGCGATAAGTTTCTGACCACCCAGGCCCTTGTGCATCATGAGGTGCCGACGCCGCGTTGTCTGCTGGCCTTTACCCCTGAGAGCGCCCTGGAGGCGATTGAGCAGCTGGGCTATCCGGTGGTGCTCAAGCCAGTGGTTGGTTCATGGGGGCGCATGGTCAGCCGGATCAATGACCGTGATGCGGCTGAGGCTGTGCTTGAGCATCGTGATGTGCTGGGCAACTATCAGCATTCGATCTTCTACATTCAGGAGTTTATCGATAAGCCGGGGCGTGACATTCGCTCGTTTGTGGTTGGTGATCAGTGTATTGCGGCGATCTACCGCACCAGCCCCCACTGGATTACCAATACCGCACGCGGCGGGGTCGCCACGAATTGCCCGCTCAGCCCTGAGTTGGCCGATCTGAGCCTGCGGGCAGCGCAGGCGGTCGGCGGCGGGGTGGTGGCGATTGACCTGCTGGAGACCAGCGAGGGACGCCTGCTGGTCAACGAGGTCAACTATACGATGGAGTTCCGTAACTCGATTGAGACGACCGGGGTCGACATTCCGGCGCGCATCATCGATCATGTGCTGGCCGTAGGAAGGGGGCAGCGATGACACTGCGGGTCGGCGTAGTGGGTGCCAGCGGCTATGTGGGCGGCGAGTTGTTGCGCCTGCTGCTCTGGCATCCCGAGGTAGCGTTGGTGCAGGCGACCAGCGCACGCAATGCGGGGCGCTACCTGCACCAGATTCACCCTAACCTGCGTGGGCGCTCGCCGCTCCAGCTGATCCACCCGGATCGGCTGGAGCCCTGCGACCTGCTCTTCCTGGCTCTGCCCCATGGCGAGGCGGCCCGGGCCATCCAGCGCTACGAGGGCCTGGCCAGCATGCTCATCGACTGTTCGGCTGACTTCCGCCTGCATGAGCCAGCGGCCTATGCCCGCTGGTACGGTGAGGCCCATCCCAGCCCGGAGCGCCTGGGGCAATTTGTCTACGGGCTGCCTGAAGTGAGCCGCGCCGCGTTGGTCGGGGCGCGCTACGCCAGTGGTGTCGGGTGTAACGCCACGGCAACCAACCTGGCCCTGTTGCCACTGGTGCAGGCCGGGCTGGTTGATCGTGAGCGCCCGATCATCGTCGAGGTTAAGGTTGGCTCATCGGAGGGTGGCGCAGCGGCAAATGAGAGTAGCCACCACCCTGAGCGGGCCGGGGCGGTGCGTTCCTTTGCCCCGGTGGGCCACCGCCACACCGCCGAGGTTGAACAGGTGACCGGCCTGAACAACGTCCACCTCTCGATCACCTCGGTTGAGCTGGTGCGCGGAGCCTTAGCCACCGCCCACGTTTTTGCGGCGCGCCCAACCAGCGAGAAAGAGCTCTGGCAGGCCTACCGGGCCTTTGTCGCGGGGCAGCCCTTTTTGCGCATCGTCAAAGAGCGCCAGGGCATTTACCGCTTCCCCGAGCCGAAGATCCTGGCGGGCAGCAACTTCGCCGACCTGGGCTTTGCGCTCGACGCAGCGAGTGGGCGCATCGTAAGCATTTGCGCCCTTGACAACCTGATGAAGGGCGCCGCTGGCAGTGCGGTTCAGTGTATGAACCTTATGTGCGGGTTGCCCGAGACGCTGGGGCTGGAATTTCCCGGCTTGCACCCGGTGTAAGGCCAAGTGGGTGCAGCAGCGAACAGTCGGTAACACAGGACTCATACTTGTTGCCATGCGGCTACTTGTGATCAGAGCAGCGCACCATGAACACTGACAGCGTCATCCCTGCGCACTATGCCCGTATCCTCACGTGGTGTGAGCGTCGGCCAGGCCGCGCCCTTGCACTCATCCGTCGTTTGGTTGAGCATACACCGCCTGATGGCCCGGATCATGCCTGGGCCCAACTGGTCCGTGGTTGGTCGCTGCTCGCCCGTGCCGATCTTGACCTGGCCGTGGTTGTGCTTGAGACGGCACAAGCACAATTTACGCGTCTGAAGCTAGCGCTCGGAGTCGTACGCTCCCGTCATGGTGTCCTGTTTGCCGCCTTCCTTCGCGGGGCGCCTGCCGAGCACCAGGAGGACTGGAAGGCGATCGCCTCAGCCTTGGAAGCGCATGGCTGTCATCGCGAGGCCGTCCAGGCCCACCTTACCCGCTTACGCCACCTGAATGTGCTCGGACGCTCGCAAGAGGTGCTCGTGTTAGCCGACTCAGTGGCAGAGGCAGTTGCGCGTCACGGCGGTCTGGCCGAGCAGGCCCTGCTCGAACGCACCGTGGGCATTGCCCAGCTTCAGGTCGGGGACTTCCCCACAGCACGCCGTGGCCTTGAGCACGCCGCGGCTCACTTCATACAGCTCAAGCACCCGGTTGAGTTGGCCAGGACTCGCTTTGAGTTAGCACGGCTAGCCCATGCACAGGAGGACTACGACACAGAGTTAGACCTGCTCCAGCAAGCTCGGGCAACCTTTGCCCGGTTGCCATTTCCTATGTGGGTTGCCTTGATTGATAAAAGCCTTGGCTTGACCGAGGCCAAGCGTGGCCGGCCTGACCAGGCGATTGCGGCGCAACTCTCGGCGCGTGCGGTGTTTCTCGCACTGGACATGCCCTTTCATAGTGCCGAGTGTGACCTCAACCTTGGCAATGCCGCTTTTCACAGCGGGCTGTATGCGCTCGCCCTGGCCACCTGGTACCGGGCCGAAGCCCAGTTCAGCGCACTGGCGGCCCATGGTCGTGTGCTGATCGCACGACGGAATCGGGCCGAGGCATTAACGCGCCTTGGTCAGCTTGACGATGCCCAGACCCTCTTGCAAAGCTTATTGCCGATTGCCGAAGAGCTGGATGCGCGGACTGATCGCGGAGAGATTCTGCAGAACCTGGGGGAGGTGCTCTATAGCTGCGGAGATAGCGCAGCCGCACTGGTCTATCTTCAGCAGGCTGAGCGCCTGTTTATGGCCCTGCCAAACCGCGCGGGTGTCGCCCGGTCACGCCTTACGCAAGCCCTCATCCAGCTTGAGAGGGGAGAGCTCGTCCAGGCCGTCAGCCACTTTCAGCAAGCGGCCCAGGATCTTGCAGGGAACCCACTCTTCCAGTGGCAGGCAGTGTACGGTTTAGGTCGCTGTGCCGAGATGCGTGGTGAACCATATGAGGCGCTGAATTACTACCGCCAAGCCACTGCTACCGTCGTCCGCCTGCGCAAAGCCCTGGCCGAAGAGTATGCCTCGAGTGCGCTCTTTCGTGAGGCAGCCGCACTTATTACTGACACCATCCGCCTCACTGCCGCCTATGACACGCCGCTGGCCGCTCTAGAACTGAGCGAACAGCAGCGCAGTCTGGCCCTGCACCAGCAGATCCTCCGTGAGCCCATCACATTTCCGCCTGCCCTTCACGGTGAGTATGAACTGCGTCGTGCCAAACTACAGTCAATCGCCATGCGCGAGGAGCGTGGGCCAGAGCTCGACCAGGCGCTTGCTGACTATTTTGAGATTCTTTTTCATGGGCGTCACGCTCTGCCAACAGCTAGTGAACTAGACGATCAGCCATTTGAGCTTGATCTTCTATTGGCGGCGTTGCACACGCAATTTGGTGACGCATGGACAGTAATTGTCTACCTTCAGAACCAGCATGATCTTCTGGCCATTACGCTTGAACCGGCCGGAAGCCACTGCACGATCATTCCGCTTGATCTTCAGCTACGCAAGATGATCGAGCGAACGTGCCTTCCGCGCTACCGTATCTATACCTTCGAGGATATCCCTTTTCAAGCAGGCCAACGGCTAACGCCGTGGGCTGATCTGAAGACACTGGGTGCGCAACTGATACCGCCCGCTGCGCGTGTCCGGCTGCATCCAGACCACCGGCTGCTGATTGTGCCAGGGGGGCCGCTGCATAACCTGCCATGGTCAGCCCTCCGCATTGATGAAGAGTGGCTTGTCGAGCGAGCAGTTATTCAGCTCATCCCTGGGCTGCACATTTGGACCGATCTTATCCGCCACCCGATCGCAAGCGACAACGCCCTGCTGCTGGGCGTGAATCACTTTGGTGAGCGGGCCCCCGGCTTACCAAGTGCGCTCCCCTCGCTAGACCTTGCGCAACGCCACTGGCCGGGTAATGTGCAGCGCCTGGTGAATGAGGAGGCGACAAGAGCGCGGCTACGCGAAGCAGCGGTAACGGGCGAACTGCAACGCTACGGGCTAGTGCATGTGGCTACCCACGGTCAGTTGATGACCGATATGGGCATCCTTGCGCATCTGAAACTGGCTGATGATGACTTGCTCGTCGACGAGGTCGCCCAACTCCGCTTCGGTGGCGCACTGGTGATCCTTGTCGCCTGTGAGGGCGCATTGGGTGAAACTCTCCCGGGCGAGGAGCACATCAGCCTGACGTGGGCATTGCTTGCGGCGGGAGCCCGTGATGTCATTGCCAGCCTCTGGAAACTCTACGATCTCACCGTATTACCGCTCCTGGAGCCGCTCTATACAGGGTTAGCCGCTGGTCTCGACCCACCATTAGCCCTGGCCCAGGCCCAACGCTTTTGTATTGCTGCCGGGCGTGAACAGGCTGATCTGCCATTAGGGAAACCGCTGATCTGGGCGAGCCTGTGCGCCACCGGGGCGGGATAACGTCTTACGGGCCGTCCGCACACCCCGCGGCGGATGATGCCTACGGCCCATCGCTACATTGTGCGTGACTCGGACATTTTGCTTCGACAGGTTCGCAGGCAACCTGCGTGTTATACTGGCTGCAGGTGGCCTGTCGCCCTGGAGGTACACCCATGTCCCGCTGGTTCAACGTTGCTGGCCCCTGCCGGCCCGATATCAATTACATGCTCTCGGCCACAGCGCGCCTGCCCGAAGTCACGCGCCTGATCGAGCAGCAGAGCTATTTTGTGCTGCATGCACCGCGCCAGACCGGCAAGACGACGGCGATGCTCAGCCTGGCCCGCGAGCTGACTGCGAGCGGCCAGTATGTGGCAGCCCTGGTCTCGGTCGAGGTTGGTGCGCCCTTTCGCGCCGACCCGGACATGGCTGAGCAGGCTATCCTGGGGGCGTGGCAGAGTGCGCTCCGCAGCCGCCTGCCCGCTGAGTTGCAGCCGCCACCCTGGCCCACGGTGCCAGCGGGTGCGCGGATCCGTGAGGCGCTGCGGGCGTGGGCGCAGGCGGCCCCCCGCCCGCTGGTGCTCTTCATTGACGAGATTGACGCGCTGGAAGATGCGTCGTTGATCTCCATACTGCGCCAGCTGCGTGATGGCTACGCCGATCGGCCCCAGAGTGCGCCCCACGCCCTGGCCTTGATCGGGCTGCGTGATGTGCGAGATTACAAGGTGGCCTCGGGTGGTAGCGAGCGCCTGCACACGGCAAGCCCGTTCAATATCAAGACCCGCTCGCTGACGATGGGCAACTTCAGCGCTGCTGATGTGGCGGTGCTCTACGCCCAGCACACCGCCGACACCGGCCAGGTCTTTGCCGCTGCGGCCTGCGCCCACGCCTTTGCCCTGACCCAGGGCCAGCCCTGGCTAGTCAACGCCCTGGCCAAGGTCGCGGTTGAGGAGTTGGCCCCCGACCCGGCGACGCCGATCACGCCGGAGGTGATCGACGTGGCGAAAGAGGTGCTTATCCAGCGCCAAGACACCCACCTCGACAGCCTGGCTGAGCGTCTGCGCGAGCCACGCGTGCGGGCGATCATCGAGCCCCTGCTGGCCGGGCGCGTACCGGCAGAACTGCCCGTCGACGATGTCCGCTTTGTCCAGGATCTGGGCCTGGTGCGCATCGACCCGCAGGCGGGTATGGTCATTGCCAACCCAATCTACGCGGCGGTTATCCCCTACACCCTGACCACGACCACTCGGGCGTTTATGCCTCCGGTGCCGCCGACCTGGATCGACGCCACGGGCCGGTTGCAGCCGGATGTCCTGCGCGAAGCCTTCCTGACCTTCTGGCGCCAGCACGGTCAACCGCTGCTCGGCACCACCAGCTACCACGAGATCGCGCCGCACCTCGTGCTGATGGCCTTCCTCGACCGCGTCGCCAACGGCGGCGGGCGCGTCGAGCGTGAACTGGCCATCGGCCGTGGCCGGCTCGACCTGCGCCTGGTACACGGAGAGGTGACCATCGCGATCGAGGTAAAGATCTGGCGCGACGGTGACGCCGACCCGCAGGCGGCGGGGCTGGTGCAGCTCGATGGCTACCTGGCCGGGCTTGGCCCCGCGACCGGCTGGCTGGTGCTGTTCGACCAGCGTAGCAGTCAGCCGCCGATCGCCGAGCGCACCCGCGCCGAGCCCGCCACCACCCCGGGCGGGCGCAGCGTGACGCTGATCTACGCCTGAGGCAGGGTTCAGAATAGGCCATTTCCGCTATGACCAGGCAAGCCGCTGATCTGGGCGAGCCTGTGCGCCGCCGGGGCCGCGTGAGTCGGTAGATGCGAGCAGGTGGCAGTTGGCCTGCTGTTCACGAGGGCTGTGTGCCCCTTGTCTGGACGAAAATCAGGGGTATACTTTTACTGTCGTGATCGCAGTGCAGAAGGGGAAAGATTATGCTGGACATGCCGCCTGCGAGTGACCCACTTGATGCACCTGCGGCCCGCCAGGAGCTGTTCGCCATCCGCGATCTGCTCGACTATGCCTTCGGGACGCTCGGTGGTGAGGGTATGCTTAGCGACGAGGAGCAGGCAGCCTTCCGTGAGATGGTCGCTGCGACTGAGCAGCAGGTAAGCCTGCCACCGCGGGCGGTAGCCCTGCCGATCACCGACCGCACCTACCTGGCCCAGGGTTGGCCCGGTGTGCCGGTCAAGATGGCCGATCTTATGCGCCAGGCAGCCTTCTACTACCTGCAGGTGCCGGTCACGCTCTGGCCGCGCCCGGGGTACCGTATTGAAGAGCTTGAGGTACGGATCTTCTACAATCCCGGCCAGCCGCCGGATCGCCAGCCCCTTACCCACGATATCTTCCCTGACCGGCGCTGGCTCGAGATCATCAACTGGGAAGAGCAGCTTGAGCTTGTGCTGGACGAGGGTGCCCATTTTAAGGTGCAGACACCCGGTCTCAGCCAGGCCCTGATGTTACTGGGGGCCTCGATTGATACGATCGCCCCCGGTCAGGGTGCCCGTTTCACCGACGCGAAGGTGGCTGAGGCCCTGCAGCAGATGGGCATCGACCTGGGTGCCAGGATCAATGCAGCGGTGGATGCCGGCACCCGGATCAAGCTCGGCCCCTTCCACTATTTGTGGCGCCGCCCCCTGCTGATGAATGCTGGCAAGGGTGATGTCAAAGCCCTCTGGCGCTTTAGCGACCGCAACGAGCTTGAGGGTGACGAGGAGTTGCACCTTGGTGTGGTACTGCAGGTGCCTCGTGGACTCGAGACGCTCAAAATCGTCCCCGAAGTGCTGGCTCGCCCGCGCCCGGTGGCCCTCAACACGATCCTGGCGACGCTTGTTGCGCGCCTGCGCCAGGCGATGGAGAGCTTGCGCCAGCAGTTTGGCCCCGAGGTTGAGCAGCAGGTTGACCGCTTTGAACAGCACCTCCGCGATGGCTGGACGATCAGAGTCGGTGGGGGCGCGCTTGTCTGGGATCTAAGCGACACGCTGCGCCAGGCATAAGCTGGCGCAATAACTCTATATCTTGAGAGAAGCCCAGCTCCCCCCGGAACGCCCTGCCCAGCAGTGCCCCGAAGAGTTGCTCCGCCTGGCGCAGCGCCTTGCGCTGTTGCCCGCGCAGCCGCTCGTGCCGCTGCGCGATGGCCGCGAAGCGCTCCTGGAGGGCGAGGGGAGGAAGTAAGACAGGCAAGGTTGCTATTTGCCCAATGAACAGATTAGCCTGGCTCGATTGATTGACACTGCCCAACATTGCCTGTTGGCTATAGGGCGTAAGAGCGTATTCTTTAACGCTCGCCGCTGAGCGGTCAATCTTCGCGACTTCGCCTAGCTCGATATAGTCGATCACAGGAGTCCCTCAAGCGCAATCATCTCTTCCTCCATCACCCGCTCTAGCTCGCCCCCCCCGAAGACCTGTCAGGTGCGCGCCTCCAACATTTTTGGTTATCTCGGCGATCTCCTGGGGCGCGCACCTGACAGGTCTCATCGGGTTCTGGGGCGCGCACCTGACAGGTCTCACGCATCTACTCAAAATCATCGGGCACCAGCTTTGCGATGTGATCTTCCCTGATCTCTCCTGGCTCAGCTTGATGCAGCTCATCAACCCCACCGAACCATGTAATCACCTCATCACGATGAAGACGAGTGGTCACATTGGTCGTCAGCGCATGGTACGACGAGTAGGGCCAGGTGCGAAAGTCGGTGACAAAGCCGTGCTTTTGCGGGTTGGTGTGGATGTACGTCACAAGATGCTTAAGATACGCCTCGGAGGTTACTTCGATTCGGCCAAACGGTCGCTGGAACAAAGCGCCTGTGCGCCCATAGGCCCGGTTGAATGAGCGGGCGTATGCGTTGAACAGGTTCGAGAAGGCTTTGTTTGGTGTACTGTGCGGCGGCAAAGTTACACGGATTCGTACCAGCAGATGAAAGTGGTTTTGTAGCAGACAATAGGCAAATGTGTTAGCCACAGGCTCAACGTGCCGCGCATAGAGCTTCAAGAAGTACGCATAGTTGTGCTCCTTGCGGAAGAGATCCTCGCGGTTGTTGCCGCGATTATAGATATGGTAGTACTTCCCGGGCTCTAGTCCGCTCACAGCTTCCTCAACTCTGAAGAGACCTGTCAGGTATAGGCGCAATACCTTTCAAATAAGAAACCTGTCAGGTGCGGCCAGCCATGATTGTTCTCATTCTGATGCATTCCGTGGCCGCACCTGACAGGTTTTCTCAGCCATGCATCCATCCTTATTTGTAAAGTATTGGATCTAAGCCATCTATCGGGATCTCCAGCCCGACCTTTGTAGGGTCGCGGACATCCCAGTTGGCACGGAGTAGCGCGGGGTCAATCATCTCGCGGCGGGTGGCCGCTTCAGGGCGGGAGGGGGTTGTAGCGGCTGGGTGGCGGTGAGGCGGCATTGGCACACCCTCAAGCCTGGTGTCGGGAAGTGGGCTCTGCGTTGCCTGGATTATAGAGCACCGTTAGAGTATGCGCAAAACGGCCAAAAGACCTGTCAGGTGGCGGCGAGCGGTGGCTTTGCAATGCGGAATGGCTTCCCTGCCGCCACCTGACAGGTCTCAGAGAGGGGATACACCGCCCACCTCACAATGATCGCCTGAACCTGTAAACACAGCCGTCGTTCGTGAACATGGTGTGAGATGCCTGGCATTGGCAGGCATGCCGCAGGGCTGGCGAGACGACCGCGCTCCCAGGAACCCGCAGCGAACTTCTGGGCCGCCTTACTGGTGGCTTGACATAGTGATGATGAGGGGCGTAAGGGCGCAGCAGCGGACGCTGCTGCGCCCTTACCCGGCGGAGCGATCCATCGCCTTCAGTCGGCCACAAGCCTCGTTCACACACCATTCACGGCAACCGGCGGGCGGAGCGCCTCGCGCAGGCGGGTGAGGCCCCAGGTTGCCAGGAAGACGGCGGTGCAGATCAGCACGATGGCTGCACCGGAGGCGATGCCGAGGTAAAAGGAGAGGTAGAGCCCGGCGATGCTTGTAAGGGCGGCGATCAGGGCTCCAATCAGCATCATCCAGTGCAGGCGCCGGGTGAGCAACGAGGCGGTTGCCGCCGGGGTGACCAGTACGGCCAGCATCAGCGAGACGCCGACGGTCTGGATCGAGACGACGATGGCGACAGCGATCAGGGCAAGCAGCAGGTATTCAAGGGCCCGCACCGGCAGGCGCAGGGTTTCGGCCAGGATCGGGTCGAAGGCCAGCACCAGCAACTCTTTATAGAGTAGGACGATGATCAGCAGGATGGCTGCGCCGAACGTGGCGCTGCGCAGCAGATCTTGTAGGCTGACCCCCAGCACATCACCAAAGAGAAAGTGGGTCAGGTCAACCGAATAGCTGCTTACCGTCGAGATCATCGCGACACCAAGGGCGAACATACCGGCGAAGACGATGCCAATCGCTGTATCTTCATGCAGGCGGGTGCCGCGGCTGATCGCGCCGATGCCGACAGCGCTGACAATGGCGGTAGCCAGGGCCCACCAGAAGAGGGCCCCGCGGTCACCGCCGCTGACCAGGTAGCCCCCGGCGATGCCGGGGAGGATGGTGTGGGCCAGGGCGTCACCAAAAAAGGCCATGCCGCGCAGGACAACAAAGGCCCCAACGACGGCGCAAACCACCCCGACGATGATCGCGGCCAGCATGCCGCGGATCATAAACGGGTAGCCCAGGGGGGCGGTGATCAACTCGATCATGCGTGTTCACAACAGGTGTCGGCCACAGTCAAGATACCGTGGCGGTCAACCGAGAGGTGCAGGTGGCTACCGTAGGCGGACACCAGACGATCGGGGGTAAAGACCTCGGCGGCGCTGCCGATGCCGATCAGCCGGTGGTTGAGCAGCATGACCCGCTCGAAGTGGCGCGTGGCGAGCTGGAGGTCATGCAGGGCGGTGATGATCGTCACCCCACTGCCGCGTAGCTCGGTGAGGATGCTGAAGAGGGAGCGCTGCGATGCGACATCCAGGCCGGTGAGCGGCTCGTCCATGAGCAGAATGCGGGCCTCCTGGGCCAGGGCACGGGCCAGGAAGACGCGCTGCTGCTGGCCGCCGGAGAGCTCGCCGATCTGGCGATTGGCCAGGTGGCCCATATGCACACGCTCAAGGGCTGCCGCCACAATGGCCCGATCACGGGCGTGTGGACGCCGCAGCAGGCCGATCCGGCCAACCCGGCCCATCATCACGACGTCGGCGACACTGACCGGGAAGCGCCAGTCGACCGCGTTGCGCTGGGGCAGGTAGGCGATCAGCCCGGCAGGGGCCTGTGGTGCGCCGAAGAAGTGCATGGTGCCAGCACTCGGTCGCAGCAAGCCTACCAGGGCTTTGAAGAGGGTACTTTTACCTGCACCGTTCGGTCCAATCAGGGCCACCTGCTCACCCTCTTCAAGTGTGCATGTCACCTCGTCGAGCACCGCTGTGTCGCCATAGCGCACACTGAGTCCGTTCAACTCGAGGGCCGGCAGCGGTGCCAGGGTGAGGGTCGGAGGTGCCAGGGTTGGGCGGCTAGTTGTTGCTTGCAAAACCATACGAATGTTTATCCCTGTAACGCTTGGACAATCTGGGTCACGTTGTAGCGCATGTATTCCAGGTAGGTCGAGCCAACGCCATCTGGTGGTGTCAAGGACTCGGTCAGAATAGGTACCATACGTGTGCCGGTATCGGCGGCAATCTGGCGGGCCAGATCCTGGTTGACAACATCGCCGACGAAGATTGCTGGCACGTCCAGCGTACGGATCGCATCCTGCAGGGCGGCCAGTTCCTGGGCCGAAGGTGCAGCGCTTGAACTATAGCCGGGCAACAGCGTGCCGACCTGCTTGAGGCCGTAGCGGTCAGCCATGTAGCCGAAGACGGCGTGGTCGGTGACCAGCAGGCGGCGTGCTTCAGGCACCTGGGCAAACTGAGTGGTGATCCAGGCATCCAGTTCATCCAGTTGCGTATTATAACGCGCTGCGTTCTGCTCGAATTCTGCCGCATGAGCCGGATCGACTGTACTCAGGCTGGCCGCAATCGCCTGAGTCCAGATTTTGAGGTTGCCGGGGTCGGTCCAGGTGTGCGGATCTATGCTGCCGTGGTCGTGGGCCTCTTCGTCGGCGTGGGGCGTTTCGTCGGCGTGGGGCGTCTCGTCGGCGTGAGGCGTTTCGTCGGCGTGGGCCTCTTCGTCGATCAGTTCACGCAGGGTCAGGCCCTGCGAGAGATCAACGACGCTGGCCTGGCCCCCCGCGCTGCTGAGCAAACGGCTCAGAAATTCCTCGTAGCCAGCCCCGTTGACAAAGACAAGGCGGGCCTCGGTGACACGTGCAACATCCTGGGGGGCCGGGGAGAAGCTGTGGGTATCGCCCCCGACCGGCACCAGGGTGGTGACGGCAACCCGGTCGCCGCCAATCTGGCTGACCACATCGCCGATGATGCTAGTGCTGGCGACCACGGCAATTGGTTGCTCACCCGGTACGGTGGCTGGCGTGCGACTGCCTGCCAATCCACAGCCGCTTAGTCCAAGCACCAGCGTGGCCAGCAGCATAAACGTACGAGTCGAAGCTGAAAAATTGAGACAATGTTTCATAGATACATTATCTCATTAAGATCAAGGTTTGTCAACTCTACAGGGAGGACGCATCTTTTGGGCGGGCCTGCCGGTGTATAGGCAGAACTTTCAACGCAGCCGCGAACCTTGCAGAAGGAGCAGGTATGCGCACCTGTCGCGCCGCTCGCCATCGCTCAATGCTTCTCCTCGTGACTCTGGTGCTGCTCATCTTCGGGCTGATCACCAACGATGTGGGGCTGGATGCACCACTGTCGGTGCATGCCGCCCCACCGGCTGCGGGGGTGCCCCGCATTATCCCCGGTGGCTCCTTCGGCAATGCAGTTGGCTGTCTGGCCCAACCCGACCAGTTTGCCGCCACCCAGTTTGCCGATACACTCTACAACCCCACAGCAAGCTCGGGTGCGCTCAGCCTGCCAGCACTGACAAGCTTTGACCCCGGCGGGGCCACCACCACGGTCGCGACTCTCGGCAACCTTGGTGCGATCTATGGCCTGGCCTTTGTGGCCGGTAACGGTACGCCCGCTCGTCCCGACCGCCTCTTTGCCGCCGCTGTCGCCAAACGTCTGACCTCCTTCGGGCCGGAGGGAGCCGGGGCAATTTATATGTTCACCCGCAGCGGCGGGGGGTGGTCGCTCGCCGGAAGTTTCCAGGTGCCAGGCGCGGTCGGCTATGCTCGTGGCAGCGGCCCGAACGAGAATGACGACGAGAGTATCGCCCGGATCGGCAAGAGCAGCCTGGGCGACATTGAGGTGAGTCCCGATGGGAAGACCCTCTATGTCGTCAATGTCGGCCTGAAACGCATCGACCGCTTCAGTATCCCCGACACTGGATTCCCGACCGCGCAGGGGTCGCTGGCAATCAATCTGGGCCTGATCTCCGCTGACTCGGCAGTCCAGGCCGACCTCTGGCCCTTTGCGCTGGAATACTACCCCAACCCGAGCATTGGCCTGGCCGTTGGAGTGACTGACAGCGCGGAACGCGGGCTGAACCCGTTGCACGCGGAGGGGGCACCCTTCATGAACGGGAGTGACTTCCAGACCCCGCCGCAGGCCCATGTGCTCTTCTACAATCCGAACGGGGGAACCTGGCAGCGCGCGCTCAGTGTTGATCTCGGCAACGACCCCAATTTCACCAACCGTCACAGCGGCAGTGGCTATGGCCGTGTCATTGAGGAGTTCTGGTCATTCCCGGTGCGCGGTTGGAACCACTGGCGTGACGATCTGCACACCATGCCATGGGCGTTCGATGGGGCCGGACGGGTGACGATCAACTACCCTCAGCCGATGCTCACCGATATTGAGTTTGTGCGTGAGCAGGTGCCAGGGCCAGCAGCCCAGTCAGAAAACCCGCTTATGGTGCTGGGCCTGCGTGACCGCACCGGCGACCAGGTCTTCAGCACCTACAACGTCCCCCCAGATGAACAGATTGGTGTCGCCCAGGGCGATACGTTGCTCTACCGCCGTGTCGGTGCTGCAACCGGGTGGACGTTTCAGTCCGCCGAATTCTATGACGACGATTTCCACGTCTCTGGTGGCACCTCGAATCCGGCGCATCTTGAGAACCACTCAGGTGCTATGGAGAGTGCGCTGAACGCCAATACCAGCGTCAGTGCCGTCGGCTCCTCGCTGGCTGTCAGCGCCTTATCTGCCGGTGGCAACCACGAGGGACGTTTCTACACCAATGCCGCCGGGCCAGGGGCAAGCGGAAGTATCACGCAACGCAGCTCGCTTGTGCCGACCACCAGCCACGCGGCGAGTAAAGCGGCCAACCTGGGTGATTTTGAGTTGCTCTGTGACTATGCCCTCGTCGGTGGACGGGTGTGGGACGATAAGGACAATGATGGGGTTCAGGACGGCAATCCTGCTGGAACCGCCCCGACCGATGATAGTGGGATTGCCAATGTGACGCTCGAGGCCGTTGCACCGGTCAGCGGTGCCTATACGGCTCCCACTGTGCTCGCTACCGCAATGACTGATAGCCAGGGGCGCTACCTCTTTGCTGTGCCGCCCAACCGCCCCTTCGCCGTGCGCTTGAGCCAGGTGAGCTTGAGTAGCTTGAGCGCTGCTGGCTACCGGCAGTACGCCCCGGCGAATCGCAACGGGGGCACGGCCCCGCGTGACTATGGCGACAGTGATGTACACCAGACCAGTGGCTTGCTGGAGTTTGCCAGTGGCGGCACAGGTACGGCGGGCGGCGTGACCAGCATGGCCCAGCCGCTGCCCTGGAATGGCTCCGACTTCCGCTCCTTCGACATCGGCCTGCGCAAGCAGGCCCCACTCTGGGACATCGGCGACCGGGTCTGGCAAGATACGAACCGCAACGGTTTGCAAGACACGGGGGAGTTGGGGCTCAATGGCACGACTATGCGTGATGCCAGCAATGCCCCATTGCGAGTCACGCTCAGTCCAGAACCAGGCAGTAGGGTGTTCTACCCACCGACGACGGTCAATGTTGGCAGCGACGGCAGCTACCGCTTTCTTGATGTCCCTGCCGGTAGCTATGTGCTCGAGTTCACCCGCCCGAACGGCTGGACGGTTTCGCCCCAGAACCAGGGAGCGAATGATGCGCTCGACAGCGATCCCTCGGTTGCTGCGCCGCACCATAGCGATGTGTTCCTGTTCGACGGCACGGCCGATGACCTGAGCCGCGACTTCGGCGTTATGCCCAATTTTGATGTGGCGATCACCAAGAGCGGGCCAGCCTCGGTGGCGGTGGGCCAGGAACTGA
>CAZQCG010000015.1:38688-100652 GCA_964592425.1 uncultured Chloroflexaceae bacterium
TGCGCCGGGTGATGCGAACGCGGCCAATAACACCTCCAGCGTAACGACGGCGGTGGTGCGTCCCGATGTGGCGATCACCAAGAGCGGGCCAGCCTCGGTGGCGGTGGGCCAGGAACTGACCTACACCCTGCGCTACCGCAACCTGGGTACGGGGCCGGCCAGCGCCGTACAGGTGCGTGACACCCTTCCCGCCGGGCTCACCGTTTTACGCTGGAGTGCCAACCCGAGTGGCTGCACCGTCACGGCAGCCACGCGCCTGCTGGCGTGCGACCTGGCCACGATGGCGGCGGGGGCCGATGTGAGCGCCAGCCTGGTCGTGCGGGCCGAGGCGACGGCGGCGGCCAGCCTCCTCAACACGGCGACGATCACCACCACTGCGCCGGGTGATGCGAACGCGGCCAATAACACCTCCAGCGTAACGACGGCGGTGCTACGTCCGAACGTGTGGGTCGGTGTGCGGGCCACAAACAAGACCCTACCGTTGAGCCCGGATGACAACCCGGCGGGGGCATTGAGCTACATCCGCTTCCGGGTGCGTTATGGCAACGATACACAGAGCAGCGACGAGGCAGGAACGCGCCTGCCGCCGGCCCTGCGGCACCCAAGTAGTGCCACGGCCCCGGCCGTGGGCAGCCGGCTGACCCTCACCCTGCCTGCACAGGCAGCCCTGGCAACGGTCAACCCAGTGACCAATGCCAGTGGCATGCCGATGCCCTATACGACCGGGACGGTGGGCGGGCGGAATGTGCTGGTGATCGACCTGGGCACGCTGGCACCCCTGGCAAGCGCAAGCGTCTATCTTACCCTCCAGAGTAGTGCAGCCCCTGGGGCGGCGATTGCCCTTGCGGCGGAGATCACCACCAGCAGCGTCGGTGACGAACCGCTGGACAACCTCGCCCAGGACGATACGCCGATTGTCGCCCTGCCTGACCCGGAGAGCAGCGGCGTGCTGCGGCTGATGATCCACTCGACGCTCGATCCCAACGCGGGTGGCACCAACCAGACCGACGGGGTCTATCTCTCAACAGGGGCAGCGATCACCTGGCCAGCGGGCGAAGTGCTTGACTTTAGCCCACGTCTGACGAGTCTTGAGGTGCGCGACCGCAATCAGAGTGGTGATCCGTTGTTGCCCTACGGGATTGAGGCGCGGGTGACGGGCTGGAGCCTGGTTAGCTTTAGCAACAACGGACAGGTCATTGATGCACGCACCAGTGTGGACGCTGCTGGCCAGCCCGGCTGCCGGCAGGGCACGACAGCGCTTACTGGTACGAGTCTGAACGGTTGTACCTACGCCTACCCTGGTGCCACCAGTGCCTGGCGTGCAGTGGAGGTGGCCCTACCGGACAGCCAACTCACTGAAGGTGTGATGGCAAACCAGGGCCATGCCTACTGGACCTACCGTGGTGTGCCAGGGACGCCGCTGCCGCACCTGCCCGCTGAGCGGGTCTACCTCTTCACGCTTGATCCGGTCGAGCCGGTTGGCTTAAACGTGGCGGTGGAGGCGGCGGTACGTCTGTTGAACCTCTATCCACGGGCGGCCCTGGGTGACTGGACACGCGATCCACAGCCTATTCCGGGCAGTGAACGGCGCCAGGTCTACCCCGGCAGCTTCCGGGTCAACCTGATCGTGCCGCGCAGCGTGGTCGGGCCGGGAGGGGCACCCGGTGGAGTGTCGGTGCCGTAGGTGATGAGACAAGGTTCGTTAGGTGGGAAGGATCATCTGATGAGGATGTCTCTATGGATCAGAGTACACCGTGAGGTTCACCGTGGGCAGGCGGTGGTGGAGTTTGTGATTGTGCTGGGGCTGTTGCTGACGCTCATCTTCTCACTGGTCTGTATCGGCCAGATCTTGCTGGCGAACTACACCGTGACCCAGGCGGCCCGTGCGGCAGCCCACCAGGCGGCCCTGGCCGGGGGTGCAAGCACAGCGGCACGCGACGCCGCCGAGCAGATCCTTGAGAGCGGGGTCGGCACGAGTGCCGCCAGCGATAAGCTCTCGCTACGGGTGGTCTGTGAAGATCCCGCCCGGATCGGCCCGAACGACGAGCCGGGCGACCCATCCAACACCGCATCGATCTGCCGACGCTACTACCCGGTCACCGTGCGGGTGCAGTACCGCGACAGCTTCTGGGCACCCTTGCCGCCCCTCTTCACCGCGTTTACCGTGAACGCCCAGGCCACCCGTGCGGCCGAGCGAGACCAGCAGTAAGCCAAGGGGAGGTTGTATGTATCCATCAGTGTCACGTCGCCGCACCTCTGGCCAGATCGTACCGCTCGTAGCAATCATGCTGCCCTTCTTGCTCGCCTTCACCCTGCTGGTGATCGAGGTGGCCGAACGCTGGTTGGAGGTAGCCATGATCGAAGATGCGCTGCAACAGGCCACGCGCTCGGCCGTGCAACAGCTGGACTATCGCAGCTTTGCCACGAATGGTCTGCAGCTGCGTGGTGGCGAGCAGGATTGTATTGCCCTCACCCTGGCCCAGGCGCGGGCCTCCGGGCGTACCTGTGCAGCAGTGCTTGAGGTGGCCGACCGTTTCTTGCGCACCAACCTGCGCGGGGTACGGGGCCTGGCCGAAAGCAGTGAAGCCCTGGTGGCGCGGGTGCGCTGGACGGTGCGCCCGCTGGATGGAGGCTGTAGCTATAGCGACGGGCGGGCAGTGGTCAGTGCGCCCCAGCCCCTGCTGTGCGCCGAGGTGCGCCCGCTGATGCGTGGCCTCGTGGGCTGGGGCACCTACACGCCGCTGATCATTGCGGCGGATCGCCCGGAACCTGCCGATACTCTTCCTGGCACCTGAAGCTAACCCTCTCTGAAAGGATCCTGCGATGACTGCTGCAACGTCGACCCCGACCCTGAGCCAGGCCCTCAACCGCAAGAAGCGCAATCCGCTGCCGGCCCTGCTCCTCGGGATCGGCCTGCTGACCGCCGTCGGGTTTGCCCTGCTGGGCTACCTGGAGAGCCGGCGTACCGAGCAGGTGGTCGTGCTGACCCAGGATGTGCCCTACGGCCAACCTATCCCTGCGGAGGCAGTGGCCGTGGTCGAGGTACCTCTGCACCGCCCGGCCCAACTGGAGGGTATCACTGACCCGAATGCCGTAATTGGGCGCTACGCCGCTCGTAACCTGGGTGCCAGTGACCTGGCCCAGCCGGGCATGCTGATGGAATCCCCGCCCCTGCAGCCGGTCTATCCGAATGGGGTGGAGTTGGAGGTGAATATGGTGCCGGTGCCTTTCAGTGTTGAGGCCCTGGGGCCGGTGACAGATCATGATCGGGTCAACATTGGCTTCACCGGAGCCGACCCGGCGCTGTGTGATGCGACCCTGACTGCTGTAGCGAGTGGGACGCCCACGCAGTTGTCGCCGCCACCGGATGCGGAGAATCCGGGCGTGCGCCCCTACGCTTGCCGGCTGGTGAGCTACGCCCGCATCCTCTGGATCGACGATGCTGGCACGGCCTACCTGGAGCTGACGCCCTACCAGGCCCAGGCGATCTGGGCCCTGCAGGCCAGTGGCATGCCAATGTGGGGTGAGCGTTACGGTGTGGCCTCCGACCCTCTGCCTGCCTTCGACCGGCTCGATGCAGGCCAGGTCAATCGTGAGGCGTTGCTGGCTCCGGCACCTACGCCCCAGCCTCGCGAAGATCCCCTGGTTCCGCCAGCCATCCCTGGTGCGAACGTGCCCCCCATCCCCGGTAGTCAACCGTAGGCTTTATGAGACCTGACAGGTCTGCAAGACCTGTCAGGTCTGGCGCAGGGAACAGCGTTACTTTTGCTCTACGGGCTCTTACCGCTATAGCTCTTGAGACAAGGTTTCGGGCTGGTTTACCGTTCAGCGTCACTCGCCGCGTACTGATGCGCTCGGGCTATTTTCTATTTGCTATCTCCTAAATCCTTCTCTTGACAGGATCTCCCCCTATGACCAACGCTGATCAGCTTGCCATGACTACTCCAGAGAGCCTGGATCATGCCGACCGTGCGCTCACCGAAGAGTTACAGATGCTGTTGCGCAGTGGGCGCCTGCGTGATTGCTGGGATCTGCCGCCTGAGCAGGTCTTCGCCCGCTTTGGCCTGGGGGGCGGGCGCGCTATAGCCGACTGGGCCAGGCTTCCCTGGTACGGCCCACTCGAAATCTGGCGTGATCCCATCCACGAGGTCTCTGACATTCTCTACAACGGACCACCCGAAGAGCCCTTCTATATCGTGCAGCGCGGTGCCATGCTCTGTACCGGCGTGACCGCCCACCCTGCCTGGATTGCCTGGGTACAGCGCCAACTGCTGTTGCGCGGCGGGCGCAGTCTGGCCGATAGCCAACAACTGCCGCCGACGGCACAGGGTGTGGCCGACCTGCTGCGTTTCGCGCTCACCGCGCCGCCGGTCGGGCGCTTTGGCCCTGGTATGGCTATTCGCTTGCTACCCGCGTGCTGGCGTACCCTCGACGACCTGATCCAGCAGCGAGTGATCAGCCGCGAAGCGGGCGATCTCTTGCTCGAAGCCCTGGCCTCCGGGGCCTCACTGCTGGTTGCCGGACCGACCGGCAGCGGCAAGACGACCCTCACGGCGGGCTTGACCCAGGCGATTGGCCAGCGCTTGCGCCTGGTCTTTGTTGAGGACGGTGGCGAGTTACCCCGTTCGCCCAACAGCCTGCATCTCGAAGTGCCCGCCGAGCAGGGTGGTTTCAGCCGGGCAGTCACCTTCGCCCTGCGCCAGAAGCCCAACTACATCATCGTGGGTGAGGTGCGTGGCGGCGAGGCCATGGCGATGCTTCAGGCCGCTGCCACAGGCCACCCCGGCATCGGCACCATTCACGCCGGGGCCGTCCAGGGTGCTCTGCGTAACCTTGAGCGTATGGCGATGATCGGCCTGGCCGGTGAAACCGGCGGCGGCGGGCAGGCGGCGGCCCAGATCGTGCGCGGCCTGATCACCTCCGAGACGGTCAGCCTGATTGTGATCACGCTTGGCCTGACGCCCCGCGGACGCCGTTCTGTGCTCGCGATCGAAGAGGTACTGCGTCAGGGTGCCCAGGGTCAGGCAGGTGATATTTTCCCGACCAATCCCCTCTTTCAGTACGACCCGCACAGTGACCAGCTGAACCGCATCGGTAATGTCAATGCCGCCTGGGGTCTTGGTCGCCTGTAGCGCTGACTGAACCGCCGATCCTGAAGCATTCCTGAGGAGGTCTGCGTGGAACTGGTACTCTTTACGACTCTTGATGGACTGGCTGCCCAGGTTGAGCAGTTTCGCGATCTGGCCATTCTGGCCCCTTCGCGCATCGATCAGGTGGCCCGCCTGCTGGAAGGCCCTCGTCCGCCTGATGCGCTCTACCTTGACGATACACGGGCAGCTTCGCTGGCCGAGCTCTGGCGCACGGCAACGCTGGCCCAGCGTGTCGGGGTGCGCGTACTGATCAACTTCCACGGCCCGGCCCACAGTGCCCTCCACGATGCTGAGGGGGCTGGCCTGCCGGCGATTGCCGAGCCTGATCCGAGTGCTGTGGCGACCTGGCTTGGGGCACAGCTTGGCCTGCATCGTAGTGCAACCACCCGTCATGGTGCCATCATCGCCGTAGGGGCGGCCAAGGGTGGTATCGGTAAGACCTTTGCCACCTGTGTGCTTGCCGAGGGCCTGCGCCGGCGTGGCCTCAATGTGCTGGTCTGGGATAGCGACATCTCGAATCCGGGCCTGGTCGCCGCCTTCCGCATCCCTTCCAGTGCTCCCTCCTATCTACACCTGATCCAGCGCGGCCCGGCCCATTGGGGCAGCGCTGGCCTGCAGCCCTTCATCTACCAGCCCGACCACACTCGTGGTAGTACGGCAGGCTGGGGGGCGATCGATTTCCTGATTGGCTCCCATTCCGTTGCTCGGGTGGAAAACGATGTGCGCCTGCCCGACTGGCAAGGGTTCTACCATAGTGTCGCGACCCTGGAGCAGTACGACCTTGTGATTATCGATACGCCGCCCGACTACCTGCGTCGACCTTACGCGACCCATGTGCTCCAGGCTGGCGGCAGCGTGATCCTGCCAACACCGCCCGGGGCCCGCGAGCGGATGGGCGTCGGGCACCTGCTCGATCATTTTCGTGACCATGCCCCTGAGGCCCTGGATCGCTGTGCCTTGCTCTTGATGCAGCCTGAACGTGGTGTAACCACGACCGTCACCGAGGTGCAGGCCCTCTTTGAGCGGCGCTATCCCCAGGTCGGCACGATTGGCACCCTGCCGCGTGCGCCACGCCTGGCCAGCCTGGCCGACGAGCATGACGGCTAC
This sequence comes from uncultured Chloroflexaceae bacterium, assembly GCA_964592425.1. Classification (GTDB taxonomy): domain Bacteria; phylum Chloroflexota; class Chloroflexia; order Chloroflexales; family Chloroflexaceae; genus Viridilinea. The sequence goes on from CAZQCG010000015.1 coordinate 44,946, forward strand.
CGCTCGATGCTCGATCTTGGTCCCCACAGCCTCTTTGCGGTCGCTACTCACCGCATGGTTGAGAACCTCTGTCTGCGCCTCGGCCTGAAGCCACCCCTGCCGCTGCCCCGCTCGAGCTTGCTGATGCGCCTCAAGGCGCGCTTCGCTGGTGAAGATGTCCTTGCCACCGCGCACCCCTCACCCGCCGTGGCCTGAGTCGCCGGTCAGCGCCAGCCTGTTCCAGGAGATGATGATGAGCACATCCCTGCGCCCCCTGATGGTAATCGAGGACGGCGGGCTTGCCGCCCTCGCCCCTGCTGCAACGCGGGCCACCATGCCCAAAACAAGCGACCCGGCTACCCTCCAGGCCGTGCGTGAAGCCCTGCGTGACCGCATCGGGGCCCAACTGCTCGACCCGGTGGCCCCGGCGGCTGTGCGTGACCCTGAGGTGCTACGGGTGTTGCGTGCCGAGATTGGCCTGCAAGTTGAACGTGGGCAAGGCCCTTTGCACGGGCTGCCCACCGACGAGGCAAGTTTATTGCGTCTCTTCCAGGATGCCCTTGGCTGGGGGCCGGCCCAGCCCTACCTCGATGATGAGCGCATCCAGGAGGTCAAGATCATTGGTGACCTGATCATGGTTCAGGAGCAGGGGTCCGACTTTACACTCGTCCCTGAGCGCTTCGCCGACCCGCGCCAGGCCCTTGATCGGGCGCTCCTGCTCGCCTCGCGGCTCAATGTGCCCCTTGACCGCACACGGCCCCAGGATACGTTGCCCCTGGCGCACGGCACACGTATGCACGTTACGATTCCGCCCTGCACCCCTGAAGATAGCGCCCTGATCTGTATCCGGCGAGGCCGCCGTAGCGCCTGGGGCCTCGAGCAGATCCTGCGCAACGGGGCCTGCGACGAGCAACTGGCGGCCCTGCTGCGCCTGCTGGTGCGCGCTGGCTGCTCGTTCCTGATCGCTGGTGAGACCGGCAGTGGCAAGACTGCCCTGCTCGAAGCACTGGTCAACAGTTGGCCCGGTGAGCCCCATGTGATCACCATTGAGGACAACACCCTCGAGATCAATGTGCGCCACCGTGCCTGGACCCGCGAATTGGTGCAGACCAGTGTCGAGCGCGGGGCCTTCGGGCGGGCCGCCCGCGAGGTTCTGCGCCAGACCCCTTCACTGGTTGCCCCTGGTGAGACCCGCGCCGAAGAGGCGGGGGCTATTCTTGCCGTCGCCGTCAGTGGTCATGCCGTGGTGACCACCATTCACGCCCGTTCGGCCCTGCGGGCCATGCAGCGTTTCGCTGACTGTGCTGCTATGCCCGGAGCCTATATTTACGAAGGCCGCCGTGATCACGCCCTTGAGGATGCCTGCGACAATTTCCAGGTCGTCATCCATGTCGAAAAGATCGGCGGGCGGCGCTATATTGATGAGATCCTGCTGCTTGACGGGGTTGAGTTGACGGCTGAGCGCCCACGCCCGCGCACCCTCCGCCTGGCCTGGGTCGAAGCCCACGCGGGCGAGTTGCGCTGGGCGACGGCCGCAACCGTCGAGCAGGATCGGCTCATCTGGCACAGCGCCGAACGAACCCCCGCCGCCCTGGCCCGTCGCCTCGAACTGCTGCGCCTGCAGGCCGCCGTGCGCGCCGCCCCGACTACCCGTGCGACCGTCAGCGAAGCCCTGAGTCGGGCGGCTGGTGCGATCAGAGCCGCTGACAGTGCCCGGGCTCTGGCTATCCTGCGCCGCGCATGGGCTGACCGCCAGGATGAGCGTCTGGTGGCCACTGCCCAGCGAGCGATCGAGCTTGACCTCGCGCTTGCCGAGCGTCTGGCCACGGAGGCACGCACTGCCGAGGCCAGCATCCGTACCGCCCTTGCTGCCCGGCGCTGGCCCGCAGCCCGTCAGACTTATGCGCAGCTCTCCGCCGATGTGGCCCTGATGGCGGCGCATCACCCGCCTGGTGGCTGGGAAGCCCTGCTCGCCGCAATCACTGCCGCTGAGCGCCGCGATGCCGCCGCCCGCGAAAGCCTCGCCCGGGCCCGCGCCGCTCTGGCCCAGAGCCGTGTGCGCGACACGGTTGACCTGCTCGCAGCCTGTGACCCCGCCAGCCTTGCTGCTGAGCTGGCCCGTGAGGTGCTGTCTACCCGTCATACGGCCCTGGCCGCGCTGCACCAGGCTGGCGAGATCGGGGCCGAAGCCCTGGTGCCGGTAGCAGCAGCCCTGGCAGCCCTTACTCAGGACGATTCACCAGCCCAGGAGCATCCCTATGCTTGAACATGAATTGCCGCTGACCCATCCCGAGACGGCATGGTTGCTCTACGCTGTGACGCCAGCGATGGCAGCGGCCGGGCTGATGCTTGGGGCACTACTGGTGCGTTCACAGCTGGCCCTGCTGCTCGTGATTATCCGCACCCGGCACGCCCGCCGCAACCTGGCCGCCCTGTCGGCGCAGAGTGTGCCCGACCCGGCCCTCTTCTGGTTGCCCGAACCTTTAGCGCCAGCCCGACTCGTCTCGCTGAGTCTGACCCTCACCATCGGCATTGCTGTTTCCCTGATGCTGATTATCCCCCCTGGCCTGGCCCTCCTGCTTGCCCCCTGCCTGCTGGCCCTATTGCTGCTGCTGGGTGAACGGGTCGCGCGCAGACGCTACATCAGTGGCCTTGAGCGCGACCTGACCCCCGCCATTGGGCGCTTGAGTGCCCTGCTCAAAGCTGGCCTTGGCTTACGTCCGGCCCTCGAACGGCTGGTCGGCGACCTGCAGCCCGGCCCCCTGCGTGAGGAGTGGACGTTCCTGGTCGCCCGTCAGGGCGTGCCGATCAATGGCGGCGGCATCGCTACCCCACGCCAGGTTATCGCTGCCCTCGCCGACCAGAGTCTCTCGCGCCGCCATGGCGTCCTGCTCAACCACCTCGGGGCCTCGGTGGAGCAGCCCCAGGAGGTACTGGCCCGCCGGTGTGAGGCCGCCTATACCGCCCTGCAACTCTCCGACCGACGCCGCGACGAGGCCCTGACCGAGTTGGCCCAGATGCGCTACAGCGGTATGGCTGTCGGCATGGCCGGCATGGTCATGGCCCTCTACCTCACTTGGAGCCAGTGGGATCGCGTTGTGCGCGCCTATAGCAGCCCCCTTGGGGCCGTCGTTGCGGTGGTCGTCCTTGGAGCCCTGGCCCTGCCGATCTTCGGTGGTATGTTGCTCACCCACGTCGAGGATAGCGAGTATTAGCCATGTTTCAAACTGGCTTGACAATCTGGGTGACAGCCCCCACAACTCCCACATCGCACGCTGTCGGGTTGTCGTCCAAACGGTCAAGCTGGTTTGAGCCTTGTCTTACCAGCTAACAGAGGTTCAGTATGTACGATCTCCTGATCACACCAGGGGCACCCTTCTTCGCCGCGAGCCTGGCCGGGGCCTTGCTGGCCTGCCTTGGCGCAACTACAATGGCTGGCTCTGGCCGACTGGCCCGCCTGAACCCTTCACGGATTGGCTCGACTGCTGGCCTGGTTGCTGGCCAGACCGCCGGGCTCAGCCTGGCCATCTTGCTGATCAGCGCCGCCCTTGCTGGCGGTGCCACAGGCAACTCCCGCAACCTGCTGTTCGGTGCCGCCCTTGCCGCCTACCTCGGGCTAGGTCTGGTATTGCCGCGCCAGCCGCAGCAGCGCCGCGAACGTGAGGCCGCTGCCCTGCGTCGCCTCACCCCCGGTTTCGTGGCCTTTGTGCGAGTAGCTCTCGACAGCTTCGAGGCCCCCGTCGAGATTATGCGGCGCTATGTGCGCCGGCCCGACCCGCGCCTGGCCCCCATGCAGACCCTTGTCGCTGAGGCCCTGGCCCTGGGTGCCGACCGCCGCCTGCGGCCCTTTGCAGCCCTGGCCCTGGGTGCCCGTGGGCGCGGCTGCCGCGAGCTGGCCGATGTTGCCGAGGCTCTGGCCCAGGCCGAGGCCGAAGGCGCACGGGCCGAGACCGTGCTTGCCGCCCACCAGGAGACCCTGGCCCTGCTGCTCCAGGGCGAATTTCGGCGCCTGGTACGTCGTCGCACCCTCTACCTGTTGCTCATGGTCGCCGTCAGCCTCGTCGTCGGTATTCTCTTCAACCTGCTCTATGTGATGACGGCCGGCGGCAGCCTCCTCAGCAGCATGAACTGAGTCAATGACGCCATCTTACTCGGAAGGGAGTCACCGATGCGACTTCTGTTACGCTTCCCCCTCACTCTGACTACCCTGTTGATCTTCTGCTTCATTAGCGCACCGGCAACCCTGCTGGCCGCACCGAGCCAGGCTCTGCGCCCGCCCCTCTTCGAGACCCAGGGAAGGGTGATTAATGAGCCCTTCCTCAGCTACATCCAGCAGCATGGCGGGCTGGAGCACTTCGGCGATCCGCTTACCGACGAGTTGATCGACGCTGAGCTTGGCATCCCGGTGCAGTACTTCACCTATGCCCGCCTTGAGCGCCATGGTGCCCAGATCCAGCTTACGGCCCTCGGACGCCTGCGCGCCCATGGGCGTGAACAAGAGGCTCCCTTCCTCTGGCGTGCGCCCGTCGAAGCCTTGCCTGAAGGTCGTAGCTACTTCGCTGCCTCCGGCCATACCCTTGACGGGGCCTTCGCCTGGTACCACGCCCAACACGGCGGCGTCGAACTGCTTGGCTATCCTATCTCTGAAGAGTTTTACGAAAGCCGTCCCGACGGCCAGTCCGTGCTGGTACAGTACTTCGAGCGCGCTCGCCTGGCCTATCAGGTCGGGGTTGACGGTAACGGGGAGGTGCAGCGCGAGCCCCTGGGGCTCTGGATGGCCCAGATTATCTTTCCCGCGTCGGCCTTTGGCCCGGGCCGCCCCCTGCTGCCCCTGGCCGAGGTCAGCCTGAACTATCCTGCTGGCAGCAATAGCGGCCACAACATTGAACTGGCGGCTGCGCGGCTCAACGGCCAGATCATCGAGCCCGGGGCCAACTTCTCTTTCCTCACTGCCCTCGGCGAAGTCTCGGCGCGTAGCGGCTACCGCCCCGGCGCGGCGATTGTCAACGGTGTGGTCGTTGACAATGAGCCTGGCGGTGGCATCTGCACCGTAGCCACCCTGCTCTACCGGGCGTCCTGGTATGCCGGGCTCCCTGTGCCTGAGCGTGTCGGGCACCGCTATCTGCTTGCCGCTTTCGCTGATACACCCGGCCTTGATGCAGCCGTCTACACGCCCGGCCAGGATCTGCGCATCCGCAACGACACCGGCGAGCGCCTCTACCTTGTCAGTCACACCCAGGGCGGCATAGTCAGCCTGATTCTCTGGGGTCGCGGCGACGGGCGACGGGTCGAAGTAGCCCGGCCCGACGTTACCAGGGGCGCGGTGATCACCGCCATCAACCGGCGCACCCTGCAACTGCCCGGCTATGATGCGCGTCAGGAGCAGGTGCTCACAACCTACCAGCCCCTACCTGCCACAGCGCCTCCTGCCGAGAAACCGCCAACTCCGCCAGCGAAGGGGACGGGCCGCTAAGCCTGAGACATGGTGCAAACCGGCTTGACCGTTTGGGCGACAACCCGACCGCCCGACAACCCGCCAGCGTGCGGTGTGGGGGCGGTGGGGGTTGTGGGAGCTGTGGGCAACGGTCAAGCTGGATCGCCCGCTTCTGAAACATGCCTCACCCTGCATTCTGGGTAATGCTCTTCTGTTATGATTCAGGCGAACGGTAACACCGGCTCTGGGTCGGTCGGTCGTGGATCGTAGAGGAAGAGCAATGGCTAACGCGAGCACCCATCCACCTGATGAGCTTGAGCGGCTGAAGGCGCTGCAGCGCTACCAGATCCTTGACACCCCGCCCGAGGACGATTTCGACGCTGTCACTCAGCTGGCGGCGTCGATCTGTGAAGTGCCGATGGCAGCGATCGGCCTGCTCGACAAGGATCGGATCTGGGTCAAGGCCCGCTTCGGCCTGACGGTCACCGAAGTGGATCGCCACCTCTCTTTCTGCCAACAAGCCATCAAGCAGCCCTCCGAGGTGATGATCGTCCCGGATGCCGCGCGTGATCCCCGCTTCGCCACCCATCCGCTGGTAGTTGGCGACATTTATATACGATTCTATGCTGGTGCGCCCCTGATCAGTGCCGATGGCTATGCGCTTGGGACGCTCAGCGTTTTTGACCGTGTCAGCCGCGAGCTTTCGCCGGTACAGATCAATACGCTCAAGGTGCTTGCCCAGCAGGTGGTGATGCATCTCGACCAGCGCCGCCAGATTGTGCTGCTGCGCGAGGCGGTTGCTGCCCGTGAGCAGAGCGATCAGCACGCCCGTACGCTGATCGCTCGGCTCCAGCGCCAGGCACGCATCCTCTTCCTGCTGGATAAAGTTCGCACCAGTCTGGCCCACGAGATCGAGTCGGAGGCCGTCCTGCGCACAGTGGTTGAGTCGAGCGCCAAGCTCTTTGGCTATCCCTTTGTCTCGATCTACCTGCGTCAGGGTGATCGGCTGATGCTCCAGCACCAGGTTGGTTATAGCCAACCGATCCAGGAGATCGCCCTCAAGCGAGGTGTGCTGGGCTATGTTGGCCGTAGCGGCAAACCCCTGCTGGTGCCTGATGTGCGCCAGATCCCTGACTATGATGCCGTCGAGCCGGGCGTTATCAGCACAGTTGCCGTGCCGCTGCTCGTCCGTGGCGAGGTGGTCGGGGTGCTCAGTGTCGAGAGTACCACTCCCGGTGTGCTCAGTCAGGCCGACAGTGATCTGCTTGTTGCCGTCGGTGATCACGCCACTATCGCGATTGAACGCGCCCGCCTCTATAGCGACCTCCAGCGCACCCTGCGTGAGACGCTCTTGCTTAATCAGGTGACGACCGCCGCCGCCAGCGCCACTGACCCGATCGGCGTGCTCAACGTGGTTTGCTCTGAACTGGCTCAGGCCCTCAATCTACCCCAGGCTGCCTGCGGGATGCTTGATCCCCAGCGTACCCAACTCCAGGTAGTGAGTGAGTACTGTGCGCCTGGACGTCCTTCGGGTCTTGGTGCGATCATCCCACTTGAAGGCAACCTGCTGACCGAGGAGGTGATCAACCAGCGGGCCCCTGTTCAGGTGCCCGATGTGCATAAAGATCCCCGTACCGCTGCTACTGCCGACCTCTTTGAATGCCGTGGCACTGCCGCCGTCTTAGTCGTGCCGCTCATGGCCCACGACGAGGTGGTCGGTACCATTGAGCTCGACTCGTTGACCCCGCGCATCTTCTCGCTCGAGGAGATCGCTCTGGCCCAGGCCGTCACCTGGACGGTCGGCCCGGCCCTTGAGAATGTCCAACTCACAGCGACGCTTAAGGCGGAGTTGGCCGAACGGGCCCGCACCGAAGCGGCCCTGCGTGAGGCCAAAGAATCCGCTGAAGCGGCCACCCGTGCCAAGTCTGAGTTCCTGGCCAATATGAGCCACGAGATCCGCACACCGATGAATGCGGTGATCGGCATGACCGGCCTGCTGCTCGATACCGAGTTGAACCGTGAGCAGCGTGAGTTCGTCGAGACTATTCGTAATAGCAGCGATGCCTTGCTGACGATCATTAACGATATTCTTGACTTCTCGAAGATTGAGTCGGGCAAGCTCGATCTGGAACAGGTGCCCTTCGATCTGCGTGATTGTGTTGAAGCGTCACTTGATCTGGTGGCCGCGCGTGCCTCAGAAAAGGGCCTTGACCTGGCCTACATGATCGCCCCGGACGTGCCGCATATGCTGATTGGCGATGTGACCCGCATCCGTCAGATCCTGGTGAACCTGCTCAGTAATGCGGTCAAGTTTACCCATACCGGCGAAGTGGTGCTTGAAGTGCATATGCACGATGAGCTCGAGAAGAATAGCCACATCGTCTTGAGTGTGCGCGACACCGGCATCGGCATTCCTGCCTCACGCATGGATCGGCTCTTCCGCGCCTTCAGCCAGGTCGATGCCTCAACCACGCGCCAGTATGGCGGTACTGGCCTCGGCCTGGCGATTAGCCGGCGGCTCTGCGAGTTGATGGGTGGACACATGTGGCTCGAAAGCTATGAAGGTGTTGGTACAACCTTCTTCTTCACCATGATCGCCCAGGCGGCCATGTCCCCGCCGCGGATCTACCAGCGCGGCACCGTTCCCCAACTGGCCGGCAAGCGCCTGCTGGTCGTCGATGATAACGAGACCAACCGCCAGATCCTCACCCTGCAGGCGGAAGGCTGGGGCATGCGCGTGCGGGCAGCCAGTTCAGGCAGTGAAGCCATAGGCTGGATCCGCCAGGGCGATCCCTTCGACATCGCCGTGCTTGATATGCAGATGCCCGAGATGGACGGATCCCAGCTTGCCGCTTCGATCCATAGCCAGAATAGCGCCGAGCGACTGCCGCTGGTGCTGCTTACCTCACTGGGGCGGCGCGAAGAGGATCTGCGCGGTGGCCATTTCGCGGCCAGCCTGGCCAAGCCGGTCAAATCCTCCCAACTCTACGAAGTGCTGCTTGGCGTGATGGGCGATACAGCCATGCGCCACGCACCGCCCATAATGCCCAATGCCTTTGACTCTTCAATGGCTTCACGCATACCCTTACGCATTTTGCTGGCCGAAGACAATGTGATCAACCAGCGCGTGGCCCTGAAAACCCTCGAACGGCTCGGCTACCGTGCCGATATTGCCGCCAATGGGCTCGAAGCCATCGACGCTCTGGTGCGCCAACCCTATGATATCGTGCTGATGGATGTGCAGATGCCCGAACTCGATGGCCTTGAAGCCTCGCGGCGCATCTGTCGCGACCTACCGCGCCTGCATCGTCCCTACATCGTCGCCATGACTGCCAATGCTATGCAGGGCGACCGTGAGCTCTGCCTGTCGGCTGGTATGGACGACTATATCAGCAAGCCGGTGCGGGCCGAGGATCTCGTGGCCGCCCTCGAACGCGGCAATGCCAACCTCGCCTCGCGCCAGCAAGAGGCTGCTGGCACCGACCTGATCGGCGGGGTGGTCGATCGCAACACGCTGGAGGAGATGAAGATCACGGTTGGCGGTGGCGATCCAAGTATCGTCGCTGAGTTGATCGAACTCTTCCTCAGCGAGACACCCAAGCAACTTAGCGACCTGCGCCAGGCCTTGCAGTCCGGGGCGGTGGTTGATGTGGTGCGCGCGGCACACACCCTCAAGGCCAACGCGGCCATCTTCGGGGCCGAAGCCCTGCGTAAATGCAGCGCCGAGATCGAAGCGACCGCCGGACGCTACGAGCTTGATAATGTGCGCGCACGTCTGCCGGAGCTCTCCGGGGCGCACGCGGCGGTTACCGCAGCCCTTGAATCACTCCTACCAGCTTATCGCTCCTGAAAGGTAGTACAATTTTCGTAGTGATCTACCGTTGACTCGTTTGAAGGGTGCCTGTTGTGTAATCCCTCGTCGCGTAAGCGCAGGGCCAGTTGACTGGTTAATGGCTATGCCGCAAATCTTGCAGGTTGATGACGACCCCCTTGCCCTTACCTATGTCGGGAGGATTCTTCGCTCGGCTGGCCACGAGGTTCTGACGGCGCGTAACGGCACCGAGGCCCTGACCCAGGCAGAAGCGAACCATCCCGACCTTATTCTGCTTGATGTGCTGATGCCGGGCATCGATGGCTACGAGGTCTGCCGCCAGTTGCGCCGCCGCCCACGCTTCGCCCATGTGCCGATCATCATGCTGACCGGCCAGGACGCTTTGACCGAGCGCCTCAAGGGTTTTGAGGCTGGCGCCGATAACTACCTCAGCAAGCCGGTACATCCCGATGAGCTTCAGGTGCTCGTTAAGTCACTCCTCCAGCGCAAAATCCCCGAGGTCGAAGCTGCAACCACCCGCATGGCCCGCACGATTGCCGTCTTCTCACTGCGCGGCGGCGTTGGCGTCTCAACCATCGCAACCAACCTCGGCGTCGGCTTAGCGCAGATCTGGGGCGACCGTACCACAATTGTTGATCTTTCGCTTACCAACGGGCAGAGCGCCCTCATGCTCGACCTGCCGCTGCGCAACACCTGGGCCGATCTCGCTACCATTCCCAATGAAGAGATCGACGCCGAGTTGCTTGAAGTCGTGCTCCAGCCCCATGTCAGCCGGGTGCGTGTGCTGGCCGCCCCGCCCCGCCCCGAGTTGAACGAACTGATCACCGGCGATAAGGTGACCCATGTCTTGAACCTGATCAAGGCTGCGAGTGCCTATGTCATTCTTGATACCCCCCATGATTTTGCCGAGTCGACCCTGGCCGGGCTTGATGCCGCCGACCAGATCTTGCTGGTCGTGGCACCCGATATGGCTTCCGTCCGCGCCACCTCGGTTGCCCTCCGCGTCTTCGAGTCGCTCGATTACCATCCCGACAAGATTACCTTGATGCTCAACTGGACTTTCGAACGCAATGGTCTGCCGCGCAAAGAGATCGAAGCCAGCCTGGGCCAGAATTTCAATCTGGTGATGCCCTTCGCCTCAGAGCCGCTGGTGAGTGCGATCAACACCGGCGTACCGCCCGTCTTTGGCCTGCCCAAGTCGCCCCTGGGGGCCTTTTTTGAAGATTTTGCCTTTATGTTCAGTAGCCCTGAACAGCGCACTACCCGCCCTGCGCAACCAACACCCGCCTGGCAGCGCGTGGCCCAGCGTGCTCAGCAACGTCAGCGCTGAGTCGATAGAACGCAGAACGCAGCGCGCAGCGCCGATAGAACGCAGAGCGCAGCCTCAGAACAGAGAACTGCGCACGCAATCATCGGCACGCACACCAAAAGACTCTCTCGAGGAGTGTGCCGCATGCATCGTCTCAAGCAACACACGTACCATGGGCAGTCGGCGGTCGAGATCAGCCTGATTATGGCCCTTGTCGCCGCCATCGCCCTCGTCGGGTTGAACCTCACCGGAACTAGTCTTAATGATGTCTTTTGTCGTGTCGCTGGCACGTTTGGCGGCAGTTGTGGCGTGCTCTTCAGCGATGATTTCGCTGACCTGGACGCCTGGACACGTTTTATGCCCGGCAATGATCCCTGGAAGATCCGTGATGGCCAACTCTGCACCGGGAACAACGGCGGGCAGATCTTCCGCCCCTCGGTTGGGGCCGATGATTATGTAATCAATGTTGATCTTGCCCGACTCACGGCTGGCAATGGCTACGGGGTCTTTTTTCGTTCAACCAACCTGGTGCAAAAGCCCGGCACCTCTACCTCCAGTGTCAATGGGTATACCTTTCAGTACGATCCTGGTATGCGTGGCTTTGTCTTCCGCAAGTGGGTCAACGGCAACGAGATGCTTCTTCAACCAAGGCTGACCTTGCCCAACGACTACAACTACTACGATGTCGATCGTCAGGTACAGGTCTCGGTGATTCGTGACCAGTTTGTGGCCTCAATTGATGGTCAGCCAGTGCTTACGGTCTCCGACTCAACCTATCCCACCGGCGGCATCGGCCTGCGCTCCTGGTATGGGAGCCAGGCCTGTTTCGATGACTTGAGTGTCCATCCTACACGCTGAAGAATCACTTACCATCAGGCTTGTGCATATGCAGCTTCATCATTACCCCGTGCGACCGGCACAGTCGGCGGTCGAAGTGAGCCTGATCCTTGGCCTGGTGGCGGCGATTGCCGTTGCTGGCCTGAGCCTCACCGGGACTAGTCTTGGCGCTGCCTTCTGCGGAGCCGCAGAAGCCTTTGGTGCCAATTGCGGTGCCCTGCTCGACGAGGATTTCGCCAACCTGAACGCCTGGCAACGGGTTTCCGGCAATTGGGCCATCCGTGATAGCGAGCTCTGTGGTGGGCCCGGTGAGGGCCGTATCTTTACCCCGGTCTCGGCCGATGACTACGTGATCGACATTAACAAAGCGCTGCTCAGTAAGGGTGACGGTTATGGGGTCTTCTTTCGTACCCAAAACGTTGAGCGGGTGAGTGGGTATGTCTTTCAGTACGATCCCGGCTACCTCGACCAGTTCCTCATCCGTAAGTGGGTCAACGGTGTCGAGATCGAGCGCCCAATCGTGCGTAAGCGCATCCCAGGCTACAACTGGCATAATGTCAATCGTCAGATCCAGCTCTCTGTGATCGGGGATCGCTTCACCGTGCTGGTTGATGGTCAGCCTATGCTCAGTTTGAGCGATGCTACCTATCCCAGCGGTGGGGTTGGTCTGCGCGTTTGGGATGGCACTGATGCCTGTTTCGATAACTTGACGATCCGTCGTCCGTAACGCCTTGGGCAGTCCCACTTGTAAAATCTGGCTATGCCGGGTGTCTGCCGTCAGGAGTTTGCTATGCCTTTTGAAAAATCACCCTCACTGGAGTCCTTCGCCCAGGGTATTCCACCTGAGCCAACCGACCCTGAACGGGGGCATCGCATTGCCCGCACCGTGATCATCGGGCTAATGGTGATGCTCGGTGTGTTGGTGGTGATCAACCTGGCTCAGAGTCGGGCCGTGGCGATTATCGGTGGTTATGGCACCATTACCGGCATGGTCGTTGACGCCAACGGACGACCGGCCGTTGCCGAGATTATTATCGAACGCACCGACCTGGTGATCAATTCGCAGCCAAATGGACGGTTCACCGTCGATGGTGTACCCGAGGGTGAGCACCTGCTGGTTGTCGCCACGGCCAATACGGGGATCGAATACCCGGTAGTGGCCGTGGCAGGGGCCAGTGTCGATATCGGTACGGTGCAGACACCAGCAACAACAGCTATCCCCGTTCAGTAGATGCCGCCAGGTTGTCTAGCAAAGCATACCTGGTGAGCCTCCAATTCCAGGAGGATCTTGTAGACTATTCAGGCGACAAGCCAGGCTGCTCCAAGGGATGCAAACGCGAGAACGCCGCTTCATATGAAGCGGCGTGGAGATCAAGCTCTGGTGGGCCCCCAGGGACTCGAACCCTGAACCAATTGATTAAGAGTCAACTGCTCTACCATTGAGCTAGGGGCCCAGGCGGCATTATACGAATGATCGATCGGGCTGTCAAACTTGCCGCCGGAGGCTGCGCCCGCTACAATGTAGATCCCTATCGCCATTTGTATCAGCGCAGGCCGTATGCCGATTGATGATTATTATCAGGAATATGGCCCCATCCAGCGACGACGTGCCGGTGCGCCCAAGCCGCCGCCGGAGCCGAAACCGCCACGCGAGGAGCCACCGCGCCCGCCTTCGCCCTCACGCCGCCGTACCAGGCCCCAGCGCCATCCCTGGCGTGCCTTTATGCTCAGCCTGCTGCTGCTTGGTGGGGCCATCCTGCTGCTGCCCTATAGCCTCAACCTGATCGCTCCCGATACGGCCCTGACCGGCGTCAATGTGCAGGGCCAGCCAGTCACCGGTATGGATGCACAAAACATCGAGGTGCTGCTGCGTGAGCGCTACGCCGCTTTCCTGCAGCAGCCGATCAGCCTGGTCTTTGCCGGTCAGACCTGGCAGCCCTCGCTTAGCGACCTGGGGGCCCGACTCGATACCGAGGCGGTAACGGCGGCGGCTATGGCTGCCGGACGTCGCGGTGATCCCTTCAGCCGTCTGCGCGAACTCTGGGTTCTCTGGCGCGAGGGGCTTGAGTTGAGCCCGCATGTGGTGGTTGATCAGCAGGATCTGCAAGCCTACCTGCTGAGCCTTGCCCCACAGATCGAGCGCCCGCCACAGGATGCCGCCCTGAGTCTGGCTGAGGCACGCGTGGTCGGCACACCCGCCAGCTCTGGCTTGCAGCTGCTGGCTGACGCCACCGCGAATGATATCCTGCTCGCCCTACGCAACCTGCAGCCCCAGGCGGTTGCCGTACGCACACGGATGCTCGAACCCAGCGTCGGTGATAACGCCCTGCTTGAGGCCCAGGGACAGGCCGTGGCCATCCTTGCTCAGCCCATCGAGATGCGCCGCGGTGAGCAGCGTTGGGTCTGGGCACCCGAGCGCCTGGCCGAGTTACTGGCCGTGCAGCCACTTGATGGCCGCCTCGCCCTTGAGGTTGACCAGGAGCGCCTGGCCCGCGCCGTCGAGGGCCTGGCTCAGCTTGTTGATAGTGGCACCGCCGAGCCGCGTTTGCGCTTTGAGGATGGGGCCTTACGGATCGTCGAGGAGGGCCGCCCTGGTTGGCGGCTACGCCAGGAAGAGGCTAGCGCACAGATCGCGGCCCTGCTGCTGCGCAGTGTAACCACGACGCGCACCCTCGAACTGCCCGGCGATCAGTTGCTGCCACTGATCACCGCTGAGAGCCTGCCGAAACTTGGTATCACTACCCTGGTTGCCGAAGGGCGGAGCAGTTTTAGCGGGTCGGCCGCCTATCGCATCACCAACATCCGCGCCGGAGCCCGGCGTATGGATGGGGTGTTGATTGCCCCTGATGAAGAGTTCTCCTTCAACCGCCAGTTAGGTGAGGTTGATGCCGCCAATGGCTTTGTTGAAGGCTATGCGATCATTGGCAACCGTACCCAGCTCGAGTGGGGCGGTGGCGTCTGCCAGGTCTCGACAACCGTCTTTCGGAGCGCCTTCTGGGCGGGCCTGCCGATCAGCGAACGCCATGCCCACGCCTTCTATATTAGCTGGTACGACCGTTTCGGCCTTGGCCCCAATGGTGATGGCCAGGGTCTTGATGCGGCAATCTATACCGGTGTCGCTGACCTGAAGTTCGTTAATGATACTGGCAGTTGGCTGCTCTTGCAGACGGTAATGGACGAGGCAAATCAGGTGTTGACGGTGCGCCTCTACGGTGCTGCCCCGACCCGTCAGGTTCAGCTTGCAGGGCCGCTGGTTAGCAATCAGGTGCGTGCACCAGGCGAGCCGGTCTATGTCGATGATCCCTCCTTGCCTGCAGGTACGCTGCGTCAAACTGATGTTGCCCGCAGTGGGCGTGATATTACGGTTGAGCGGATCATTCTTGAAGATGGGGTCGAGGTCTCACGTGAGATCTTCCTGACCCGCTTTCGGGCCTGGCCAGATATCTTTGTGCGTGGAACCGGGTAGTGGGTAACGCTTTATGCCTGCCCTTACACTCATCTGTCATGCCTGTCGACATACCAACCCTCCCGGCTCGCGCTTCTGCAATGCCTGTGGCGCACCGCTGCGGACTACCCGCCCGCTTGATGCGCCGTCTGGCACGCTGCCAACGATGCCTCCGCGCATACCGCAGACCCGTCCTTTGCTATCCCAGTTTGAGCCAGGGACAACGATCGATACGCATGGGCGTTATCTGATCCGTGAGACGATCGGCAAAGGCGGCTTCGCCGAAGCCTACTTAGTCTTTGATGGCCAGTTAAACCGCTTCTGTGTTGCCAAACGCCAGGTGACCAACCCGGCCTGGAGTGAGCCGCTTCGTCGGCAGGCCGAGCTCAACTTCAAGCGTGAGGCGGAACTCCTAGTCACCCTGAACGCCCCAGGGCATCCCAACATACCCGAGATCTACGAGTACCTGCCCGAGCAGAACTGCCTGGTGATGAAGTATGTCGAAGGGCGTGATCTCGGACAGATCTTGCGTGATCGTGGCGGGCGCTTAGCGATCGCTGAAGCCCTCGCGATTGTGCGTGATGTTGCTTCAGCCCTGGCCTATATGCATAGTCGGCGGCCTGAGCCGGTGTTGCACCGTGACGTCAAGCCCTCCAATATTCTGATCGACAGTGCCGAGCGGGTCTGGCTGATCGACTTTGGCCTCTCACGCCTGGCCCCGGTGCAGACCAGTTTCAGCACCCCCGCCAGCCAGCTTGGCGGCACCCTCGGCTTTACGCCACCCGAACAGTGGCGTGGCCAGGCCCAGGCGCGCTCCGATGTCTACGCCCTGTCCGTCACCCTGCATATGTTGCTCACCGGCTACCAGCCGCTGCTCAGTCGTGATGATCTGCCAGCTTTGCTGGCTGGTACGCTGGCACCCTACCCGCTGGTTCGCAGCATCAACCCGGCTGTACATCCGAAGATTGAAAGCCTGATCGCCCATGGGCTGGCCTTTCAACTCGAAGAGCGACCCTCAGCCGTCCAGTTCTACACCGTTATTACCCAGATCCTGGCCCTCAACGAGCGGGCCCAGTTACAGGCTCCTGACGGCACGCTGATCGCTGATGAGCATGCTCTGGTGACCTGGGCTGAACAACATTGGGAGCAGGCCGCTCGCTGGCTCTACCACAACCTGCCGGAGCAGGCGAGCCAGATCTGGGGGCGTAACAAGCTTGCCGCCGATATGCGCGCGGTCGTGGCGCGCCATCCCAACGATCAAAACGCCGGGCTGGACGAGTTACTTGCGATACTTGATCCCGAGAATTTCGCTGCCGAGCAACCACAGATCAGCGCTGACCGTACGCTCCTCAATTTCGGGGCCCTGGCCCTCGACGAGCGCCGCGACGAGTGGATTATGCTCACGAACCCAGGGCGACGCTACGTGCGTGTCTTGATACAGGCACCACGTTGGGCCTCACCATCACTATCAGCGATCAGCCTGCCGCCTGGGCAGAAACAACGCCTGAAACTCAGCGCCGATATGCGTCGCGTCACTGAGAGTGGGCGCTTGCGTGAAACCCTCTTTCTCAAAGATGACCATACCGATGTGACCTTTCGGGTCGAGTTGCAGGTGCAACTCTCACGCTGGCGGGCCTTCTGGCTGCGTACAGTGGCTGGTCAGCGTGACCCTGACTGGCAGGGTGGACAGGTACGTCTGCTGCGCACCATCCAGGCCCATCGTGGCGCGGTCTGGGCGCTTGACTTCGGCTCCGCTGGTCTGCAACTCGCCTCAGGCGGCTGGGATCAGGCCGTCCGCCTCTGGCGTATGCCGGATGGAGCCTTGATCTCAACCCTCGACGAGCACGCTGGCAATCTGCTTAATCTCCGCATCAGTCCCGACGGCTTACTGGTTGCTGCGACCAGCAGTGATCAGTATATGAAGCTCTGGAGTATCCGTAACGGCCGGCTGATCCATACCTTACGCACCAGAGCTTATCAGGAGAGTGTTCACTTTAGCCCTGGTGGTGATATGTTGATCAGCAATGGCAGTGATGCCACGATCACCTACTGGCGTGTACAAAATGGCCAGGCGGTGCAGCATATTCCTACGGTCGCCCATGCCATCAACCTGGCCTGTCGGCCTGATGGGCAGGTGCTGGCTGTTGGCTGTGACGACCGGCGTATTCGCCTCTACGATGGTGAGCAGGGCTCCCTGCTGATGACCCTTGAGGGCCACCACGATGCCGTGAGTTGCCTCGCCTACAGCTCCGATGGCACGCTGCTCGTTTCGGGCGGGCTTGATGGCAATCTCTGCCTGTGGGAAGGTGAGAGTGGCACCCTGCGTCTCCGCTTACGCGGTCATCAGAATGCGGTACGCACGGTGGCGGTGCATCCTCACGGCCAGATGATCGCTTCAGGCGGCGTTGACGGCACGATTCAGCTGTGGCGCACTAGCGACGGTGCGCTACGCCAGGTGCTTAGCGGGCATCATAGCGGCGTGTTGCGGGTCGTCTTCAATCCCAACGGGGCGATGCTGGCCTCAGGCGGCGGCGACGGCATGCTGATGCTCTGGCAGCCAGCATAAAGCAGGGGCGCGGCAGCGTATGCTACCACGCCCCTCCTGGAGCGCATGTGCTTACTCCGGCCTGGTCAATAACTCCGTGCCGGCGACCCAGCCCTCGCGCCCATCGCTGGCGCGGATGCGCCACCACGGGTAGCCATCGTCCTGTAGGGGGCCTTCCAGCAGGGTCATCTGAGTGCCGGGGGCCAGGGCATCGAAGGCGTTCGATTGCAGCCCGGGCTTATCTCGCAGGCGCAGGTTTTTGCCACCGGCCTTTTGCACCCAGGCGTTGCCACCCACATGCAGGCCACTAGCGGCCGGCACCGCTGTTGTCGGAGCAGGCGTATGCGCAGCAGCGGCGGCAGCGGCAGCGGCCGCCGCTGCGTTAACCTGAGCTTTCGTGGCCTCGATGCGGGCCGCCTGGGTCTGCACCTGCAATTTGGCCATCTCGGCCTGCATCGCTCGCAGCTTGACCTGCGCTTCGGCCAGGGCCTGCTCAGCCGCGTCACCTTGAGCGGCATCCTTCTTCGCCGCCGCGAGTTGCTCCTCAAGCGTCTTGATCTCCTGGCCCTTCGCGGCCAATTGGTCGCTCATCGAACGCATCGCCTGGGAGATCTGCTCGTCGTGCTTCTGCTGTTCTTCGTCTTTTTTCTTGTTGTGGAACATGGTGGGATCCTTGTCATATGAGGCGAATCGGCACCACTCCACACGACCGCGTTGTGGAGGGGCGTCTGCATAGCGGCATCGTAGCATAGGCTGCAGGCAGTGGCAAAGCCGTGCTTGTGCCATGCAGGGCGAACGAGTATAATAGATGAAGATTGGCCGTGCTGTCGCACCGACAAACGGATTTTGTTTTGGCTGCATTCGAGACGCTCCAACTGATTGCCCAGGAGACGCTTACCTGTACCCGTTGTGGTTTGCACCAGGGGCGTACCAAAGCGGTACCGGGCGAAGGCCCGCCTGATGCACGGGTGATGCTGATCGGGGAGGGCCCCGGCTTTCATGAAGATCGCCAGGGCCGCCCGTTTGTGGGGCCTTCGGGGCAGTTCCTTGACGAGTTGTTGTCTATGGCCGGCCTGAGTCGTGCCGAGGTCTTTATCGGCAATGTAGTCAAGTGCCGTCCGCCCCAGAACCGTGACCCGCAGCCTGATGAAGTCAAGACCTGTAGCGAGAACTTTCTCTTCAAGCAGATCGAAGCGCTCAATCCGGCGGTGATTGTCACGCTGGGTCGTTTTTCGATGAACCTGTTTCTGCCTGGTGAACGTATCTCACGGATCCATGGGCAGCCCCGTCGGGTTGGCACACGTTTGATTGTGCCGATGCTGCATCCGGCTGCGGCGCTCCATCAGCCGCAGAATCGCCCGCTTCTGATCGCCGATTTTGAACGTCTGCCGGCCATTCTCGCTGAGGCTGAGCGCGAAGTGCTTGCCAGTGCCCCACCACCGCCCCCGCCTGCCGAGGATGAGCCTCCCGTGCAACTCAGCCTCTTCTGATGAATACCTACCGCCTCTCGCCTGCCGGACGACGGCAGGTGCTGGTGTTGCTGGTTGCCGCGCTGCTGATCTGGGCCTTCGCCATCTGGAGTTTCGCCAGCACGCTGCGCATCAGTTACCACCCCCTCGCCTTCTGGCCTAGCCTCCAGCAGAGCCTCGCCGATGGTCTCGGTGTGGGTCAGGTGGTGCCGGCCCTCTTGATGCTGGCCCTGATAATCGCCACCCCGCTCCTGATCTGGAACCTACTCAGCGAATGGTCAGCAGCCTATACCCCCGGCGCTGAGGGTTTGCGCTTCCAGTCCCTCGCGGTTGATCTGACCTGCCCCTGGGCGGGGATTGTTCGCCTTGATGCGGTTGATGATGATGCCGATGAGCCCCTGGTGGAGCTGGTGCTGGCTGAGGATCTGAGTACGCAGATCCGACAACCGCTGGTGCGCTTGCTCTACCGTCAGGCTTATCCTTTTCGACGCCTGCCGATCTATGCTGGCCTTGCCGATCGTGCTGGCTTGCTGGCTGAGCTTGAGCGCCGAAGCGGCACACCGGCGGTGCCTACCGCCCCTGTGCCCGCCTCTACCTAGATGCGTATGGCCCTGTTTTGAACCCTAGCCTATGGTCGCTGCGGCTGGCCCTGATCGGGCAGAGCGACGACCACCACGAGCCACCATGCGGCGGCTCGATCATCAATTGAAAGGAGTCGAAGTCCGCTCCCTCGGTCACTGCACCGGGTTTGCTGTGACTTCAACAGGTACACTATGGCAAAAAATAAGCTCCGCGTTCTGCCCCTTGGTGGCGCCGGCGAGGTCGGGCGCAATATGTGGGTGCTCGAATATGGCGAGCAGATCCTGATCCTCGACTGTGGGGTGATGTTCCCCGAGGCCGATATGCTCGGCGTCGATCTTGTGCTGCCCGATATCACCTACCTGCGTGAGAAGACTGACAAGATCAAGGGTATTTTGCTCACCCATGGTCACGAGGATCATATCGGTGCTGTGCCCCACCTGATCGCTGATCTTGGCTTCCCACCCGTCTTTGCAACACGCCTCACCCACGGCCTGCTCTCCAACAAACTCAAAGAACATCGCCTGCTCGATAAGGTGACCCAGGTTACGATCAACGATAGCGAGCCCTTTGAGGTGGGTAGCTTTACCGTCGAGCCTTTCCATATCGCCCACTCCATCCCTGATGCGGTCGGTTTTGCGATCACTACGCCTGCGGGCCTGGCGATCTACCTGACTGACTGGAAGCTTGATCATACCCCGGTTGATGGCAAGCCGACTGCGATTCAGAAGATCGCCGAGCTTGGCCAGCGCAAGCCGCTGGTGCTGATCACCGACTGTGTCCGCGTCGAGTCGAAGGGCTATACGCCCAGCGAGTCGACCATCGGCGAAGCCTTCGATAACATCTTTGCGATTGCCCCCGGGCGGATCATTGTGGCCACTTTTGCCTCCAATATCAGCCGGGTGCAGCAGGTGATCGACTCGGCGGAAGCCTATGGACGCAAAGTGCTGCTTGCCGGTCGCAGTATGGAGAATAACTCGCGCATTGCACTCGAGATGGGCTTCCTGCACGCTGAAGCGGGCACGCTCATTCGTCCCCACGAGATGGCGACCTACCCCGATGACCAGATCGCCGTTGTCTGTACCGGTAGCCAGGGTGAGCCAATGGCGGCGCTGAACCGCATGGCCAACCGTGATTATCCCAACGTCAAGATCAAGCCCGGTGATACGGTGGTTGTCTCGGCAACTCCGATCCCCGGTAACGAGGTCAGTGTCAGCCGGGTGATCAACAATCTCTTCCGCCTCGGGGCTGAGGTGATCTACGGCGGCCAGGCCAATGTGCATGTCTCCGGCCACGCCGCCCAGGAGGAGCTTAAGCTTGTGCTCTCGATGCTCAAGCCGAGCTTTGTAGTGCCCTTCCACGGCGATTACCGCCACCTGGTGCTCTATCGTAAGCTGGCAATGAGCCTGGGCGCTCAGTATACCGAAGAGCAGATCCTCCTGCCCGAGGGTGGCTCGATTATGGAGTTCGCTCCCGGCTTCGGTAAGGTGGTCGGTAAAGCTCCGGTTGGTTATATCTATGTGGACGGCACGACGGTAGGCGATGTGGGCAATGTGGTTGTGCGTGACCGCCAGATGCTGGCTAAGGACGGTATGCTGATTGTCGTGGTTGGGATTGACCCCTCGACCGGCGAACTCGTCTCCGGCCCCGATGTTGTTTCGCGGGGCTTTGTCTATATGCGCCAGAGTCAGGATCTCGTCGAGGCGACCAAGGATACCGTGCGTTCGGCGCTTACGACCCGCAACGGCGGCATGCCCGGCGGCGTTGATACTAGCTACGTGAGCCGCAAGATCAAGGACGTGGTCAGCGAATTTCTCTACCGTGAGACCAAACGCCGGCCCATGGTCCTGCCAGTGGTTATGGAGGTCTAAGCACAAGCGAGTTTAATCATAAGGAAGCAGTTTTTTGCGGAGGGGCCAACGCCCCTCCGCTGTGATTCTGAAGCCTTACCGTCGATTACGTCTCCGGGCTGATGCTGTGCCGAGTGGGCTATGGTACTCTGACACGAGCACAAATTGCTGCCCTGTTGCGTGTCTGCTTGTGGCGCCTGCGCGGTGCCGCCACGCCCCTTATGCGGAAGGAGGTCTGCTTGGCTCTGCGCAGTGAGTTTACGATTGATGGCGCCCACGTCTATGATACACGCAGCGTCGGCCGCTGGATCCGCTCCCATATTCTACGCTACTGGCCTCTGGCCCTTGGCTTCTATGTCTTCTTTCTCACTGCCTGGACCTGTTACTCCAGTGCCCAGGTGCTGATCGGGCGGGCTGCTGACGAGATCCTCAACCCGAGCGCACCGAACGGGCTGCTGCTGGCTACCCTGGTGGTGCTGGCCGTCCTGATCGGTGATGCCACCTCGGCGCTGATTGGCGTGATCTCTGCCGAGACCCTCGCGGCTCGTTTCGAGGCCGATGCGCGCCAGGAGCTCTACGAGAGTCTGCTCGGCAAGAGTAAGGCCTTCCACGACCGTCAGCGGGCTGGCGATATTATGGCCCGGGCCACCGATGATGCCAACCAGCTCGCTGGCATGATCGTGCCCGGGGGCCTGCTGGCGAGTGAGACGGTTATGGGCCTGGTCATCCCGATCACTTTTATCGGCTTGACCCGCCTTGAACTGCTGGTGGTGCCCTTGCTCTTTGTGCTGCTCTATTTCATCACCGGGCGGCGCCACCTGCACCGGATCGACCCGGTGATCAGTGAGCAGCGCGAGCAGTACGGGCGGCTTAATGCTGGTCTTGAGGAGACCGTCTCGGGGATTGAGGTGGTCAAGGCCAGTGCGCGTGAGCTTTTCGAGCAGGCCAGGTATCGCCGCAACGCCCGGCTCTACCGCGACCTCTTTGTGCGCCAGGGGGAGCTTGAGGCGCGCTACCTGCCCCTGCTGATCTACGGCTTCGCTGTCGGGCTCACCTTCCTGCACGCGATGTGGCTCTACAGCCAGGGCAGCCTGAGCGTCGGCCAGGTGGTTGGCGTGATGGGCCTGATGAATGTGCTGCGTTTCCCGACCTTTATTTCGATCTATGCCTTCTCGGTACTACAGGCCGGGCTGTCGAGCGCCCGGCGCATCCTGCGCATCATTCAGGCTGAGACTGACCTGGACGAGAATGCGACTGGCCACAGTGCCCCGATCCATGGCGCAATCCGCTTTGAGCAGGTCAGCTTCAGCTATGCCGAAGAGCAGCAAACCGACGCGGCCCGCTCGCCGACGTCCGATCACCTGGTTCCCGAAGATCGGCTGACCCCGGATCGGCGCCCGGCGACCAGCGTCCACTCCGGTGACGAACGCATTCCAACCGACAGCCATCAGCTGGCCCCGCTGGAGCACAAACCCGCAGCAGTGCTGCACGCGGTCTCCTTTGCGATTGAGGCAGGGCAGACAGTGGCGATTGTCGGGCAGACCGGCAGCGGCAAGAGTGCCCTGACCCAACTGGTCAACCGTACCTATGATGTGACGGCAGGCCGGGTGCTGATCGATGGGGTCGATGTGCGCGAGTGGAGCCTTGATGCGCTACGTTCGCAGATCGGCAAGATCGAGCAGGACATCTTTCTCTTTTCGCGCAGCCTGGGTGAAAATATTGCCTTCGGTGCACCGGGGGCCAGCCAGGAGCAGATCGAAACGGCGGCGCGGGCAGCTCAGGCCCACAGCTTTATCAGTGAGATGCCCGACGGCTATGCCACCATTGTTGGCGAGCGCGGCGTAACCCTCTCGGGCGGACAGCGCCAGCGCATCGCCCTGGCGCGGGCCTTCCTGAGTAACCCGCGCATCCTCATCCTCGATGACTCGACCAGTGCGATCGACAGCGCCACCGAAGATCAGATCCAGCAGGCCATCCGCAAAGCTCAGGAAGGGCGCACCGTATTACTGATCACCCACCGCCTCTCCCAGATTCGCTGGGCCGACCTTATCCTTGTGCTGGACGCCGGGCGACTGGTTGCCGCTGGCACCCACGACGAACTGCTCCGTCGCTCGATCCACTACCGCCGCATCTTCGCCCGCTACGAACTCAACCTGCCCGCCCTTGAGGAGGAGCCTGCGTCTAGCGCGCTGGCCGCAGATTAGTACATCGTCCGAGCATGCTTGAAGGGTTGGGGCGCAGCGCGCTGCGCCCTTACACCGTCTGGCTAACCATCATTTTTGCTCGGACGGAGTATCAGTCAGACTAAGTCTGATGGGTTGGAGGAGTGTTTTTCGAAGCGGGCTTCGCCTGCTCCGCGCCTCTCCCGAAGAGCTCGGACGGCGTTCTAAGGCCGCTCGCTTGCACGGGGAGCCAGAGGGGGCGCGGAGAACGTGGTAGCCGGGGCTACCAGGCCCGCCCGCTTGCACGGGGAGCGAGGGGGCGCGGTACCAGGCCGCCCGCTTGCACGGGGAGCCAGAGGGGCGGCAGCCCCTCTGAAAAAAGCTCTCTCCCTACAAGACCATACCGGAGGTACCCATGGGTTTCATCCTTGACGGCCTTGACGCCGAAGAGTACGACCGCAAATATAGTGACGGCATGCTGGTACGGCGGATCGTCGGCTACTTCCGACCCCAGCGCCGCAAGATGTTGCTTGCCGCCGTTATGATCACCGGTGCAGCCCTGCTTGAGACGGGCATCCCGATCTTCATTGCGCGGAGCCTCGACTGGATCGACGACCAGCCGCGCGCCGAGTTAATCATCGGGCTGGCCCTGGGGCTGATCGCCCTGAGTACGTGCGCCTGGCTGATGAACCTGGTACGCCAGCGCCTCTCGACGCAGGCGGTAGGCGATGTAGTGCTCCAGCTGCGCGAGGATGCCGTTGATGCTGTGCTCAAGCGCGACCTCTCCTTTTACGATGAGTACGCAACCGGTAAGATCGTCAGCCGGGTCAACTCGGACACAGCGGCCTTCACTCAGGTCATCACCCTGACCATGGATCTGATGAGCCGGGTCTTGCTGGTGATCTTCATCCTTGGCTACCTGGCCACGATCAGCCTGCCGCTGACCGGCATCCTGCTGGCCCTGGCACCCTTCATTGTCGCCACGGCGCTGGCCTTCCGTACGATTGCCCGCCGCACAATCACCGCCTCGCGGCGTATGAACGCCGAAGTGAGCGCCCATATCAGCGAGACGGTCAACGGGATCGGGGTCGCCAAGACCTTCCGTCAGGAGCCAGCTATTCACGCCGAGTTTCTCAAGGTCAACCGGCAGAGTCAGCAGGTCAATATGCGGACACGTTACACCTTCAGCAGCATCTTTCCGCTCTTGAACCTGCTATCCGGGATTGGTACGGCGGCGCTGATCTATGCCGGTGGCCTGGGCGTGCGCGGCGGTACGCTGACTGCTGGCACTTGGTTTCTCTTTTTGCAAGGGCTCCAGAACTTCTGGTTTCCCTTGACCAGCATCGCCTCCTTCTGGAGCCAGTTCCAGCTTGGCCTGGCGGCTGGCGAGCGGGTCTTTGCGCTGATCGATGCTGAGCCACGGGTGGTACAGCGTGGCGCACTACGGCTGCCCGCCCTGCGCGGCGAGGTGCGCTTTGCGCATGTTGATTTTGCTTACCACCCAGACGAGCCAGTGCTGCAGGACTTCAGTTTGCCGATCAAGGCCGGTGAGACGGTAGCCCTGGTCGGGCACACTGGCTCGGGCAAGAGCAGCATTGCCAAGCTGGTGGCCCGTTTCTACGAGTTTCAGGGCGGCACGATCAGCATTGATGGCGTGGATGTGCGTATGCTCGACCTGCCCGCCTACCGATCTCAGCTGGGTATCGTCACGCAGACACCCTTTCTCTTCGACGGGACGGTGCGCGAGAACATCCGCTATGGGCGGCCCGAGGCCGACGACCAGGCTGTGCTGGCGGCGGCGGCGCGGGTGGGTGGCGGCGACTGGATCGCCGGTCTGCCGCAGGGGCTTGAGACCCAGGTGGGCGAACGCGGTGGCAATCTCTCGATGGGTCAGCGTCAACTCACGGCCCTGGCGCGGGTACTCCTGCAGGATCCGGCGATCATCATCCTTGACGAGGCCACGGCCAGTATCGACCCGCTGACCGAGACACTGATCCAGGAGGGCCTGGACGAAGTGCTGGCCGGGCGCACGTCGCTAGTGATCGCCCACCGCCTGAGCACCGTGCGTCACGCCGACCGCATCATCGTGCTACGCAAGGGCCGCATCATCGAAGAGGGCAACCATACGACCTTGATGGCCCACAGCGGCCACTACGCCGAGCTCTACAACACCTACTTCCGCCACCAGTCGCTGGAGTATATCGAGGGCGCACGACGAGCCGCCTGAGGCGAACCGCTATCAGCAGGTGCAGAAGTGGGATGGGCGGCTGCCGCTCTTCACCGGCGGGGCAACCCCCTTGATCAATACGACCGAATTGATCAGTGGGACGATCTTGCCGCCGTGATCGGGTTTAGAGATGCGCCGCCGCTGCTGCGTCAAGCATCCAGCGCACATGGCCTGCCGGGGGACGCACCAGGCGCACCGGCAGGCTGAGCGGGTCGCCCTGCTCGTGGAGCGCTGCGCACACGGTGGCAGCCTTGTCGACTCCGGCGACGAGCAAGATGACCTGGCTGGCCCGGTTCAGGGCATGGCTGGTCAGGGTTACGCGTGAGGGTGGCGGCTTTGGTGCGCCTTCCACGGCCAGGGCCAGGGCCTCCGGGGGGGCAAGCAACTGGGGGAAGCCGGGGAAGAGTGAGGCGGTATGGCCGTCGGGGCCCATGCCCAGCAGGGCCAGGTCGATCCGCCCGCCGTGCGCTTCAAGCAACGCCGCCACCTGGCGCTCGTAGATCGCGGCTGCCTGAGGGCCGCCGAGATAGGTTGCTACAGGATAGACCTGCGCCGAGGGGATGGGCACATGGTCAAGCAGGCTCTGACGGGCCTGGCGATAGTTGCTATCGGGGTGGTCAAACGGCACCACCCGCTCATCGGCCCAGATCAAGCTGAGCGCCGCCCAGGGCATACGCCCACGCAGCGGCTCGGCACACAGGTGCGCGAAGACCCCCGGCGGGGCAGAGCCGCCCGAGATGGCCAGCAGGGCGCGCCCATGGGTAGCCACCGTCGTGCTGAGCAGGTCAGTGATCTGCTCGGCGGCGAGAGCCTGCAAGCGGGCCAGGTCAGGGGCGATCACCAATTCGGACACAGCTTTGCTCCTACACCAGGGTAAGCTCTTCAAGCAGGCGTAAAGCGTCGGCCCGCGCTTCTGCGTGGGGCTCGGCGCGGCTGTAGCGGTGGCAGGCGATCCAGTAGGAGCTGAGCAGGCGCAAGAGGGGCAGCCGCTCACGTTCGATCTCGTTCAGCGGCCCGGCTGTGACATAGCCCTCGAGCAGGCCCTCGCGCCAGGGGGCCGGGTAGGCCGGGCAAAGGCCGTAGGCCAGGTCGAAGAGACCGTCACCGGCCACTCGTAAGCCTGGTTCGACGATTGCCTCCAGATTGACATGGGCACCAGCAGTACAACGAATGGCAGCCGGGCCAAAGTTGCCATGCAACAGGGTGGGCTGTTGCAGTTCAAGCCGCGGATCGTGCAGCACTGCGCTGATCGCCGCCTGTTCAGCCTCGCCAAAGAGCACTGCATCGGTGGGAGGCGGGGCGATCTGCGCGCCGATCTGGGCTAGCACTGTCGGCCAGCGACGGCTTGACCAGCGCCCGGTCGGGCTGGGACTGCCAGCACCGGGCGTGTGAACGCGGTGCATGCGTCTGAGCAGACGGCCCGCCTGGCGTGCTGCACCATACAGCAGGTGGCGCGCTTCGAGGGTCGCCGCAGTAACACCAGGCACATAGCTTTCGATCGTATAGGCGAAGGGCACCAGCATGCGCGAGAGGTCACGCTGGATCAGCCGCGGCGAGGGTAATTGCTGGCCGTTCATGGTGCGGATGAAGAAGACATAGGCGGCCAGGTCGTCTTCGGGGGCCACGCGCAGGATGACATGCTGGCCGGGGATGGAGATGCGCACCAGCAGGTGATGCTCAGTCTGGGCATAGAGCATGACGCCGCTTGGGCGCAGGTTGGTCGCCCGCACCACCAGCGCGGTATAGTCGCCCAGGCGCTCAAGGGCGCGACGCCATGCGTCGCTGACGCCTTCGGCGACCGGTGGGACATAGTGATTGAGGTGCGCGTAATCCATCTTAGGGGCTGAGCACCTCGGGTAGCTCAAAGCGCAGGGCGCGATTGAGTGTGCGATCAACCACCCAGACGTTGCCCTCAGTGGTGACAGCAAGCCCGCTCGGGCTATTCAGGGAGGCCATATCTTCACCTTTGGCACCCCAGCGCAGCAGCAGATCGCCACGCAGGTTAAAGGCGGCAACCTGGTTACGGCTCGGCACGCTCACGTAGACGGTGCTGTTGGGGCCGCTGGCGATGGCGGGGTCGTCATAGGTATTGGGGTTCCAGCCACTCACCCGCCAGGTCACAATCGGCACACTGCCGAGGCGACCACTGCCATCGGGTGCGAAGACCTGCACCCGCCCATTCCAAATGTCGGCGACGTAGAGGTTGCCTTGCCCATCAAGCGCGACGCCGGTTGGCTCGTTGAACTGGCCAGGCTCGCTGCCGGCTGAGCCGAACTGGTAGAGGAAGTTGCCATTGTTGTCGGTGACAACAATGCGCTTATTGCCTGTATCGGCAATGTAGACCAGACCCTGCGCATCGAGAGCGATACCGCGTGGGCCGAAGAAGCCGAGCGGGTTGGCTTCGTTGCGCGCCGGGTCACCATCGGTGATCGTCGCCCGCCGCCCGTCCGAGAGATCCTGGTCGCCGCGCCCCCACGTCGTCAGCAGCTGGCCCTCAGGGCTGTACTTGACGATGCGGGCATTCCAGGTGTCGGCAACATAGAGGTTACCCTGGGCATCAACGGCCAGGCCACGCGGCTCGTAGAACTGGCCAGGCTCGCTGCCGAAGCTGCCCAGACTACGCTCAAGCTCACCCTCAGGGCTGTAGATATGCACCCGGTGGCTATTGGTGTCGGCGAGGTAGAGCCGGCCCTGGGCATCGATGGCGGCACCCGTCGGGCCGGTACCATCGGCGGGCAGGCTGGCCACAGCCTGGGCGACCAGGCGCAATTCGGGGGCCGGGTTGCCGACTGGCTCGGTGCTGCCGCCAGCAAGATCGTTGCGCAGCCAGAACTCCATCTCACGAGCCCCAGGCACCAGCGGGTAGGGTAGCTCGCGGTAGAGCAAAAACTGGGTGAGAGTAGGCCAGTTCTCACGGCGGAAGGGCCAGAGCAGCGGTTCAAAGGGGCCGTGCAACTCAGCCGAGATGTCACGCCCGCAAGCCCCACTGTTGCCGTCGGTTGCGGGGGCCGGTGGGAACCATGTGCTGTAGTAGAAGCGCTTATAGCCGGGCTGGGTGGGCGCACACTTATCGCCCTCGGGGAACCACCAGTTAAAGATCGCCGCGTCGCCGTAGGGCTGGCGATAAGACTCGCTGAGCACGTTGCGCACTTCGGGGCTGATGTGGGGCCGGTAGAGCAGCACGACCGGGGCCAGGGTGGTTGTGCCGTCGGGTAGCTGAACCTCGAAGTTGCTTGCGCTCGGATTGTCAGCGTAGGTCTCCTGGCGTAACCAGACCACATTGCGGAAATCGCGCAAATACCACTGCAACGGCCAGGCCAGCGAGCCGTCGCCGTCCTCACCACCGCCATCAACGATCAGCGGCATACTCAGACCGCCAGTTACATCCTGGGCCGTGCGGTTACCACGGGTCAGGTTGATCGCCAGTTCACGCAGATCGGTCACGTAACGCGGCACATCGGGGGCAGTCTGGGTGTAGACCAGGAACTCAATCGCTGTATCGGGATGCTGGTAGACCACCAGCCAGGTTGCACGGATGGTATAGGCTCCCAGGCCGACAGCCATAGTCAGGGCGACGGTTGCCAGCACAGCTCGGGCACCGATCCGGGCGGCCAGGCTCAGCAGGGCGTAGAGCAAACCGCCCGCGATCAGCAGGGGCACGAGCCCTTGCAGCAGGTTACGCTGAGCAGTCTGCCCATCGCCACCCATGCCAAGCCGCCAGAAGGCTACGCCGACGGCAATCGCCGTCAGGGCGCTCAGCACTGCGACCAGCCAGAGCGTCCCCAGCGGCGCGGGGCGGGCCTCGGGGTGGGCGGCAGGGGGACGGCGGGTGGCGCGGAGCAGCCCGGCGATGACCCAGGCAGCCAGGAGATTGCCCGGCAGGGCCATATGCACCACCAGCCAGGGCATCTTTTCGCCGGCCCAGGAGAAGATGATCAGTGCCGACCAGAACCAGAAGACGCTCAGCAGAGGATAGAGTGCCCAGGGGCGAGCGGCAGCGGCGGCCAGCCAGCCAGGTAGGGCCAGGCCTGGACGTGCGGGTGTGGGGGCCTCGTCCGCTGCCATCTCGTCTGCTGCCACAGCGTCCGTTGCCGCCTCGTCCGGCACAACAGGGGCGGGGCGCACCGGCAGCAGGCGCAACACCACCGTAACAATCATCGCGATGACCGTGCCAAGGGCGGCCAGGGTGGCCAGCGGTTCGTAGAGCGGCAGCTGGATCAGGTAGTAGTACCAGGGTTGATCACCACGGGCATACTCCTGCTGGCTGCCCAGCCAGTAGGCCAACCCGGCATAGAGCCCATCAACTGCGCCGCGCATATCGGCGAAGAAGGCGGAGTAGAGCGCCAGGTAGATCCCGCCCAGGATGCTCAGGGCCACCCAGAGCGTCGGCCGTTGCTCACGCCAGAGCGTGACCAGGCGCGGGGTCAACACCGGGGTTGCATCCCAGAGCCGCTGACAGAGCCAGGCCAGGACGAAGGCGGAGGCAACCAGAAAGGCTTTTTCGCCGAAGTAGAGCCCTTCGCCCACCGGGATGCGTGGGTTCAAGACGATCAGGAGCAGGCAGAGGCCGATCACAATGCCCAGGAAGAGGTTCAGATAGCGTGCGAAACGGCTCTCAGCCAGCAGGCGCATCAGCACAAAGACGCCAAAAATGAAGAAGAGGATGTAGTAGAGCTCATGGGTGGCAATTGCCAGGGCAAGCGCCGCCGCCACCAGGTAGAGCCAGCGCCCACGCCCGCTATCGATCCAGCGCAAGGCCCCGATAAACATCCATAGTTCCCAGAGCACCATAAGGCCGTCGTGGCGGGCAAAGCGTGTATAGTAGAGCAGGGCTGGCGTAAAGCTCAGCAGCACGCCCGCCGTCAGCGCCCCGGCCCGCCCCAGGTAGGGGCGCAGCCACCAGGACGAGACGACCATCAGCACACCGGCGATAGCCATAGGCAGGCGCGCCTGAGCGTCACCATCGCCAAAGAGAAAATAGGCCAGGCTGGTCAGGTAATAGAGCGAAGGCCCGTGGTAGACCGGGTCGTAGCAGTAGGTGGGGGCTGTGCGCCCGCCCCAGCAACTAAAGCCACCCGCGCCGGTAAAAAGCCGCCAACTCGACCAGGCGTGAATGCTCTCGTCGTGGTGCATGGCCATCTGGCCCAGGCCCCAGAGGTGAGCCAGCAGGCTAGCCCCGATCAAGAGCGCATAGGCGAGCAACTCCCAGTTGAGCCGGCTGAGATCAACCCGTCGCTCAAGCAGCGTGGGCGAGGCCTTCAGTTCAGAGATCTCTGCTGCCATACAAACCTTGTGAAGGATGAACGATGAAGGATGAACGATGAGCGATCAGGGATGGCATCAGCCACCTTTAGCCGTGGGTTTATGACTCCACAGCATCCCGCCTCCTGCTCTCTGCTTCTGGCACTTTACAGCGCTCATGGCTCACCGCCAAGGCTGCCGCCGAGGCCGAGGCCGATCTGGCGGGCCAACTCAGGACGCACAGCGACCACAAAATCGGTCGAGCCGAGGGGTGCGCCCGGGTCGCGGAAGATCAGGAAGCGCCACCAGCGGGCGTTCACCGCAGGATCGAGGGGCGCACGCAGCAATTGGCCAAGCAACGAAGTCTGCTCAAGGGGGGTCTCGCGCCAGCCACTGTTGAGGCGGTAGACCTGATCTTCGGGGAACCACCAGCGTAGGGGGTAGCGCTGGAGGACAAAGCCGTTAAGCAACTCGCGGTTCTGCGGGTCACGCTCAAGGTTCTCCTGAAGCATCAGGACAGCCTGTACCTCGGGGCCAGGCGGGGTTGCCAGGGTTCCGCCATTACTCTGGGCATTAGCGAAGTTGCGCAGATACCAGTCCCAGACGGTCTCGTTATCGTAGATCAGCGGCATAGCCAGGCCGCGCCCACGGCGGATCGAAGCCTCTTCGATGCGCTGCATGATGTGCAACACATCGGGTGAAGTCTGGGTGTAGACCAGCGGCTCACGGGGGATGTCGCCATTGACGAAGCTCAGGCGCACGGTATTGCGCACGCTGTAGAGGCCCAGGCTCAGGCCCAGGCTGATGGCCAGCATCGCCAGGGCGGCTGTGCGGCCCCAGCGCAGGGCGGAGGCCAGGCTCAGCAGGCCGACCAGGGCCAGGGCCGCCACCAGCACCACCCAGGGTGCCAGTACGGCCTGGTCGCCGGCACCGACAATTGCGGTGATCAGCACGAAGGCCAGGCCACTAATCGCCGTGAAGAGTGCGCCATAGATCGCCCATGCCAGCCAGGGAGCCTCGGGCAGCTTGCCGTTGCCCTCAGGTGCGGGGCGGTCGCCCATGATCACGCGCTGGGCGGCCCATGCTGCCAGCAGGGTCAGCGGCACACTCATATGGAGGGTCAGCCAGGGCATCTTTTCACCGGCCCAGGCATAGAGGCCAAAGGCGGCGACGGCCCACCATGCCACCAGGGTGATCGCAAAACCGGCTTGCCCGGCACGTTGGGGTGACCCTTCGTCCGTTTGCCGGGTGGCCCGGTAGCGGCGCAGCCAATCATAGCCGAGCAGGCCAAGGCCGAGGGGGCCAAAGATCAACAGCAGTGGTTCGTAGACACTCAACAGGAAGAGGTAGTAGTGGGCCGGTTGGCCGCCCCGTTGCACGTTGTGCTGAGCCAGCCAGTAGAGCAGCGAGCCAGCCACGCCGCTGATCGCACCAAGCAGGTTGGTGAAGAAAGCCGTAAAGAAGACCAGGTAGATCGCCAGGAAGAGGATCAGCGCGGCCAGCCAGCGGCGTCCTTCAAGCAGGCTGGCCGTAACGGTAACGGCTGGTGCGCCCTGGGCCTCAGCGACCTGCCATGGGGTCCGTCCATCGCGCCCAGGCCGCCGCCAGATCAGGTGTACCAGAGCCACGCCGCTACCGAGCAGCAGGCCCATCGCCAGCATCACGGCGGGGTGGGCGAAGAAGCGCAGCAATTCACCCACATACAGCCCCAGGTTGACCAGCAGGCTCTGACCGCCGTTGTCGTCAGCGCGGTTGCGCACCTGGAGCGCGTAGCCATTATCCTCGGTCGGCAGCGGCGGCCAGCCGAAGAGCCCCGGACGTTCAACCTGCATCTGACCGGTGGCCGGGTCGATCACCGCATTATGAGACCCATCAACAACAGCTGTCCCAGGCAGCACAAAGATCAGCGCAGCGACCACCAGACCCAGGCTGGCCACCAGGGCCAGGCCGGGCCGGTAGATCTGCCAGAGAAAGGTGGCACTAAGCGGCGCAGCCATGATCAGCAGAAAGAGATAACTCGTCTCCTGGTTAACCAGCATCAGCCCGAAGGCTGCGGCAGCGGTCAGCAGCCAGCGACGCTGCTGGGTGCTCACATAGCGCACAATTGCCGCAAAGACCAGCATCTCCAGCAGTACCGAGTAGATGTCGTGGCGAAAAAAGCGCCCGACATAGAGCGCTACCGGCGAGATCAGCAGATAGACCGCAGCGATCAATGCAGCGGCCCGGCCTAGCTCGCGCCGTACCAGATAGGGCGTCAGGGTCAGGGCAGTGCCAGCCAGGGCGGGCATCAGGCGGGCGGTCACATCGTTATCGCCGAAAAGAAAGTAGCCCAGCGACCCGAGATAGTAGAGCAACGGCCCATGCAGCAGTGGGTCGTGCATATAGCCGCGGCCCACAAAGAGATACCACGAATAGGCCGCGTGGAGCGTCTCATCATGGTGGAGGGCCCGCTCACCCAGGGCCCAGAGATGGGCGAAGAGGGCAATCAGGGCCAGGCCGAGATAGGCCAGTTGCTCGACAGTGAGCAAGCCCACCCTGGTAGGAGTTTGCGTATGCGCCAACTCCGGGGCGGGGCGAGGTTGCGACAGATTAACAAGCGACATCAGACCTCAGTGAGCTTGGCACACTGACTCTACTGCACAAGCGCGGGCATTGTACACGAGAAGCGGCCAGCGGGGCAAGGCGATGAAAATGGGAAGGTTTGGGAGGGCATGGCTCTCCCAAGAGAACCCTACTACTACTCCGTCCGAGCATGATTGAAGGGTTGGCGGCGTTGGGGCGCAGCAGCGGCTAGCGCTGCTGCGCCCTTACAGGCGTATATCCTTCCCTTCATCTACTTTGGGTAAGGGCGCGCGAGAGCCCCGCCGCTTGCGGCTGTGGTGCCACGCACGACCGCGACCTGAACGCGGCCTGCACTATCCGTGACCAGGGCCTCCGCCTCCTCGCCGTGGGTGCCACGGAGAGGTTAAACGCTCCCCGAGAGCCGGTAAGACCTGCCACGCGCGGGCGCAGCTCGATGACGGGGGAAGCCCCGCCCCTTGGGGCGGGGTAGTTCACTACCCTGGTTCGAGGGTCAGGCTGGCGACTGTGTGGCGCTCGACGGCCTCGGGCGTCCAGAGGAGCGGGAAGTAGCCACCGGCGCGCCAGGCTGCATTCATATCGGCGTAGTGACTACTGGCGGGGTGTCCACTCTGCCCGGCGGGCATGATGATCCGGGCGCTGTCCCAATCGCCGGGGTCGATGATCTGGCGGTAGGAGGGGCCGTTGTAACGCGGCCCACTGACCGAGTCACGCGGGATGAAGTGATGGTTGACGGTGTCGATGTCACCGCCGGTGGGCCATGGCCCGCGGTTGAAGAGGGGGGCAAGCGCGGCTACGGCGCCAAGGGGGTGGCGCAGAGTCAGACTATGGATCCGTCCGTAGCTCCAGCGGGTGGGATTGCTGCCCAGACTCTCGCACAGCTCGCTGGTGGTGCGGCTCAGGGCCTCACCTAGAACACCAAGCCAGGTGCGCCCGCCCCCCAGCCAGGCATCGCTGCGCTCAGGCAGCGGAGCGGCCTCCATCCGGGCCAGCACCATAGGCAGGGCTCGATCAAGGTAGGTATTGGCGGGCAGGCTGGCAAAGGCCCCCAGGGCGGCCTGGGCCGCAAAAAGTGCTTCCAGCTCGGTATAGACAACCCGCAGCAGATGGTGGCGTAGTCCGGCATAGATGGTTGCCGGTACGCTCTCGGCCGTCAGGTCGCCATCCCAGGCGGCCAGCAGATCACGGGCTGTCTGTTCAAGGCGATCGCTGGGCGTTAGCTCGGTCACCAGGCGCGCCAACTGCACGCCGGGCAGCGAGCGCAGATCATTCTGGATGCGGGCGAAGCTGCGCAGATCGTGGAGTGGGGTCGCCGCGAGCAGTTCGCTGATCCGCTCGGCACGATAGGGGTTGGCATAATCGCCCTGGATGCGGGTGAAGTGGGGATGGTCGGGGGCGGCGATGCGATTGTTGGCGGTCACGGCAAAACCATCGGGTGGGTCAAGGCTGGCGGGCAACTCGGCATTGGGCAGGTAGCCCGTCCATTCATAAGCCCCGTCCCAGCCGGGCACAGGCAGTTGGCCATCACCCTGGGCGCGGATGGGCAGGCGGCCACCGAGGGCATAGCCATAGTGGCCGTTGACATCAGCGTAGATAAAATTCTGCGGGGCCACATCCCAATCTTCGAGCGCAGCGCGGAACGAGGCCCAATCGGTCGCCCGGTTGAGGCGCAACACGGCCCGCGCCGAGGCGGGGGTGGGCTCAAGGGCTGTCCAGCGCAGGGCGATGGCCAGCGGGGCTGCCGCTGGCTCGCCTGAGGTGGCAGCGGGGTCACGCGGGGTAGCTGGTAAGCTGTGGAGGGGCGAATCGGCCGGGCTGCTCACTTCGTCGAGCAAGGGACCATGGTGACTCAGGCGCACCTCAAGGATGCTTGGCGAACGTTGACCCTTAACGATAATCTCCTCGCGCACCCGCTCCAGCTCACGCCACTCGCCTTGCCAGAGGTAGCGGTCAGGCTGTTCGGGGTGCAAGCGTTCGAGGTAGAGATCCTGGGTGTCGGTGAGGGCTGCGGTAACGCCCCAGGCAATCTGCGGGTTATGGCCGATCACCACACCACAGAAGCCGGGGAAGGTAACACCGGCAACATGGTAATCACCGCCCTCAAGGTGGGCCGCATACCAGATGCCGGGCAGGCCGAGGCCCAGATGTGGGTCGTTGGCCAGCAGAGGGCGTCCAGTGCTCGAGCGGGCACCGCTCACGACCCAGGCATTGGAGCCTTGGGGAGCGGTGCTGTCGCCGGTGAAGCGGGCAGCCTCATTGGCACGGCGCAGGGCCGCTGCGCCCAGATCGGGCCAGGCGAAGGTTCCGGGCGGCACAGCAATGGGGGCCTCAGGCGGGTAGTGGGGGTTCAGTTCGGCAGCACGCACGCTGCCAAGGGCGGCAGCCACCTGTGCATTGAACAATTCGCTCATCCAGTTGCCCCCAAGGTTCAGCGCCATCACCTTGGGCCAGACCAGCAGATCGGCCAACTCCCAGGGCTGGGCTTGCAGCCCGAGCAGGCTAAACTCGAGCGGCAGCCGCCCGCGATGGGCCTCGATCCAGCCATTCACCCCGCGCAGATAGGCTTCAAGCGTAGCGCGGGTCTCCTCGTCAAGCAGGTCGACCTCGGCACGGGCGATGCGGCTAAAGCCAAGGGTGCGGATGAACTGGTCGGAGCTGAGAGCCACCGGTCCAAAAAGCTCGGCCAGGCAACCATGGCCAGTGCGACGGTTCAACTCCATCTGCCAGAGGCGATCCTGGGCATGTACATAGCCCAGGGCCGCGAAGAGGTCGCCATTACTGGCGGCACTGATATGCGGCACGCCCCAGCGATCACGGCGCACCGTTGCCTGGGCGTTCAGCCCGACCAGCGTAGCACGACCGCTCACCCGGGGCAGGGGGCGGCGCATCACCGCCACCGCGCCGACACTGGCGGCACTGGCGGCGAGGCCTACACTCAGGCCCAGGGCACGGGCAAGGCGCGAAAGATCGAACATAGCAGCACCTTTCTGCTGAGCTTGGCAGCCTGCGACGAGCGTGGAATACCTGCTATTGTCAGGCCAACCCGTCCCCGCTGTCAATCTGTAGCGCTTGGCTTATAATAGTACTATGGCGCACATTCCTATCCCGCCGGCCCTCGTCGTCGAACTACAGCATGTCGAGCAGATCATCATCGAGCGTACCCATACACGGGCGGCGGTGATCAGTGTGGCCGGTGCCCGGGTGATGCAAGGCGCGTCAGGGCGGGCACGGGCTACCTTTGTCTTACTGGCTGCGCAGACCGGCAACTACCGGCGCGAGCGGGTGGTACATGCGGCTGCAGCCGCCGAGTTGATCTATGCGGCTACACGTACCCATGATGACCTGGTGGACGAGGCGGCCCGCCGCCAGGGCCTCGATCGCCAGGGCGAGTGGAGCCATGGGGTCGCCCTGATGGTCGGTGACTACCTCTTTGCCCTGGCTGCTGGCGAAATGGCGCTCAGCCCCGACCCACGGGTGATCAACTTCTACTCGCAGGCGGTGATGCGCATCAGCGAAAGTATGCTCAGCCCGGCTGCAGCGCTTGAACCACTCGAGGCGGCCCGCGTCCACCATCTTAAGCGCATGGCCGGGGCCTATGGCGAGCTTTTTGGGGCTGCCTGTCGGGCCGGGGCTGTCTGTGCTGGCTCGCCCCCTGAGCAGGTTGAGGCACTTGGGCGCTTCGGCGACGATCTGGGGCTCGCCCTGCGTCTGGCCGACGAGGTCGCCGACTTCAGTGGGGCTGAGCCGCCCGCGCTTACCCTGCGCGCCGGGGTGAACAGCCTGCCGCTGATCTTCGCCGCTGCTGCCGGCGATGGCCCGCGCCTGGCGACGGCTCTCGACAGCAGCGACCCGGATGAGCAGATCTGGGCGATCAGCGAGGTGCGGCGCTACGGCCTGGAGCCGACGCGCGCCGAGATTGCCCGGCTGGTGGCCCAGGCCCGCGTGGCCCTGGCTGGCGTTCCTCCCGGTGATGCCCGCGAAGACCTTGCCCGCGCCGCCGACCATGCGGTTGCACGCTCAGCCTAAGGAGCGTGGCCGATGGCTTACCAGGTGCCCGTGCCGCCCTGGCGCCACTACCGGGTGGGCGGCGGGCAGATCGAACGGGGTCTAGGCAATAGTCTGCGCCTGGTGCTGGCAGATGCGCAAAACACTGCCTACAGCGATGCGCAACTCGACGATTACCAGGGGCGACCAGGTGGCCTGCTGCACCGTCCGCCGCTGCGCTTGCAGGTACGAGCACGTTTTTCACATCCCGCAGGGAGACTGGTAGGGACAGCGGGCTTTGGCTTCTGGAACTATCCGATCGCCTGGCCGCCGGCTCTGCCACGCGCACTCTGGTTCTTCTATGCCTCGCCACCGTCCGACATGGCCCTGGCCCTGGATCGGCCCGGTCACGGCTGGAAGGCGGCCATGCTCGACACCGGACGCCCCCAGGCCCTGGCCCTCTTGCCCCTGGCCCCCCTGCTCGTCCCGCTGATGCGGCTGCCCG
This sequence comes from uncultured Chloroflexaceae bacterium, assembly GCA_964592425.1. Taxonomy (GTDB): domain Bacteria; phylum Chloroflexota; class Chloroflexia; order Chloroflexales; family Chloroflexaceae; genus Viridilinea. The sequence continues at coordinate 82,924 of CAZQCG010000015.1, forward strand.
CCCTCTATCGCGGCTTCTGGCCACCCATCCAACGGGCCGTTGGTGTGGCCGAGGTGCCGCTGCCGGTCACGATGAGCGACTGGCACGACTATGTGATCGAGTGGGGGTTACAGACCAGCCGCCTGCTGGTCGATGGGCGTGTGATGCTGGCCGACGCGCCCTCGCCGCGTGGCCCCATGTGCCTGGTAGTCTGGATCGATAACCAGTATCTGGTTGTGACGCCCCAGGGCCGCTTTGGCTGGGGGTTGCTTGCCGCAGCGGGCCAGCAGTGGCTTGAGCTTGCCGATCTCACTATCACCAAGGCTTGACAAGCATCCCTCCTTGCGGCTACTATAAGCGTATCCTGTATTAAGTGTGAGAACTCTCACACAAAACTGTCCCACCTCGAGCACGATCACCTGAGCAGCCCCAGGCTGTTGTTGGTGTATGGCTGTTGTCGAGCCTTCGGCATGCTTCAGCATGGTGTGCTTCAGCTTGAGCGTTCGGAGCGCGGGTTGCCAGCTCGTCCTGGTGACCAGGCCGCCTTGAAGGCGGCGCAACGGTCAAGCCGATTTGAAGCATACCGCAGCCACAGTTGGGTGAAGACCGTGCGCTGAGCTGCAATGGGCAAAAGGGAGAGGCTTCACACAGGTCGAGTTCTTGGGGACGATCATGGAGGTTCCAGAGTATGCGGGTTCCACATGTGCGGTTTGCGACCTTTGCCATTGTCGTCGTACTGTTGTTGGGCAATTTGAACAGTGCCCTGGCCCAGTCCGGGCCGGGCGGCACCAGGGGCCTGCAGCTTGAAGAAGCGCTGACGCCGAGTGATACGATCACCCTGGGGGTTGGGGCTACTTCGGCTGATGGGAAGCTGGCCAGTATTGTGCTCAAGGGTGCCTCGCCTTCGGTGAGCAGCTTTATGGCGCAGAACGGCATCACCTCGCTGAGCGCACCAGAGGCAGTGGCCTACCAGTTGCGCCTCAACGCCGAGCTTGATGCGCTGATCGAGCGTGCCCGACTCAAGGTGCCCAGCCTGCGGATCACGCATCGCTACGACCTGGTGCTGGGCGGGGTCGCGCTGATCGCCCCCATCGAGCAGCTTGACCTGCTCCGATCCCTGCCGGGCGTGATCGGGCTCTACAGCGACCAGCTTGAGCAGATCGAGACCTACCGCACACCGAGCTTTATCGGTGCGACCACAGCCTGGAACCAGGGCGGCGGTAAGTCGCAGGCAGGCGAGGGTGTGGTCTTCGGGGTGATCGACAGCGGCGTCTGGCCGGAGAATCCGTCCTTTGCCGATCCCGATCCGCTGGGCAAGCCCTACGCGCCCCCGCCGCCGGCCCCCGGTGGGACACGCAGTTGCGACTTCGGCGGCCCGGTGCCCGGCGATGCACCCTTCAGCTGCAATAACAAGCTGATCGGCTCGTACCGCTTTATGACCGCCTACGAAGCCTTTAGTGGCCTCAAGGACTACGAGTTCACCTCGGGGCGCGACGATGACGGCCACGGAACCCACACCTCGACCACCACCGCGGGCAACGCTGGCGTTACCGCCTCGGCCTTCGGTAACACCTTCGGCACGATTTCGGGGATCGCCCCGCGCGCCCATATCGTCAACTACAAGGTGTGTGGCGAGCTTGGCTGCTACAGCACCGACTCGGCCGCTGCGGTGCAGCAGGCTATCCGCGATGGCGTCAGCGTGATCAACTTCTCGATCAGCGGTGGCACCAATCCCTATAGCGACGTGGTGGCCCTGGCCTTCCTTGATGCCTACAACGCGGGCATCCTGGTCTCAGCCTCCGCCGGCAACAGTGGCCCCGGGGCGAACACCGTCAACCACGCTGCGCCCTGGGTTGCCACCGTCGCAGCGAGCACCAGCGACCGCTCCTTCCTCAGCACGATCGCAGTGAATGGCGGGGCGCTCAGCATCAGCGGCGTCTCGAGCGGCACCGGTGTCGGCACACCTGCGCCGATCGTGATCAATACGGCCGACCCTCTCTGCCAGCTCAGCGCGACCCCTGGCAGCTTTGCTGGCCAGATCGTTGTCTGCCAGCGTGGCGTGAATGCCCGTACCGCCAAGAGCGCCAACGTTGCGGCGGGCGGCGCGGTCGGCATGATCCTCTATAACGCCAGCCCAAGTAGCCTGGATGCCGACTTCCACACCATCCCAACCGTGCACATCCAGGATACCGAGTGGGCCACCCTGCAGAGCTTCCTGGCCAGCAATCCCGCTGCGACGGCCACCTTCAGTGCCGGGGTGCTGGGTGCCTTCCAGGGTGATGTGATCGCTGGCTTCAGCTCACGCGGCGGCAGCGGCCAGACCCTCGGCATCAGCAAGCCCGATGTGACCGCCCCCGGCGTGAATATCCTTGCTGGCTATACCGCTGTCGAGTATGGCACCGAAGTACCCTCCTTCGCCTTCCTCAGCGGCACCTCGATGTCGAGCCCGCACAACGCCGGGGCTGCCGTGCTGCTCAAGTGGCTGCACCCCGATTGGACACCCGGTCAGATCAAGTCGGCCCTGATGACCACAGCTAAAACCACCCGTCTCGTCAAGGAAGATGGCGTAACCCCCTTCACGCCCTTTGACGCCGGTTCGGGCCGCATCAACCTGGCCAAAGCCTGGAACCCTGGCCTGACCTTCGACGCCAGCGGGGCCGAATACGTCACGCTGCAGAAAGAGCTCTACAAGGCCAACTACCCGAGCCTCTACGTGCCGAACATGCCCGGCCTGATCACCGTCAGCCGCACGGCCACCGAAGTTTCGGGCTACAACAGCTTCTACAGCAGCCGCATCCTCTACCAGGCTGGCCAGCCGCGTGATTTCCGGGTGACGGCACCGAGTGAGTTTTTTGTGCCGGCCAACGGCAGCTACAGCTTCGAGATTACCGTTGATGCACGCAATGTGCCGGTGGGCGAGGTGCGCCACGCGACGGTGATCTTCAGTGAGATCAATGGCTGCCAGGTACGCTTCCCGATCACGATTGTCCGTGGTGAGCCCGAGATCCGCATGACCACGGCCTGCAATCCGGCCAGCCTGGCCCTGCGTGGCACCACCGACTGCACAATCAACATTACCAACAACACCTTCGACAACGCCGAGGTCAGCCTCAGCGACAACCTGCCCCGCCAGCTTAAGTTGCAGCCCGCCAGCATCACGGGCGGTGCCAGCGTCAACGGCAACGGCATCACCTTCAGCGGCACCGTTGCCGGGGCCGCCCCGCCAAACATCGTCATCGCCAATAGCCCGGGTAGTTCGCCCGCTGGCTACCTCCCGCTAAGCCTCTTTGGCCTTGCGCCAATTGCTGGCCAGAGTGATGAGAGCGCCGCTAACTTCAATGTGCCGGCCTTCCGCTACGGCGGTGAGACCTACACCCGCATCGGTATGGTCAGCAATGGCTACGCCGTGGTAGGTGGCACGACTGGCGCCAGCGACATTCAGTACACCAATAGCAACCTGCCTGATGCGCAGCGCCCGAACAACGTGCTGGCCCCCTTCTGGACGGATCTCAACCCATCCTTCGGCGGGGCTATGCGCATTGGCATCCTCGGCGATGGGGTGAATCGCTGGATCATCCTCGATTGGGAGGATGTCGTCAACTACGGCAATGGTGAGCCCAACTCCTTCCAGATCTGGCTTCCGTTTGCCACCAACCCGACCAGCAGCCCCGACATTGCCTTCGTCTACGGCCCGGTCTCCGGTGGTGATGCTGGCTACCTCACGGTTGGGGCCGAGAACCGCTTCGGCAACCGTGGTGGGACGCTCTATGTCGATGGGGTTGGTACGCCGCCCAATCCGGCCACCGAGGCAGCGATCAGCTCGGCGGCGGGTGCGGCAGGCGAGACGCGGGTGCTCGGCTTCCGTGCCACTGGCCGCCAGGTGGGCCTGTGGACCAACTACGCCGCGTTGAGCAGTGACCGCTTCTTTGGTACCTACATCGTCAACGCAAGCGGCGAGGTGACCGCACCTTGAGCCTTTGAGGCTCCCTGATGGGCTGAATGACCCCTACCCCTCTCCTGCAGCGCAGGAGAGGGGTGAGCACAGGAAACAGCCTACAAACCCACTTCGCCCCGTCTATGAGTAGGGACGCCCCAGCGGGGCGTCCCTACTTCTTCGCTGGGGGACAGCCCCAATCAGCTACGGCCCTGCCAATCGGCAAGGAACTGCTCGATCCCGCGGTCGGTCAGCGGGTGGCGCATGGCCTGTTGGAGCACTTTGAAGGGGCAGGTGGCGATATCGGCTCCGGCCAGGGCCGAGTCGATAATATGGCGCGGGTGACGGATCGAAGCTGAGAGCACCAGGGTCTTGATCGCCGGATCTTGGCGATAGACGCTCGCAATCTCGCGAATAAGCGCTATACCGTCAATGCCGGTGTCGTCAACCCGCCCGACGAAGGGGCTGATGATAAAGGCTCCGGCACATGCGGCCATCAGGGCCTGGGTGGCGTTAAAGCAGAGGGTCACATTGGTACGGATGCCCTGCTGAGCCAGTTGATAGACGGCCTTGAGGCCTTCGGTGGTGCTCGGTACCTTGATGATCACATTGGGATGCCAGGCGGCGTACTCGATCCCCTCCTTGACCATCCCCGCTGCGTCAAGCGAGAGGGTCTCGGCACTGATCGGGCCATTGACCAATTCGGCAATCTGGATGATCACCCGCTGAAAATCCACCCCCTGCTCACGAGCGATCAGCGTCGGGTTGGTGGTCACTCCACTCAGAATGCCCCAACTGGCGGCCTCGCGGATCTCGCCAAGATTCGCGCTGTCCAGGTAAAGCTGCATGGTGGTTGCCTCGGTAGACGAACTGCGGAAACGGGTAGAGCGTTTTAGGGGAGGGCCGCAGACCCTCCCCTAAAAGCCTTTCCAGCATCACAGGGTTGCAGTACTTTAGAGACCAGCGGCTTTACGCAGGGCCTCAACTCGGTCGGTGCGCTCCCAGGGCAGGTCGATATCGGTACGCCCGAAGTGGCCGCCAGCAGCAGTCTGCTTATAGATCGGGCGGCGCAGGTCGAGGTCGCGGATGATCGCGCCGGGGCGCAGGTCAAAGACTTCGTTGACCGCGGCGAGGATCACATCGTCGGCCACGAGGCCCGTGCCGAAGGTCTCGACACTGAGCGAGAGCGGGCGGGCCACCCCGATCGCATAGCTCAGCTGCAACTCGACGCGGCTGGCCAGGCCAGCAGCAACAATGTGCTTGGCCACCCAGCGGGCGGCGTAGGCGGCACTACGATCGACCTTGCTCGGGTCTTTGCCGCTGAAGGCGCCACCGCCATGGCGGGCCACGCCGCCGTAGCTGTCGACGATGATCTTGCGCCCGGTGAGGCCCGTATCACCCATCGGCCCGCCGACCACGAAGCGCCCGGTCGGGTTGACGAAGTATTTGGTCTCGGCATCAAGCCATTCCGCCGGAATCTCCGCCTTGACGACATGCTCGATAATGTCGGTGCGGATCTGTTCCTGGCTCACCTCGGGGGCATGCTGGCTGCTGATCAGCACGGTATCGACGCGCACCGGCTTGCCGTAGCTATACTCAACCGTGACCTGGCTTTTGGCATCGGGGCGCAGGTAGCTGAGCAGGCCCTCTTTGCGCACCTTCTCGATGCGCCGGATGAGGCGGTGGGCCAGGGCGATGCTGGCGGGCATCAGTTCGGGAGTCTCGTCACAGGCAAAGCCAAACATCATGCCCTGATCACCCGCGCCGATAGCCTCGACCTCGGCTTCGGTCATCTCGCCGGATCTGGCTTCGAGCGCCTTGTCGACACCTTGCGCAATGTCAGGGGATTGGCCATGGACGGCGACCATCACACCGCAGGTATCGGCATCAAAGCCAAACTCGGCGCTGGTATAGCCGATCTCCTTCACGGTGCGGCGCACGATCTCGTCGATCGGGATGTAGCCCTTCTCGTAGGTGATCTCGCCAAGCACCACGATCATACCGGTGGTTGTAGCTGTCTCGCAGGCGACACGGGCGCGCGGATCGTGGGACAAGAAGGCATCCAGGATCGCATCGCTGATCTGGTCGCACATCTTGTCGGGGTGGCCACTGCTCACGCTCTCACTGGTAAAGTAGAAGCGCGGCGCACTGGTAAAGGTCGTCGACATCAGGTTCCCTCCTGCCAGCTGTTGAGATAGGCTTCCTGCTCGGCGGTGAGCGTATCGATGCTGATGCCCATGGCTTTAAGCTTCAGCGTAGCGATCTCCTGGTCAAGGGCCTTGGGCAGGGCATGTACGCCGACAGCCAGCTGACCCTGGTTCTGCATAAGGAACTCACTGGCCAGGGCCTGGTTGGCGAAGCTCATGTCCATCACGGCGCTGGGGTGGCCTTCGGCACTGGCCAGGTTGATCAGGCGTCCCTCGCCGAGCAGGTTGATCTGGCGCCCATCGCCCAGGAGGTACTGCTCGATAAAGGCCCGCGGCTGCTTCTTGCCAACGGCCATGGCCTCAAGGGCGGGGATATTGATCTCGACATTGAAGTGGCCGCTATTGGCGATCACACAGCCGTGCTTCATCACCCGGAAGGCATTGCTATCAAGCACATGCTTGTTGCCGGTGGCTGTGACGATGAAGTCGGCCAGGGGCGCAGCCTGCTCCATCGGCATCACCCGGAAGCCGTCCATAGCGGCCTCAAGAGCCTTGACCGCATCAATCTCGGTGACGATCACATTGGCCCCTAGGCCCGCGGCCCGTTCGGCGATGCCACGTGAGCACCAGCCGTAGCCAGCGACCACGAAGGTCTTGCCAGCCAGGAGCACATTGGTAGCACGGATGACCCCATCAAGGGTGCTCTGGCCGGTACCGTAGCGGTTGTCGAACATGTGCTTGGTATCACTATCGTTGACCGCAATCACCGGGAAGGGCAGCACGCCCTCGGCGGCCATGGCCTTGAGGCGGATGACGCCGGTGGTGGTCTCCTCGGTGCTGCCGATCATACTCTTGATCAGATCCTGGCGATCTTTGAGGATGCCACTGACCAGGTCGGCCCCGTCGTCCATCGTGATCTGCGGGTTATGATCGAGCGCAGCCTTGAGGTGCTGATAGTAGACCTCGTTGCTCTCACCCTTGATTGCATAGACGGGGATCTCTTCGTAGGCGACCAGAGCGGCGGCCACGTCGTCCTGGGTACTGAGCGGGTTGGAGGCGCAGAGCACCACGTCGGCCCCACCGGACACCAGGGCACGCATCAGGTTGCCCGTCTCGGAGGTGACGTGCAGACATGCGCTGAGTTTGACCCCGGCCAGGGGGCGCTCGCGCTCGAAACGCTCACGGATCAGCCGCAGGACGGGCATCTCCTGCTCGGCCCACTCCATACGTTTGCGACCCTGCTCGGCCAGGTTCAGGTCTTTAATGTCGTAGGACTTGGTCATGAAGGCTCCTTACTAGTCTTATACCATTTGAGATTGTCGATTTTGGCTTGTAGATTGTCCACTCCAGTCTCGCAGCGCCCTCTAGCGGCAAGCAGCATAGGGCGACTTCAACTCCGGCTGGGATTATGCGCTCCCCCCCAGGGATGCCCCAACGGAGGTTGCCGACTCAAGCGGAAACTCTTCACCGAAAGCCTGCTGGTAACGTGCAACAAAGGCCGAACGCTGGTAATGGTGCTCCTGGCAGCCGCGTTGCTCAATGGCGTAGGCAGCCGCCAGGGCGGCAACACGCCCGGTCACGGCGAGGGGCAGGTCGTGGGCGATACCGAAGGCTAAGCCAGCCAGGTAGGCATCGCCGGCCCCTGTCGGGTCAACCACTTCGCTCACAGGGGCGACGGGAATGCTTGCGGCGAGGTGGCCCTCGGTATAGATCAGTGAGCCATGCTCGCCATGGGTGATCACGGTCAACGGCGTACTGGCGATCAACTCCTCTTCGCTGATTGCCAGCTTGCGCGCCATCATGCCGAACTCGTAGTCGTTACCGACAAGTACACGGGCCCCGCGCAGACCAACCGCAATATGCTCGGCTTCGAGCCGGGGGGCCTGCTTACCGGGATCAAAGATATAGGGGATGCCGAGTTGCTGGCACTCGATGGCATAACGTTCGATGGCCTGCGGCGTCGTTGGTGAGATCAGCACCAGATCGTTCGTACCAAGCCCTCGGTCAACCAGTGAACTGAGGTGGTCGTGGCTCATCGCCCCGGCATAGAAGGCGACAATCTGATTATTGGCGCGGTCGGTATTGATAAAGCAGGAGGAGGTGAACTCGTGGCTGATCGTGGTGATCCCGGCAGTGTCAATGCCCTGCGCCTCAAGCCAGGCGCGGTAATCGCCGAAGTCGTGGCCAGCAGCACCGACCATCAGCGGGCGCTCGCCGAGCAGAGCCAGATTGTAGGCAATGTTTCCGGCTACCCCGCCGCGCATCTTGCGCATCGAGTCGACCAGGAAGCTAACGGAGAGCATATGGGCCTTCTCCATCAGCATATGATCTTTGAAATAGCCGGGGAAGTCCATGATGTAGTCGAAGGCCAGCGAGCCGGTCACAACGATCCGCACAGGCGATCCTCCTTCGTCCTTCAGGTGCTCAGGCCATAGTGGGCCCGCAATTGGGCAGCGACAGCATCACAAAGGGCCACGGCATGGGCGGCGATCTCGGCGGGCAGGTGGGCCAACCGCCCGCTGGTGCTGACCAGGGCTGCCGCCAGGATCTGTTCGGGAGCCATCCCGCCAGCATCGGTGAGAAAGCCAACGCTGCTGGTCATGCGCTGAGCCAGGGTCTCGGCGCGTTCCTGGCCCAGCGCCCCGGCATCATTGGGAACGATGCCCCAGCCGAGCGCCCCACCACGCTCGATGTAGGCACAGACGGCTGGTGCTGCGTGAATCAGTGCAGCGCTCTGTTCGTACGCGTCAAAAAAGATCACATCAGCAGGCAGGGTCAGCAGATCGGCCCAGTCCGGCGTGCCAGCCACACATAGACCACGCGGCCCAGGCGTCTCGGCCAGGGCGCGGGTGAGCAACGCAAAGCCCTCGTCGCGCTCAAGCGGGCAGAAGGGTGAGTCGAGTGCATCAAGGAAGGGTTCGTCAAAACAGACCAGAGCCCCGCCTGTACCCAGGTTCAACTCGTCATGCAGCCAGCCAGCCCGCATAATCACATGCTGGCTGAGGGCCTCGCGCAGGGCCGGATCGTAGGCCAGCGGACGCTCCTCACAATCAACGATCTGCAAAGCAAGGCTGACCGGGCCGGTCAACTCGGCGTGGGTGCGGGCCGTGCGCTCAAACTGGCGGATCTGCTCGCTAAGGGCACTCGCCTGCTCGGGCGGTGGGGCACCGGCCAGACGCTCGGCACGCAGGTAGGCCAACCCCAGCAGGTTCAGCTCACGCTCGCTCAACGAGCGACTCAGACATGCGCACTCCCGTTCGCTGTCAAGCTTGAGGCCAGGAAAGCCAGCCACACTCAGGATCAGGCCACTCTCGGCGGGGCTACGTTGGCGGAGCGAGGCCATACCCGTTGCGCTGGAGGTATGGCCGCTGCGCAGCGCACCGACACGCGGCACCGGCAGGCATGCAGCGGTATAGGCCATCCCAGTGGGACGTGAGGGTACGGGCCGCGCCTGAGCCGCGGGTGCGCTCAGGGCGGTCATGCTTGAGGCAACCGCGCTTCGACAACAGCGCGTAGGCCCTCGGCGTAGGGCGGTCGTACCACACCGCGCTCGGTGATGATTGCGGTGATCAGCTGTGCGGGTGTCACATCAAAGGCCGGGTGCGCAGCGGTAACTCCCGTTGGGGCAATCGGTTGGCCATGCAGGTGGGTCACCTCAATCGCAGCACGCTCTTCAATCGGAATGAGTGCGCCATCGGCCATGCTCAGATCGATGGTCGAAGAGGGTGCGGCCACATAGAAAGGCAGGCCATGAAACTGAGCCAGCACGGCCAGGCTGTAGGTGCCGATCTTATTGGCCACATCACCGTTGGCGACGATGCGGTCGGCCCCGACGATCACACAATCGACCTTGCCCCGGCTCATCATAAAGCCAGCCATATTGTCGGTGATCAGGGTCAGGGGCACCCCGGCCTGCTGCAACTCCCAGGCGGTCAGGCGGGCTCCCTGGAGGAAGGGGCGCGTCTCGTCAACCAGCACATGCACCGGACGGCCCTGGCTGAAGGCGGTGCGGATAGGGGCCAGGGCGGTGCCGTAACCGGCGGTGGCCAAGCCCCCGGCGTTGCAGTGGGTCAACACCTGCCCGCGGGCCGGGATCAGCGGAGCCCCATGATCGCCGATGGCGTGGCACATGGCCAGATCTTCAGCCAGAATGGCGTGGGCCTCGTCCAGCATGCCGGCCCGCAGGGCTGCGCTGCCGAAAGGCACCAGGGCCTGGGCGCGGGTGAACATGCGCGTCGTTGCCCAGGCCAGGTTCACGGCCGTTGGACGCTGCGCATCAAGGGTCGCTTTCGCAGCGGCCAGTTGCTCAAGCAGGGCTGTGGGCGAACTGGCAGGATCGCTCTGCTGCGCAACGAGGGCCATGCCATAGGCTGCGGTACAACCAATCGCCGGCGCCCCACGCACCACCATCGTTTTGATTGCGCCAGCCACCATCTCAAGATCACGGCAGCGCAGCGTTACCTGCTTATGGGGCAATTGCAACTGGTCGATCAGGCAAACGGCACCAGGCTCCCACCAGACTGTACGTAGTTCGTTGCTCATAATAAAAGCCACTCGCTGGGCGAGAGGCTTCTTAGCTCCTACTTTCCTTCCTCACTTCCGCAGCCGTTAGATCGCCACCCAGGCCGTTTGTGTCGAGCAACATGGGGATCAATGAAGAACGCGCGCGATTATACCACGCCTATCAGCAGGTAGCAACCGGGTGTGCGGTAAGTCATCGGGCTTGCGCAAAGTCCGCTTCCGCGTACCGCGTACCGCGTACCGCCCAGGGGTGTATAATAAGAAGAACACACAACGAAGGAAACCTATGCTGACCTACGAGAATGTGGTCTCCGTCTTGCTCGGCACGATTGAGCGCAGCGGGCTCAATATCGCCTACACACAGGAACTGCTTGATACCCACGCCCTTGGGCGTAGTCTGAGCATTACCTGCCTGCCGGATGGAGTGGAGGACGATAGTGGGCCGCTTGAGCCGCCGTTGCGGGCGGTGGTCGCCTTCCGCTGGTCGCCCGAATTTACGGTCTTCTCGTTGCGTGGGGCCGATTCGCTTGAGAATATTGAGCAGTTTGTCGATGAACGGCTCTTTGCCCAGGCGCAGACAGGCCCCTCGCTTGATATTGAGGTAACCTACTTCCTGCCACTGGGGGCTGACCTGGCCTGGGATACGACCAATTTGCCTGTGCTTGCCAACATGGTGCAGGAGTTGCACGGCTCGCTGGTTGAAGCCGATGAGGTGGTGCGGGTTGATGGGCTGATCTCCTTCGGCTCCGGCGGGGTCGCACGCCTGCAGAGTGTCACCGCCCTGCGGGTCTGGAGTCTTGACGATGCGCTCTACGACCCCGATCTGCTCGATCTGACTTTTGAGGAGTTGTGTACCGAGTTGCACGCGATGATTGAGTTGCTCTACGCCCGCTTTGGGCCTACCGATGACGGCCAGCCCGGCCTGGGCATTATGCCCAGCGACCGGCGCTACTTCAAGCCGCCCATCGCCTGATTGGCGCCCAATGAGCGCAGTGCTCTTCCTGCCTGAGCAGCTCGCCGTCCTCGCTGTGCCTGGTGCCGCCGAGCGCTGGCAGGCCGTCCAGGAACACTTGCACCCGATCCTGGTGCGCCTGGGCGAGGATCTGGCGGTGGCTGCGGCCCAACGCTATCCCCGCCAGTGGCCGCTCTACGAGCTGAGCTTTAAGACCCAGCGCTACCTCCACCGCGGTAGCGGCCGGCGTGACCCGATTGAGGACTATTGGCTGGCCGTTGATCGCCCGCCGCGTGGGGCGGGCATCCTGCTGGCGCTGAGCGCCGCCGAACAGGCGGTGCTGGTCGGCTTGCAGCTCTGGCATGCGCGCAAGCCCGACCTGGCCCGGGTCTGGGAGCGAGCCGCACCGGTCTGGATGCCTCTGGTCGAGCGCATCGGGCGCGAGGGTCAGGCCCGTTTCGCTGTCGCCAGCGATCGTCGCTCGCCCGCCCATAACGCAGGCCCGACCCTCGGTGCAGCCTGGATCGAGCGCTACCTGGGCAGCAGCCGCGCCAGTTACCTCTGGGCTGGCTTTGTCTATCCCTGGGCCAGTCAGCAGGCCGACCTGGCTACCCGCCTGGTGGCCGATCTACTTGAGTTGCTCCCGCTCAACGAGGCCTTGATGGAACAGGCCGAGAGCCGCATCAGTAGCGGTGCCAACTTTCTGCGCGAGCGTCCCGCGCTCTATGCGCCACCGGCCATCCCGCCGGTTGAGTTGATCGCCGAGCGTCTGCGCGCCCGTGGTTTTGCGATCAATGACCTGACCCTGCGATCCTACCATGTCGCCCTGCAAACCCGTCCGCTGGTCATTCTGCCGGGCATCAGCGGTACCGGTAAGACCCGCCTGACCCGCCTCTATGCCGACGCTGTCTACGCGGTGGCTGCCGGGCACGCTAACCCGGCCTATCTGCTGGTGGCGGTGCAGCCCGACTGGCATAATGCGCGTGATCTCCTGGGCTACTACAATGCGCTCACCGGCGCCTTCCACGCCACGCCCTTCCTGCGCTTTCTGCTGGCGGCGGCGGCTGATCCGCAGCAGCCCTACTATGTCTGCCTTGATGAGTTGAACCTGGCCCGGCCTGAGTACTACCTTGCCCCGATCCTCTCAGCCATGGAGACGGTCGAGGGGCTGATCGACCTGGGCACACCGCTGGCTGAGGCACCCCTGGCTGGCGGAGGAGTGGTGAGTAATCCGCTACGGCTGCCGCTCAACCTGCGCATGATCGGCACGGTTAATCTCGATGAGAGTACCTTCGTCCTGAGCGATAAGCTGCTTGACCGGGCCACCCTGATCGAGTTGACCGAGGTTGATCTGGAGGCTTTTCGGGCGCTTTATGATGGCCCGGTCGATGCAGGCATCTGGGCCATCCTGGTGGCGGTGCATCGGGTGGTGGCGGCGAGCGGGCAGCCCTTCGGCTACCGCCTGCTCGGCGAGATCTTGCGTTTTATCGAGCAGGCTCACGGGGCGCTAAGCCCCACCCAGGCCCTTGATCTACAGATCAAGCAGAAGGTTTTGCCGCGGCTGCGTGGCGAGGATGGCCCGCGCCTGCGACGGGCCTTGAGCGAACTGTTGAGCCTGGCCCTGGGGCTTGAAGCGACGGCATGGAGCCGGGCGGTCCTCGTCAGCGCGGCCCAGTTGGCCGCCGCGCCTTTGCCGGAGAGCGCCACCAAGCTGCGCCGGATGCTCGAACGTCTCGATATGGACGGTTTTACCGATTTCTACGGCTGAAGCGCCTGAACCATTGCCCAAGGAGGAGCCTGTGCCGATCCCAGAGCCTGCCCACCGTGTCGAGGAGCTACGGGCTGCTATTGGCGAGGCGAACTATCGCTACTATGTGCTTGACGATCCAGCCCTCAGCGATGCCGATTATGATGCCCTGCTGCGCGAGTTGCGCGTCCTGGAGACAGCCAATCCCGATCTGCTCAGCCCCGACTCGCCCACCCAGCGGGTCAGCGGTCAGCCCGGCGCTCAGTTTGCCAAAGTGCGCCATCCCCAGCCGATGCTCTCGCTCGCCAATGCCATGGACGAGGCCGAGTTGTGCGAGTGGCACAATGCCCGCGTGCTCAAGCTGCTGGGCGTCACCACGCCAGTGAGCTTCGTCGTCGAGCCGAAGATCGATGGCCTGGCTGTGGCGCTCACCTACCACAACGGGCGCTTTGTGCAGGGTGCCACTCGTGGCGACGGTGAGGTGGGTGAGGATGTGACCGCCAACCTGCGCACTGTGCGCGGCATTCCCCTGCGTCTGCGTCCCCTCACTGACGGCAGCAGCCTGCCCACACGGATTGAGGTGCGCGGCGAGATCTACATGCGCAGCGCCGACTTCGAGGCCCTCAACGCCGGTCTGGCGGCGGCTGGCGAGAAACTTTTTGCCAATGCCCGCAACTCGGCGGCAGGCTCCTTGCGCCAGAAGGATCCCAGCATCAGCGCCGGGCGCCCATTGCGCTTCTTCGCCTATGCCGTCGGCCCCGTCGAGGGGATCAGTCTTGACCGTCAGTGGCAAACGCTGGCTTACCTGCGCATGATCGGCTTCCCGGTCAATGCCGATGCACGCCACTTCACGCAGTTCGCCGAGGTGCTCAGCTACTGCCGCGACTGGATGGCCCGCCGCGATAGCCTGCCCTACGAGGCCGATGGCGTGGTCGTCAAGGTTGATAGCTTTGCCCAGCAGCTTGAGTTGGGCGTGGTACAGCGTGACCCACGCTGGGCGATTGCCTTCAAGTTTCCCGCCCGCGAGGCGATCACGCGCCTGCTCAACATCAGCGTCAACGTCGGGCGCACTGGCGTGCTCACTCCCGGTGCCGAGCTGGAGCCAGTGCTGATCGGCGGGGTGACTGTGCGCAACGCCAGCCTGCACAACGAAGACTATATCCGCCAGCGCGACATTCGCATCGGCGATTATGTCACGATCAAACGTTCCGGTGATGTCATCCCCTATGTGATCGGCCCGGTGCTCAGCCGGCGCAGCGGCAGCGAGCAGGTCTGGTACTTCCCTGCCAGCTGCCCGGCCTGCGCCACACCGCTCGAGCGGGTCGAAGGTGAGGCGGCCTGGCGTTGTCCCAACTTCGGCATCTGCCCGGCCCAGCTGGTGCGCAAGGTTGAACACTTTGTCGGGCGCGGGGCGATGGACATTGTCGGTATCGGCGAGCGCCAGGCCGACCAGTTTGTCAGTGCTGGCTGGATCAACGACCTGGCCGACCTCTACAGTCTTACTGCCGCCCACTTCGCCGGGGTCGAAGGGTATGGCCCCAAGCGGATCGAGAATCTACTGCAAGCTATTGCCGCCTCAAAACAGCAGCCCCTCGAACGGCTGATCGTTGGTCTGGGCATTCGTTTCGTGGGCAGTGTGGCTGCCACCGACCTGGCCGCCCATTTCGGCAGCCTTGATGCGCTCATGGCCGCTGAACAGGCTGAACTGGAAGCGGTTGCCGGGATCGGCCCGGTTGTCGCTGCCAGTATTGTGGACTTCTTCCGCCGCGAGGAGAACCAGCGCCTGGTGGCCAGGCTACGTGCGGCTGGCCTGCGACTTGAGGGTGGTGCGTCACGCACGCCTGTGGGGACAAGCCTTGCCGGCAAGACCTTTGTGCTTACCGGGACGCTGCCCGAGCTCACCCGTGAGCAGGCCGCCGCCTTGATCCAGAGCCATGGCGGCAAAGTGAGCGAGAGTGTCAGCAAAAAGACCAGCTACGTCGTCGCCGGGGCCAGCGCCGGCAGCAAGCTCGCCCGCGCCAACCAGCTTGGCGTGCCAGTGCTCGACCAGGCTGGCCTGCTGGCCCTCCTGGAGCATTCGGACGACGACAGCACGCTTCGCTGAGGCCGTAGAGGCACGGTGGATGGGGCACGGCGGGCGGGGGCCGTGGTATATGTGGTATATGCTGCTGCGCCCCCGCCCTCACCCCACCACCCCACGCAAGGCGGCGGCATAGATCACAGCCAGCGGCACATCATGGGTACGCGCAAGGGTCGCACAATCTTCATATTCGGGGTTCAGGCCGGCCACCCGCCCCGCGAGCAATTTGCGTTTGACACGCACCACACCCCATGGGGTTGGCACCTCAACATGGTCGCGGGCGGCCAGCATGCGCTCAACCGGCGACCAGCGGACGCCCAGCGTTGGCGTTTCGCGCAGCAGCAGATCGGCCAGGGCGCTCACTTGCTCCGTGGTAACGAGGCAGGCCAACGTCAGCCCCGGCCGGCCCTTCTTCATGACCAGGGGGCTGGCCCAGGCATCACGCGCACCGGCAGCCAGCAGCCGCTCGATCACATAGGCCACCAGCTCGCCCGTTGCGTCATCAAGATTGCAGCGCAACTCGACCAGCCGCTCATCAGGTTCGGGCGTAGGCAGGCTGGTATACAGTGGGTGTGGTGCATAAGCGTGCGGATCAACTGGTGCCGTACCGATCCAGGCCCGCAGACCGTTGAGCCGCCCAAACTCCTTCCAGCCGAAGCCATAGCCAACCTGGCGAACCGCGAGCGCTGGCTGGCGAAAGCTGGCCAGTTCGGCCAGCAGGCCAGCCGCCGTTGGCGTCACGAGTTCGCCGTCGCTACCTGGTGGGGCGGGAAGCGTCGGCGCACCGACCTCGGCGAGCAGGGCCAGGGTGGCCGGGGCTGGCACCGGCAACGGCCCATGGGCTGTGGCGACCCAGCCACGCCCAAGGGGCAGCGGCGAGGCATAGACCCGCTTGATGCCGAGCAGGGCCAGACCCACACAGACGCCAACCGTATCGACCAGGCTGTCCACCCCGCCAAGCTCGTGGAAATGCACCTGTTCAACCGGAACACCATGAATGGCCGCCTCGACTCGTGCGATCCGGCTGAAGACGGCCAGGGCCTGTTCCTGGGCTGGCGTGGGCAGGGACGCCGCACTGATCAACGCACGGATCACTGCCCAGCTACGGGCAGGCTGCTCTGCCGTTACGACTACCCGTAGACGTGAGCCGCTTACCCCGTGGCTAACGACCCGCTCATGCTCAAGCCGATAGCCCTCCAGTCCAAGCCCGGCGAGGGCCGTCTCCAGGGCACCCAGATCGAGTCCGGCATCAAGCAGTGCGGCGAGCAGCATATCGCCAGCCGCCCCGTGAAAACAGTCGAAGTAGATACTACCCATGATTGAGATCCTCACCTCAGGGCCATTGCTGACCGTCCAGGACCTGGGCCGCCCGGCGGCGCGACGTTTCGGCGTGCCCCAGGGCGGTGCGATGGACAGCTTCGCGCTGGCTGCGGCTAATGTGCTCCTGGGTA
This sequence comes from uncultured Chloroflexaceae bacterium, assembly GCA_964592425.1. Lineage (GTDB taxonomy): Bacteria > Chloroflexota > Chloroflexia > Chloroflexales > Chloroflexaceae > Viridilinea. The sequence continues at coordinate 99,735 of CAZQCG010000015.1, forward strand.
ACCCACCAACGGCTGCGGGGCTGGAATTGACGGCGGGTGGCGCAAGCCTGCGCATCACCCAGGCGACCAGGCTGGCCCTCACTGGTGCCGACCTTGGAGCTAGCCTTGATGGACGTCCGCTGCCATTGTGGACAGCCCTGCGGGTAAACGCCGGTCAGATTGTACACCTGACCGGGCGGCGCACTGCATGGGGGGCACGGGCCTACCTGGCCTTGGCTGGCGGGATTGATATTTCACCTGTGCTCGGCAGCCGGGCAACCGAGCTGGCGAGTGCCTTCGGCGGCTTGGATGGGCGGCCCCTGCGCCCCGGTGATCACCTGCCTCTTGGCATAGCCGCGCCAGCTACGCTGCCCCCAGCTGGCTCTTTCTGGCCGCTTGCCCAACGTCCGGCCTACACTGCTACGCCAACCCTGCGGATCGTCCCTGGCCCCCACACGGCTTGCCTGGCCTCTGCCGACCTCGCCCAGTTCCATACAGCGACCTGGCGGGTCAGCCCGACCTCGAACCGCATGGGCTACCGGCTCGTAGGGCCGCACCTGACCTATGCCCGGCCCTGCAACCTGCCCTCACTTGGTGTTGTACCCGGCGTTGTGCAACTTCCGCCTGATGGTCTGCCCATCCTGCTCATGGCCGATGCACAGACCACCGGCGGCTACCCCGTTCTCGGCACGCTGATCAGCGCCGACCTGCCCCTGGCCGCACAACTCCTGCCCGGCGATAGCCTGCGCTTCTGCCCGGTTAGCCTTGACCAGGCCCTGGTACTGCGCCAGGTACAGGCCACCGCCCTGGCCTACCGTCCCATCCCCGCCGAGGGTGATCTGCTCGCCGCGCTGGCCGGAGCCCCTGGATGAGGCAGGGCATGAGCAAAGTCGCCTCAGGCAAGCGCACGCGGATACCGCAGATGGAACAGATTCGCGC
>CAZQCG010000016.1:0-30965 GCA_964592425.1 uncultured Chloroflexaceae bacterium
TTCTGTGTGCGGGGATGGGGTGTGGGGCAGGGCCTGCCCTGCCCCACCCGCGCCGTAGGCGCGGATCGCGTATATTTTTGTTAGACAAGGTTTCGGGCTGGTTTACAGTTCAGCATCACTCGCCGCGTACTGATGCGCTCAGGCTATTCTCTATACGAAGCCAATCTCTACCCCATCGGAGCGAGGGGACTATACTATACTAGCTTGAGGATGAGGATGTGACAGCCGATGGAGGATCCTATGACCATCATTACCCTCGATGTTCCGGAGGAGCGGTTACGTCTGCTCGTCGAACGCGCCAAAGGCTTAGGAATAACCCCGGAAGATCTGATTCAGTTGAGTATTGCCGACCTTGTTCGTCGCCCAACCCCAGAAGTGCAGGACGCGATTACCGCAGTGATTCAGAAAAATCGCGATCTGTACCGGCGACTCGCATGACTCGGTATCTGACCCTCACCGATCTCTTGGCGCTCTATGACGCCGTCATAGCTGATTCGGGAGGATTGCTCGGCCTCGTGAATCGCAGCATGCTGGAGTCCGCGTTGGCGCAACCCCAAGCCACCTTTGATCAGCATGATCTCTATCCGTCCCTCGTTGAGAAAACCGCAGCATTGGGGTATGCGCTGATTCGCAACCATCCCTTTGTCGATGGCAATAAGCGGATTGGGCATGCCGCAATGGAACTCTTTCTGATTCTCAATGGGTGGGAGATCGTCGCGTCCGTTGACGAACAGGAGTATGTCATCCTCCGCCTCGCGGCCGGAGCCATAGATCGTGCCGATCTCATCACATGGCTCCATCAGCATATCGTGCGGCGGTAGCGATTGTACGATCAAGATAGTATTGCATAGAGTCGTAGTGAACCAGAGCCTCGATCAAGGGGGCTTATGTGAATCATTACGCTGGCAGGTTGTCCCCAGATGATCAAGCCGGTTTGAACCAGGTCTTACACCAATGACCCGGCCGCGCAATCCATTCACACGCGCAGGTGCCCTGCGCCTGAACCACCCGCTCTTCCGTGGGCGGGTAGACGAGCTTGCCCGGCTTGAGCAGGCTTGCCTGAGTGACCTCGACTTCTTTCCGCTGATCTACGGCGGCCGCCAGAACGGCAAGACAACGGTGCTGCTACGCCTGGAAGATCGCCTGCGCGCACGGATCGATGCGGGTGTGCGCGTCTGCCGGGTGGATTTCCAGAGCCTGCCGCGGGCCAGTTCACCCGAGGCCTACCGCCACCTGGCCCGTGCGGTCACCCACGAGTTGCCAACGACAGCGTCCCCGCCCGTTGCCCTTGACGCACCAGCCCTCGGCGATTTCCTTGAGCAAGTCCTGGCCGCAGACGGGCTGGAACGCATGGTGTTGTTGCTTGATGAGCTTGGCACCCTGCCCGACGCCACCCGTGAAGATCTGGCCCATGTGCTGCGCGCTCTGCATACCCGCCGCCTGCACAGCCCGGCCCTTGCCAAAGCCCAGGTCGTGCTGGCGGGCGGTATCGAGCTCTACCGCCTGGCCGTGGTCGAGGCCTCGGCTCTGCGCAATGTCTGCGAGATCGTGCGCCTGGGCGATCTGGACAAGGCCGACGCGGTCGCCATCATCACCGACGGCCTGATGTTGGTTGGGGTTGAACCCGCCAGGGCGCAGGCCCTGGGCCAGGTGGTCTATGCGCGGGTAGGCGGGCATCCCTATTTCACCCAGCGCCTGGGTGAACTGCTGGCCGCCCAGTGCCTCGCGGGCGACGAGCCTGACGAGACCACGGTCGAGGAGTTGGCCTGGGCGCTGCTGGAACAGGACGACCCACTGCTGGAGCATCTGCGGCGGAGTATCAGCGAGCTGGGGCTGGAAGACGCCGCCCGGCACCTGCTGAGTGCAGCGCAACGCACCAGCCGCACGGACGATGGCACCGAGCGCCTCGATCTGCTGGGGCTGGCCCGCCCCGCCGGGCGCTACTGGGTGCCACGCAGCCCGCTCTTCAGCGTGGCGCTTGCCGAGTGGCTGGGCATGCCGTTGCCCGCAGGGGTCGCCATGCCCAACGCAGCCGAGGCGGTGCAAAGGGCCGCGCTCCAGCAGCACCTGGCCGACCTGCGCGTCGAACAGCAGGCCGTCACAGCTCATCGCGAGCGAGCGATAGCCCCCGCCGAGCAGGTGCGCCTGCAGCGCCGCCTCAACCTACTGGCCGACGAGATCGTGCGGGTTGAGGCAATGCAAAACGCGATGACCTTGCCGGTGCCAGTTGCTCCGCCGAAGCCGGATCGCCCACCCGTCACTCCTCCTCCAGCGCTCCCAGCGTGGGTGCCCACCCTTCTCCCCATCCCGGCTGGCCCCTTCCTGCTGGGCAGTAGCGACGTCGACCAGCATGCCCGCGACGACGAGAAGCCCCAGCACCGCCTGGAGTTGCCCGCCTACTGGATTGGCAAGACCCCGGTGACCAACGCCCAGTTCCGGCCCTTTGTGGAGGGGGATGGGTATCGCAATCAGGCCTACTGGACGAAGGCAGGCTGGCAGTGGCGTGAGCAGGAGCGGATCGTTAAGCCAGGTTACTGGGACGATGCAAAGTGGAACGGTGCGACCTGCCCGGTGGTGGGGGTAAGCTGGTTCGAGGCGGTGGCCTACTGCCGCTGGCTGAGTGCCCAGACCGGCCACCTCTTTCGCCTTCCAACCGAGGCCGAGTGGGAGAAAGCGGCGTGGGGGCCGGATGGGCACATCTGGCCCTGGGGCAACACATGGGAGGCCGGGCGCTGCAATAGCAAAGAGGCGGGCATTGGGCAGACGACGCCGGTCGGGCAGTTCCCCGGCGGGGCGAGCCCCTACGGTGCCCTCGACATGGCTGGCAATGTCTGGGAGTGGTGCGCGACGCAGTATGGGAAGGGCTATCCATATGCCCTGGAGGACGAGTGGGCCGACGCATACCTGGAGGCAGACGCAGGAAAGAGGTTACGTGGCGGGTCGTGGTACAACGAGCAAAAATTCGTGCGCGGGGCGTACCGCTACTACTTCAACTGGAACAGTTCTATAACGAGTTGAGGGGGCTGATCGAAGAGTGGGCTAACCTGGCTGGCTATCGCCTGGTCATCTTCATCGACGACCTCGACCGCTGTCTGCCTGATCAGGCCATCGGCGTGCTTGAAGCGATCAAGGTCTTCCTCGACGCCCGTGGCTGCGTCTTTGTGCTCGGCGTGGACCGCGAGATCATCGAGCGGGGCATCCGCATCCGCTACAAGGAGTTCGCCCTCAGCGAGCGCGGCACAGCGCTGGGGGCCTTCCCGGTGCCGGAACGCGATTACCTCGAGAAGATCGTGCAGATCCCCTTCGCCCTACCGCCGCTGGCGCAGAGCTCGATCCACCATTTTCTCGCTAACCGCCTGCCGAAACTGCCTGGCCTGACCGGCGACGAGGCCACTTCCGTCGCCGCGTTGATGACCACCGGCCTCTTACGCAACCCACGCAAGGTCAAGCGCAGCTTCAACATCTTCCGCCTACACCTGATCCTGGATCGCGCTCAGGGTCGTATGACCCCGGCTGGCCTGATCGCCAAGCTCACGGTGATCCAGAGCAGCTTCCCCGAGCTCTACGAGCAGATCGCCCGCGACCCGCTTCTGCTGCGCAGCTACGAGGCGATCGCCCGCGCGATGACGATCCAGACTCCGATCAGCCAGGAGCTGCGCGACGAAATGGCTAAGCACCAGCGCCTGCGCGAGATGCTGTACCAGCAGCCCTGGTACGAGAAGCGCTCCGACGACGAGCTGCGCGAGCTGGTTTACCAGCTCTTCATCCCTGGGCCAGGCGACGGAGGCGGAGCGGATCGATCAGCGTAATCGCCTCATCCTCAATGCGGATCAAACCGGCTTCGCGCAGATCACCAATCGCCTTGGTGACCGTCTCGCGGTACGAGCCAATCATCTCGGCGAGTTGCTGATGGGTATAACGCACCACGCTCGCTGCCTCGCCCGGCTGCTCAGCCTCACCAGTGAGCCTGGCCAGGTTGAGCAGCAGGCTGGCCAGGCGCTGGGGCACACTTTTGAAAGCGATATCTGCCAGCTTCGCTTCCAGCGCCCGCAGACGCTGGCCCATCAGCTGCATAAAAGCGATGGCTACCGGTGGATAACGCTCAAGAATCCGGTTGAGGCTTGCCCGCCCGATCACCCCGATCGTACACTCACTCAGGGCCTCGGCGAAGGTGTCGTGCAGCCATTGACCAACCAGGGTCATCTCACCGAAGATCGTCACTGGTTCAAGCACCATCAGCGTGAGCGCTCGTCCCTCTGGCGAGAGCTTATAGATCCGCACGCGCCCGCTACGCAACACAAAGAGTTGCTCACCAGGCTCGTCAGGCGCATGAAAGATCTGCCCCGCCGGGTAGCGGCTGTAGGCGATCAACTGTTCAACCTCGGCGCGCTCATGGGCCTGCAGGCCCTGAAAAATATCGCCGGCAGCCACATAGTGAATAGGGGGCTCGTTGCTCATTAGTGCGTACCTACCTGGCGTATGGATCTTGCCTGGCTCGCCTTGCTCATGCGACGAAACGGGTGCCGCCAGTGGCGAAGCCCGCCAGGTTGGTGATGCGTGCCGAGGCGGCCCCGGCCTCCAGGGCCGCGAGGGCGGCCCGTACCTTCGGCACCATCCCGCCATGGATCTGGCCATCGCTGATCGCAGCGGCGACCGCCGCCGCATCAAGCTCGGCTACTACTTGCCCTGCCAGGATCACCCCTGGCACATTGCTGACAAAGAGCAACTCAGCGCCCGGCAGGGCTGCCGCAACCGCCTGGGCCACCATATCAGCGTTGACATTATAGCTCAGGCCATCCTCCGCCCCAAGTGCCACTGGGGCCAGCACGGGCGTCCAGCCCTGCTGTAGCAGCACACGCAGCGCCGCGGCCTCCACAGCAGTGACCCGCCCGACGCGGCCCAGGTCGGCCCCGCCAGGACGGTGGGGCACACAGCGCAACAGGCCCAGGTCGAGCCCACTCAGCCCGATCGGGCGCACGCCCAGGGCCAGCAACGCCGTCACCAGGCGCTTATTGAGCGTGCCGCAGACCACCTGCTGCATCACCGCCATCGCTTCAGGCGACGTTACGCGCAGTCCATCAATGAACTGCACCGGCAGGCCCGCCTGATCAAGCGCTGCACTGATCTCCTTCCCACCGCCATGCACCAGCACCAGCGGCCCGGAAAAAGCCGCCACCGCCGTGCTCAGCCCCGCCACAAAAGCGGGATCGTCCAGCTCATTGCCCCCCACCTTCAGTATCGTAATGCGCTCCACGACCTGCCTGTCCCATGTTTAAGCGCTGTTCCAGCATGACCATACCCACTCGACCATGGCTGTCCCGCTCCAGGTCTGCGCCTGCCCAGCATACTGCTGTGGAGCTGAAATCGCAACGGTCAAGCTCATAGGTGCAGCATAACAACCTTCACAAGATTACGCAACCAGGAACAGGCTTTGTCCTGTAACTGCCCGGATTATCATTGCGATCAAGTCTGTCGATCCCCTTTTGAAACCTGCACGCCCGCGTCGGCGCCTCAGCGAGACCTCATGCAACTCCCCCCTGTCCGCTACCTCAATCTATCGACAGGCCCGCTCGCCTATCGGCGTGGCGGTGAAGGAACGCCCCTCCTGCTCATTCATGGCTGGGGGGGCTCTTCGCGCTATTGGCTAGGGGCCTATGTCACCCTGGCCGAGTATTATGATGTCATTGCGATCGATCTCCCCGGTTGCGGCGAATCGCCGCCCCCACATGGCCCGGCCAGCCTGCTTGGCCTGAGCCAGGTGGTCAGTGAGACGATCGATGCCCTTGAGCTTGGCGTGCTTGCCGTAGCTGGCCACTCACTCGGCGCAGCCCTGGCCCTGCTCCTGGCCGCCGCCCGTCCCCACCAGATCCGTCGTATGGCCCTGGTCAGCTTTGGGCTGCCCCGCAGCGCCGCCGAAGAGTCGCTGCTTGCCTCAATGCACATCGCCCTCCGTGCCAACGCAACCCTCTGGGCTCCCTGGCTGGCCCTCTGGACACCCTGGCTGACGGCGATTCGCCCATGGAACCAGATCTTCTGGATGACCCCACCCCTGCCCATCCTGCTCGCCGCCCAGGCCGTCCATCGTCTCGATGAACTTCCCTACGCCGCCCTGGCTCTCGGGGCCGCTGACCTGGCCTCGATGGATGCCCGCGTCGCCATTGAGACGGCTAGCAGCACCGGCGACCCGCTGGTGATCGCGGCGGCACGCCAGATCCAGACGCCCACCCTGGTGATTGCCGGACGCGAAGATGCCCTCTTCCCTCCGGCTGCAAGTACGGCTCTGGCCCACACCCTGCCTAACGCCGCGCTGCTGCTGCTCGAACGCTGTGGCCATGTGCCTATGGCTGAGAGTCCCGCCCCCTTCTACACCACCCTCGGCGTCTTCCTCGCCTCCTGAGGTTGATAGTATCCACAGAAGGGGCGCAGCGGGCAGCCTGCGTGCTGCCCATGGTAGCTCTCGCGCCCGGCCTGACGGCTGTAGACCCGCCGAGCCGGTGGGCCGTCGCAACGCGGGCGGCTCAGGCAATAGCGCACACAGACCTCGTTGATCTGGGCGTGTAGTTCGGCGTAGAGTGAGACAGGCGAGAGAGTAGCCTCGCTGGTCGCGGTAAGCTCAGCCTCGATATGGCGGCGCACCGCCTCGTAGGGCTGGCGCCAGATCGGACGCGCCTGCGGCGCGCCGTCTGCTGCGATCTGGGCAAAGACCCGCTCAAAGAGGCGACGGGTATACTCATCGACCACAAAAATGGGATGCCCGCCCCCGTAGAGCAGCACCACGTCGCAGGTCTCACGGCCAATCCGTGGCAGGCCAAGCAGTTCCTCGCGCAGATCGGCAGTGGGCCGGGCCAGCATCAGGGCCGTACTGCCCGCGTAGCTCGTCAAAAGATGGCGGGCGATCAGCATCAGCCCGGTCGTCTTCTGGGTGTAGAAGGCGACCGGGCGCAGCATGAGCGCAAGCGTCGTCGGGTCACTCGCCGCGATGGCCGCCGGGCTGAGCTGCTGCGCTTCGATCAAACGCAGCAGCGTCGCCTCAACCGCCTCCCAGCGGGTCTGTTGCACCAGCACCGCGCCCACCAGGATCTCAAAGGGCGGATCATCACCAAAGATCGGCCACCAGGGATGCAGCGCAGCCGGCCCGGTCAGGTGCCCGAAATGGGCGCGGAGCGCTGTGAGCAACCGGGCGATCAGCACCCCGCCAACTACTCCGTTATCTCGTTATGCGCCGCTGCCGGCATATAGAGCTCGCGCATATAATCGGCCAGCATGCGCCGCATACTGAAGCTTGGTGCCACCGTCGCAATGGCTTCTTTGCAGACTTGCACCCAGGCCGTGGGCGCGCCATTGGCATCGCGCCGATCATAGAAGCGCGGGGCAATCTCGTTCTCGATCAGCAAGTAGAGCGAATTGGCATCGTTCCAATCCTGCTCGTCCTGATTGGCATACTCGCGCTCATCACCAATCGCCCAGCCATTCTTACCATTGTAGGCTTCGGGCCACCAGCCGTCGAGGATCGAGCAGTTAGGGGCCCCGTTGAGGCTGGCCTTCATACCGCTGGTGCCACTGGCCTCGTAAGGCCGGCGCGGGCTGTTCAACCAGACATCGACGCCCTGGGTCATAGCCCGCCCGACCGCCATATCATACTCTTCAAGGAAGACGATCCGCCCGGCCAGACCCGGCTGCTGGGCAAGCTGGTAGACGTTCTGGATAAAGTGCTTGCCCGGGTCGTCTTTGGGGTGGGCCTTGCCGGCAAAGATGATCTGGATGGGTCGATCAGGCCGGTTGAGCAGGTACTTCAGACGCTCAAGATCCTTAAAGAGCAGGGTCGCCCGCTTGTAGGTGGCGAAGCGCCGGGCAAAGCCCAGGGTCAGAATGCCCTCTTGCAGCACCGGCCAGACCGGCGGGCGCTGGCCCAGGTGCTGGTAACGCTGCTCAAGGCGGTTACGCGCAAAAGCGACCAGCTGCGCCTTGAGCTGCTGACGAGTCTGCCAGAAGACCTCGTCGGGGATCTGGAAGATCTTCTGCCAGACCTTCGGCTCGTCAAGGTGATCCTCCCAGGTTTTGCCCAGGTAGGCATTGTAGAGCTGGTGCAATTCGGGGGCGAGCCATGTGGAGGTATGCACACCGTTGGTAACTGCGCTGATCGGCACTTCATCCTGGCTCTTGCCGGGATAGAGCCACTGCCACATGCCCCGGGCAACATGGCCGTGCAACTTGCTCACCCCATTATGGTAATTTGAGCCACGCAGGGCTAGCACCGTCATGGCAAAGGTCGGCCCCCAGTGCTGATCTTGCAGAGCCAGGTTCATAAACTCGTCGCGGGTGAGGTTGAGCTGCGGCCAGAAGCTCCAGAAGAACTTCTCGATCATCGGCAGCGGGAAAGCATCGTTACCGGCAGGCACCGGCGTATGCGTCGTGAAGACACACTGGGTCTTTACCTGGCGCATCGCATCTTCGAAGGCCACCCCCTGGGTCACCAGTTCACGACAGAGCTCAAGCACCAGGAAGGCCGAGTGGCCCTCATTCATATGCCAGACCGTAGGCTGATAGCCCAGCCGGCGCAGAGCGCGCACGCCGCCGACGCCAAGCACCAACTCCTGCGAGATCCGCATCTCCTGATCACCACCGTAGAGCCGCGCCGAAAGCTCGCGATCCTGGGGACTGTTGGGATGAATGTCGGTATCCATTAGCAGCAGTTCAACCCGCCCGACCCGGAACTTGTAGACCTTAGCGTAGATCGTGCGCCCGGGCAACTCAACCTCGATCACCACCTCGTGACCATCCTGGTCAAGCGCGGGGATCGCCGGCACATCGGCGAAGTTGAGTTTGTTATACTCGGCGAACTGCCAGCCGCTGGGGTCAAGGCGCTGGCGGAAATAGCCCTGCGGATAGATAAAGCCGACCGCGACAAAGGGCAGATCCATATCGGAAGCCTCTTTGACGTGGTCACCCGAGAGAATGCCTAGACCGCCCGAGTAGATCGGCAGCGACTCGTGCAGGCCAAATTCGGCACTAAAATAGGCAATCTGCACATCCTTCGCTTCGGCATAATGACGGGTGAACCAGGTCTTCTTGGCCCCCATATAGGCATCGAAGCTCTTGAGCACTGCGTCAAAGTGCTTGAGGTAGTTGGGGTTGGCGACAGCCTCTTCCAGCTTGCGCTGACGTACATCGCGCAGGAAATCGACCGGATTGTGGTAATCAAGCTCCCACAGATCAGGGTCAATCTGGCGATAGAGATCCTGGGCCTCAGGGTGCCAGGTCCACCAGAGGTTATAAGCCAACTCACGCAGGCGAACAATCCGCTCAGGGATGGGGGTGAACAGGATCTCGTGTTCCAGCCGAACCATGTGTGCTCCTCAACTCTGTTGGTGCCAGGGGCATCCAGCCGCTAAGCCGGCACCAGGGCCGGGGCGGAGCCTGCCGCCGTGCATTGTACGCGCTGCACGCCTACTTGTCTAGGCTTTGGGTGGTAGCACAGTTGCGATTTCTTTCCTTTGCCTTGAAAATTAGCTCATGCTATGATTCAGTCAGATCAATGCGTATGTTAAACAACCAGCAGGTTTGCTGTCTGCCCCCAGGATAACCCTATGGCCCGCCATGATGGCCGTCGCCCTGACCAACTCCGTCCGGTCGTGATCACGCCCGGTGCGGCCCCGTATGCCGAAGGTTCAGTCCTGATCAGCTGTGGTAATACGCAGGTGCTCTGCGCCGCCAGTGTTGAAGCCCATGTGCCCGCCTGGATGCGCGGCAAGGGCCGGGGTTGGGTCACCGCCGAGTACAGCCTGCTACCACGCTCGACCCAGACGCGCACCCGCCGCGAGCGGGCCGGGGCTGGTGGGCGCACCCAGGAGATCCAGCGCATCATCGGGCGCTCGCTCAGGGCAGCGCTTGACCCGCTGGCGCTTGGCGAGCGCCTGATTACGGTTGACTGCGATGTTTTGCAGGCCGACGGTGGTACCCGTACAGCGGCGATCACCGGCGGCTATGTGGCTTTGGCCCTCGCTTGCAACTGGCTGGTCACCCAGGGACACCTCGAACATAGCCCCTTGCTACGCGCTGTAGCCGCCGTCAGCGCTGGCATCGTTGCCGGTGAGGGTTTGCTGGATCTGGATTATCTTGAAGATAGTAGCGCCGAGCTGGATTGCAATCTGGTGCTGACCGACAGTGGTGCCTGCGTCGAAGTGCAGGCCACCGCCGAAGGTGAGCCGGTGCCGCGGGCCAAACTGGATGCTTTACTCGATCTGGCTGGCAGTGGTATCACAACCTTGTTGGAACTGCAGCGTCAGGCACTCGCGGGGTAGCCAATGGAACATGAGCACAAGCGGAATGAGGGCCTTGAGTATCTACAGCGCGGGCTGGCCCTCGAACGTGCCAACCGGATTCCAGAAGCGGTCGAGCACTACCGTCAGGCCATTGCCGCCAACCCCAACCTGCGCGAAGCACACAGCGCCCTGGGCTTCTACTACCAGCGCAGCGGCATGCTGGCCAAAGCCGCCGATGCCTTCGAGACCGTCGCCAGCCTTGATGGCGATTTTCTCGCCTACTTCAACCTGGGCTATGTGCTGGTCGAACTGGAACGCTACGATGAGGCCCTGGCTGCCTTCCACCGCTGTCTGGTCATGGCCTCTGACGACGCTGCCACCCACTTTGAGCTCGGGCTGATCTACCTGACCCGGGGCGAGTACAACGAGGCGCTCAAGCATCTTCAGCTGCCGCTCCAAAGCTATCCCGAAGACTGGGAGGTGCATAACCTGCTCGGACGCACGCTCCTGGGCCTGCGGCGCTACGACGAAGCCGTGGCAGCGCTTGGGCGGGCCTTGCTGCTCGCCGGGACACCCTACGCTCAGGCTGAGGTGATCGACAACCTCAACACCGTTGAGCGCCACCGTGAGTTTCGCCACCTCAATACGGTCAAAGATCAACTCTACGCCCAGGAGGGCGTGATCTACCTCGGCTCAGCTACCGACGATGGGCTGCAGGTCAGCGAGGCTCAGAGTTACCACTTCACCTACCCCGCAGTGGCCACAACCCTGCAGCGCCTGATTGCCCTGAGTAAGAGTTCGGGCTGGCGCTTCAGTGCCGTGGTCGCTGCCGATACGCTGGCCCGCCCCCTGGCAGAAGCCCTGGCTGGCCTGCTCGACCTGCCCGTGCGCACCGCCGAGCAACTGCTCGAAGCCGACCACGCCCTGCTGGTCTTTGCTGTGGCCCGCGAGGCCGATTTGCTGCTCTTAACCCTCGAACGGCTGCCATGTGTGGCCACCGCCTTCTGCCTGGGCCTGAACTGGCTACGCCATAGTCGGATCATGCCCGACCTGGTCGGCATTGCCGCCCGTGAACATTGTAGTGTGCCCTGGGAGGCCGAACTGCGCCGCCTGCGCGCTGAGGGAGCCCCCGCCGAGCAGGTCGCCGCATGTATCGAGCGTGTCACCGGGGCGATCACCGCTTCGGTCTATGTTACCCCGATCGATACGAACCTCGCCCGCCAGGTGCGCTACTATACCCGCGCCCATCGCCGGGTCAATGTGATTGGGCGTTGAGCGCAAACGCTAGAAAGCGTCTTCTGGGCGGCTGTGCAACACACCTGCAACAACATGTTTCAGAAATGAAACATGAACTTGCCCTTGTCTGCCGGTAGAGGGTCTTGACGCCCTGCACAGGCTTTGTTATCCTTCCATCATTCGCACGCATCACCCACGCAGATGACGTTCATACCTGGAAGCAACGGTGCAGCCAGGTCTGTTGTATGTGTGACTCGTAGCGAAGCGCCTATCCGCCAAGTGCGGCCCTGCCGCAACCCAGTGTTCGCGCAACTCAACGACGAGGGGCTCATCCACTACACTGGATCCCCCCCCCACGCTACGACCTGACCCATCCCTAAAGCAGATTCTCGCCTGGGCCTGAGTGCCCTGGGCTTATTTCATGCTGTCTATTATCTGGTGTACCAACGCTCTGGTGGATTCGCAGATGCATGGGCTAAGGCAGCCTATGCAAAGGAGGAGCCATGTTCCTGGCAGAAATGTTCGGCACGATGGTCCTGATCTTGCTCGGTGATGGCGTAGTGGCGAACGTGCTGCTCAACAAGTCCAAGGGTCAGAATGCAGGCTGGATCGTGATCACCGCTGGGTGGGCCTTCGCGGTCATGTCGGGGGTCTTCGTCTCGCAAGGTCTGGGTGGCCCGGGCTCGCTCAACCCGGCTGGCGAGGTCGCCGGGATCATTCGCGGTGGTGATGTTGTTACTGCGATGCTGAACATTGCTGGTCAGTTCGTGGGGGCATTTATTGGCGCAGTGCTCGTCTGGTTGGCCTATATGCCGCACTGGCCAGAGACAAGCGATCCCGGCCTCAAGCTGGCGGTCTTCAGCACCGGCCCGGCCATTCGCAACCCTGGCATGAACCTCCTCACCGAGGCGATCGCCACCTTCGCCCTGATCTTCGTCGTCAACCTGATCTTCAAAGCAGCCGGTGAAAACCTGGCTGGTGGGCTTGGCCCCTATCTGGTCGCTGCGCTGATCTGGGGCCTTGGCCTGAGCCTCGGCGGCCCCACTGGCTACGCCCTCAATCCCGCCCGTGATCTCGGCCCGCGCATTGCCCACTTTGTGCTGCCCATTGCCGGCAAGGGTGACTCCGATTGGGCCTACTCGTGGATCCCGGTGGTCGGGCCGATTATCGGTGCTGCGGTTGCGGCAGGGCTGCTGATCGTCCTGGGCGTCTAGTTTGTAGATGGAGTTTTGACAGTGAAGAAGCTGATCAATGCCCCCGAAGATGTGGTCAAAGAGGCCCTGGCCGGTATGGCTGCGGCCCATCCTGACCTGATCAAGGTCGTCTATGACCCTGACTATATCGTGCGCGCCGATGCGCCGGTGAGCGGCAAGGTCGGGGTGATCTCCGGTGGTGGCTCGGGCCACGAGCCGATGCATGGCGGGTTTGTTGGCAAGGGCATGCTCGATGCAGCCTGCCCCGGGGCTGTTTTTACCTCGCCCGTGCCCGATCAGATGCTCGCCGCGACCAAGGCGGTCAATGCGGGCAAGGGTGTGCTGCATATCGTCAAGAACTATACCGGCGACGTGATGAATTTCGAGATGGCGGCCGAGATGGCGGCCGCCGAGGGCATCGAGGTCGTCAGTGTGATTACGAACGACGATGTGGCCGTCGAGAATAGCACCTGGACGGCCGGGCGGCGCGGTGTAGGGGTGACGGTGCTGCTGGAGAAGATCGTCGGGGCAGCCGCCGAGGCGGGGGCTGACCTGGCGACCTGTAAAGCTCTGGCTGAGCAGGTCAATGCCCAGGGGCGCAGCATGGGCATGGCCCTCACGGCCTGTACGGTACCGCATGTCGGCAAGCCCGGCTTTGACCTGCCCGAGGACGAGATGGAGGTTGGGGTCGGCATCCACGGTGAGCCAGGCCGCCGGCGGGTCAAGCTGGCCGAGGCCCGGGCGATTGCCGAAATGCTGGCTGGCCCGATCCTTGAGGATCTGCCCTTCGAGCGCGGCGACCATGTGCTTGCCTTCGTCAACGGGATGGGTGGCACGCCGCTGATCGAGCTCTACTTGATGTACAACGAGCTCAACCAGATCCTCAGCGCCAGGGGCATCAGCATCAGCCGTAAGCTGATCGGCAGCTATATAACCTCGCTCGATATGGCTGGCTGCTCGTTCACCTTGCTCAAGCTTGATGATGAACTGACTCGCCTGTGGGATGCGCCGGTGTTGACGCCGGCCCTGCGCTGGGGGTTGTAAGGAGCTTTCCAGAGGGGTAGCGCCCCTCTGGCTCCCCTTCTGCCGGCTGCGCAGAAGATGCTTTGAGAACGTGGGACGATCACTATGCAGATCACAGCCGAGCATGTCATCAAGTTTATCGAGACGATCGCTGCGCGCATCAAAGAGCAGCGTGACTATCTGACCCAGCTTGACGCGGCGATCGGTGATGCCGATCATGGGATCAACCTTGACCGCGGTTTCAGCACGGTCGTGGGGAAGTTGCCGGGGGTGGCCGATAAGGACATCGGGGCGATCCTCAAGACGGTCGGGACCACCCTGGTCTCGACGGTGGGCGGGGCCAGTGGTCCGCTCTACGGGACAGCTTTTCTGCGGGCGGGTATGGCTACCGCCGACCGCTTTGAGCTACATGCCGACGATCTGGCAGCGGCGCTTGAGGCAGCCCTTGAGGGTATTCAGACCCGCGGCAAGTCGACTCGGGGCGAGAAGACCATGATCGATGCGATCGGGCCGGCCGTTGATGCCTTGAAGGAGGCTTGCCGCGCCGGTAAGGATCTGCGTGAGGCAGTGCGGGCGAGTGTGCTTGCCTGTGAGGCGGGTATGCATGCCACCATTCCGATGCTGGCTACCAAGGGCCGCGCCTCTTACCTCGGTGAGCGTTCCATCGGCCATCAGGACCCCGGCGCTACCTCGGCGTTTTTGATGGCTCAGGCCATGCTTGAGGTGGTGGAGGGGATGTCGTAGGCAGGGTTCTAACGTTCGTCTAGACAAGAAGACAAAGGAGTCTCAGCTATGGCCAAGTATGTCGCCGCGATCGACCAGGGTACGACCAGCACCCGTTGTATGATCTTCGATCATTCAGGCAGTGTCGTCTGCTTCGATCAGCGCGAGCATGAGCAGATCTATCCCCAGCCGGGCTGGGTCGAGCATAACCCCGATGAGATCTGGGAGCGCACCCAGGGCGTCATCCGTGGCGCGTTGCAGAAGGGCGCGATCGATGTGAAGGAGATCGCTGCCGTTGGGATTACCAACCAGCGCGAGACGACCGTCGTCTGGAATAAGACGACCGGGCGGCCAGTCTATAATGCGATCGTCTGGCAGGATACGCGCACGGCCCAGATCTGCAATGAACTGGCCAAGGAGGGTGGTCAGGATCGCTTCCGGGCCAAGGTTGGTTTGCCGTTGGCAACCTACTTCTCCGGGCCGAAGGTGCGCTGGATCCTCGACAATGTGGCGGGTGCCCGTGCCGCCGCCGAGGCTGGTGAGATCGTCTTCGGTAATATCGATACCTTCGTGACCTGGTGGCTCACCGGTGGCCCTGATGGTGGGGTTCACATCACCGATGTGACTAACGCCTCGCGCACCATGCTCATGAACCTCGAGACGCTCGACTGGGACGACGAGATCCTCGGCCTGATGGGCATTCCGCGCCAGATGTTGCCGAAGATTATGCCCAGCAGCGCGGTCTATGGCACTGCACGCGGTGAGCTGGCGGGCATCCCTGTGGCTGGCATCCTCGGCGACCAGCAGGCCGCTATGGTTGGGCAGACCTGCTACAGCCCCGGTGAGGCCAAGAATACCTACGGTACGGGCTGCTTTATGCTGCTCAATACCGGCACCGAGATTGTCCAGTCGAAGAATGGCCTGCTGACCACCCTCTGCTACAAGTTTGGTGATGAGCCAGCTGTCTATGCGCTCGAAGGCTCGATTGCGATCACCGGGGCCCTGGTGCAATGGCTGCGTGACAATCTGGGTATGATCACCAGCTCCGCTGAGGTGGAGGCCCTGGCTGGCCTGGTTGAGGATAACGGCGGTATCTATTTCGTGCCAGCCTTCTCCGGCCTCTTCGCGCCCTACTGGCGTTCGGACGCTCGTGGCGCGATTGTCGGCCTGACTCGCTATGTCACCAAGGGCCACCTGGCGCGCGCCGTGCTTGAGGCAACCGCTTACCAGACCCGTGAGGTGCTCGACGCGATGAATGCCGACTCGGGCGTCGATCTGACTGCGCTCAAGGTCGATGGCGGCATGGTCTTCAATGATACGCTGATGCAGTTCCAGTCGGACATCCTTGGCGTGCCGGTGATCCGCCCCAAGGTCGCTGAGACAACCGCCCTCGGGGCGGCCTACGCGGCCGGCCTGGCCGTCGGCTTCTGGAAGAACACCGACGAGATGCGTGCCAACTGGCAGGTTGACCATACCTGGCAGCCCGCTATGGCTGAGGATCAGCGCGTCAAACTCTACAAGGGCTGGAAGAAGGCAGTGACCCGCACCTTCGACTGGGCCGAATAACGGTGGCGCTTCGGTAGAACTGTTTCAGGGAGGGCGCTGCTCTCCCTGAAACCCACTTGATGAAACCGTGAAGGTAGAGCTCACCATGCAGACCATCGAGACTGATGTGCTGGTGATTGGCGGCGGTGCAACCGGCACCGGCTGCGCCCGCGACCTGGCGATGCGCGGCATTCGCTGTGTGCTGGTCGAAAAGGGCGACCTCACCCACGGGACGACCGGGCGCTACCATGGCTTGCTCCATTCTGGTGGCCGCTATGTGACCAAAGATCCCCAGTCGGCCAGCGAGTGCGCCCGTGAAAATATCGTCCTGCGCCGGATTATGCCCCACTGCCTTGAGGATACCTCAGGCTTCTTTGTCGTGACACCCTGGGACGATGCCGACTATGGCGATGTCTTTGTGGCCAACTGTCGCAAGACCGGCGTGCCCGTCCAGGAGCTTTCGGTCACTGAGATGCTGCGCCGCGAGCCGCTGCTCAACCCGCGTATCTCGCGGGCCTTTGAGGTGCCTGACGGCTCAGCCGACTCCTTTCTGGCGACCCATTCGACGGCCCTCTCGGCCCAGGCCTATGGTGCCCAGATCCTCAACTACCATAACGTAGTGGGTATTGAGCGTACAGGCGAGCAGGTCACGGGCGCGCTGGTCGAAGATCTGCGTAGCGGCGAGCAGAAGCATATCACCTGCGCCTATGTACTCAACGCCGCCGGGGCATGGGCTGGCAAGATCGCCGCCCTGGCCGGGGTGACGGTCACGGTGCTGCCTGGCAAAGGCACCATGGTGGCGATGAACCATCGCATGGTCAATACGGTGGTCAACCGCTGCAAACTGCCGGCTGATGGCGACATTCTGGTACCCATCCATACCGTAGCGGTGATCGGCACAACTGATGTGCATGTGCCTGATCCTGATGTCTTCGGCATCGAGCCGGAAGAGATCCAGTTTATGCTCGAAGAGGGCGAGAAGTTGGTACCGGGCTTCAGTCACTACCGTGCCCTGCGCGCCTGGGCCGGCGTGCGCCCGCTCTATAAAGATCGTGATGTGAGCAGTGACCGCGATATTCCGCGTACCTTCAAATTTCTTGATCACGAGCAGCGTGATGGTGTGCGCGGGATCTTCTCGATCGTCGGCGGCAAGTGGACAACCTACCGCCTGATGGCCGAGGAGTCGGTCAATGAAGTGGCCCACCGCCTGGGCAATACCCACCCCTGTCGTACTGCTGAAGAGGCTCTGCCGATCCCGAGTAGCGAGCACCGCGCCAGCCTGGTCAGCCTGGCTGGCTCAGCAGCACGCTATGCTCGCCACGAGCCTTTGCCTGCCGAGGGGCTGCATATTGCTGCTGGGCCACAGCTCACTGGTCTGGCGGCACCGCTTATGCCAACGCCGGTGCGGGGGCTTGACGCCGAGTTTTATTACCTCGGCAAACACCTGGCCGATGTTGAGCGCGAGCATGCCCAGGGTGAGTTGATCTGTGAGTGTGAGTTGGTCACACGGGCGCGTGTAGTGGCGGCCATTGCCAGCGGGGCGGCCAACCTCGACGACATTCGGCGCGATGTGCGCATGGGCATGGGCCCCTGCCAGGGTGGCTGGTGCATCTACCGCACCGCTGCGCTGCTCTTCGAGCAGCAGGCCGAGGCGGGCCTGAACAATGCCAATACCAACGATGCCCTGCTGCACTTCCTCCAGGCGCGCTGGAAGGGCCTGGTACCGGTGCTCTGGGGCGACCAACTGCGCCAGGCACGGCTGGACGAACAAATCTACCTGGGCCTGTTGGGGGCGCAGCGCCTGCGTCCGTTCGCCGAACAGGGCGGCGGCATGGTAACCGACAACCCCGCAGTGGCTACCGCGTATGTGAAGGCCTGAGTGCGGCGGGGCATAGCTCCGAGGCAAACGACCATGAACTACGAGACGATCGTGATCGGGGCAGGTATCGCTGGCCTGACTGCCGCGATTGGGCGGGCTGAACGCGGCGAGCGCGTGCTGCTCCTGGCGATGGGCCATGGTGCAACCCACTGGTCTGCGGGCTGTGTTGACCTGCTTGATGCGGGGGACGACCCGACTGCGGCTCTCGCCCAACTGGTCGCCGAACAGACGCAGCATCCCTATGCCCTGGCGGGCCTGCCCGCCCTTGAGGGTGGCCTGGCCCGGCTGCGGGCCGCCTGTGCCGCCGCCGCCTACCCCCTGGTCGGCAGCCCGGCCCACACGCTGTACCTACCGACCGCCGTCGGTGCCTTGCGCCCCACCTGCCTCGCGCCAATTACGATGATTGCCGGTGAGGCGCGCCAGTTGACTGATGGTCGCCCAACTCTGATTGTTGGCTTCCACGCTTTGCGCGATTTCTTCCCGCCCTTGATCGCTGCCAATCTGCGTAGCCAGGGCTGCAATGCCGAGGGGCTCTACCTTGACCTGCCCTCGGCTGCCCAGCGCCGTGACTTGACCCCGGTGGCCCTGGCGCGTCTCTTCGAACGGCCTGCCGTGCGTGAGCAGGTTGGGGCGGCCCTGGCCGAACATGTCCGCCGCAGTGGTTTCGTGCGCATCGGCATGCCCGCCGTACTTGGCTTACGTCACGCGGTGGCGGTAGTAAACGACCTGCAGGCCCGTAGCGGGGCATTGATCTTCGAGATCCCGACCCTGCCGACCTCTGTGCCAGGCCTGCGCCTCTTCAGCGTGCTGGAGACCGCCGCCCAACAGGCAGGGGTGCGCGTGCAGATCGGTGCGCCAGTGCAGCGGGCCGAGGCCGATGGCGACATCCTGCTGGCGGTCTACAGCGAAGCTGCCGCTCGGGAGCAGCGCCACACCGCTCGGCGCTGGGTGCTGGCTACTGGCGGCGTGCTCGGCGGTGGCTTGCGCACCGCGCCTGATGGCCTCGTGCGCGAGACGGCGCTTGATCTGCCGGTGCAGGCCCCCGCAGGTCGTGCCGTGTGGTTCGACCAGCGCTTCCTGGCCGAGGCCGGCCAGCCGGTCTTCAAGTCCGGTCTGGCTGTCGATGCCCAACTACGCCCGCTCGACGCGGCGCACCGGGTGGTCTATCAGAACCTTGTCGCAGCCGGCGGCATCATTGCTGGCTACGACCCGATCCGTGAAGGCTGTCTGGAGGGCGTGGCCCTCGCCACAGGCTATGCGGCAGGACAAAGCTAAAATGGATCTGATTGAACTCTCGCTCATCCAGTCGCTTGATCATTGCATCAAGTGCAACATCTGCACCACGGCCTGTCCGGTCGCCGCAGTGACCGACAAGTTCCCTGGGCCGAAGTATGTGGGGCCACAGGCCCAGCGTTTCCGGCGCGATGCTCAGCCGGTGCCCGATGAGTCGGTCGATTACTGCTCGGGCTGCCGGGTCTGCAACCAGGTCTGTCCAACTGGTGTGCGCATCGCCGAGTTGAATGCGCGGGCGCGCGGGCAGATCGTGGCCGAGCGTGGTCTGCCTTTTCGCAACTGGATCATTGCCCGGGCCGGTCTGGTCGGGGCGCTCAGTTCAGGTCCCCAGGCCCCCCTGGTCAACCTGGGCCTGAAGCTGGCCCCAGCCCGCTGGGCAATCGAGAAGATCCTGGGCATCCACCGTAAGGCCCCCCTCCCCGCCGCCAGTACCTACCGCTTCCGTAGCTGGTTCAAGCGCCGTAAGCCCAACGTGGCGCAGACAGCCGCCCCGCCCGTGGCGTTCAATGGGCGGGCAACTGCCAGACGCCAGGTGGTCTACTTCCACGGCTGTGCGACCAACTACTACGAGCCGGACGTGGGCAAGGCAGCGGTGGCCGTGCTCGAACATAACGGCTTTGAGGTCATTCTGGCCGAGCAAAACTGCTGTGGCCTGCCGCTGATCTCCAACGGCGACTTCAAGGGTGCTACGGCGGCCCATGCGGCCAACGTGCGCAAGCTCTTGCCCTACGCCCGCCAGGGGCTGCCGATTGTTGGGACAAGCACCAGTTGCACTCTGACGCTCAAGGAAGAGGCCCCGGCCATTCTTGACATGCATGGTGAAGAGGTTGAACTGGTCGCCAGGAGCACCTACGACATTTTTGAGTTTCTGCGTGACCTGGCTGAGCGTGGTGAGCTACGCACCGATTTCCGGCCCATCGTCCGGCGGCTGCCCTACCACCCGCCCTGTCAGTACCGCGCCCACGGGCTTGGCCGCCCGGTGCTCGATGTACTCGGCCTGGTGCCCGGCCTGGTGCTCGAAGAGAGCCACGCCGACTGCTGCGGCATTGCTGGCACCTATGGCCTCAAGACGGAGAAGTATCAGATTGGCATGGATGTTGGTGCGCCACTCTTCGACTTTGTGCGCCACTCCGGCTCTGACATGGCCCTCTGTGACAGCGAGACCTGTCGCTGGCAGATTACCCATGCCACAGGCGTGGCTTCGGCGCACCCGATCATGATCCTTGCCGAAGCCTACGGGCTGTAGCGACTGGCTTGCCGTCCCACCTCGAGGATGCTGCATCCTCAATCCAGAATCGATGGTATGATAGGCATCCTGATCATCTCACATAGTGCCGCCATTGCCGGTGGCGTGCGCGATCTTGCCGCTCAGATGGCCCAGGGCCGTGTCCCGATTGCTGCCGCAGGAGGCACCCACGATGGTGACCTTGGCACGTCGGCCGACCTGATTAGCGAGGCTATTGCCGAGCTCCACGAGGTCGAAGCGGTGCTGGCATTGGTTGATATGGGTAGCGCAGTGATGAGTGCCGAGATGGCCCTGGAGTTGAGTGGCCGCCCCTTCTTACTCAGCGGAGCCCCGCTGGTTGAGGGTGCCCTGGTGGCGGCAGTCGAGGCTACGCGCCCTGGCGTGACGCTGTACGAAGTGGCCCGTGCTGCTGCCCGTGCGCTTGATGCCAAGGGCCTGGCGCTTGCTCCAAACGAGCCTACAGCGGAAGATCCGTCGGCCCTCGATGCGCCGCCCATTACCGAGGATCACCCGGCCGGGGTTACCGCTGAAGTTATGCTGACCATCTTTAATCAGGTCGGTCTGCATATGCGTCCGGCGAAAGAGTTTGTGCAGATTGCCGCTCGTTTCGCTTGCGAGGTGCGGGTGCGCAATCTCGATCGGCCCGAACGTGCGGCGGGCAATGCCAAGAGCATTCTTGATGTGATGAAGATCGGCGTCACCTTCGGCCAGCGCATTCACATCCAGGCTGAAGGTGATGATGCTCACGAGGCGGTTGCAGCCCTGACGCGCCTGGTCAACGACAATTTTGGGGAAGCGGTGTGAACATTCAATTGCGACGAGTAGTTACCGGTTCGATTCTTGCGCTACGTTACGGTTTTGGGGCCTTTTTTCTCTATGGGGCCTACCACAAGATCTCCCATGGCTGGCTGACTAGCCCGGCTATGCGTGAGCACTTTGTTCAGCGTCTCTCTGAGATCGACCCTGAGTGCTTCTCGGCGGCCTACCTGCGCCATTTCGCCATTCCCTGGTACAAGCCGGTGGCATGGGTGCTTGTGCTGGGGCAGATCTCCGTAGCGATCAGCATGTTGTTCGGGGTAGCCGTGCGTCCTAATGCTGGTATCGCCTTCTTTCTGCTCAGTAATATTACCGCTGGCTCGTACTACAACCTGACCATGCCACCCTTTTTTGTAGCTTCCACGCTGCTGATGGCTACCCCTTCGGGCCACTGGCTCGGCATGGATAAGCAATTACACGAGCGCTATCCCGAGGCGATCTGGTTCTGCTGAGCTGCAGGTGCATCCCGGCAGACATCAGTAGCGGCCCCATACGTTACATCAGCAGGCCCTTGAGCCGCCGCAATAGCCGCTGTAACGCAGCCGGTACAGCCTCGGCATCTAGTTCGAGGGTCTGCTCGTGGCCAGCCTGGTGGGTGACGAGCGTGTAGCTGTAGCCATCGGGCTGTGGCTGGCCGGGCCTGGGCCTGATCTGCCCGATCCGGCTGCGGAGCAGTTCGTGCTTGAGTGCCGCCAGATCGGCCGGGCCTAATTTGCGTCGTCGGCCAGCCTCGGCGGGCAGTGGTACGACCCACCCATTGCGGTAGACCAGCACCCCACGTGACTGGAAGCGCAGCCCGCCGCTTTTGTGGAAGCTGAGCAGGGCATAGCGCGGCAGCGCCTCGGCGGTGGGTGTGGGGGGCGGCGGCGTCAGGTGCTGGTCGAAGCTACCCGCTTCCAGGCCCCCCAGGCTGATCCCGCCCACAGGGAAAGCGGTTGGCTTCTCGGGTTGCTGCGGGTTGCTCACGAGACCTCCATGCTGGCGATCATGCGCTCGAAGGTCGGCAGCACCCGCACAAACTCACCCTCGGGCGCGGCCAGGGTGATGTAGTAGGACTGGTCGGCAGTGATGATGATATACTCGCGGGTCTGCACCACTACAGGCAGCGTATCACGGCGGGCCTCGACAATGGGCTGGGTGACGAAGGCGTAGTCGGTGCGAATTGCCCGCGCCCCGCCCACCTCACTTTCGCTCTCGCCAATAAATTGATAAGCCACCTGGGCCTGGCGCTGCTCGACCCGTCGGTCAAGTAGATCCTGCAGGGTTGGCGGGCTGGCCGGGTCGATCGGGCGATTCTCAACACTGATCGTTGTCTTAAAGGCCGAAGGGGTGGCCGGGTTGGTGATCAGCAGCACCACATTCATCGGCGGCGGCAAGGCGACCCACCGGGCAGGATACGCGAAGCGCAGGGAGGTGAGCTCATCCTGGAAGCTGCGCGTGCGTGTTGTTGTGCTCTGCATCAGCAGCCAGCCACTAAACAGGCAGAGCAGGGCGATCAGGATGACTCCCAGATCCTTGGGGCGCAGGCGCAGATCGTAGATCTGGCCTGGTTCAGCGCTGCTCATCGGGCCTCCCTTCGTCGCAGAGTCACCTCGGTGGTGCGACTCATCAGCAGGGCCAGCAGTAGGAAGGCAGCCAGGGCCACCATGACCCCGAAGATCAGCGAGCGCCACGGGTCAACCTGCAGGCCGACGGCGCTCACTTCACCGATCAGCCAGCTAAAGCAGCCGTTGAGCAGGGTGGCCAGGCCAAAGCCAAGTGGTACCCACCAGACCGGGCGATGCGTAAATTTGGCTTCGGCCATAAACCAGCCTTGCAAGCCGCCAAAGGAGGCCTGGGCCAGGGCTGTTGTCACGGTCTGCACGACCCCTGGGCCGAGGGCGACACCGTCGTTGCCCAACACAAAGTAGAGGTTGCCGACGGTGGCGACCCCCAGGCCGGCCACTGTACCGTAGATGATGCCGTCCATCCGTTCGTCGAACTCAGGCGTTGCGTAGACCAGCAACCGTACGACGAGATAGATGATCAGCTGACTGGTGACGGCGATGATCAGGATCGAGGCGAGCAGGGAGGTTAGCGTATCGTAGCTGGCCCACTCGTTGACGCGGAACCACTCGTTGATGATGCGCCGCCCGAAGACATCGGCCAGCAGCGCGGCGAGCAGGAAGACGGCAGCGATCTGCTGTTTTGGCTCAGGCTCCAGCCGATCTTGCTGGTAAAAGAAGACCAGCCAGAGGGCCGAGGGGATGATCGCCAGAAGTATGCCAGCAATGATCAAGGGCGGGCCGCTCAGTGGGCCGATGAAGGCCTCGGCGCTGTAGGCTACCAGGGCGGCGAGTAGGGCCATCCCCACAAGTTGGAACAGCGCGGCGCGCCAGAAGCCATTATGCGGGCGGTTGACCGCCGCATAGTGGCGCTCGCAGTAGGCGCGCCCACCAAGGGTCTTGAAGGGCGGCGTCAGCGGCTCGTGACAGACACAGCAGATCGGCTCATGCTTCTGGCTCATATGCTCACCTGCCCCTGCGCAACTGGGCATCAACACGGAAGGGGTTGGCCGCATCGGCAGGAATGATTGCCTCACCGTCGGCAATGATCGGGCGATAGCCGCCGGCAAGCACAATCACACTGTAGTTCTGCCCCCGTTGCACCGGCGCTTCAGTCTGGTAGAGGCCGTTACGGTCGGTAGTGCCCAGGGTCAGCACCTCGTCGGCAGTAATGGTGTCATCGTTGGCAACGTCGCTGGCGCGCAACTCCGGGCGGATGATGAAGATCTGGGCTCCACTGATGCCCCGGCGCGTGCTGGCGTCAATGATCTGCCCACTGAGGAAGACCAGGTCCTTCGATCCGGTAGGTGGTGCGCTGGGGCCGCTGCCGGTAGTGCAGACGGCCATACGCACATCGTCTACAAACATACTCGAGACATTGCCGCGCGGGTTTTCCGAGCTGAAGACCAGGCGGATCGTGCGCCCGGCGTAGCGCGATAGGTCGAAGCTGACTTCATTCCAGCTATCGTCACCGGAGGAGGAGGGCAGCGCTTCGAGTGTTTCGAGTACGTCACCGCTGGTATTGGCAATAGCCGTACTGAAGATCGCCTCAGCCGCGAAGGCTCCGAGCAGGCCGGTGGTTTCATAATGCACAAGACGGGCGTAGCTCAGTTCGATGCGCGTGGCATTGGCCGGGATGGTCAGATCCTGGAAGATCGCCTGCAGAGTCTCCTGGTCGGTGCCGCCGAGCCAGGCACTGCGGCGTCCATTGCGCGGCAGTTGGGTGTCGATAATGCGCGTCTCGCCGCGCACAACCTCTGTCCAGCCGCTATCCTGCTCGAAGCCGCCTGAGACAATCATGTCGCTACAGCCAGCGGGCAGGGGCGGGAGCGGTGTCTGCGGTACCGCATCACCTGAGGGTGTATCACCGGGTTCGCTCACCGGGCCGCCGGGGTTTGCCTCGCTGGTGATGCCGACCTGGGCAAAAGCCTGTTGGACGGCCTGCACCTCGTCACCCTGGCCAAAGAGATCGCCCGCAGCGCGCGCGCTTGCATTGGCCGCTTCGACAAAGTCGGCGCTGGGGGTGAGGTACTGGGTGAGGGCGCGGAACGCGATCTGCTCGGTCTTCTCCCGCCCAATTGCCTCGGCCAGCAGGAAGTGGGCATGGTTGGGGATGCCACTGTTAATATGCACCCCGCCGTTATCGGCGCGGCGCGAATTGGGCAGGTTGGCATACTCGTCCATCGATGCTGGCTGACCAATCCCGCCAAGTGGGTCACTGGGGTCGTAAGCGCCCTCAGCGTTGGGGTCTTCCAGGCTGCGCAGGTAGGGGCGCGGGTAGGGCGGCGACTTCATTACATCCTCGCCGATCAGCCAGTCCTCGCGGTCGATCATCGCTCCGAAGACATCAGCGTAGGACTCATTGAGCGCGCCCGGTTGCAACTCGTAGATCAGGTCGGACGTCGTTTGAATAACGCCATGGGTGAACTCGTGGCCGATCACGTCGAGGGCGTAGGGCAATGGTTTGAAGATCTGCCCGCCGTCGCCGTAGATCATCTGGTTATACTCGCCGACCCAGGCCGCATTCTCCGAGTCTTCGGGATCTTTGCCGAAGTTGACTGTCGAGATGAGGGCCATACCCTCGCCATCAATCGAGTTACGCTCGAAGCGATCAAAGTAATAGTCGTAGACCAGGCCCGCACCGTCGTGGGCAGCCTGGGCTACCGGGTCACGTGTACGCTGGCCCTCTTCGATGATCAGGCGACCGGGGATACGGGTCGTATTCTGAGCAGTGAAGGTCTGGCGGCGTTTGATCGGCATCAGGTCATCAATGGCGTGTACAACCAGCGGGCGCCTGGCATTAACGAAGTATTGCCACTGGCCGAGCGGCTCACTGGTGAGGATACGCAATTGCCAGACAAGGCTGGCGTGGCCCTGCTGGTCAACATAGACTGCCAGGCGGGTTGCCTCGGGGCGCGGCGTGATGATCAGCGTGGCCGCTTCAGCAGGGAGCAGTTGGCTCTGGGTGAGATCGCGCAGGGCTACCTCAAGGGCCTGGTCGGCGCTGAGGGTCGGGGTGCTAGCCAGATTGATCGCTGGCTGGAACTGGCCATTGACGGCCACAATGCGCTGCTGGGGATCAAGATGGACAATCAGTTGGTGCCCGAAGACGGGCAAACCCTGGTAGAACTGGTCAAAGCGCAGGTGACTGAAGCCGAGTTGCGCATCAGGCTGGATGCGCCGCAATTGCAACTCAGTGCTGGCGCTGCGTAGCCCGAAGAGGACCCGATTCTGGTCGAGGAAGCCACGGGCAAGGGCTTCGGGCAGGCCCACTTCGGCGGCGGTGGGTGTATAGGGCAGGCGCTCGGCAGGGTGGCGGGTGGTGACGAAGCTGGCCACGCCAGTGCGCGGGTGGAAGACCGCATCGATCGGGGCGGCGCTCCGAGCCTGCAGCGCGGCAAGGGCCTGTTCCGGCGTCGGCTCTGCGTTCAGCCGGACAAGCTGCGGGTCGAGGTGGAGGGTGAGGGCGGGGGCAGGTGGGGAACGCTGGGGGATGGGCAACAGGACAAGGGTGATCAGCAGGAAGAGCAGGGCGGGTAGCAGCCAGGGCTGAGCGCGGGGCGAAGAGAAGTGCTTCATATTATTCCTGCTGCTGATCAGCCTCACGGGCCAGGTAGTAGGTCATACTATGGAGCACGGCGACCGGGTCGATCGAGCGCACCCAGACATCATCAGGGGTTTGCAGCACGATCGGTGCATAGTTGAGAATGGCGCGCACCCCGGCCTCGATCAGCAGATCAGCAACTGTCTGGGCATGGGTAGCCGGCACCGCGATAATCGCCAGGCGCACATGCTGGGTACGCACAACGGCCTGGAGTTGGCTATAGTCGCCGATTGTCAGTTCGCCAACCGGCTGGCCGATCTTGGTCGGGTCGCTATCAAAGAGGCCGACGATCTGTAGCCCGGCGGCGCGAAAGCCGTCGTAGCGGGCAATGGCCTGGCCCAGATAGCCAACCCCAACCAGCACCACCGGCCAGTGCTGGTTCAGACCGAGGATGCGCTCGATATGGTGCAGAAGTTTCTCGACATCGTAGCCGATGCCCTGCTTGCCGAACTCACCGAAGTAGGAGAGATCCTTACGGATCTGAGCAGCGGTGACGTTGATCCGCTCGCCGAGTTCTTGTGAGGAGACCGAGAGAATGCCTTCCTCAAGCAGGTAGCGGAGGCTGCGTGCGTAGAGAGGGAGCCTGCGGATGACGACATCAGGGGGTATGTCAAGACGATCCACATGCGTCTCCGATAGGTTAGGGCGGATTATTTCGTGAAGTGTAGCACGATGTTTCGCGCCATGTCAAGCCATGTGGCCGGCTCGGGTGTGACGTAAAGCCTTGCGGGCCGCGCCCGCACGCCCGGCGGCTGAAGCCGCCAGCTAGCGCCTGCGACGCCCGCCTGCGCGGGCTGCGGAGGTCGCGCAGGCGACCTTCGTCCTGGGAGCCCGCCCCTTTACGGGCCAGGCGCGGGGACAGTGTGCAAGAACCTACGCCACACCCGCGCGCATGGGTGTCACGGATTGGTTTGCCCCGCATCCGCACCGGGTAGGGGCGGACCCACGTGTCCGCCCGCCAAACGCCGCCTGCGGCGGGCGGTGCGGTGCAAGAACCTACGCCACACCCGCGCGCATGGGTGTCACGGATTGGTTTGCCCCGCATCCGCACCGGGTAGGGGCGGACCCACGTGTCCGCCCGCCAAACGCCGCCATGGATGCTGAGCCCGCTTTCATAACGAAGGGTGCATTCGCCAGGATTTTGCTCAGGCCCTGATTGGCTGAGTTAGCCTTTGCGCGATCCTCCGGGGCGGCGGAAGCCAAGCAGGTTCGGGCGCTCGATGGTCGGTTGGTTGAGGAAAGCAGCCTCTCCGGGGCGCAGGCCGGGTCGTGCATCAAGCCAGGCGTCACGTTGGGCTTTGGCCCGTTCGAGCAGAGCCACGATGGCCTCACTGTCACCGGCCTCGATCTGGTCGCGCAGGTCAAGCAAGAAGGCGGCCATCTCGTTGAGCCAGCGGCTGATTCCAACCGGGTTGGTCAGGCAGATATCGCGGTGCATCTGCGGGTCGCCCGAAGCCAGGCGCGAGACATCGCGGAAGCCGCTGGCAGCCAGGGCGGAGAGCTCCTGCCAGGCTGGGCTGCGCCCGGTGATCTCGACCAGGGCCACCGAGAGCAGCATCGGCAGGTGGGAGATCCCGGCGACATAGGCATCGTGCTCGTGGGGGTCGATATAGTAGGGGCGGGCACCAAGCATACGAACCATTGCCTCGACTGTCTCGACCGCCGCCGGAGGCGTGCTACTGCTAACGGTAAGGCAGTAGATCGCGTCATTGAAGAGAGCAGGGTCGGCGGCAGCCACCCCGGCGTGCTCTTTGCCAGCCATCGGGTGCCCCCCAACGAAGGCTACCCCGGCTGGCAGGCTAGCCGCCGCCCACTTGCTCACCTCGGCTTTGGTACTGGCTACGTCGGTCACGATCGTGCCAGCGGGCAGCAGGCTCCCGAGCTGGGCCAGAATAGTGCGCATGCTCTGCACCGGGGTGGCGATCACCACAATCGAGGCCTCACTGACCGTCTCAGCCAGGCTGCGCCCCTCGCGGTCGATAGCCAGACGCCCACGGGCCTCCCTGGTCGCCTGAGGATTGCTATCCCAGCCCAGCACCTCAAGTGGTCCCAGGGGCGACTCGCGTGTCTCGACGGAGCGCAGGGCCATGCCGAGCGAGGCACCGATCAGGCCCATGCCGATAATGGCGATACGGAGCATAGGGTTATTCCTTCTCAAGCCGCTTCGGTTGTGACGCGCCCCAGGAAGAGCAACTCGGCAATTACCAGGGCGACCGTTAACAAGAGCAGGCTGACCCAACTGAGTACGCGCAGGCTACCCAGGGCGGCAACGGCGGCAAGCAGCAGGCCGATCTCGTAGGATTGGCGGCGAACGCGGCGACCATCAAGGGCTCTCGCACGTGAGCGAAAGATGCGCGCACTGGCGGCATGGATGAAGGGCCGGCTGAGGGCGGCCCCACAGAGGAAGACGGCGATGATCAGCAGCCCGTAGACCGGTAGATCCGGCAGGGCCAGCAGCCAGTCACGCGGCCCTGGTACCAGGGCCAGGCAGTAGAGCAGCAGCACCGTCCCTATGGTGCCCTCGACCGTCAGGCCGTGCAAGCCCATATGGGCCTCGACGGGAATAAAGGTGAGTAGGGGTGCCGCCAGGATCAGCACAGAGAAGAGGATGCGCTGCAGGGCCAGGGGCGGGTCGTCCGGGGTGAGCCCGCCGAAGAGCAACAGGGCCAGGGCCGCCGCCCAGCAGAGCCCGGCAATGGCTGCGACGAGCAGCGAATAGGAGTCGCGTGTCCGGTTCATAGGCGCGCCGTGCGCTGGCGCAGCAGGTGGTCGGCCAGCACCAGGGCCAGCATCGCCTCGGCGATTGGCACCAGCCGAGGCAGGACGGTCGGGTCGTGCCGCCCGCGCACCTCGATGGTCGCCGGGTTGCCCTCGCGGTCGACGGTAGCCTGGGGCCGGGCGATACTTGCGGGGGGTTTGGCCGCCAGACGCACGACGATCTCTTCGCCGGTGGAGATACCGCCCAGGATGCCGCCGTGGCGGTTGCTGCTTGTGCCGATGCTGCCGTCGGCGCGGCGCACGAAGGGATCGTTATGCTCGGAGCCACGCAGGTCGGCGACGGCAAAGCCTTCCCCGATCTCGACCCCCTTGATGGCCGGGATCGAGAACATGGCCTTACCGATTTCGGCCTGGAGTTTGTCGAAGACCGGCTCACCGAGGCCGGGCGGCACACCACGGGCGCGTACCTCAACCACCCCACCGAGCGAGTCGAGTTCTCGGCGCGCCTGATCGACCCGTTCAACCATCAGGGCAGCTACTGCGGGATCGGGGCAGCGCATGATATTGCGCTCGATTTCGGCCTCGTCGAAGACCTGCGCCCGCAGATCGCCAAGCTGTAAGGTGTAACCAACAAGGCTGACCCCGGCTTCGGCCAGCAACAGGCGGGCGATGGCTCCGCCGGCCACCCGCCCAATCGTCTCGCGGGCACTTGATCGCCCCCCGCCACGCCAGTCGCGAAAGCCATATTTGGCGTCCCAGCTATAGTCGGCGTGGCCGGGCCGGTAGAGCGCTTTGATCTGCTCGTAGTGACCCGATTTGGCATCGGTGTTCCAGACCAGCATCGTGATCGGAGCCCCGGTTGTCCGATCCTCAAAAACCCCTGAGAGGATCTGTACCTGGTCGGCCTCCTGGCGCGGTGAACTGACCCGGCTCTGGCCCACACGGCGCCGGTTCAACTCGGCCTGGATCTGCTCAACCCTGAGTGCGAGCCCGGCGGGGCAGCCGTCAACCGTACAGCCGACCGCCGGGCCATGCGATTCTCCCCAGGTTGTCAGGCGGAAGAGCGTGCCAAAGCTGTTGCCTGCCATAGATTCCTAATAAACTAATCGGTCACTTGCTGTGCTCGGTGCCATAGCTGGGAGCGAGAGGGGCGCAGCCCCGCTCAAGAAAAACCTCTTCACGCAGTAGAGCAAAACTAAGGCTGTTACCTGCGCCAGACCTGTCAGGTCTCACAGCGTTACTTCTGCGGTATTGCCTCTTCACCTTTATGGCAGGCGGCATGCCAAGTGACTCATTAGCCAGATCTTGCCCCAAGAACCTGGCGTAGTTCGCGCACGGCACGCTTGGTACTGATCCAGACCGCCCCAAGCTTGGCGATGACCATGGTTTTGTTGAAGACGAGCACCAGCAGAAAGCGCTGAGTTACTTCAAAGCAGTAGAGATCGACATAAGTGCCTTCGTGGATGTAGACACTGGTAGCATTTTCGTCGCGCAGTTGGCGACTCAGTTCGCCCGAGGTTGAGAAGTTAGTTGCGAGCAGTGGCAGCACAACCTGCATCGACAGATTGCTCACCTGACCTACATCAACCAGCACAACCCCGGCGCGGTCGGTCAGGGCCACACTCTGCGGGCCAAGATCCTGGACCAGCCGGCTCATTATGCTGCGGACAGCATTCAGGTTACGGGCTGTCACAACGACGGTACCAGTGCCCTCATCCCGTGCGGCACCTGACGTTGGCTCAGTTCCACCTGTGGGCGGCGGGGATGGCGGCGCTGCGAAGGGGCGGCGGCCAGGGGGCGGCTCAGTTCCACGTGCCTGGGCTGTGGCGGCTTCGCGCTCAGCTCGCGAGGGCAGGACAACGCGGGCCGGGGTGAAGTCGCGG